>NZ_JBNPTX010000003.1:0-571103 GCF_051167875.1 Bradyrhizobium sp. HKCCYLRH3097
AGGATCCGATGACCCATCTCGGCGAGCGCCGCGAGCGTGTTCTGCGACGTCGTCGATTTGCCGATGCCGCCCTTGCCGTAGAATGCGATTTGTCGAAGTGATGACATTCTGCTCTCCATCAACCGATTGCCAATGTCCCGCATGCGCCTTGCATCGCGAGACCGCGTCCTCTCTCCAGAACCGGCAGACGGGTTATTGGGAAGGAGAGCATCGCTCGTCCGAAGCGTCGGCGTGCACTCAGCCCTCAACCATTGCCTGAGCCCAGTTTTGCAACGGCTGTGCCAGAGCTTTGGAATCGTTAAAAAGGCCATGTTTTGAAAGAGATGCGGCCAAGCTCGGCGCTAGGATGGACTTGTTGCAAATCCGACATCGGGGGTTTCCACCCGACGCTCCCGCGCCGTGCTGTCCGAAACGACACATGCCGCCGCGGCTCCGAGCGGCGCTTCCGTAGAGAACACCGCGGAGCGCTCGCGGGGGGCCGGTCAGGAGCGGCGGTACGGAGTTTGCTTGATGCAGATCAAACCCGCTTTCGAACGGGCCAGCAGGAGTACTTTTGATGGCGAGCAAGGCGCGCGTCTTTGTCATTGAAGCCGATCAGGTGATCCGCTCGGCGCTCGGCTACATTCTCAGTGAGCGTCACGAGACCTTCACCTTCGCGGAGACCGCCGACGCTTTGACCAAGGCGGCACGGACCTCGCCCGACGCCGTCCTCATCGGGATGAGCATCCTGGAGGACGACGGCGCCGAGACGGTCGGCATGCTCGCCCGGAAGATGCATCAGGCCGGCATCATCGTGGTCGCGGGATCGCCCCGGTCGCCGCTCGCGCTGGCCGGCCTGCGGCAGGGCGCGGAAGCCATCATCGCCAAGCCAATCACCTTCGACGGGGTCACGCACGCGGTCGATTCCGTGCTGGCGCGGCGCGGCAGCGAGCCTGACATGACGGCATAGCTGGCCCCGCATCTACGGAGATCGGCCGATGACGAGGAGAGGATGATGTTGAGGATGACCCAGACTGCGACGCCGGGGATACCGGACATCGAGGACATCGTCGAGAATTTCGCGCTGCTCGACGACTGGGACGACCGCTACCGCTACGTGATCGAGCTCGGCCGCGGCCTGCCGCCGCTGCCTGACGCCGACCGCAATGATGGCAACAAGGTGCAGGGCTGCACCAGCCAGGTCTGGCTCGCCACCGCCGTGCGGCACGACGCCGCCGCGCCCGTGCTGCACTTCGTCGGCGACAGCGACGCGCACATCGTGCGTGGCCTGGTCGCGATCCTCCTGGCGATGGTCTCCGGCCGCACCGCGCCGGACGTTCTCGCCGCCGATCCGATCGCCCTGTTCGAGAAGCTGGGCCTGCGCGAGCATCTCACGCCCCAGCGCTCCAACGGCTTCCGCTCGATGGTCAGCCGCATCAAGGCCGATGCGCAGGCGGCGATGGCTGCGGCGGCGTAGGTTTTGATTTGTTGCTTTGATGAAGCCGCTATAGCGCGGCACATTCAGTCTTCGCCTCTCCCCGCGTGCGGGGAGAGGCCGGATTGCATCGAAGATGCAATCCGGGTGAGGGGGACTCTCCGCGAGTCTGGTGCGTGTGGAGAGTCCCCCTCACCCCAACCCTCTCCCCGCAAGCGGGGCGAGGGAGCGCACCGCCAGCTTGGCGAATGCTCGATTCCAACTCGCCAGATGCGAGTCAGTAGGAACTCTGCCAGGACAGAGCGAGTGCTCTTAAGAGAAAAACTCCTGTGCCTTCTTCAGCGCACGGACCAGCACATCCACCTCGTCGCGCGTGTTGTACATCGCGAACGACGCGCGGCAGGTTGCGGTGACGCCAAAACGCTCCAGCAGCGGCATGGCGCAATGGGTGCCAGCGCGGACCGCGACGCCGGAGCGGTCGATGACGGTGGCGAAGTCGTGGGCGTGGGCGCCCTGCATCTCGAACGAGACGATCGCGCCCTTGTCGGCGGCGTTGCCGATGATGCGCAGCGAGTTGATTTCGCGCAGCTGCTCGGTGGCGTAGGTGACGAGATCATGCTCATGCGCCGCGATGCGCTGCTTGCCGATCGAGGCAACGTAGTCGATCGCGGCGCCCAGCCCGGCGGCCTCCACGATCGGCGGCGTGCCCGCCTCGAAGCGGTGCGGCGGATCGCCATAGGTGACCCAGTCCCGCGAGACCTCGCGGATCATCTCGCCGCCGCCGTTGAACGGCGGCATCGCCGCCAGCAGCTCGCGCTTGCCATAGAGCGCGCCGATGCCGGTGGGGCCATAGATCTTGTGGCCGGTGATGCAGTAGAAATCCGCGTCGAGATCGCGGACATCGACCTCCATGTGCACGGCCGCCTGCGAACCGTCGACCAGCACGGGAATGCCGCGCGCATGCGCGATGCGGATGACCTCCTTGACCGGGACGACGGTGCCGAGCACGTTCGACATCTGCGTCATCGCCACCATCCTGGTGCGCGGCGTCAGCAGCTTCTCGAACTCGTCGAGCAGGAAGTTGCCGTCGCCGTCGACGGGAGCCCATTTGATCACGGCGCCCTGCCGCTCCCGGAGGAAATGCCAGGGGATGATGTTGGCGTGGTGCTCCATGATCGACAGCACGATCTCGTCGCCCGGCCCGATCCGCTCGCGCCCGAAGGTCTGCGCCACCAGATTGACCGCCTCGGTGGCGCCGCGCGTGAAGATGATCTGCTCCGGACTTTCGGCATTGAGGAACGTCGCGACCTTGGCGCGGGCGCCCTCGTAGGCCTCGGTGGCGGCGTTCGCGAGATAATGCAGGCCGCGATGCACGTTGGCGTATTCGGACGTGTAGACTTGGTTCATCCGGTCGAGCACCGCCTGCGGCTTCTGCGCTGACGCGGCGTTGTCGAGATAGACCAGCGGCTTGCCGTGGACCTGCATGCCGAGGATCGGGAAATCCGCGCGGATGCGGCCAACGTCGTAGCCGCTTCCCTGCACCGCTGCATGCATCACCTACTCCCG
This sequence comes from Bradyrhizobium sp. HKCCYLRH3097, assembly GCF_051167875.1. Taxonomy (NCBI): domain Bacteria; kingdom Pseudomonadati; phylum Pseudomonadota; class Alphaproteobacteria; order Hyphomicrobiales; family Nitrobacteraceae; genus Bradyrhizobium; species Bradyrhizobium sp. HKCCYLRH3097. The sequence continues at coordinate 2,981 of NZ_JBNPTX010000003.1, forward strand.
TTGTCCGAGCCAGCCCAGCATCGCCTCCGTCAGCGCCGCCCGCACGCTCTCATTGGCAGCGCCCTCGATGATCTCGCCGACGAAGGCCTGGATCAGCAGCGCCTTGGCTTCCTTCGGCGGAATGCCGCGCGCCATCAGATAGAACAGCAGCTCGTCATCGATCGCGCCGGTCGTGGTGCCGTGGCCGCATTGCACATCGTCGGCGAAGATTTCGAGCTCCGGCTTGCTGTCGGCTTCGGCCTCGTCGGACAACAGCAGCGCCCGTGACATCATCTTGGCGTCGGTCTTCTGCGCGCCGGGGCTGACCGTGATCTTGCCCTGGAACACCGCGCGCGCGGTGTCGCCGACGACAGCCTTGAAGGTCTCGCGGCTCTGGCAGTTCTCGGCGGCATGCTCGATCGCCAAGGTCGTGTCGGCATGCTGGGCGCCGGACAGCAGCGATCCGCCGCGGATGTCGGCTACGGTGCCCTCGCCCGCGATGTGCACGAACAGCTGGCTGCGCACCAGGCTGCCACCGGTGACGAAGCCGAGCTGATTGAAGGTCGCGCGCGCGCCGATATTGGCGAGCAGCGAGGAGATGTGCAGCGCGCTGTTGCCCTCCCGGGTCACCTTGATATGGTCGATCCGCGCCTCGTCGCCGACGACGAGCTGCATCGCGGTGTTGACCTGATATTCGCTGCCGTCGGGCCCCTGATGCGACTCGACGATGGTGGCGCTGGCCCCAGTTCCGATATTGACCAGCGACCGCGTGTACATCGAGGTTGCGACCCAGTTCGTCGTGACGAACGCGACGTGGATTGGCCGGCTCAGCGCTGTGCCCGGCGCCACCAGGATCACGACGCCATTGGCAGCCAGCGCGGTGTTGAGCGCCAGCGCCGGATCGTCGTCCGGCACGACCGGACCGAGCCGCTGCGACAGCAGCGGCTTGTCGGCCGCGAGCGCGTCGGCCATCGGCTGGATGGTGAGGCCGGGCTCGAGATCGGCGAGGTCGGACAACTCGGGCACGAAGGCACCGTCAACGATCATCAGCTTGCGGAAGCCGGTGCCCGCGAACAGGTCGCTCGCCTCGCGCGCCTTGGTCTTGGCGGCGTCATCGGGCAGTGAGGCCAGCCGCTTGGCCTCCTTCATCTGCGTGCGCAGATCGGTGTAGCGCCAGGCCTCGACGCGCCGATGCGGCAGGCCGACCGCGTTGAAGCGGTCAAAAGCGGCGGCGCGCACCGCCGTGATCTCCTCGCCGCCCGGCAGATAACGGCGGGCGCCCTGGTACAGATCGGCCAGCCCGAGCTCGGCCTTGGTCTTGCGGATCGCGACGCCCATGCTCGTGCTCCGCCCTACGCCGCTTCGCTCTGATACTGGGCGTAACCGGTCGCCTCGAGCTCGCGCGCGAGGTCCGCGGTCCCGGTGCGGACGATGCGGCCCGCCGCGAAGACGTGAACGATGTCGGGCACGATGTAGTCGAGCAGCCGCTGATAGTGGGTGATGACGATCATGCCCCGCTCGGCCGAGCGCAGCGCATTGACGCCGCTGGCGACGACCTTCAGCGCGTCGATGTCGAGACCGGAGTCAGTCTCGTCGAGCACGCAGAGCGAGGGCTGCAGCAGCGCCATCTGCAGGGTCTCGTTGCGCTTCTTCTCGCCGCCGGAGAAGCCGACATTGAGCGGCCGCTTCAGCATGTCGGCGTCGATGTTGAGCGTCTTGGCGATCTCGCGCACGCGCTTGATAAGATCCGGCGACGACAGCTCCTCTTCGCCGCGCGCCTTGCGCTGGGCGTTGAAGGCGGCCCGCAGGAACGTCAAGGTCGCGACACCCGGGATCTCCAGCGGATATTGGAACGCCAGGAACACGCCCTTGGCGGCGCGCTCATCGGCCTCCATTGCCAAGAGGTCCTCGCCGTTGAGATAGACCTCACCGGCGGTGACCTCGTAGCCGGGCTTGCCGGCGAGCACGTAGGACAGCGTCGACTTGCCGGCACCGTTCGGCCCCATGATGGCGTGGATCTCGCCCTTGTTCACGGTCAGGTCCAGGCCCTGGATGATCTTCCGTCCGCCGGCGATCTCGGCATGGAGCCCCTTGATTTCGAGCAAGGCCGTCATCGAACACTCCTTGTGATGTTGTCGCCGCGCGACGCCGTCATCCAACCGAACCTTCCAGCGAGATCGAGATCAGCTTCTGCGCCTCGACCGCGAACTCCATCGGCAGCTGCTGCAGCACGTCCTTGACGAAGCCGTTGACGACGAGCCCAACCGCCTCTTCCTGCGACAGACCGCGCTGGATGCAGTAGAACAGCACGTCCTCAGAGATCTTGGACGTCGTCGCCTCGTGCTCGAACACCGCCGACGAGTTCTTGGCCTCGATGTAGGGTACGGTGTGCGCGCCGCATTTGTCGCCGATCAGCAGCGAATCGCAGGCGGTGAAGTTGCGGGCGCCAGAGGCCTTGCGATGGGCGCTGACGAGGCCGCGATAGGTGTTCTGCGACTTTCCGGCGGCGATGCCCTTGGAGATGATCCGGCTCGACGTGTTCTTGCCGAGATGGATCATCTTGGTCCCCGAGTCGACCTGCTGGAAGCCGTTGGAGATCGCGATCGAGTAGAACTCGCCGCTGGAATTGTCGCCGCGCAGGATGCAGCTCGGATATTTCCACGTGATCGCCGATCCGGTCTCGACCTGGGTCCAGGAGATCTTGGAATTGGTGCCGCGGCAGTCGCCGCGCTTGGTGACGAAATTATAGATGCCGCCGACGCCCTCCGAATTGCCAGGGTACCAGTTCTGCACCGTCGAGTACTTGATCTCGGCATCATCCAGCGCGACCAGCTCGACCACGGCGGCGTGCAGCTGGTTCTCGTCGCGCTGGGGTGCCGTGCAGCCCTCGAGATAGGAGACGTAGGCACCCTTGTCGGCGATGATCAGCGTGCGCTCGAACTGGCCGGTGTTGCGCTCGTTGATGCGGAAATACGTGGACAGCTCCATCGGGCAGCGCACGCCCGGCGGGATGTAGACGAACGAACCGTCGGAGAACACCGCCGAGTTGAGCGTCGCGAAATAATTGTCGGTCGTCGGCACGACCGTTCCGAGATATTTCTGCACCAGGTCCGGATGCTCGCGCAGCGCCTCGGAGATTGGCATGAAGATCACGCCGGCCTTCTTCAGCTCCTCCTTGAAGGTCGTCGCCACCGAGACCGAATCGAACACGGCATCGACCGCGATCTTGCTGCGCGGCGTGGCCGCCTCGCCATCGGCGTCGGCTTCCGCGCCTCCAGCCGGGCGCTCGACGCCTTCGAGGATCTCGACCTCGCGCAGGGGAATGCCGAGCTTCTCGTAGGTCTTGAGGATCTCCGGGTCGATCTCGTCGAGCGAGGCCACCTTCTTCTTCGGCTTCGGCGCCGCGTAGTAATAGAGATCCTGATAGTCGATCTTCGGGTATCCGACGCGCGCCCAGCTCGGCTCCGTCATGGTCAGCCAGCGGCGATACGCCTCCAGCCGCCATTCCAGCATCCAGGCCGGCTCGTTCTTCTTGGCCGAGATGAAGCGGATGGTGTCTTCCGACAGCCCCTTCGGAGCCTTCTCGGATTCGATGACGGTCTCGAACCCGTAGCGATATTGATCGACGTCGATGCCCTTGACCCGATCAATGGTCTCCTGAACCGCTGCCATCTCTCACTCCGCTTGCAATGTTTCCGCCGCGGCCCGCGTCAGGCGGGGACGCAGGTGTCCGGCACCGGACAGACGGCGGCGCATTGCGGCGCATCGAAGTGGCCCTCGCACTCCGTGCACTTCTTCGGATCGATGATATACATGTCGTTCTTGAGCCGAATGGCCGCATTCGGGCACTCGAACTCGCAGGCCCCGCAGACCGTGCATTGTGAGGCGATGATCTTGTAGGCCATGTGCAGCTCCCCGCGATCCTTGCGACATCGAGCGATGTCATTCGCGCGATATCTTTCAAGCGCCGTGCCAGAGCGCATTTGGTTGATTTCTAAGGAGGATTCTAAACGTCGCAGGTCGCGGCGAGCTGTCGCTCTCCCGACAGCATGTCGCAAGTGCGACAGGGCGGGAGCAGCGTGTCGTCGGAGTCGAGGTCTCACTGCGCAATTGTCCGATGTCACCTCGCGCGCGAACGCCGGTCGTGACCCAGGTCGCTCCTCCGTCATTCCGGGGCGTGCGCAGCACGAGCCCGGAATCCACCGTGCGGCAGATCGCGCGGCGAAATGGATTCCGGCTCGTCGCGCTTCGCGCGTGCGTCGCCCCGGAATGACGGAGGAGATTGGGGCAACGCCGGAGCGTCAAAGTCCAAACGAAGAAGGGCGCGCTACCGCGCGCCCTTCGATCCCATCAAGCCGCCACCGCTCAGAACCGCTTGACCTCGATGTTGTGCTTCTTCAGCGCGTAACCGATCTGACGCGGCGTGAGGCCGAGCAGGCGGGCGGCCTTGGCCTGGACCCAGCCGGACCGCTCCATCGCCTGCACGATTCGGTCGCGCTCCGGCACGGCGCCGCCCTCCGAACTATCGGAATACTCGCCGTCATCGGCATCGATCGCCGGCAACTCGACGGGAGCCTCGACCGGCGCCGAGGTCCGCGGCAGGATCGGCAGCGGCACGATCGGCTGGCCGCGCGGCGGCGGCGGGGTCACCGTGTTGCCCTTCCACAGGATCGCCGACATGCACTCGTTGCGGCTGCAGGCGAAGTCGTCCATACCGATCGCCGAGCCCGTCGCCATGGTCGCGGTCCGTTGCACGCAGTTCTCCAGCTCGCGCACGTTGCCGGGGAAGCCGCAATGCATCAGCACCTCGATCGCGCTGACGTCGAACGTCAGATCGCGCTCGTTCTCGCAATTGAAGCGGCGCAGGAACTCGCGCGCCAGCTGCGGAATGTCGCTGCGACGCTCGCGCAGCGGCGGCAGTTTGATGGGCACCACGCTGATCCGGTAGTAGAGGTCGGCGCGGAACTCGTTGCGCGACACCGCCTCCTCGAGGTTGCGGTTGGTGGCGGTGACGATGCGGACATCGACCTTGATGGTCTGGTTGCCGCCGACGCGCTCGAACTCCTGCTCCTGCAACACCCGCAAGAGCTTGGCCTGGAACGCCGGCGAGATCTCGCCGATCTCGTCGAGGAACAAGGTGCCCTTGTCGGCCAGCTCGAAGCGGCCTTTGCGCGCGTTGATCGCACCGGTGAAGGCGCCCTTCTCGTGGCCGAACAGCTCCGACTCCAGCACCGTCTCCGGCAATGCGGCGCAGTTGATCTTGATGAACGGCCGCTTCGCGCGATTGGACAGTTCATGGATCGCCTTCGCCACCAGCTCCTTGCCGGTGCCGGATTCGCCCCGCAACAGCACCGGCGCATTCGACTTGGCGACGACGTTGATCTTTTCCAACAGTGCGCGCAGCGCCGGGCTGTCGCCGACGATGCCGTCGACCAGCACCTTCTTGCGATCCTTCGGCGCCGGCTTCAGCTCCGACAGCTCCTTCTGCAGCCGGTGGCTTTCCGCCATCAGCCGCTCGCGGTCCCGCGCGACGACCCGATGAAGCTTGATGGTCTGGCCGATCAGGTTGGCGACCATGGTCAGAAAGCGGACGTCGGAATCGAGCCGGAACACGGCGCGGCCGTCCCAGACACGGTCGATCGTCAGCGTGCCGACGACGCGCTGGTCGATGCGGATGGGAACGCCGAGGAAGGAGACGCGGGTGTCGGCGCAGGCGCCGAGCGTGATCGCGTCGGCGGCGCTGAAGGCGGGATGATCGGCGACGTTCTCCGCGATCAGCGGCACGGCGGTGGCGACGATCTGGTCGATCGCCTTCTGCGGCAGACGTTCGCGATAACGCTGATCGCTGCCTTCGCTCCACCCGGCCCCGACTGCGAGATCGGGAATGCCGTCATCGGCGAGCAGCGACACCACGCCGTGGCGCATCTGCATGAAGGACTGCAGCAGGTTGACGACGTTGGCGAGGGTGATCTCCAGCCGCGTCGGCGCGGCGAGGATTTTCGAGATCTCGAAAATTCCGGTCAGCGCGATCTCGCTGAGCGGGATCGGCGCGGCGTTGGACCTGACGTCCTGAGCTTCGACCTGACGTGTTTCCGTTTGGACCATGGTCGCTTCTCTGATCGTCACGAACGCCTTGGTAAAGCCGCCCGTGATTGTAGGTGTTCTAACATCCTCCCTTAACTGCAGATGATTGTCGTGCCTAACTTTGCTGCATTGCCGCAGAAGTAGTGTGCAACGGACAGGCCAGAAAAGCTGCAGGCTTTCATGATGTTAACAAATTAGTTTACACCCGTCGCGATGCGTGCATTGCACGTCCGCACGGGCGGCAAAACGGTGCGCCTGACGATTTCGCGTTGTCTACTCGACACCTGATAGCTGCGCATCCGCCGGCCTGTTTGCGACCGGATCGCAACGGACGACACCTGAACACCAACTTTCCACTTGCGGCCCGCCGCTCGTCTCCTTGCGGCCAGCCACGGCATGACGCGTTCACATCCGCGTGTCGGCCGCGCGCGGCGGTGATCAACCTAGAGGTGCTGCCCCCCATTGATCTGAATCTCCTCGCCGGTCACGTAGCTCGCCGCATCCGAGCACAGGAAGAACAGCACCTTGGCGACCTCTTCCGGCGCGCCGATCCGGCGCATCGGAATCAGCGGCGAGAACCGCGCCTCGGTCTCCGGCGACACCATTTCGGTCTTGATCTCGCCTGGGGCGATGGCGTTGACGCGGATGCCATGCGGCGCGAAATCGTGCGCCATCTCGCGGGTCAGGCAGGCGAGCGCCGCCTTCGAGGTCGCATAGGCGGTGCCCGCAAACGGATGGACGCGGGTGCCGACGATCGACGTCACGTTGACGACCGCGCCCTGCCCGCGCTTCAGCTCCTCGAACAGCCCGCGCGCGAGCAGGATCGGTCCGAGAAAGTTGACGTGAAAGACGGTCATCCAGGTCTCGACCGAGGTCGCGAGCGAATCCAGCCGGCCACCGTCCTCGGCCTTCGGCGAGATCGCCGCATTGTTGATCAGGGCATGCAGCGGCGCGCCGTCGAGCCGCTGCTTGATGTCGGCAATCGCACGCGGGATCGCCTTGCGATCGCTGAGATCGACCTGGACGTGATTGTCGGGACCGGCGTCCCACGGACAGCGGCCGCCGTCGAACGGCTGGCGCGAGCAGGTGATGATGCGCCAGCCGGCGTCGGAGAACAGCTTTGCGGTCGCATGACCGATGCCGCGCGAGCCGCCGGTCAGCACGAGCGTTTTCTGCTCGGCGCGCGCGGGCCGCTCGGCGGCCGCCACGTCTCGATGGAACGGGCACGCCGTGATGGTCTGAGCCGCCTCCATGGCGGGATCGCGGACGTCCTGGTCGAGATCGAGGCTCACCTCATCCGTCCTGATCCTGCGCCGCAACGCCACCAGGACGCCGGCTGCCAAGCTTCGGCTGCTGCCTTTGCCGCAGACGTGATCTGGGCGCAGGCTCCGTAACGATCGGAAATACCAGGGGTATCGCCATGCGCCGGTTGTGCAGATTCCGGGCCAGCGAAAACGGCGGGCAAAGCAGCTTTTCCTGTCGGGTTCGCGACAGATTGGCGGGTTCTGGACACATCCAGCGTCGGCTTTTGTGCCGCGTCCTTTGCAGGACCTTCACAGAGCGATCGTTTTCAGAACGATGCCTGATGGTCCAACTCTTGCTCGACGGATCTGATCATTCGAACTGGAAGACCGCTTGTCAGTCGCACGACCGACAGCCACGAGACGCCAACACCGTATGGACCAGGACATGGGGACGAATGCAGTGCGCTTCGCCGTGGTCCTCGGGACCAACGATGTCGCGTCGGCGATCGGCGTGCATCTGCATCGTGCGGGCTTCTGCGTGGTGCTGTCGCATGATCCCAATCCGCCGGTCATGCGCCGTAAGATGGCGTTTCACGACGCCCTGTTCGGCGACACGGTCCGCATCGAGAACGTGACGGGCGAGCGCATCGAGAGCACGATGGAGGTGTTCAAGGCGCTCGGCAATCCCCGGCACGTCCTTGTCACTCCACTCGGGTTGCTCGATCTCCTGCCGGTCCGTACCATCGACGTCCTGATCGACGCGCGGATGCAGCGGCGCGCGGTGACCCCGAATTTGCGCGGCATGACGCGGCTCTCGATCGGCATCGGTCCGGGCTTCTCGCCATCAGCCAATTGCGATATCGTAATCGAGACTCGGCCGGGCCGGCTCGGCCAGATCGTGCGCGAGGGCTGGACGCTGGCAACGGATGACGTCGGCGCGCTCGTCGGTGTCGAGCGCCTGGTGCATTCGCCGCATGAGGGCCGATGGCATACCCCGATCGAGATCGGCACGCGCATCTACAAGGGCTTCGTGATCGGCCATCTCTCCGGCGCACCGGTCACGGCGCCCTATGACGGCATCCTGCGCGGCATCGTCCGCGACGGCAGCGACGTGCCGGCCGGCATCGCGCTCGCCGAGGTCGATCCACGCGGCCGTCATGCGCAGTGGACCGGGATCGATGCGCAGGGACAGGCGCTCGCCCAGGCGACGTTGGCCGCAATACGGCTGCACGCCGCGAACCGCATCGGGACGAGCACGAGCGTGCCCGCGCATCAGGTCGCTTCGAACGATTCTGACTAGCCCGCGCCGTGCGCGCCGACCTTGGCATCCCGGTTGCTTATCGTTTGCAGGAGCGAGCAACAGCCATGATCATCTGTTCCTGCAACGTCATCAGCGACACGGCCATTCGCGACATCGTCACGGCGGCCGACATCGTCTTCGGCTCGCCGGCGCAAGTGTATGATTGTCTCGGCTGCACGGTCCAATGCGGCCTCTGCTCGCGCTCGGTGAAGCGGATCCTCGACGAGCGGCAGGGTGATACGGCCGCTGCGGCGGTGTGGCCGGTGCAGGCCGAGCCCGCGCCGTGCGCGATGATGTCCGCCGCGTAGCACCGGCATGCGTATGACGTGCCGACGCACGGACTTGTCGGATATCGGACAAATGCGACAGCAGACGACGTGCACTGGTCCTCAGATGAACGGCTTGCCGCCGGTGACGGCGACCGTCGTCCGCCGGGGCGGCGTTCCTGCCGCCGCGGCGCGCGGATCGCGCGGAACGTGAGCACACCGCGCGCATTGCCCTGATGCGAACAGCGAGAGGATCAGGCGATGGCAAAAGACCTCCCCATCAACGGACGCGAGCCCGACCGCTCGGAGGACGACATCCAGCGCGATCAGCTCGGCCCGCGCGGCGTGCCGGGCGCGAAGGATCCGGCGAAGATGACGCCGCAGCGCGACAAGAAGACGCCGGATGATGTCGATCCGGGTCACACCGCGTGACGGCACGGGTCCCCGTCAACGGAGAGACGCCTTCATCTCGGCGTTGTTCATCTCATCCTTGCTGAGGCGATACGGACCATGGTCCCGGCTGCGGCCGGCCCCTCCCTCCTTCCCTTGAAGGGCAGAGAGAGGCAGCGCTGCGGCTCGCAACGACGGCCGGGTTGAACGAGGCCTTCCTCGACACTGCCGGAGTTCATCGATCGCGCGAGAGCGGCCACCTCCGCCCACCTCAATGCGTTTTGCTCTCGCCCCACTTCTCGAGGTCCTTCGCCGCTTCCGAGCGCTGCTCCTTCTCGGGCTTCTCGGCCCAGGGCTTGTCGGTCTGCTTCATCGAGCCCCAGTCGCTTTCCTGGCGCGGATCGTCCTTCGGCGTTTCCTTGCTCATCAGTTCGTCCTTTTTTCTGCTCGCACTCACCCCGGCAGGATCGTCGGCGGCGGCGCCGTCGCCTCGTCGTGAAGCTCGCTCATCTCGCCGATCTCACGCTCGGCCTGATACCAGAACTCATCCTCGCGGCCGTCAGGCCGGCCGGCCTGCTCCCAGAGCTGGTGAGCGCGCCTGCGAATCCTCTCCTGAAGTTCAGTGTCGCTGGTCCGGTCCATGGTTCTCCCTCGCATGAGGCTGCGTCGGCGGCGTGACCTTGCGTGGCAATCATCCGAACGAGACGAAGTTCCAAGGCACGGCGCGCACGGGCGATCCGCCGCAGCGGCGCGGCGAGAGAACGCGGCGCACCGCCTCTTCAGCTCAGATTGCCCGGCATGAAGCAGCGGATGGAAGTGCCGAGCGATCCCTTGATCGGCCACACCATGGTGCGCCCGGCACGGTTGGGCTCCGTGATGACGGCATCGTCCGGCACGACGATCCATTGACCGTCGAGCCGCACCCGGTAATGCGTGCCTTCGAGGTCCCAATCCGGATCGGACACCGCGAAGCCGTCGGCGTCCGAACAGCACGGGCCGCGACCGCTTCTGAGGCTGTCGAACCAGCCCTTGAGCGGCGAGTTGGCGTAGCGGCCGTCGTCACGCGCGACGGCATTGTGGAACGACAGCGCGGCCAGCAAGGCTGCGCCGCTCAGCACAGGCAAGGTTCTGGACATCCGATCACCGCGAGCTGCCGGCGCGTGCTCCGGATTGCGGCTCACGCCCATCGCAAGTAGCTCGTTGAATGCGCCGTCCGTTCGTTGGTTCCTAGCCCACGGCTCACGCTGCGTCCGCCGGCACCATGGCCTCGATCGTGACGCCCGTGCCGGTAGAAGCCACCGTCAGCGTGCCGCCGAGCGCCAGCAGCCGCTCGCGCATGCCGGTGAGGCCGAATCCGAGCTTGTGCTCCGGGCTGAACCCGCGGCCGTCGTCGCGGACGCGCACCCGCGTGTAGCTGCGGCGATGACCGGCCGTGGTCTGCTGCAGCGGCTCGATGGTGACGTCGACCGTGGTGGCCTCGGCGTGGCGGAACACGTTGGTCAGCGCTTCCTGCACCACCCGGTAGATCGTCAGCTCCGCCGTCTCATTGCTGCGCGCGACCGTTTCGGTGAACTTGGTCTCGATCGCGACCTCGGGCCGCGACTCCCGCCACAGCCGCACCAATGCGCCGAGCGCTTCGCGCAGGCCCAGCTCGGCGAGACCGACGGGCCGCAGCCGCTCGAGGATGCGGCGGTTGAACTGCTGCACGGCGTTGACCTGGTCGAGGATCGCCTGGCCGTGCCGGCGCATCGCCGCGACGTCGAGCGTCGCAGCGTCCGGCAAGCGCATCAGCGCGCTGGCATGGGCGCGCAGCGCGAACAGATGCGGCCCGAACTCGTCGTGCAGCTCGCGCGCGATCTCCTTGCGCTCGTGGTCCTGCAGCGACACCGTGCGCTCGGCCAGGCGACGCTTCTCCTCCACCGCCTCACCGAGCGCGCCGGCGAGATGGTTGAGCTTGGCGCAGAGCGCCGCGAGCTCGGGCGCGCCGCCCGGCTTGACGCGGGTATCGTAGGCGCCGGCCTCGATCTGGCTCATCGCGTCCGACAGATCCGAAAGCGGCGCCAGCGCGCGACCCACCACGAGCATGGTGATCGCAAACAACGCCAGCCCGACCAGCGAGCCGACGACGAGCTGGGTGACGATGCCGTCCCAGATCTCCGCGATCTCGTCGTCGGGGTGCGACGTGATCACCAGCGTTTCGCTCCGCCCCGCGACGATGACCGGCATGCTCACCGAGGTCTTGTCGGGATGCACCAGTGCGATGAACCATGCCGGCGCCGCGCGGCCGACGCCCGGAGAGGGCGGCGTCTGCGCCGGCATGCCCTGCCGCCTCACGCTGACGTGACGAAGCTGTCGGAGATCGCCGACGATCCGATCGAGGCGCGCGCTCGGATCCGGCGCGTCGTTGACCTCGTCCATGATGGTCTCGACGAAGGCCCGCGTCAGGCGGATGACGCTCTGGTCCTCCGCCAGCACGCGCGGCGCCGCCTCCAGCACGAGACGGCCGATGTTGATGGCGAGGCCCAGCGTCAGCAGCAGCGCCAGCAGCACGTTGATGCGGGTCCGCAACGACCAATTCTGCCACATTCTCTCCGCCTCACGGCCACCGTGTTTCATACGCACTCACATTGACAGACAAATCCGCCGGCGATCTAATTGCAACATCATGCAATATCGCGCAGCATGCATCCATGATGCATCGCAACAATGACGCGAGTTGGAAGTCCGGGACCCCAAGGCCATGCGCGTACTGATCGTCGATGACCATCCCATTGTGGCATCAGGCTGCCGGGCCCTGCTCTCGACCGATCCGGACCTCGAGCTGCTCGAAGCCGCCGATGCCGAGAGCGGCGAAGCCAGCTTCATCGCGCGCCGGCCGGACGTCTGCGTCGTCGACATCAACCTGCCGACCGTCTCCGGCTTCGAGCTCGCGCGGCGCATCCTCGCCCACGATGCCAATGCCCGGTTGATCATGTTCAGCATGAACGACGATCCGGTGTTCGCCGCGCGCGCCATCGACATCGGCGCCAAGGGCTACGTCTCGAAGAGCGGCGATCCGAACGATCTCGCCGAGGCGATCCGCGAGGTCGCCCGCGGCGGCAGCTATCTGCCGCCTGCGATCGCGCGCAGCATCGCCTTCGCGGGCGCCGCGGTCGCGCAGAGCCCGCTGGCGAAACTGACCTCGCGGGAGCTCGAGATCCTTCGCCTGCTCAGCGCCGGCAAGAGCCTGTCGGAGATTGCCTGGCTGATCCACTCGTCCTACAAGACCGTCGCCAACACCTCCTCGATCATCCGCCAGAAGCTCGGCGTGCGAACATCCGGCGAGTTGGTGCGTTTGGCGATCGAGAACGGCGTCGCTTGACTCGTCCCGATTGAACGACGCAGCCTGACACGCGTTGGCGGCACGCGCGCCAGCGGCCCGACATCATTGCCGAACAGGTGATCCCATGACCCTCACGACCGTCTCCCAGAACAAGTCCCATGGCGGCGTCCAGGGCGTCTACCGCCACGCCAGCCAGGAGACCAAGACCGAGATGACGTTCTCGGTGTTCGTGCCGCCGCATGCCGACGGCGCGAAGCTGCCGGTCGTCTGGTATCTCTCCGGCCTGACCTGCACCCACGCCAACGTCACCGAGAAGGGCGAGTTTCGTGCCGCCTGCGCCGAGCTCGGCCTGGTCTTCGTGGCGCCCGACACCTCGCCGCGCGGCGACGGCGTGCCGGGCGATCCCAACAATGCCTATGATTTCGGTCTCGGCGCCGGCTTCTATGTCGACGCGACCGAGGCGCCGTTCGCGAAGAACTACCGGATGTGGAGCTACATCACCGAGGAGCTGCCGAGCGTGGTCGCGGCGAACTTCCCGGTCGATCCGCGCCGCCAGTCGGTGATGGGCCACTCGATGGGCGGCCATGGCGCGCTCACGGTGGCGCTGCGCAACCCGGACCGCTACCGCGCGGCCAGCGCGTTCTCGCCGATCGTCGCGCCCTCGCAGGTGCCGTGGGGCGAGAAGGCCTTGGGCGGCTATCTCGGCGCCGACAAGGCGGCGTGGCGCAAGCACGACGCGGTGGCGCTGATCGAGGACGGCGCGCGCGTCTCCGACCTGCTGGTCGATGTCGGCACCGCCGATCAGTTCCTGACGCAGCAGTTGCGCCCGGAGCTGCTCAAGGCGGCCTGCGACAAGGCCCACATCCCGCTGCTGCTGCGCAAGCAGGAGGGCTACGACCACAGCTACTACTTCATCTCGACCTATATGGCCGATCATCTGCGCTGGCACGCGGCGCGGCTCGCACGCTGATATCAGCCGCGGACGTGATTTGCCCGACGGGTGCGATGACGCGCCCGTCGAGGCGATCTTGTCGTGCCCGGTGCCCGGATTCCACGTGCGCGACGACGGGGATTTCGCTCGGCGCCACAAGGCGATCCCAGTGTCCAGCCCGGCGGCGACAAAAATTTCACTTTCGTTTTTCCGGAAATCGTGATTGTCTAGCGCCATCCCGCCTCGTCGAGAGGGCGTATCGCGGTCGTCACGAACGTGGAGGTGGGATGCGGTGGACGCCGGCGGCGCGCAGCATGCTCAGGGCATCACATGCCCCGTGAGAGCGTGCGGACGAACGCGTCACGGCGTACGGCCAAGTCGCGTGGTCCTGGCATCCCGATGCCGATGCCTCCGCGGCGGCGCGCTCACAGCGCGTCGTCGCGCACGGTGACCAGAAAGCCCGGCGCACCGGGGAGAACGCGAAGCAACCGTTAAGACCATCCGCGCAGGGAGGGCCGGGATGTCCCAGCCGAACCTGTGGTACCTGCCGCCTGCATTTCTTGTCGCAGGCGGGCCATGGGGGCGGCAGGCTCCCGGCCTTCCCTGCGCCTCTTGTTTTCCAAGGGGCGACCGGCACGCAAAGCTCGGGCGTCATTCGCCGCGAGAATGCACCGTCATATCTCGTCAGCTACTGCGCCTGCGGCGCGCCGTAGTTCGGCGCCAGCAGGCGGTTGCGGACGAGCCAAGCCATGGTGCGCGTCCAGGATTCGTCGGTGTTGCCGCGCATATCCGCAGTCATCGCCGCGACCGGCTTGCCGGTGTGAACGTCGCGCAGATAGATGTTCATGTTGAGGATGAGATTGGAGACCTTCTGCACCGTCCCGGTGATGGCGAGATCGGCGCCGATGTCGCCCGCGAGCTTGACGTCGCAGCCGCCGCAAGCCTGCAGATTGCTGTGGTGCGCCGCATCGTTGACAGGAGCGATGTCGAGCACGCGAAAACGTCCGGAGTCCTGCAGCGCCGCGCGCAGTTGCTCGGCCGCATGCGCCAGCCTGTTCTGCTCGTCCTGGCGCGGGCCCTGCACCTCGCCCTGCAGGCTGGTGTCGATCAGCTCGAAGTCGAACACCGCCACCTTGGTCGGCTCGGCATGCACTGATGTCGCAGACATCAGGATCAGGAACGCGGGGAGAACGGCAGGTTTCAAGGTCGTGATCCGAAATGACGCGACAGCGGCCAAAAGTGGGGTTGAAAGCTAGGCCAATTCGTTCATCTTGCAAGACGAAACCTCGCCGGACAAGGACGAGGGAACAATGGGAGGACGTGTGGTCCTGGGAGTTCTGGCCCGATCTCTGATGGGCGCGATCGGCCTCATCGCCGCCGCAACCGCCGCCAGCGCGGCGGATCCGGTCGACATCGCGATCGGCTATCTCGGCCGCGCGAGCGTGCCGCAGACCTTGTCGCCGCTCGACCAGCCTGCGGCCGATGATGGCGTGGCCGGCGCGAGGCTCGCGATCGAGGACAACAACACCACCGGCAAGTTCCTCAACCAGCGCTTCACTTTGATCGACCGCCGCGTCAAGGATGACGAGGACGCCGCGCAGGCCGCCAATGAGCTCGCCGGCAAGACGGGATTCGTCCTCGTGGACCTGCCGGCGGATGCGGTGCTGAAGGTCGCAGATGCGTTGCGGGGCCGCGGCGTCACCCTGCTCAATGTCGGCGCCACCGACGACCGCCTGCGTGAGCAGGACTGCCGCGCCAACGTCATCCATGTCGCACCGACGCGCTCGATGCTCGCCGACGGCCTGGCGCAATATCTGGTCTGGAAGCAGTGGAAGCGCTGGCTGCTCGTCACCGGCTCGCACGACAACGACAGACTGTTCGCCGACGCGCTGCGCCGCGCCGCCACCCGCTTCGGCGTCAAGATCGTCGAGGAGCGGACCTTCGAGGACACCGGCGGCGCGCGCCGCACCGACAGCGGCGTGACCTTGATCCAGCGCCAGATGCCGGTGTTCACGCAGAAGGCGCCGGCCTATGACGTGCTGGTCACCGCCGACGAGAGCGAGGTGTTCGCCAACTATCTGCCCTACCGCACCTGGGATCCGCGCCCCGTCGCGGGCTCCGCCGGCCTGCGGCCGACGAGTTGGGATCCGGCGCAGGACCAGTGGGGGGCGACGCAGTTGCAGAACCGCTTCATGAAGCTCGCCTCGCGCCGCATGGACGCCTTGGACATGCAGGCCTGGATGGCCGTGCGCTTGGTCGGCGAGGCCGCCTCGCGCACCAACTCCGGCGACGCCAAGACGATGACCGACTACCTCAAGGGCCCGAACTTCACCATCGCCGCCTTCAAGGGCACCCGCCTCTCCCTGCGCGACTGGAACCTGCAATTGCGCCAGCCGATCCTTCTGGCCGACGGCCGCATGATCGTCTCGGTCTCGCCGCAGGAGGGCTTTCTGCACCAGGTCTCCGAACTCGACACGCTCGGCGTCGACCGCCCTGAAACCAAGTGCAAGCTGCAATGATGTCGGATTGGATGATGTTGATGAAAGTGTTTAGTCCGACACAGACGGCGCCAGTCTCTCCCCGCGTGCGGGGAGAGGCCGGATTGCATCGCAGATGCAATCTGGGTGAGGGGGACTCTCCAAGCACCGTGCTCGTGGAGAGAGCCCCTCACCCCAACCCTCTCCCCGCGAAGAACGGGGAGAGGGAGCGCACCGTCTGCGCCGCGACAAATCGAGTCCATTGGGCAAAGGGGCGAAGGAGGAAATGGCGCGATCAGCTTCCAAAGCGCCCGGCCCTGGCAGCCGGCCTGCTCGCCGCCGCGCTGTCGCTGGCCTCCGTCGCCCCCGCCTCCGCCTACGTCGCCTTCGTCTCCAACGAGAAGGGCAACACGGTCTCCGTGATCGACACCGACACCTGGACCGTGACCAAGACCATCAAGGTCGGCCAGCGGCCGCGCGGGATCGCGTTCACCCGCGACGGCAAGTTCGTGATGGTGGCGGTCGGCGATGACGACACCATCCAGGTGATCGACGCCAAGAAGATGGAGGTGGTGGATACCCTGCCCTCCGGCCCCGATCCCGAGCTGTTCGCGCAGGACGCCGCCGGCAAGACGCTCTATGTCGCCAACGAGAACGACAACACGGTCACGGTGCTCGACCTCGAGAAGCGCGTCCGCATCGGCGACGTCCAGGTCGGCGTCGAGCCCGAGGGCATGATGCTCAGCCCGGACGGCAAGATCCTGATCTGCACTTCCGAAACCACCAACATGGCGCATTTCATCGACACGGCGACCCGCAAGATCGTCGCCAACGTGCTGGTCGATGCGCGGCCGCGCTTTGCCGAGTTCAAGAGCGACGGCTCGGAGCTGTGGGTCTCGGCCGAGATTGGCGGCACCGTCTCGATCATCGACCCCGCCAAGCGCGAGGTCACCGGCAAGATCAAGTTCGCCGTGCCCGGCCTGCGCAGCGAGGCGATCCAGCCGGTCGGAATCGCCCTGACCAAGGACGGCAAGACCGGCTTCGTCGCGCTCGGCCCCGCCAATCGCGTCGCCATCGTCGACGGCACCACCCACGAGGTGAAGAAATATCTCCTGGTCGGCCAGCGCGTCTGGCACATGGAGTTCACGCCGGATGAGAAATATCTTCTGGTCACCAACGGCGTCTCCAACGATGTCTCGGTGATCGACGTCGCCGCGCAGAAGGTGATCAAGACCATCCAGGTCGGCGAGCTGCCCTGGGGCATCACGATTGCACAGCCATGACGACGCAGAACGCACCCGCTCTCGACGCCACAGGCGCCACCCCGCAGCCGGCCTCCGACCAGGTGCCGGCGCTGTCGGTCGCCGGCGTCAGCCATTCCTACGGCGCACGCAAGGCGCTCAACGACGTCAGCTTCGCCGTCCAGCCTGCGAGCTTCACCGCCCTGCTCGGTCTCAACGGCGCCGGCAAGAGCACGCTGTTCTCGCTCATCACCCGACTGTTCGCGGTGCAGACGGGCCAGATCGGCATTTTCGGCCATGACATCGGCCGCACGCCGGGCGAGGCGCTGCGGCTGCTCGGCGTTGTGTTCCAGCCGCGCACGCTCGACCTCGATCTGTCGCTGACGCAGAACCTGCTCTACCACGCCGCGCTGCACGGCATCTCGCGCCGCGAGGCCCGCGCGCGCAGCGAGGAGCTGCTGGCGCGCATCGGCCTCGCCGACCGCGCCGGCAGCAAGGTGCGCGACCTCTCCGGCGGCCAGATGCGCCGGCTGGAGATTGCTCGCGCCCTGCTGCACCGGCCGCGCCTCTTGCTGCTCGACGAGGCCACCGTCGGCCTCGACGTCAAGGCCCGCGCCGACATCGTCGGTCACGTCCGTCAGCTCGTCGCCGAGCAGGGCATCGGCGTGCTCTGGGCGACGCATCTGTTCGACGAGATCGCGGCGACCGACGATCTCGTCGTGCTGCATCAGGGCCGCGTGCTGGCGCGCGGGCCCGTCCCGCAGGTCATCGCCGAGGCCGGTGCGACCGACGTCAACGCCGCGTTCGCGCGGCTGACGACCCAGGCCAGTCCGGCGCGGAGCTCCGAGCCATGACCGTCACCACCGTGCACGCGCCCACACCCACACGCAGCGGCTTTTCGGCCGGCGAATACATCACCTGCCTCACCGGCATCGTCTGGCGCGAGGGCCTGCGCTTCCTGCATCAGCGCGAGCGCTTCGTCTCGGCGCTGGTACGGCCGCTGGTCTGGCTGTTCATCTTCGCCGCCGGCTTCCGCCAGGTGCTGGGCATCTCGATCATCCCGCCCTACGAGACCTATATCCCCTACGAGGTCTATATCGCGCCCGGCCTGATGGCGATGATCCAGTTGTTCAACGGTATGCAGTCGTCGCTGTCGATGGTCTACGACCGCGAGATGGGCAACATGCGCACCTTGCTGGTGAGCCCGCTGCCGCGCGGCTATCTGCTGTTCTGCAAGCTGCTCGCCGGCACCGCCGTCTCGGTGCTGCAGGTCTATGCGTTTCTCGCCATCGCCTGGTTCTGGGACATCACCCCGCCGCCGATGGGCTATCTGACGGTGCTGCCGGCGCTGATCCTGTCCGGCCTGATGCTCGGCGCGCTGGGCATGCTGATTTCCTCCGGCATCAAGCAGCTCGAGAATTTCGCCGGCGTCATGAACTTCGTGATCTTCCCGATGTTCTTCGCCTCATCGGCGCTCTACCCGCTCTGGCGGGTCGAGGAAGGCAGTCCCTGGCTGGCTTATCTCTGCGAAGCCAATCCCTTCACCCACGCGGTCGAGCTCATCCGCTTCGCGCTATATGGCAAGCTGAACTGGGTTTCGCTCGCGGTGGTCGGCGGCTGCACCGCCGTCTTCATGATCGGCGCGATCCTGGCCTACGATCCGTCGCGGGGGTTTGTCAGGCGCGGTCCCGGAGGCGAGGCATGAGGTTCAGAACGACACTGGCGGCCGTCGCCATCGCTGCGTCGGCAGGTGCTGCGCAGGCCGCCGATCCGCGCTATCCGGATTGGCCCTGCCCGCAGGCCAAGGTGCCGGAGATCTCGATCGCCGCCGTGTGGTCCGGCCCGCCGATCGACGATGTCGGCGCGAGCTGGAAGGACGATGCGAAGGTGGCCGAGCTCGTCGCCAAGCTTGCCGCGCGCCGTATCCCGCTGGAGCAGGCCCAGAAGGACGTCGCCGATTTCCTCACCGGTACGGCCGAGGAGAAGATACGCAAGGGCAAGCTGCTGTTCGCCGGGCTGTTCGACACGCTGAACACGCAGCGGACATCGGTGATGAACGGCCTGGAGCGCGTCATGCGCAAGCAGCGCGAGGCCGTCGACAAGGTGCGCGGCGACACCATCGCGCTGCAGGAGATGCACAGCGGCCCCAACCCGGATCAGGCCAAGGTCGAGGAGATGACCAACCGGTTGAACTGGGAGACGCGCATCTTCGAGGACCGGCGTCGCGTGATGAAGTTCGTCTGCGAGGTCCCGACCGCGATCGACCAGCGCCTGTTCGCCCTGGCGCGCGAGATTCAGCAGGACATGGAGTAGCTGATTTGATGCGCTACCGCCGCCCTCTCCGCTCACTCCTCAGGCCGCGGCTCGGGCTGCGTCTGCTGCAGCGGCAGGTCGGCGCGGCTCCAGGCGTCGGTCCCGTCCGGATACCACGCGACGTTGCGGTAGCCATAGGTCAGCGCGCGCTTGGCGGCATTCCACGACATCCAGCAGTCCTCAAGGCAGTAGAACACGAGCAGACGACTCAAATCGCCCTCGGAAGCGCGGGCAAGGCCGCGCTTCAGATAGTCCTCGGTCTGGGGCGCCAGCACCCCGTAGCCGGTGTCGGGCAGCCAGATGCTGCCGGGAATGTCCAGGCGCGGCTGCTCGCGCCACACCGTGCCGGCCGGCAGGTTCTTCGGCTTGGGCGGCCGCGGCAACACATCGACGAAGACGGCGGACTTCGCGCGCCAGATCGCCTCAGTCTCCCGCGTCGACAGCACGCGCGCTCCGCTCAGGGTCGTCGGCACCGGCGCGCGATAGTTCTCGGTGCGATAGCTGTCCGGCTCCGGCACGAGATCATCGGCCCGCACCGCCACGGCGATCAGCAGCACGCCTGCCAATGCCGCAGCGCTGAGCCGACCGATCATGGCTTCGCCGCAGCCTCGGCGGTGATCAGATGATTGCTCTCGTCCAGCAGCGGCACCCCGAAGTCCAGCAGGATCTTGTTGATCTCCCCTTGGTTCTCCTGGATCAGCTTGTTGAGCTGACGGCGCCAGTTCTGGTCCGCGCCACGGACACCCATGGCGATGCGATAGATCAGCTTCGGCCCGCTGGTCTCCTTCACCAGCGGCGTGACATGCAGTTGCGGGCTCGCCTGCTTGGCATAGTAGCCGGCCATCGGCCCCCACAGCACGCCGGCATCGATCTCGCCGGACTTCAGATCGTTGATCATCGCCTCTGCCGAGGAATCGACGCGGGTGTCGATCATCAGCGGATAGGGCTTTGCGGTCGGCATCAGCCCGGCCAGCGCCATATTGGTTGCCGGCGGCGTGCCCGCCACGATGCCGATGTGCTTGCCCTTGAGCTTGGCATCCTCCAGCGTCGTCACATCGGCAAGATCGGAGCCCGGCTTGGTCACGATCGCATAGGCCGTGCGGTAATAGGGACTGGTGCTCTGCACCAGGTCGTCCCCTTGGGGAAAGCCCATGATCACGTCGCAACGGTGCGAGCCGAGCGTCATGCGCACGAATCCGGTGGCCTGCGGGAAGAACGTGTAGTCCACCTTCTTCTGCAGCTTGGCGGCAAAGAGCTCGGCCAGCTTGTTCTCGAAGCCGTCGCCCTTCTCGTTCGAGAACGGCAGGTTGCGCGGATCGGCGCAGACCCTGAGCACCTTGGGATCGACCAGCTCGATCGACAGGTCCAGGCCATCATTGCTCTGCGCGAAAGCGGTGGCCGGTCCGAGCAGAGTGAGCCCCGCGGCAACGGCCAGCGAGCAGGCAAGGTTGTGACGCTTCGTCATCCGTATTTCCATCCCTATCGAACGCATCGCGGTATTTTTGAAAATGCTAGGCCGCCGGCCGCTCCGGTGCAACAGCCGCCGTCATCGCGAAGAGTTGACCCATTGCTGCACCGCAACGTCCATCGCCTGACGCACACCTCTCACGCGAGCAAGGCAAGCCGATGGTGAGACAACTGATCATCGCGATCACTGCCTGGGGGGCGCTGGCGCTCGGCAGCGGCGCTCTTGCCATGCCGCCGGAACTCGAGGTCAGCGAGATCGCGCCCGGCGTGTTCGTTCACATCGGCCAGACCGCGCTGATGAACGCGGCGAACGAGGGCGCCATCGCCAATGTCGGTTTCATCGTCGGCAACGACGCGGTCGCCGTGATCGACACCGGCGGCAGCGTCCGCGAAGGCCGCGCGCTGCTGGCAGCGGTCCGCGCCCGTACCGCCAAGCCCGTGCGCTACGTCATCAACACCCACGCCCATCCGGATCACGCATTCGGCAACGCGGCATTCGAGGGCGACGGCGCGCGCTTCGTCGGCGCCAAGAACCTGCCGCGCGCGCTTGCATTGCGCGGACCGCACTACATCGAGGCGTTCCGGCGCCTGATGGGCGCCGAGCTGATCGACGAGGTCCGTCTCGTCCCCCCGTCGATCCTCGTGGACGACGAGACGATGCTCGACCTCGGCGGCCGTACCCTCACGCTCAAGGCCTGGAGTACCGCGCATAGCGACTGCGACCTGTCCGTCTATGATGACCGCAGCCGGACCTTGTTCGCCGGCGATCTCGTATTCCTGCGTCACATCCCGGTGATGGATGGCAGCCTGCGCGGCTGGATCGCCGACATGGCCGCGCTCGCGACCATCCCGGCCGAGCGCGTCGTTCCCGGCCATGGCCCTGTCAGCCCGTGGCCACTGGCGCTCAGTGACGAGCGTCGCTACCTCGATACATTGGCCCACGACGTTCGCGGGCTGATCAAGGCAGGCAGGCCGATCGCGGACGCCGCTGGGGCCGCGGGATCGGAGCGCGGCAAATGGGAGCTGTTCGACGACTACAATGCCCGCAACGCAACGGCGGCATTCTCGGAAATGGAATGGGAATGAGGGCGGCAACGCGCTATGATCGTTAATTCACCCGACTGCCCGAGGAGGATTGCGCCATGATCCGGCTCCACCTGCCGTCCACCCTGCTTCTCGGGGCCTGCCTCGCGTTTGCGTTCGCACCTGCGAAGGCCGCTGATGGTTACGATCCCTGGCCGGGACTGGTCCAGGACATCTTCAACAACAAGGCGATGCAGGACGGCACCAATGTGCTGTCGATCGAGATGCCGACGCGCGCCGAGGATGCCTCGGTCGTTCCGGTCACCCTGCGCAGCAAGCTGTCGCCCGCCGACGAGCGCCGTATCAAGACCATCACGCTGGTGATCGACCAGAATCCCGCGCCGATGGCGGCCAAGTTCACGCTTGGCGCGGACGCCAATGTGACCGCGATCTCGACGCGGGTCCGCGTCAACAACTACACGGATGTGCATGCCGTGGCCGAGCTGACGGATGGTCAGCTCTATGTGGTCAAGACCTTCGTCAAGGCGTCCGGAGGCTGCTCGGCGCCGGCGGCGAAGAATCCGGACGAGGCCAAGGCGCGCATCGGCCAGATGCGCTACCGGCAGTTCACGCAAAGCAGCGACGGCGCCACGAGCGGCATCCGCGAAGCGCAGGTCATGGTCGGGCATCCCAACAATTCCGGGCTCCAGATGGATCAGGTGACGCAGCTCTACATTCCGGCCTTCTTCATCGACCGGCTGACACTGTCGCAGGACGGCAGTCTGGTGCTGTCGGTCGAAGGCGGCATCTCGATCTCGGAGGATCCCAACATCCGCTTCACCTACGTGTCGAACGGCGCCAAGAAATTCCACGCGGAGGCGAAGGATACGCAGGGCCACGTGTTCGAGCACGATTGGCCGGCCGACGGTTCAGGAACTTGATGCGGCAGAGCGGCAGCGCTTCAGAAGCATCTCACTTCGGCTTCGGCCTGCGCCCGGCGGAGATCGTTCAGCGCGTTGGCGGCCTGCTCGGACGTGCGGAACTGGGTGCCGAGATTGCTGTGCACCTGGGACATGCTGAGGACGGTCTCGGCCGTGACGTAGCGCTCATAGGGAATGATCGAAGCGATCACGTCGATCGAGCAGGAGCACTGCGCGATCGCCTCCCTGGTCTCGCCATTCGCCTTCATGCAGCCGAACACATATTCGGCCCGCGCCGAGGTCGGATAGTCGTTGAGCTCCTCGGCACGAGCCGGCCCGCACAGCGCAATCGTGGCAATGAGAGTGGCGACAATCGGTCCTACCGGAACAGCACTACGCATCACAGTCCTCCGCGGCATCGCAGCCGAAGCTATGCTAAGGGAATGAGGCTGAAAAGAACACCTCTCGAGGAAATGCAGACGGGCTCATGACGCAGATCGGTCGTTTGTTGATGGCGATTGTCGCCTGCGCCCTGCTGCCGGTCACGGCATGCTGCGCCGCCGAGACCGTCAAGGTTGCGGTGCAAAAGACCGGCACCTTCGCCTGGGAGCTGGCCGTGATCCGCGCCCGCCAGCTCGACAAGCAGGCGGATATCGCGATCGATGCGGTCGAGCTCGCGAGCCCGGAGGCCGGCAAGATCGCGCTGCGGGCCGGCAACGCCGACATCATGGTGTCGGACTGGCTATGGGTGTCGCGCGAGCGTGCGCTCGGCGCCAAGCTCACCTTCTATCCCTATTCGAGCGCGCTCGGCGCCGTGATGGTGCCGGCGACCTCGCCGATCAAGACCCTTGCCGATCTGAAGGGACGCAAGCTCGCGGTGGCCGGCGGCCCGCTCGACAAGAGCTGGCTGCTGCTGCAGGCCACGCTCAAGCGCGACGGCGTCGATCTGAAATCGCAGGCGACGATCACCTACGGCGCGCCGCCGCTGCTGGCCGCCAAGCTGGCCGACGGCGAGATGGATGCGGGCTTGAACTACTGGAATTTCTGCGCGGCGCTGGAAGCCAAGGGCTTCCGCCGGCTTGCCGGCGTCGAGGACCTGCTGCCGCCGTTCGGCGCCAAGGGCCGCACCGCGATGATCGGCTATGTCTTCGACGAGGACTGGGCCGCCAAGCATCGCGATCTCGTCGCACGCTTCCTAACCGTCACGGCCAAGGCCAAGGAGATCCTGGCGACTTCCGACGCCGACTGGCAAACGATCGCCCCGCTGACCGGCGCGCCTGATGAGGCGACGTTGCGCGCCTATCGCGACCGCTATCGCGAGGGCATTCCGCACCGGCCGATCGCCGAGGAAGAGGCCGACGCCCGCATCCTCTACGGCGTGCTGGCTTCGATCGGCGGCCGCGATCTGGTCGGCCCGTCTCCGGAGCTCAGTCCCGGCACCTACTACAGGGCGGATGCGAGGGACTAGTGCTGCGCTTGTTGTCCTTTGCGCTTCTGCTGGCCACCTGGTGGATTGCCGCGGCTGTCGCCGGCAGCGCCAAGCTGCCATTGCCATCGGCCGTGCTCGCGGTTGCGGCGACGGAAGCGCGGTCCGGCGCGCTGTTTCTGCATCTCGGCGCAACGCTCGCCCGCGTCGCCCTCGCTTTCACTCTGTCAATGGCACTCGGCTCGGCGATCGGCTTTCTGATGGGGCGCAGCCAGCTCGCCAACCGCCTCGGCGATCCCTGGCTGATCCTGCTGCTCAATCTGCCCGCGCTGGTGGTGATCGTGCTCGCCTATATCTGGGCTGGTCTCACCGAGGTCGCTGCGATCGCGGCGATCGCGATCAACAAGCTGCCGACCGCCGTCGTCACCTTGCGCGAAGGCGCCCGCGCGCTCGATCCATCGCTCGACGAGATGGCCAAGGTGTTTGCCTTTTCGCGCGGACGCATCCTCCGCCACGTCCTGCTGCCGCAGCTTGCGCCCTATATTGCGGCGGCCGCGCGCTCCGGCCTGTCATTGGTGTGGAAGATCGTGCTGGTCGCCGAGTTGCTCGGGAGGCCCAACGGCATCGGCTTCGAGATCGGCGTCGCCTTCCAGCTGTTCGACATTCCGCTGCTGCTCGCCTACTCGCTCAGCTTTGCTGCCGTGGTGCTGGTGATCGAGGCCGTTATCGTCCAGCCGTTCGAGCAGCGTGCATCGAGGTGGCGGCTCCGTGCGGCTTGAGGTCGATATCAGGTCCAAGAGCTACACCAGCGCCGCCAATGGCAAGCGCCAGGAGGTGATTGCTGGCATTGCCTTTTCGCTGGAGCGGGGCGAGGTCGGCGTCGTCGTCGGCCCCTCCGGCTGCGGCAAGAGCACGATGCTGCGGATCCTCGCCGGTCTGGACAACGACTATCAGGGCCATGTATCGCGGCCCGAGGGAGCCCGGCTGGCAATGGTGTTCCAGGAGCCGCGGCTGCTGCCGTGGCGATCCGTCGAGGCCAACGTCCGGCTGGCAGCGCCCGGTGTCGCGGAGGACAGGCTGGCCGCCATCTTCGGCGTGCTCGAGCTCGAGGGACATCGCAGCCATTTTCCAGGCGAGTTGTCGCTCGGCCTCGCCCGCCGTGTCGCGCTGGCGCGCGCCTTTGCGGTCGAGCCGGATTTCCTGATTCTCGACGAGCCGCTGGCTTCGCTCGACGACGCGCTCGCCGCGCGGCTGCGCGAGGAGATCGCGACGCTCGTGGCCTCGCGCCCCATGATCACGCTGCTGGTCACGCACAGCATGGACGACGCGGCACGGCTCGGCGACCGGATCTTCCTGCTGTCCTCACGCCCTGCCCGTCTGCTTCATTCAGTCCCGATCGACCTGCCGCGCGCGCAGCGCAACAACGACGTGGTCGCGGTAATCAAGGCCGATGTGGCGCGACTGGATTTTTCCGTGTCATAGTCATGGCAAAGGACATCGGACCCCAGGGAAAACGCCATGAGACGCGCATCCGCCGTGACGGCGATCATTCTGTTCGGCATCCCGCTCGCGGCCACCGCACAAAGCAAGGGCATCCGGCTCTGGAATCTGACGACCGCAACGATGACCGGCTTTCAGCTCTCGCCGGCCGGCCAGAACAATTGGGGACCGAATCAGACGCTGAACGACAAGGACAAGGAGCTCGATCACGACGAACGGCTGAAGCTCACCGGAGTCGAGCCTGGGCGCTACGACGCCAAGGTGAGCTATGCCGGCGAGCGGCAGTGCATTGTTCGCGGCCTCGAGATCAAGGCCGACGCCGTGGTTTCGGTCGCCGACAAGGACCTCAAGGAGTGCACGAAGTAAGCAGCCAGCGTGCCGACGGCCAAGCCGGCCTCAGGCCTTGTCGTTGCTGTGGGGATATTCGCAGCGCCATCGCACTGCAGTCCATTTCGGGTGCTCGCCGATCCACTGGGCGATGTAGGGCGGCGCCTTCATCGCGCATTGCTGCAGCGAGGCACCGCCATCCGCGAAAACGAGATGCTGCTCCTCGCAGGTGGCCGGAGACAGGACTGCGCAGACGGTGATGACGAGATCGATGGAGCTCATGGCTCGTTGTCCTTCGATAAGCCTGAAACAGCTTAACTGAAACTACGACATCCGGCTGCATCAGTTTCTCCTCGCGCAACAAATTATGCAGCGGAACCAAGGCTGGAACGACTATCCCTGGGCGAATCCGCCCCTGACGCTTGATCCGAACCGGCAGATCGGCTGCAATGGAAGCGGTCGATCGACCTCAAAAGAGCGAATGCGGAGGAAGCAGATGCCCAAGGTTCTCGTACTCTACAAGACCCCCAAGAGCGCCGAGGCGTTCGACAAACACTATATGAACGTCCATGTGCCGCTGGCGAAGAAGATTCCCGGTCTGAAGAGCTACGATATCAGCCGGGGCCCGGTGAATGGGCCGGCGGGAGCCACCAACATCCACCTCGTTGCCACCCTGATATTCGATTCGATGCAGGCGCTGCAGGCGGGAATGGGCTCTGCCGAAGGCAAGGCGGCGGCGGGCGATCTGCCCAACTTCGCCGATGGCGGCGTCGACCTGTATATCTTCGACACGCAGGACGTTTGATCGTCACCAACGTTCGGCGGTGTGCCCGTCATACCCGATCGGCCGAGAGGCCGGTCGCCGGGACGATCTCGCGGACCGTCCATCGAATGGATCCGCCAAGCCAGTCAGAAGCGAATTGCGCTCCTCGTGGCTTGGCAGATCGCTACGCGTTACTTGCGCGCAGCACAGGCGTACATGTTGATTTCCATGCCAACCGGCACTTCGACGATCTTCGGTGTCTTCCAGGCCATTTCAAGCTCCCAAGTTCGACTATCATTGACTGACGCATTGCTCGCGCCAACATCGAAGCTAGGACCGCATCAGGGGGAACGCAAGGCTCCACAACCGTGGAGCATTTCCCCAGCGGTTGTCGATCGATTGAACGAAACAAAAATCCAGCCGCCTGGCTGGACGCCGTTCCGCCTCAATCCTCGTAGGACGTTGCCCCTGAGCGGGACGGTATCTTCGCTCACGCACCGCCCGGCTGCACGTAGCAGAACACATACCGATTGCGGCTCAGGAAGATGATGCCGTGCCCCGTCGGATTTCCCCTGTCCCACTTCAGCTTGTGATCGGGGACCTCGATCTCGGTACCGACATCGATATGCGGGCGGCCACGCGGCTCATCGGGACGGTCATCGGTAATGATGACATAGGTCTTGCCGTCGCGGACATGGATCTCATCGGCAAAATAGGCGTCAGCCTCACCGCAGCACGATGCTGTCGGCACGTCGGGCTGCATCAGCGCCTCGTACCATTGACGCAATGCAGGATCGACCGCTCCCCACTGACCGAGATCACGCGCACTCGCACTCACCCAAAGGCAACAAAGCATGCCGAGCCAAAGGATGGTTCGTCTCATCCGCCTACTCCTCTGTTATCCCGGCATGATGCGGCGAAGCAATGTTTGTGCCGCAACGCAACATCGGAGCGGTGCGATCATGCCGACCCAGATCCTCGAGCAGAGACAACGGATCGGCTGCGCTGTCCCGATCGAACGAGGACGGCTTCCCGATGCGCAGAGGGCGGTTGCCACCTTTTCGTATTGACGGTTCCCGATTTCGAGCGGAGTGTTGTTCCCGCAGCGTCAGGATAGGCGCGCGTAAAAATCTCGGAGGAAATGAATGAAGCGGATCGCGCTGGCCGCAGGCCTCGCTATTTTTGCATCACATGGTGCAAGCGCGCAGAGCGCCGATCAGTTGGTCAAGGGTGCAACTGATACGGCGAACGTTCTCAACTACGGCATGGGCTACAATCTGCAGCGGTTCAGCCCGCTCACCCAGATCAACAAGGACACCGCCAAGAACCTGGTGCCGGTCTGGAACTACAGTTTCGCCGATGACCGCAGTGAGGAGTCGCAGCCGCTGGTGTACCAGGGCGTGCTCTACGTCACGACCCACAATGCGACGATGGCCGTCGACGCCAAGACCGGCAAGCAGATCTGGAAAAGCAAGATCGACTATCCCGCCGAGACGCCGCGCGTGGTCTGTTGCGGCATCATCAATCGCGGCGCCGCGCTGTACGACGGCAAGGTGTTCCGGACCACGCTCGATGCCAACGTGATTGCGCTTGATGCCAAGACCGGCAAGGAGCTGTGGCGTCAGAAGGCCGCTGACATCAAGGAAGGCTACTCGATGACCGTCGCGCCGCTGGTCGCCGACGGCGTCGTGCTGACTGGCATCTCCGGCGCCGAGTTCGGCACCCGGGGCTTCATCGATGGTTGGGATCCGGCGACGGGCAAGCATTTGTGGCGCACACACACGGTCCCAAGCCCGGATGAACCCGGCGGCGACACCTGGAAGGGCGACACCTGGAAGCTGGGCGGCGGCTCGACCTGGATCACCGGCTCCTACGATCCCGAGCAGAACACCGTGTTCTGGGGCGTCGGTAATCCCGGACCGTTCAACGCGGCGGTGCGCCCGGGCGACAACCTCTACACCTGCTCGGTGCTCGCGCTCGATCCGAAGACCGGCAAAATGAAGTGGCACTTCCAGTTCTCGCCGAACAATCCGTTCGACTACGACGCGGTCGCGGAGATGGTGCTCGCCGACATGAACGTCGAGGGTAAGCAGACCAAGGTGCTGATGAACGCCAACCGCAATGGCTTCTTCTATGTGCTCGATCGCACCAATGGGAAGCTGCTCGCGGCCAACCCCTATGTGAAGGTGAACTGGGCCTCCAGCATCGACCTGAAGACGGGCAAGCCGGTCGAGACCGATGTGACGCGCGATGCCCGCGAGGGCAAGAAGGTCACGGTCTATCCGTCGATTCTCGGCGGCAAGAACTGGGAGCCGATGTCGTTCAATCCGCAAACCGGGTTGGCCTACGCCAACACGCTCGTGTTCGGCGGCCACTACAAGACCGAGCCTGCGACCTACAAGGCCGGCGAGTGGTACCTGGGCATGGACCTGACGGATCTGTGGGATTGGCCGGAAGGGCCACGCGGTCAGCTCAAGGCCATCGATCCGATGACCGGCAAGACCAAGTGGGAGCAGCCGAGCGACATCCCGCGCTTCTCCGGCGTGCTGTCCACGGCAGGCGGCGTGGTATTCTCGGGCAAGCTGACCGGCGAGTTCGAGGCTTTCGACGCCGACAGCGGCAAGAAGCTGTGGCAGTTCCAGACCGGCTCCGGCATCGAAGGCCAGCCCGTCACCTGGCAGCAGGATGGCGTGCAGTATGTCGCCGTCACCTCAGGCTACGGCGGCGTCTACTCACTGTTCTCCGGTGACGAGCGCCTCGCCAACGTTCCGGCAGGCGGCTCGCTGTGGGTCTTCGCGGTCAAGAACTGAGTGCGGATTGCCCGTGAGACAGAACATGTTCATGAAAGCGGCGGCGGCCTTCGCCGCCGTCGTGGCGATGTCGGCCGTCCTGTCGACGGCTGCCCTCGCCCAACAACAAGATGGCAGCGCCGCACATAGCCAGGTGGACATCGGCAAGACGACGTTCGCTCAGAAGTGCTCGCACTGCCACGGCCCCAACATGGTGAACTCCGGCACGGTGACGCCCGACCTGCGTCGGTTTCCCGATGACCAGCCTCGTTTCGTCACCACGGTGAAGCAGGGCAAGAACGGTCGCATGCCGCCCTGGGGCGACATTCTCAGCGATGACGAGATCACCGCGCTGTGGGCCTATGTCTCGAGCCGGAGAGCGCAGTGATGCGCCATCTCTGCCGTTGGCTGACTGCCTTGATGATCTCGACAGTGTCGTCAGCCGCCTTAGCCGCTGACGACGTGCTGCGCATCTGCCTTGACGAAAATCTTCCGCCGCTCTCGGTCCATCATCGTGGCAAGCCCGGGAACGGTTTCGACGTCCTGCTCGGTCAGGCAATCGCCGACCGCCTTGGCAGAAAGCTCGAGATCCAGTGGTACGAAAGCAAATTGGACGAAGATTCCAGTCCAGCGCTGGAGGCGAACGCACTGCTCTCGGACGGACGCTGCTCGCTGCTCGGCAGCTATGCGTTCACCCAGGACGGATTGGTCGCGCCCGGCGTCAAGACAGCCAAGCTGCCGGACTTCGATGGCGCCACCCGCGACGACCGCCGCCGCCGCGTTCCGCTCGGCACGCTGATGCCGAGCAAGCCATACATGTTCTCAACACTGACCGTCGTTCTCGGACCTTCCGCGAAACAGCGCCCGATTACCGACATCGGCGACCTGGCAGGGCTGCGGCTGGCAATCGAGAGCGGCACGTTGGCGGATGCAATCCTGATGACGTTCGACAAGGGACGGCTGATCGACGACATCACGCATTTGATTCCCGCGCGGGATGATCTGCTCGGGGCGCTCGAACAGGGCAAGTTCGATGCGACCCTGCTCGATGGCAGACGTTTCGATGCGTATCGGGCGGCTCATCCCGACACCAGGCTCGGCGGGTCGGGCTACAGCTATCCGATCGGCGTGAACCGCGGTTATGTCGGGCTGACCAGTTCGGCCGAACTCATCGCATCGGTCGACAAGGCCTTGACGGAACTCGACGCTTCCGGGGCCCTGCCTAATCTTGGTCGGTCCGCCGGACTGACCTATCTTCCACCGCGCGAGCCGGTGATTCTCGGTGATGCATTCCAGAGGATCATCCGGAGCGGCGCACGCTAGCGCGGCTACCTCACGACCGCTCAGCGGGCCGCAGTCTTATGAACCGACGACGGCACGACGCCGAAATATTTGCGGAAGACACGGCTGAAGTGCGACGAACTCGAGAAACCCCACGAGAACGCGACATCAGTGATGGTCTTGCCGCTCTGCGTCTCCAGCTCCTGCCGGCAATGCTGAAGCCGGGCCCGCCAGATGTAGTCGCTGACCGTCATGCCACGATCGCTGAACACCATGTGAAGGTAGCGCTTGGTGCACCCCAGAGCCGCCGAAATCTGATCGATGCACAGATCGGGATCGCGCAGATGCTCGCGGATGAAGGCTTGAGCGCGGATATAGACCGCCTCGGGTCCCGCCCGATCCAGCATTCGATCGGCTTCACGCAGCGGCAACAGCAACAGATCGATGAGCGATTCGGCGACGCTGACAGCCGAGTTGGGCGAAAGCCGGGTCGCCTCATCGAACGCGGCATGGGTGACGTCATGCGCAATCCGACCGGTCCCGCTCCGCGCAGACAGCTTGTATGCAGGCATCTTTTCCGACCGGAAGCCGCGTTCCTGCAATAGCTCCTTCGGCACGATCACGACGTCATGGCGGGTCAGGGCGGGGCTGATGATGGTGTGCGGTAACGAGACGTCATAGGCGAGGCAATCGCCCGGGCCGATCTCGATCTGGCGGCCATCCTGCTCGAAATAGGACGTTCCATAGGTCTGGAACAAGATCTTGATGTAGGGATGTGCAGCCTTTTGCGCACGCGCATAGGTATGCGCAATACGGTGCTGGCTGGCCTCGATCTGGCAGAGCTTCAGGCGCGACACCGTCGTGAAATTGATGCGCCCTTCGAATGAGGCGCCCTCCAGCGGATCGACATCGAAACGTCCGCACAGGTCGGTCAGTGCATCTGACCAACGCTGGATCTGGCTCTTCGGTGAGAATCCCGAAGTATTAAGCGAGCGGATCGTGTCGGACATGTTTCATCCACCGATTCATGATCGAAACGCAACGGGTCCGCCGCCGGACGGCGAACGAGACTGTAGCAAGATTGCTCCCATTTTAAGGCCGCGACTTTCGCGGCGCACTTCGTTCCATAACTTCCCTCGCATGATCCTCCGCCTTCGTCTCTGTAAGGTCAAGGGAAACGTCAACCTTCGGTGGAACCGCGGTGCTGTAAATTGATGCTCCGCAGCAAGAATGGCGCTCATGTTGCGGACCAGCAAAGCAAAATCTCCTTCAAAAACTTCTATTCGCTTCACTCTTGAGCAAGCTCTTTTCTCTTTTGGGCAAGTTTCCCGGTCGGGAAGTGGATATTCAATGATGCCGAAAACGAATACTGGGCCGCGTGCTGCGGAACCTCAGTTGAACCCGGGAGGAAAGACGATGCGAAGAGTGCTACTCGCAACATGTCTGACGTCAGTCGCGGCGCTTGCCGCGGGTGGCGCGTGGGCCAGTGAAGAGCTGGTCAAGATGTCGGCCAACCCGAAGGACTGGGTGATGCCGGCGGGAGACTACGCCAATACGCGTTACTCCAAGCTCAATCAGATCAACGCTCAGAACGTCGGCAAGCTGCAGGTCGCGTGGACCTTCTCCACCGGCGTGCTGCGCGGCCACGAAGGCGGACCGCTCATCATCGGCAACTTGATGTATGTGCATACGCCGTTCCCGAACAAGGTGTATGCGCTCGATCTCGCGCAGGACAACAAGATCGTCTGGAAGTACGAGCCCAAGCAGGATCCGAACGTCATTCCGGTGATGTGCTGCGACACCGTCAACCGCGGCGTCGCCTATGGGGACGGCAAGATCTTCCTGCATCAGGCCGACGACAAGCTGGTGGCGATCGACGCCAAGACCGGCCAGCACGTCTGGACCGCCGTCAATGGCGATCCGAGCAAGGGACAGACCGGAACCTCGGCTCCGCTCGTGGTGAAGGACAAGGTGTTGGTCGGCACGTCCGGCGGCGAGTTCGGCGTCCAGTGCAGCATGACCGCTTACGATATCAAGAGCGGCAAGCAGGTCTGGAAGGCGTACTCCGAAGGTCCGGATGACCAGATCCTGTTCGACGCCAACACCACGGCGCTCGGCAAGCCGGTCGGCAAGGACTCGAGCTTGAAGACCTGGCAAGGCGATCAGTGGAAGACCGGCGGCGGCTGCACCTGGGGCTGGATCTCCTACGATCCGCAGCTCGACATGGTCTATTACGGGTCGGGCAATCCCTCGACCTGGAATCCGAAGCAGCGTCCCGGCGACAACAAGTGGTCGATGACGATCTTCGCCCGCCATGCCGACACCGGCGTCGCGAAGTGGGTCTATCAGATGACGCCCCACGACGAGTGGGACTATGACGGCGTCAACGAGATGATCCTGTCCGACCAGTCCATCAACGGCCAGCCGCGCAAGCTGCTCACGCACTTCGATCGTAACGGCCTCGGCTATACGCTCGACCGTGCCACGGGCGAGTTGCTCGTTGCCGAGAAGTTCGACCCGAAGGTGAACTGGACCACCGGCGTCGACATGGACAAGAACTCTGCAACCTACGGCCGTCCCAAGGTCGTCGATCAGTATTCGACCGACAAGCAGGGTGAGGACGTCAACACCAAGGGCATCTGCCCGGCGGCGCTGGGCACCAAGGACGAGCAGCCGGCGGCCTACTCGCCGGATACGCAACTGTTCTACGTGCCCACCAACCATGTCTGCATGGACTACGAGCCCTTCAAGGTGAGCTACACCGCAGGTCAGCCCTATGTCGGCGCAACCCTGTCGATGTATCCGCCGGCGGGTGAGACCCATATGGGCAACTTCATCGCCTGGGACGGCAAGACCGGCAAGATCGCCTGGTCGAACAAGGAGCCGTTCTCGGTGTGGTCGGGTGCGCTCGCGACGGCCGGCGGCGTGGTGTTCTACGGAACGCTCGAAGGCTACCTCAAGGCGGTCGATGCCAAGACGGGCAAGGAGCTCTACAAGTTCAAGACCCCGTCCGGCATCATCGGCAACGTCACGACCTACGAGGCAGGCGGCAAGCAGTATGTCGCCGTGCTCTCGGGTGTCGGTGGCTGGGCCGGCATCGGTCTCGCGGCGGGCCTGACGGATCCGACCGCCGGTCTCGGTGCGGTCGGCGGCTACGCAGCGCTGAGCAACTACACCGCCCTGGGCGGCGCGCTCACCGTGTTCTCGCTCCCGCAGCAGTGAGCTAGGCACCTGCTTCCGGCGCATGGATCTCGTCCATGCGCCGGTTCGCCTGCCCCAGAAAATTAAGGGAAGACGCCCTTGCGTAGAATCTGTTTTGCGGTCGCCACGGCTCTGTTCCTGGCAACCGGCGGGATGACTGTCGCCGAAAATGCCTGGGCGGAAAGTCCGGGAGATCCTGCGGCCGTCAAGTCCGAGGACGGGAAGTACTTCGATAAGGATGGCAATCCGACCTACAAGGTGGGCGCCGACGGATCGGTCGACTGGTACACCTACTCCGGATACCGCCGCTATCATTCCGAATGCCACGTCTGCCACGGGCCCGACGGCATGGGATCGACTTATGCGCCTGCGCTGAAGGACTCGGTCAAGACCATGAGCTACGGCGATTTCATCGGTGTCATCGCCAGCGGCCGCAAGAATGTCAGCACGTCCCAGGAGAACGTCATGCCGGCTTTCGGCGACAATCCGAACGTGGCCTGCTACATGGACGACCTCTACATCTACCTGCGTGCCCGCGGCAATGACGCGGTAGGACGCGTTCGCCCGGCCAAGCACGAGGACAAACCGCCAGCCTATACGGAAGCGGAGAACTCCTGCATGGGCAAGAAATGACTGACGACGGGGACCGCGGCTGAACAGTTTCCCTGGGCAGCGTCGCGGGCTCAAGAGAATGAAAGAGGAGTTTGAGACATGAAGACGCGCGCCGCGGTCGCTTTCGAAGCCAAGAAGCCGCTGGAGATCGTCGAGGTCGACCTCGAAGGGCCGAAGGCCGGCGAGGTACTGGTCGAGATCAAGGCCACCGGCATCTGCCACACCGATGCCTACACGCTCGACGGTTTCGACAGCGAGGGCATCTTCCCCTCGATCCTCGGCCATGAGGGCGCCGGCATCGTGCGCGAGGTCGGCCCGGGCGTGACCTCGGTCAAGCCCGGCGACCACGTCATTCCGCTCTACACACCGGAATGCCGCCAGTGCAAGAGCTGCCTCAGCCGCAAGACCAATCTCTGCACCGCGATCCGCGCCACGCAGGGCAAGGGCCTGATGCCCGACGGCACGTCGCGCTTCAGCTACAAGGGCCAGGCCATCTACCACTACATGGGCTGCTCGACCTTCTCCAACTTCACCGTGTTGCCGGAGATCGCGGTCGCCAAGATCCGCGAGGACGCGCCCTTCGACAAGAGCTGCTATATCGGCTGCGGTGTCACCACCGGCGTCGGCGCGGTCGTCAACACGGCCAAGGTCACGCCCGGCTCGAACGTCGTGGTGTTCGGCCTCGGCGGCATCGGGCTCAATGTCATTCAGGGCGCCAGGATGGCGGGGGCCGACAAGATCATCGGCGTTGACCTCAATGACAGCAAGGAGGAATGGGGCCGCCGCTTCGGCATGACCCATTTCGTCAACCCGAAGAAGGTGACCGGCGACATCGTCCAGCACCTGGTCGCGCTGACCGACGGCGGTGCCGACTACACCTTCGACTGCACCGGCAATACCACGGTGATGCGCCAGGCGCTGGAAGCCTGCCATCGCGGCTGGGGCGAATCGATCATCATCGGTGTCGCCGAGGCCGGCAAGGAGATCGCGACCCGCCCATTCCAGCTCGTCACCGGACGCGTCTGGAAGGGCACGGCGTTCGGCGGCGC
The DNA here is from genome assembly GCF_051167875.1 of Bradyrhizobium sp. HKCCYLRH3097. Lineage (NCBI taxonomy): Bacteria > Pseudomonadati > Pseudomonadota > Alphaproteobacteria > Hyphomicrobiales > Nitrobacteraceae > Bradyrhizobium > Bradyrhizobium sp. HKCCYLRH3097. The sequence goes on from NZ_JBNPTX010000003.1 coordinate 38,886, forward strand.
GCGCGGGCGCACCGACGTTCCCAAGATCGTCGACTGGTACATGAACGGGAAGATCGAAATCGACCCGATGATCACCCACACGCTCAAGCTCGAAGACATCAACAAGGGCTTCGACCTGATGCATGAGGGCAAATCGATCCGTTCCGTCGTCGTGTTCTGACCCCAAGCACGCAAAACTGAGGAGGATTGCGCCATGACTGTCCACATCCATCCGTCCGTCGATAACGGCGTCAAACAGGGAAGCGGCCATTTCGCCGGCGGCACGCTGGTCTGCAAATGCCACGACCGGCCGGTCAAGGTCGGCATCAAGGGCGATGTCGCGCATAACCACGCGTGCGGCTGCACCAAATGCTGGAAGCCCTCCGGCGCGACCTTCTCGGTCGTTGCCGTGGTGCCGCGGCAGAACGTCACGGTGCTGGAGAACGGCGACAAGCTCAAGATCGTCGATCCCTCCGCCGTCATCCAGCGCTATGCCTGCACCGGCTGCGGCACGCATATGTATGGCCGCATCGAGAACACGGGCCACCCGTTCTACGGCCTCGACTTCATTCACCCCGAGCTGTTCCAGGAGCAGGGTTCGGCCGCGCCGGGCTTTGCGGCCTTCGTCTCCTCGGTGATCGAGTCGGGCGTGAAGCCGGAACAGATGGGCGAGATTCGGGCGCGATTGAAGGAGCTGGGGCTCGAGCCCTATGACTGCCTGTCGCCGGCCCTGATGGATGCGATTGCCACCCACGTGGCGAAAGCAAAGGCGGCCTGACGGCCGCCACGGACCAAGCGTACAACTGAAGCGTTCCTTCCTGAAGACTTGGTGCCTCGCCTGCCCCACGCCGGCGAGGCATTCTTTTTTTGTCGCCGCTTTGGTCAGGCGGCCGCCATTGTCGTCGGCGCATCGCCCATTGTTCCGTATTTGCATTACAGCGGGCTGCACGCGCAGCGCTCGTCTGCTCTGACACCACACGCGCCTGTGTAGACCGATGCCTGTCCCGGTCTGCTATCATCAGTAGTCTTCCGACAACTCTCAATTGATCCGGCGCGTGCACGTAAGGACATGTGGTCCCGCGCGCGTCCACCAACGATCAGAACCAGCGACCATTGGTCCGACAGAGCGAGGGCGAACATGATCAAGGTGAAAATCAACGGACAGGAGCAGAGCTGGGATGGCGATCCGAGCCTGCCGCTGCTGTGGTATCTGCGCGACGAGCTGGGTTTGACCGGAACGAAATACGGGTGCGGCGCAGCGCTGTGCGGCGCCTGCACCGTGATGGTCGACAAGGAAGCGGCGCGCGCCTGCATCACCGCAGTGTCGGATGTCGCGGGACGAGAGGTCACCACCATCGAAGGTCTGCATCCGACCGGAGATCATCCGGTGCAGAAGGCATGGCGGCAGGTCAACGTGCCGCAATGCGGCTTCTGCCAGGCCGGGCAGATCATGCAAGCGGCCGCACTCTTGAACGAGAATCCCAAACCGTCGCATGACCAGATCAGGGATGCGATGGCCGGCAACATCTGCCGCTGCGGCTGCTATCAGCGCATCGAGAATGCGGTCCATCTGGCCTCGACGGGGGTGTGATCATGAACATCATCGCAAATCCCGACATCGCAAAGTCCGCGTCTCGCCGCGGCTTCGAGCGCCATCTCAAGGTCGAGAACGTCTCGCGCCGTACCATCCTGCAGACGCTGGGCCTCGTGGGCGGGTTCGTGCTCGCGGCTCCCTTGCTGTCGCGCCCGGCGTTTGCCGCCTATGAAACCGGCGCCGGCAAGATGCCGCACGGCACCGTGGTCGATCCCAAGGTTTTCGTTTCGATCGCCCCCGACGGCATCGTGTCGATCCTCGCCCACCGCTCCGAGATGGGCACAGGCGTGCGTACCAGCCTGCCGCTGATCGTGGCGGAGGAGATGGAAGCCGACTGGTCGCGCGTGCGCGTCGTGCAGGCCCCCGGCGACGAGGTGAAGTTCGGCAACCAGGATACCGACGGTTCGCGCAGCACGCGGCATTATCTGCTGCCGATGCGACAGATCGGCGCCATGGCGCGGGCGATGCTCGAAGCCGCGGCGGCCCAGCGCCTCGGCGTGCCGCCGAGCGAAGTGAAAGCCGTCAATCATGAGGTCGTGCACAGCGCCAGCGGCCGCCGCCTCGGCTTCGGCGAGCTCGCGGCCGATGCCGCCAGTCTGCCGGTGCCTGCGGTTGACACTGTGCAGCTGAAATCGCCGAAGGACTTCCGCTATCTCGGCAAGGGTCAGGTCAGCATCGTCGATCTGCACGACATCACCGTCGGCAAGGCGCGCTACGGCGCCGATGTCCGCCTGCCCGGCATGAAATACGCGGTCATCGCCCGGCCGCCGGTGACCGGCGGCAAGGTCAAGTCGTTCGATCCGGCCGAGGCACTGAAGGTGCCCGGCGTCGAGCAGGTGATCGAGGTCAAGGGCTGGCCCTGGCCGTCGAAGTTCCAGCCGCTTGGCGGCGTCGCGGTGATCGCGCGCAACACCGGCGCCGCGATCAAGGGCCGCGACGTGCTCAAGGTCGAGTGGGACGACGGCGCCAATGCGAGCTACGACTCTGTCGCCTATCGGGCCGAGCTCGAGGCCGCCGCGCGCCAGCCGGGCCTCGTCGTACGCGAGGAAGGCGACGTCGAGGCCGCGCTGAAGTCGGCCGACAAGGTGATCACCGGCGAGTACTACCTGCCGCATTTCGCCCATGCCAGCATGGAGCCGCCGGTCGCGGTCGCCGACGTCAAGGGCGACAAGGCCGAGATCTGGGCGCCTGTGCAGAGCCCCGGCGGCACGCACGAGGATGTCGCCAAGACGCTGCAGATCCCGCCGGAGAACGTCACCGTCAACGTCACCCTGCTCGGCGGCGGGTTCGGGCGGAAGTCAAAATGCGACTTCGCGCTCGAGGCTGCCCTGCTGTCGAAGACGCTGGGCGCACCGGTCAAGGTGCAGTGGACACGCGATGACGACCTCCATCACGATTTCCTGCACACCGTGTCGGTGGAGCGCATCGAAGCCGGGCTCGACAAGAGCGGCAAGGTGGTGGCCTGGCGCCACCGCAGCGTCGCGCCGACCATCCTGTCGACCTTCGCGGCGGGCGCCGATCATGCCGCGCCGTTCGAGCTCGGCATGGGCCTCGTCGACATGCCGTTCGAGATCGCCAACATCCAATGTGAGAATCCCGCCGCCAAGGCGATGACCCGCATCGGCTGGTTCCGCTCGGTCTCCAACATCCCGCGCGCCTTCGCCGTGCAATCGATGGTCGGCGAGATTGCCCATTCCACCGGCCGCGACCAGAAGGACACGCTGCTCGATCTGATCGGCACTCCGCGCGTCCTGAAGCTCGCCTCGGTGAAGGATCTCTGGAACTACGGCGAGCCCTACGAGAGCTATCCGATCGACACCGGCCGGCTGCGCCGCGTCGTCGAGTTCGTGGCCGAGAAGGGCAATTGGGGCCGCTCGGTGCCCAAGGGCCACGGCCTCGGCATCGCCGCGCATCGCAGCTTCGTCAGCTACATCTCCACCATCGTGGAGGTGTCGGTCGACGACAAGGGCAAGCTCGTGGTGCATCAGGTCGACACCGCGATCGACTGCGGCACCTTCGTCAACCCCGAGCGCATCGCCTCGCAGCTCGAAGGCGCCGCGATCATGGGGCTGAGCCTCGCCAAATATGGCGAGATCAGCTTCAAGAATGGCCGGGTGCAGCAGCGCAACTTCGACGACCATCCGGTGGTCCGAATCGACGAGGCGCCGCTGGTCACCAACGTGCACATCGTGCCCGTTGATGCCGACACGCCGCCGAGCGGCGTCGGAGAGCCGGGCGTGCCGCCATTCGCGCCGGCGCTCGCCAACGCGATCTTTGCCGCCACCGGCAAGCGCCTGCGCGCATTGCCGATCGGCAATCAGCTCGCGACGTGAGCTTGCAGCAATCAGCAGATCATCGGCCGGAGCGATCCGGCCGATGACCACGCCAGAAGAAGCAGGATCAGTCAGCGCCCGTAACGCACCGAGGCATAGCGGCCGATCACGGCGGACGGCGAGGTTTGCATCACCGCGCTCGAGACCGGCGTCACCGGCACCTTCCGCCTCACCGTGCGCAAGGACATGGACATCACCTGGCCGTTCGCCGAGAACGCCACCCACCTGATGTCGATCGGCCTCGGCGAGGATCTCGATGACGCCGCCAAGCAGGCGGTGCGCGAGATGGTCAAGCACGTCTGCGCCCGCACCAACCTGTCGCGCAACCAGGCCTACATGCTGTGCTCGCTGGCCGGCAATCTGCGCGTCACCCAGCTGGTCGACGGCAACAAGGGCATCCACATGCTGCTGCCGAAATCCTATCTGTAGGCCCTCCTCTACCGGTTCACGAAGCGGTCGCGCGCGGTCAGCACGACCTGGCCGTTGGCATCGACCGCCTGGAAGGTGACATCGGCATCCACAGACTCGGGCATGGTCAGCGTCACCCGCAGCGCCTCCGAGCCGTCCGGCTCGACCTCGATCGCATCCGCCGCCGCATGGCCGACGATGGCGAGCGCCGCATCGATGCCGCTGATGCCGAGCCTGAAGCTCTGCACGGCGGACGACTTGTTGAGCAGCTTCACCGTGTAGCCGTTGCGCACCGAGCCATCCGACAGCCGCACCGACATCGGATCGCGATCATGCTGCACCGACAGCACGGCGGTCGTCTTCGTGACGAACGACACAGCGATCACGCCGGCCACAGCGACGCAGGCGAGCGCGAGCCCGATCGTCTTCGGCCGCACCAGCCGTGAGACACGTGGCTCGCCGACACGCCCACGCTCGATGTTGCGCCAGCTCTCGTAGTCGATCAGGCCGCGCGGACGGTCGAGCTTGGCCATCACGCCGTCGCAGGCATCGACGCAGAGGCCGCAATTGATGCAGGCGAAGCTCGGCCCCTGGCGGATGTCGATGCCGATCGGGCAGACGGCGACGCAGGCGCCGCAATCGACGCAATCGCCGGCCGGCAGCCCCTGCGACCGCGCCTCGGCGGCCTTCTTCGCCGACATCCGGGTCTCGCCGCGATAATCGCGATAGTTCACCGTGAAGGCTTCCGGATCCCAGATCGCGCCTTGAAGACGCGGCCACGGGCACATGAAGGTGCAGACCTGCTCGCGCGCGAAACCGGCGAGGCCATAGGTCGTGCCGGCGAACACCAAGGTCCAGGTCAGCGCTGTCGCCGACATCTCGCCATGCAGGACATCGCGCACCAGCTCCGGCGCATCGGTGAAGTAGAAGATCAAGGTGCCGCCGGTGCCGAGCGCGATCGCCATCCACAGCGCGTGCTTGGTGGCGATCTGTGCGATCCGCCGCGCCGTCAGCGGCGCGCCGACGTTCTTCAGCCGCTGCCGGCGGTCGCCCTCGACGAGGCGCTCGACCAGCAGGAAAAGGTCGGTCCACACCGTCTGCGGACAGGCGAAGCCGCACCACAGGCGGCCGGCCAGCGCGTTGACCAGGACGAGGATGAACGTCGCCAGCAGCATCGCCGCGGTGATGAGATAGAGATCCTGCGGCCAGATCTCGGCGGGGCCAAGATAGAGCTTTCCGTGGGCGAAATCGAGCAGCACGGCCTGGCCTGGCGCATTCGGCCCGCGGTTCCAGCGCACGAACGGCGTGATGTAGTAGACGGCGAGCGTCAGAACGAGAATCAGCCATTTCAGCCGCCGGATTGGCCCCTTGACGCCCTGCGGAACCACCGGGCCGCCAGCGCTGCGCAACGACCGTGCCGGGCCGCGGGCCTGACCCTGGCCCCTGCTTGGGCCCTGGCCCTGCGCCATGCGCCGCGTCTTGGCGTGATCGATCTCGATGGTGATGGCCACGGCTGCCCTCGTTCGCTCGGCTGATGCAGGGCAACGATAGGCGGCGGTGCCCGGCGGCTCTTTGTCGGGCCACAAACTTGCGAACGGCTGGCAGCGCCTGTTTGCGCGGGAACAACGATAGTTCCCGTCCGACAGGCGATGAGAGGCGCGGCGCCGCGAGCGCCACGGCGTCAGTCGCAGCATCCGGAGGGATGGCTGCGGCTGCCGCGCTTGTTGGATAGCGCGCGTAGCGACGCTCGCTGCTCGTCTCTCCCCGCGCGCGGGGAGAAGGCGCGTACCGGCATTGCGGCGGCGACGTCCGTTCCGATCGGCAGCGTCAACGTGCTGCACACGACGTGTGGTCCAGCCCCTCTCTCAAACGATCTTGATCGACATGTCCGGCAGGCCCTCGAGCTTGCACAAGAGCACGTCGCCCTTGACGACCGGGCCGACATTCTCCGGCGTGCCGGAATAGATGATGTCGCCGGCCTTCAGCTCGAACGCCTCGGACAGTTTCGCGATCTGCTCGGCGACGCTCCAGATCATCTTGGTGAGGTCGGAGTTCTGCCGGACCGTGCCGTTGACCGCGAGCGAGATCGCGCCCTTGGTGAAGTGGCCGACCTTCGCCACCGGATGGATCGGGCCGAGCACGGCGGCATGATCGAAACTCTTGCCGATCTCCCATGGCTTCTTCTCGGCGGCCATGCCGTTCTGCAGGTCACGGCGGGTCATGTCGAGGCCGAGCGCGTAGCCATAGACATGATCGAGCGCGGACTCGGCGGGAATGTTGGTGCCGCCGGATTTCAGCGCCGCGACCAGTTCGACCTCGTGATGATAGTTCTTGGTCAGCGACGGATAAGGATGATCGGCGACCTCGCCGATCGCGACGTTCTGGATCGCGTCGGTCGGCTTCTGGAAGAAGAACGGCGGCTCGCGGTTCGGATCGGAGCCGCGCTCGATGGCATGCGCCGCGTAGTTGCGCCCGATGCAGTAGATGCGGCGGACGGGGAACACGCCCTGCTCGCCGGCGATCGGAATGGTGGTCGCCGGCACGGCGAAGATCGGCTTCGGCCCGGCCTGTGCAGCGGCAGGGTAGGTGTCCGTCATGATCGCAGCCGCTGCCGCGGCGCTGCCGGCGACGAGGAGATCGCGGCGTGAGGTGTCTGCCATGGGGTTCCTCCTGGATCAGCCGTTGCGGCCGGCTGATTTGTTGGTGGTGGCGCGCCAGCATCGGCGCCCCGCTCAACTGATAAGCATATCCAGTATGCCAGCGCCACCATGCGCGCACGCGCCGTCGCCCTCGCAGCGCAACACGCGCCCGAAGCGATGCTCGAGACCCTCGCCGGAAACGCGAGGGCGCAGGGAAGGCCGGACCTCGACTGAGGCCCGTGGCCCGCCTGCGGAAAAATGCAGGCGGCAGGAACCACAGGTTCAGCCGGACAGACCCGGCCTTCCCTGCGCGATGGGTGAACGTCTGCTCCGAGCTCTCCCCGGGGACCGGCTTGTTTGCCCCCGTCACCTGCGCAACCCGTCAGGTCGGCATCAGGCTTGGCGCCAGCATCGGGGCGCCAGGACCACACGGCTTGAACGTCCGCGAGCTGACAGTCGTCTTGCGCAAAAGCGCCTGACAGACCCGCGGCCACCGCTCCCCGCCTCAACGTATCGTGACGACGCGTACGCCCCTCTGCATGAGGCGGGATGGAGGGAGGAGAGCACATCTTCCGATAAAACGAAAGTTGGAAATTTTTACGCCGAGATCTGGACAGAGGCGATCGCGCTGAGCGCGCTGCGGAATTTTCGTTTTCGGCGCAGGCACGATCTGGATCATGAGAGGGGTTGCGGGGCGGCGCATCTTGTCGCGCCCGAGCCCGAGTCGCCCGACGGGCATGCACCGCCATCGGCACGCGCGTAGCCCGGATGAGCGCAGCGACATCCGCGGGTCCCCTACGCCTCGTGCGATCCCGGATATCGCTGCGCTCATCCGGGCGACGCTACAGTCGGGCGTCGAAGGACGACCGCAGGCGGGCAGCCGGCACGTGATCTGCCGGACCTTCGCTCGCGTTTCCTCGTTATTCAAACCTGACGGCGCAACCGCGATGACCGAGCCGACACCACCGAGGAGACGCCGCATGCTGATCTGGCTCGCAGGCGCCACCGTGCTTGTCCTCGCCGGCGCCGCCATTGCCGCAGGGCCGCTCATGAGCCGGGTCGAACATCCCAGATACGACGTCGTTTCGCGCGATGGCGACTTCGAAATCCGCGCCTATGCACCGATGATCATCGCGCAGGCCGAGGTGCAGGGCGCGCGCAAGCCGGCGATCGAGGAAGGCTTTCGCATCATCGCCGGCTACATTTTCGGCGCCAACCGTGCGAAAGCCAAGATCGCGATGACGGCACCGGTGCAGCAGCAGGCCAGCGCCACCATCGCGCCCGCCGATGGCGTCGCCAGCGACCGCTGGAGCATCAGCTTCGTGATGCCCTCGAACTGGTCGCTCGACACTCTGCCGCCGCCGGCCGATGCCCGGATCAAGCTGACGGCCCAGTCTGCGCAGCGCATGGTCGCGATCACCTTTTCGGGCTCCACCTCCGACGGCATCATCGCTGACAAGACTCGCCAACTGCGCGACTACGCGCAGCGCAAGGGGCTGACCGTCACCGGATCGCCGCTGCTCGCGTTCTACAATCCGCCCTGGACCCTGCCGATGCTGCGGCGGAACGAGGTCATGCTGGCGTGTAGTTGCTAAAGCGAGATGAGAGAGAGCGGCCTGATTTTGTAGTTAAGGTCGGCTCGCAACTGTCACCACGACGCGCAACGAGCTCCCTCTCTGGCTTTGCCGAGCCCTCTCCTCGGTCATTCCGGGGCGCGCGCAGCGCGAACCCGGAATCCATCCTTCAGCACGTCGCGCGGCTCGATGGATTCCGGGCTCGTCGCGCTGGCGCGGAATGACGCGAAGATCAAACGCGCCAGAACCCATGTCGTGACTTCAATCGGAGATTAGCCGCCTCACCCCTCGATGATCGCCACCGCCCGCGTCCATCCGGCCGAGGCGCGCTCGATCTTGACCGGGAAACACGACACCATGAACCCCGTCGACGGCAGTTGCTCCAGATTGTGCAGCTTCTCAAGATGGCAATAGCCGATGTGGCGTCCGGCCTTGTGGCCTTCCCAGATCAGCGCGGCATCGTGGGTCTCGGCGTATCTCTGCGCGGTGAACACGAACGGCGCGTCCCAGCTCCAGCCGTCGGTGCCGGTCAGGCGCACGCCGCGCTCGAGCAGATACATCGTCGCCTCATAGCCCATGCCGCAGCCCGAATTGACGTAGTTGGCCTGGCCGAAGCGCGCGCCGGCCGAGGTATTGACCACGACGATCTCGAGCGGCGACAGCGTGTGGCCGATGCGCTTGAGCTCATCCTCGACATCCCTCGCGGTCACCACATAGCCGTCCGGGAAACGACGGAAGTCGAGCTTCACGCCCGGCTGCAAACACCACTCCAGCGGCACCTCGTCGATGGTCCAGGCGCGCTCGCCGCGATTCATCGTCGGATGAAAATGCCAGGGCGCATCGAGATGCGTGCCGTTGTGGGTCGAAAGATTCACCTGCTCGACCGCCCAGCCCTGCCCGTCCGGCAGATCCTCGGCTTTCAGCCCGTCGAAGAACTGCAGCATGCGCGGCAGGCCCTGCTGATGGTCGATATAGGTGATGGTCGGATGATTGCCGGGCGGATCGGCGGGCACGTCGTTCTGCAAGGGCACGGAGATGTCGATCAGTCTGCGGGCCATGGGCGGTCCTCTCGCTTTGTCGTTATTGGTTGTTGTCGTCGGCAGCAGGATCAGACGTCCTGCCGCTCGACCTTGTTCTTCAGGATGCCGATCTTCTCGACCTCGAGCTCGATCACGTCGCCATGTTCGAGATACCAGCCGAGCTCGAGACCGCAGCCGTTGCCGACGGTGCCCGAGCCGATGAACTCGCCGGGCATCAGGGTCTCGTCCTTGCTGATATAGGCGATCAGCTCCTCGAACGAAAATAGCATGCCCTCGCTGACGCCACGCGAGCGGACCTCGCCGTTGACCCGCGCCTCCATCTTCAGGCGATAGGGATCGCCGATCTCGTCGGGGGTCACGATCCACGGCCCCATCACGTTGCCGCCGTCAAAGCTCTTGCCTTTGGAGGGGCCGAGCCGGCCGTCCATCTCGATGCGCTGCGTGTCGCGCGCGGAGAAGTCGTTGAAGATCGTGAAGCCGAAGATGTGATCGCGCGCCTTCGCGGCCGGAATATCCTTGCCTTTGCCCCTGGTGATGATGCCGAACTCCAGCTCATAGTCCATCACCTTGCTGTAGCGCGGCCATTTCACCGTCGTGTTCGGGCCACGCACGCTGAAGCGGTTGGTGATGTAGAAGATCGGGACCTTGCGATAGACCTCGGGCAATTCGCCGAGCGGCTCGGCATCGATGCGCGCGAGCTCCTGCGCGTCGCCGCGCTGCCGCGCCGCGAGCTTTCGCTGGCCGCGCGGCGCCTGCAGGATGTGCAGCGGAAACGACATGCCGTCGCGCATCTGCCGCGGCTCCGGCACCGGGGCCAGCAGCTCGGTGCCGCCGACGTCGCGCGAGAGGCTTTCGTCGCTGCCATGGCGCTCGACCAGCGCGCGTGCTGCGTCGAGCGCGGCTTCGCCGGCATCGATCAACGACAGCATCGAGCCGAACGCCGGATTGCTCTTGCCAGCACGATCGGCGGCCGCGGTGAGGTCGAAAAGCTTGGAATCGCCGCCATGGACGACGCCGATCCGCTCCCCGCCTTCCGCCCGAAATGTCGCAAGTTTCACGCTGGCCTCCCCTTGTGTTCTGTCTAAAAATATACAAACATATAAAATATCGATAAACAAGAGGCGTCCGAGAGACGGGCGCCCGGGGAGGAGTCAAGGATGCGTCATCGGATCATCAGTGCTGCGCTCGGATCGGTGCTGGCCACGCTTGTGCTCACATCTGCGACACGCGCGGAGAAGATCCAGATCGGCTGCACCGCCACCTCGGACTGCGCCTCGGCGATGGTCGCGGTCGATGAGGGTCTCTTCAAGAAGCACGGGCTCGACGCAGAGATGGTGCTGATCGGGATCAACTCGAACATCCCCGCCGCCATCCTCTCCAACTCGATCCAGATCGGCGGGCCGACATCGACCGTGTTCCTCCAGGCCGCCGACGGTGGGCTCGACCTCGTCGCGGTCTCCGGCGCCTCGATCATGAACAAGACCTCGAACGATGCGGTCGCCGCCTTCGTGCGCAACGGCATCACCATCACTGGGCCGCAGGACTTCAAGGGCAAGAAGGTCGGCGCCCCCGGCATCGGCGCCTTCCTGCACGTGCTGTTCGTGAAATGGCTGGTCGAGAAGGGCGTCGATCCACGAAGCGTCAACTTCGTCGAGGTGACGTTTCCGACTATGGCCGACACCATCAAGTCGGGCGGCGTCGATGCGGTGCTGACGGCCGAACCGTTCGTGACGCGCATGACCAATGCCAGCCTCGGCACGGTCGGCGCGCGCTACGCCGCCGAACTCGCCCGCACCGAGCCGATCATCTTCTATGCGGCCTCGCGCGAATGGGCCGAGAAGAACCCGGAGACGGTGAAGAAATTCCGCGCCGCCATCGCGGAGGCCGCCCCAATCGTGAACAATGATCGTGAGAAGGCCTCGGCCGCCATCGCCAAATTCACCAAGCAGCCGCTGGAGTTGGTCAAGCTGACGGCGCCGAACTACGCCGAGCCGGTGCTGAAGCCCGAGCAGCTGGCGTGGTGGATCGACGTGATGTCGGCGCAGAAGATGTTGCAGAGCAAGCTCGATCTCAAGACATTGATCCTCAACTGATGACGGCAACGAACCCGATCCTGCAGACTGAGCCGACGAGCGGCGACACGCTCAGCGAGCGCGCCGCCGCCCTGATCGAGCGCGACATCGTCGCCGGCATTCTGGCCCCCGGCTCGCGTCTGGGGATCGTCGAGCTTGCCAAGCGCTACGAGATCGGGCCGACGCCGCTGCGCGAGGGGCTGTCGCGGCTGGTGTCGCGCGGCCTGATCGTCGGCATCGGCCAGCGCGGTTTTCGCGTCGCCGAGGTCAGCCGCGACGATCTCGTCGACATCACGCGCATGCGCACTGTCGTAGAGAAAGAGGCGCTGCGGCTGGCGATGCAGAGCGGCGACGACCAATGGGAGGCCGGCATCATCGCCGCGCTCCATCAGATGCGCCGCTACATCCAGCGCATGCAGAGCGAGTTCCGCGAAGGCGCGCCGGAGTTCGATCGCTTGCACAAGGCGTTTCACACCGCGCTGCTGGCGGCCTGCGGATCACGGCGCCTGCTTGCCGCTCATTCGGATCTCTACGACCAGGCCTATCGCTACCGCCGCGTGATGATGCGCAGCTTCGAGGATGGCAGCGGATTCATCAAGGAGCACGAGACGCTCGCCGACCTCGTGCTCGCGCGCAATGCCGCCGCGGCCCAAGCGCGGCTTGAGGCACATCTGTGCTCGACCGTCGATATCGTCTATCCGCATCCGAAGGGAGCCTGAGATGGCAGAGCCTGCCCTCGCATTGGTGCAATCATCTCCCTCGCCTGCGCGCGCGCAGATCGCCTTCGACGATGTCGCGCTGGTGCTCGGCGGCAAGACGATCATCGACACGATCAGCCTGGAGGTCGCATCTGGCGAGATCCTGTGCGTGGTCGGCGCCTCCGGCTGCGGCAAGACCACGGCGCTGCGGCTGGCGGCCGGGCTGTACCAGCCGACCGGCGGCAGCGTGCGCTTCGAGGGCGAGGCGATGCGCGCGCCGCGGCGCGAGATCGCCGTCGTGTTCCAGGACTATGGCAAGGCGCTGCTGCCGTGGCGCACCGCCGCCGGCAACATCTCGCTGGCCTTGGAGACGATCGGAATGCCCTCCGCACAGCGCGAGGCGCGCATCGCCGAGTTGCTCGCCAAGGTCGGGCTCGCCGGCCATGCGGCCAAATATCCGACCGAGATGTCGGGCGGCATGCAGCAGCGGCTGCAGATCGCGCGCTGCCTCGCGCAGGATCCGAAGGTGCTGCTGATGGATGAGCCGTTCGGCGCGCTGGACGCGATGACGCGCCAGGGACTGCAGGACGAGATGCTGGCGCTGGTGGCGGCGACCGGCGCCACCGTCGTGTTCGTCACGCATGATCTCGAGGAGGCGATCTATCTCGGCGACCGCGTGGTCGGCCTGCTGCCGCATCCCGGCCGCGTCGGCCTGGAATTGAAGATCGGCCTGCCGCGGCCGCGCGACCAGTTGGCGACGCGCGAGCATCCGGAGTTCCTGCGGCTGCGGCGCGAGTTGTTCGACTTCATCAAGGCGAGCGAATGACGATGCCGGATCGCATCAAGCCCGCGCTGCTGCCGTTCGCGGCACTGCTCGTGTTCGAAGCCTGGATGCGGCTCGCCGGCGTGCAGAGCGACTCGCTGGCGCCGCCGAGCGCGATCGCGCTCGCCTTGCTGGGCGCGCTGACCGACGGCTCGCTGCTGGCGGCGACGCGCGACACGCTCGCCTCGGTGTTCGCCGGCCTCGCGCTCGGCGGCACCATCGGCCTCGTGCTGGGCATCGCGCTCGGCCTGTCGCCTATCTTCAACCGGCTGATGGAGGTCACGATCGAGGCGATCAGGCCCATTCCTTCAGTGGCGCTGCTGCCGATCGCGCTGATCGCGCTCGGCTTCGGCTATCGCATGGAGATCGCGATCGTCGCCTTTGCCTGCGTCTGGCCGGTGCTGATCGTGACGCGTGCCGCGGTGGGCGGCATCGAGCCGCGGCTGATCGAGGTGGCGCGCGTGCTGCGGCTGACGCAGCGCGATCGCATCAGGAAGATCGTCATCCCCGCCGCCCTGCCCCGCATCTTTCTGGCGTTCCGGCTCGCCGCCGGCATCGCGCTGATCGTCGCGGTCACGGTGGAGATCGCGATCAACCCGCTCGGCCTCGGCGCCGCCATCATGACCGCGCAGCAGGCGTTGCGGCCCGATCTGATGCTGGCCTATCTGGTATGGATCGGCGTGACCGGGTTTGCGCTCAATACCGCGCTGATGGCTGCACAACAAAGCTTGTTCGAGCGCGCGGCCGCGATGGGAGACCCCGCATGAAGTGGTCGGTCGCCGCCTGGCGCCTCGCCAGCTTCGCCGTCGCCGCCGGCATCATCGTGCTGTGGCAGTGCGCCGCCGATCAGCGGCTGATATCACCGGTGTTTCTTCCCAGCCCCGACCGCGCCTGGGCGGCGCTGCTGCGCGGCTTCACGAGCGGCGATCTCCTGACCAAGCTCACGGGCACCCTCACGCATATGGCCTATGGCTGGCTGCTCGCCTCCGCCGCCGGCATCGCGCTCGGCGCCATGATCGGCTCCTCGAAGGCGATGCGCATCTACGTCGCACCGACCCTGGAGCTGCTGCGGCCGCTGCCGGTCTCAGCGATCATTCCTGTCGCCATCGCCGTTCTTGGACTGAGCCAGGGCATGGCGCTGTTCGTGATCGCGTTCGGCTCGCTGTGGCCGCTGCTGCTCGGGACGATCCACGGCTTCGCCGCGGTCGAACCACGACTCTACGAAGTCGCGCGGGTGCTGCACATGTCGCGGCTCGCCGTGATCTTCAAGATCGCGCTGCCATCGGCGGCACCCGACATCCTCGCCGGCATGCGGCTGAGCCTCACGGTCGCGCTGATCCTCGCCGTCGTCTGCGAGATGCTCGCCGGTCTCGACGGCCTCGGCCAATGGGTGCTGCTGTCGGCGCGCTCGTTCCGCTCGGCGGATCTGTTTGCCGGCGTGATGCTGCTCGGAATCATCGGCTACACGACCGCGCTCGCGATGGGCGCGGCCGAGAGCCGGCTGCTGCGCTGGCAGCACGCGCGGCGCTGAGGCTCCGGTCGCACGCGCCCGGTCGGCGACGCGGCGTGGGGCGATCTCGATCTCACACTGTCGCGGAGATATCACCGGCTTGGAGGAGCGCGACTGGACCGAACGCCCATGGGGCCGATTGCGGGGGCCAGAGCACCACCCCACCCCCCTGAAAGAAAGAGGCCGCCGACACACGAAGTGCAGGCGGCCCAAGTCCAGGGAGGAAACGCCCCAAGAAGGGCTAGTTTTTACTTACTAGATCAGGAGAGTCGTGGGTATCCGGATGATACCGGAGGTTGTCATCGCGCTGACGGGTTCCATATCCCGACCGAGATACCGCCAGGTTACGCCGCCTGACGCTCCTCATACCCAACAAATTCCGTGACCTTCTCGGCATTGGAGTCGACCCACCCTGCCATCGGTCCTCCTCCTGCAACGACTGCTCGCGGGGCGCGCGAACCCTCCTCGACACCGGCGGCACGGCACAATGCGAGCCGCGACTTGTAGGTGGCGATCTCAAAAGTCTCGAATGTTGTTGGCGAAGGTGTTCTTCAGGAACTCGTCGCCGAACATCGCATGTTCGATCGCCGCCAAGAGCGGGACCTTCTCAGCGCCACATGGTTGGTGTGACAAGATGCGCGTCATCGGTTCGTTTCCGACCGAGAGCGCCAGGGCTTTGTGCAGCCTCATCGACATTGGGCGCAGGCTCGATTGCTGGCGCGTGGTCGAGCTGGATCACAGGAACCGCGGCGGGGTGTTCCGGAGCGCTGCGCTGATCGCGCGCGCAAGGGAAAGCGGAACTTGCCGAATCACTCGGCTGGTCAACGGGGTCGTGCATGTGGCAGCTCCGAGCCCTGAAGCGGCGATTACTAATCCCTTCCGAGACTAGGCGATATCAACTGCGTTAATCCATGCGCGATCTCGCCGCGTGCGGCCGATTCACCCGCAAGGCGGCGGACGACCGTGTGCTTGCCATCCGTTCGTGGCTGCTCGATGACGCCTCCCGCACTGCACGCGGAATCGTGATGGCCGTTCCGCCGGCATCAGCGCACGCGCGCGCCGACGCGGTCGAGCAGTGCCGCACCGGTGCGGATGCCATTGTAGAAGCAGTCGATCGTCATGTTCTCGTTGGGCGCGTGATTGGCCTCGTCGGCATTCGCATAGGGAACGACGAAGGCGGGAATGCCGAGGATCTTGGTGAAGACGTAGTCCGGCAGACTGCCGCCGGTGCACGGGAATTCGAGCGGCGTCACGCCCTGCGCAAGCGCAATCGCGTCGCGGATGATCGCGGCGAACGGCGAATCAAGTGGCACGCGCGACGGCAGCATGCCGCCGCGCCGGATGAACTCCACCTCCGGCGCATGGCGCTTCACATGCGCCTCCACCTTCGCCAACACGTCGTCCGGCGTCATCGCCTCGACCAGGCGGATGTCGCATTTGGCGAAGGCCTCGCAGGGCAGCACGGTCTTGCTGCCCGGTCCGCCATAACCGCCGTGCAAGCCGTTGATGGTCAGCGTCGGATGGAACATCAGACGTTCGTAGTAGCCGCGGTCGGGCGGCGCATCGAGATGGCTGAGACCGAGGCTCGCCTTGGCGGCATCGAGGTCCAGCGGCAGGCGCTTCACGGCAGCAATGTCCAGCTCGCTCGGCGGCACGATCGCATCATGCAGCCCCTCGATGGTGATCTCGCCCGCGGCATTCTTCATCGTCCCGAGCAGGTGGACCAACGTCCAGATCGGATTCGGCACGATGCCGCCGAGGTTGCCAGAATGCACGTCGCGGCTGGCGTGCTTCGCGCGCAGCTCGAACGAGCACATGCCGCGCACGCCATAGGTCATGGTCGGCCGCCCCGAGGGGTGCATCGGCCCGTCCGCGGTGACGACGAAATCGGCTTTCAGCTCGTCGCGATGCTCAGCGACGAAATCGGCGATGCGCGGGCTGCCGATCTCCTCCTCGCCTTCGAGCAGAAAGATCACGTTGCAGGGCAGCTCGCCATGCACTCGGAGATGGGATTCGATCGCCATGAGCTGCGCGAAATGTTGCCCCTTGTTGTCGCCGATGCCGCGGGCATAGATGCGGCCATCGCGGATGGTCGGCTCGAACGGCGGACTCAGCCACAGCTCCAACGGATCCGGCGGCTGCACGTCGTAGTGCCCGTAGAGCAGCACGGTAGGTGCGCCCGGCTTCTTCTGCCAGCGTCCGAGCACCATCGGATGCCCGGCGGTCGCGATCGTCTCGGCGTCGAGGCCCATCTCCTGCAGCATGGCGACCAGCAGCGCGGCGACCTCGGTGATGCCGATGTTATGAGCGCTGATCGAGGGATGCCGGACATAGTCCATCACGCGGGCCAGGAAATCCTGCTTTTGATTCTCGATGTGAGCGAACACTGCCTTCAGGCCAGCAGATGGACGCGGCAGGCTACGCTCTTCATTCATGATGTCGGCTTTCGGCGCGTGCGGTGGACGGACAGGCTCATGTTCGATCGAATTGGACCGAAAAGCAAATCACGCGCGGAGCGAGCCCCGCGCGTGATCGATTGACCGCTCGATGCGGCGCGATGCTCAACCCTTGACGGCCGCGACCACGATCTCGATCAGCGCGCCGCCGCCGAGATCGGAGACGCCGACCGTGGCGCGAACCGGCAGGTCGTCGCCGAAGAACGCAGTCCAGGCCGCATCCATCTCCTTCTTCTTCGACAGGTCGGTGACGAAGATCTGGCCGGAGACGACGCGCGACCTGTCGGTGCCAGCTTCCTTCAGGAAGCCGTCGATCTTGCCGAGGATGTTGCGGGTCTGCTCGCCCATCGAGGCCGAGGTATCGTCGGCGATGGTGCCGCCGATGAAGACGAAGCCGTTGGCCTCGACGATGCGGTGGTGGATGGCGGAGCGGATCTTGCGGGTGATGGTCATCATGTCCTCATGTGGATGGTGAAGGGATGGAGTTCTGAAAGCGCGCGATGCTGAGATCGCCGATGCGCGTCTGGGTGCCGCCGTGCGCGATGAGCTCGGCCATCACCGCGCCGGCGCCGGGGCCGAGCTGGAAGCCGTGCGCCGAGAAGCCGAACTGGTGATACAGCCCGTCGTGAACGGCGCTCGGCCCGAACACCGGAATGTCGTCGCGCATGCGCGCCTCGATGCCGGCCCAGGCGCGCACGATGGTCGCGCGGCGCATCACCGCGAACAGCTCCGCGACGGTGCGCGCGCTCTCCGACAGCTTGCGCCAGTCGAGCACGGTCTCGTTGCGGTCCTGGTCGGGCGTTGCAAGATGGCCCCCGCCGATCAGCACCGTGCCGTTGGGGAACTGCTTGAACGACAGCTTGCGGCCGCGCAGGATGACGACGGGATCGATGAAGTGCGCGACGGGCGACGTGATCATCAGCATCGGCGCGATGGTCTCGACCGGCACCGGCTCGCCGCACTGTTCCGCAATGCGGCCGGCCCAGGCGCCGGCGGCATTGACCAGCACCGGAGCGGCAAAGCTCTCGGAGCCGACGTCGACATGCCAAAGCTTGCCGTCCTTGCGGATGTTCGTCGCGGCCACGCCCTCGCGAATGAGCGCGCCGAGCTGCTCCGCCTTGCGGCGGAACGCCGTCGTGGTGCGCGCGGGCTGCGCCGCGCCGTCGCGCCGCGACACCACGCCGCCCGGACAGCTCTCCGCCACCGCCGGCACGAGGCGACGCAGTTCCGTGCCGTCGATCAGCTCCTCGTGGCCGAAGCCGCGCGCGTTGAGATCGGCGACGCGGGCGCGACAGGCGTCGAGCTCCGCGTCGTTCTCGGCGACCAGCACCTGGCCGAAGCTTTCGAAGCCGCAATCATCATCGACCAGGTCGCTGATGTTCTCCCAGATGCCCATCGAGCGGATCGACAGCGGAATCTCCGCGACGTCGCGCGCGAGCTGGCGCACGCCGCCGGCGTTGACACCGGAGGCGTGGCGGCCGGCATAGTCCTTCTCGATCAGCACGGGCTTGAGCCCTGCCAAGCACAGATGCAGCGCGGTGGAGCAGCCGTGAATGCCACCACCCACGATGATGGCATCCGTCTTCACCGTCATCCGCGCACCACGGCCTTGGTGGCCTCTTCGGTCTTCGGCAGGCCTGCGAGCTCCGACAGCATGATCGGCTTCACCGGCGCGCGCAGCCGGTAGTAGCCAATCTCCTGCGGGGTCTTGCCGCGCGCCTCGGCCATCAGCTCGGTGACGGTGAGGCCACACAGCCGCCCCTGGCACGGCCCCATGCCGGTGCGGCGATAGGCCTTGAGCTGGTTCGGCCCGGTGGCGCCGATCGCGACGGAGTCGAGCACGTCCTTGGCGGTGATCTCCTCGCAGCGGCATACGATGGTGTCGCCCTGCGGGATACGGAACTGCTTTGCCGGCTGGAACAGAACGTCGAGGAAGGTCCTGCCGCGCTCGGCGCGGGCCAGCTCCGCAGACCTATCGGTGACCTTTGCGCGCGGGCGAAGCGCCTTGATCGCATCCCCGGCCGCCCGCCGGCCGCGCACCACGGCCGCCTGCGCACCGCCAATGCCGGCGCCATCGCCGGCAATGGCGATGCCGGGAATGGAGCTGTTACCAAGGGCATCCAGCACCGGAGTCCAGCACAGCTGCAGCTCGTTCCAGCGATGCTCGACACCGGCGGCCATCGCGAGATTCACATTGGGGACCACGCCCTGATGCAGCAGCAGCAACTCGGCCGCCAGTGTCTCGCGCTTGCCGCCCGCTGTGGCGTAGCTGACCGCCGAGAGCTTGCCCTCGCCCTCTGCCACGAGTTCGGTCACGCCGCTGGTGACGCGCACCTTCGCGCGCACCTCGCGCATCATCGCGAGCCCCTTGCCGAAATAGGGCGAGGTCAGGAACGCGAGGGCATGAGGCAGCGCCGCGATGTAGTTGGCGCGCTGGGTGGTGTCGAGAATGCGATCGATGCGGCCGCCGAGGCGCAGGATCTGCGCCGCGAGCAGCCACAGCAGCGGCCCCTGCCCGGCCAAAATCGTCGGGCCGTCAGGCACGAGGCCGGAGGATTTCAACATCGTCTGCGCCGCGCCCGCGGTCATCACGCCGGGCAGGGTCCAGCCGGGAATCGGGAACGGACGCTCCTGCGCTCCGGTCGCGATGATGACCCGCTTGGCCTTGATGAAGGCCGAGCCGCCGGCCACCGAGACGCCGATCTCGAGATTGCGGTCGAGGCTCCACACCGTGGCGCGATGAATGATCTCCGCACCGCTGTCGCGCGCGGCTTTCACGAGCTGCTTGCCGGACCAATAGTCCGCGCCGAGCAGCGCTTCGCTCTTCAGAGGCGTCGCATCGATCGCACGCCAGACCTGGCCGCCGGGGCCGGCGTTCTCGTCGAGCAGCAGCGTCGACAGAGCGGCGCCAGCCGTCATCTCTGCAGCAGCGAGGCCCGCAGGACCGGCGCCGATCACCACGGCGTCATATTCATCATGCTTCGGCGCGGCGCTCATTTGCCGATCTCCCGCTTGCCCTTCTGGACTTCGATCTGCATGCCCTCGGCGACAGGCACGAGACAGCCTTGCCGGTTACCGACTCCATCGATGGTGACGAGGCAGTCGAAGCACACGCCCATCATGCAATAAGGCAGGCGCCTTGCGCCGCTGACCGCGGTGGCGCGCCGGACGTCGAGGCCGGAGGCGAGCAGCGCCGCCGACACGGAGTCACCCTCGCGCGCGGCAATCGGCTGGCCCCCGACATGGATCGTCACCGATCCCCTCGCATCACCCTCAGTTCGTTTGAACATCATCGTCTCCATGGCGCCTTGCGCCGTCATCCCTCAGTAGTAGCCACTGCCGCCCGCTCCCGCTTTGCTGTCGAAGCGGCTGGCTGTGAATGCACCGACCAGCTCCGGCTCGAGCGCGCCGTCCTTGACCATGCGCGCGATGTCGAAAGCGTGGTTCGCCGCGAGCGTCACGCCGGAATGGCAGCAGGCGACGAAGGCGCCCGGGTGGCTCTCCGACTGCTCGTAGATCGGAAAGCCGTCCTTCGGCATCACGCGGATGCCGGTCCAGCTCCTGACGACGTTGAGCCGCGCCAGATGCGGGAAGGTGCGCTGGGCGCGATCGGCCATGACCGCGTTGACGGAAAAGTTCTGCACGCGGTCGTCGAGCTCGTCCTCCTTGCTGTCGCCGATCATCACCGTGCCCTCGTCTGTCTGGCGGATCGTGGTCAACGGATGCGGCAAGAACGGCATCGTGCGCTCGGTCACGACGATCTGGCCGCGCGTCGGCCCCATCGGCGCCGACAGCCCGACCATCGGCGCCAGGGTCTGGTTGGCATTTCCTGCCGCGAGCACGACCTTCGCCGCGCGGATCTCGCCTTGCGCCGTCGTCAGCCTGAACTCACTGCCGTCCAGCGCGATCGCACCGACCGCACGCTCCGGCAGATAGTCGACGCCGAACTGCTTCATGCCGGCGTGCAGGGCGCGGAAGGTGCGCAGCGAATTCACGTGACCGTCATAAGGGCAGAAGCTGCCGCCCGAGACCTCCGGGCCGATCAGCGGCAGCATCTTCTTCACCTCGGACGCCGGCAGCATCTCCATCTGATAGTCGGCGGCGCCGACCTGGTTGTGCATGCGCGCGACGAGCTGGGTGCGCTGCTCGTACTCGGCCTCGCCGAGGGTGAGATGAAAGCCGCCGTTCTGCTGCAGCACCACGTCGAGACCGGTCTGCGCCTTCAGCTCCTCGGCGAGCTTCGGCCACGCCTTGGAGCCGCGCACCGTCCAGCCGGTGTAGGCCGGCATGCCCAGGCCCTTGCTCTGCACCCACACCAGCGCGAAGTTGGCGCGCGAGGCACGCTTGGCGATGTCGCCCTCGTCGAGCACGGCGACGCGCTGACCGAGCCGGCCGAGCCCCCAGGCAATCGCAGAGCCGAGCAGGCCGCCGCCGACGACGGCGACGTCATAGTCTCTCATCGTAGTATCTCCTATCGTCCTGCGTCGCCGCCTTTGGCAGTGAGCACGCGGTCGAGGCCATAGACGCGATCGAGCACGATCAGGACGGTCATGGTGATGGCGATGACGCTGGCCGACACCGACGTCACCAGCGGATCGATGTTGTCCTGGATGTAGAGGAACATGCGCACCGGCAAGGTCTCGGTGCCGGGCGTCGCCAGGAACACGGTCATGGTCAGATCGTCGAACGACTGGATGAAGGCGAGCATCCAGCCGCTCACGATGCCAGGCAGGATCGCGGGCAAGGTGACGCGGCGAAACATGGTCCAGCCGTCGGCACCGAGCGAGACCGCGGCCATCTCGATCGACCGGTCCATGCCGGTCGCGGCCGCAAGCGTCAGCCGCAGCGCGAACGGAAACACCACGACGACATGGGCGATCACCAGCGCCACGAAGGTGCCGCCGATGCCGACCGACGTGAAGAAGCGCAGGAAGGCGATGCCGAGCACGACGTGCGGGATCATCAAGGGCGACAGGAACAGCGCCGACAGCGCGCCACGGCCGCGGAAGCGATAGCGGCTGATCGCCAGCGCCGCCGGCACCGCGAACAAGAGCGCCACGCACGAGGACAGCGCGCCGAGCCACAGGCTCACGCCGAAGGCGTGGACGAATTCCGGATAGTCGGCGAGCGCCCTGAACCAGCGCAGCGAGAAGCTGGTGATCGGGATCGACAGAAAACCTTCGGGCGTGAACGCAACCCAGCACACGACGACGATCGGCGCCACCATGAAGACGACGAACACGGCATGGAAGATCAGCGCCAGAGGGCCGTTCCGGCTCATCGGAACACCTCCTGATAGCGGCGCTCGATCAGCGCGTTGGAGCCGACGACGATCAGGACGAGCGCGATCAGCAGCAGCACGGCGACCGCGGCGCCGAGCGGCCAGTTCAACGTATTGAGGAATTCGTCATAGGCGAGCGTCGCCGCGACCTTGAGCCTGCGGCCGCCGATGATCGCCGGCGTCGCGAACGCGCTGGCGGACAGCGAGAATACGATGATGGCGCCCGACAGCACGCCCGGCATGATCTGCGGCAGCACGATGCGGCGGACCACCGTCAGCGAGCTTGCCCCCAGCGACAGCGCCGCATTCTCGACCTGCGGATCGAGCCGCTGCAGCGCGGTCCACACCGCGAGCACCATGAACGGCATCATCGCATGCGCCAGCGCGATCACCATGCCGGTCTCGGTGAACATGAACCTGATTGGTGACTCGATCAGGCCTGATGTCATCAGGAGCTTGTTGGCGAGCCCGTTGTTACCGCCGAACAGGAGCGCCCAGCCGAGGGTGCGCGCAACGACCGAGATCAGCAGCGGGCCGATGATCACCAGCAGGAAGAGACCCTTCCACGGCCCCTGCATGCGGTTGAGGATATAGGCCTCCGGTACGCCGAACACCGCCGTGATCAAGGTCGCCAGCACCGCGACGCGGAAGGTGCGCCAGAACATCTCCGCGTAGTAGGGATCGTCCACGATCTCGCGCCAGTTCTTCAGGATGAAGACCGGCTCGATGCCCTTGTACTGGCCCCAATCGTGGAACGACAGCATCACGGTCATCGCCAACGGGATCACGACGACGCCCAGGAACAGCATCAAGGCCGGCAGCGCCAGCGAAAGGCCGGCGCGCGTCTCCGACGAGTTGGACGCGACGGTCGCGCTCATGCTGCAGCCTTCGCAGCGCGCAGGCTCATGTCCGAGACCTGCCAGACGAGATGCACCGCTGCGCCCTGCTCCGGCTGCGGCTGGCCGTCATTCTGCCGGATCACGATGGCGGGCCCGCATTCGGTGTCGCATTGGAACAGCCAGTGATTGCCCTGGAAGATGCGGCTCGTGATGCGCCCTGCAAGCCCGGCGTCGCCGAAGTTGATGCGCTCGGGCCGGACGCTGACGGCTACGGCGCCGGCCACGCCGGCCGGCGCCGGCGCACTCCACGATCCCGCGACCAGTCTGGCCTGCCCCCCGGTGTGGTCCACGGTCGCAGCAAACTCGTTGGTCTTGCCGAGAAACTGCGCGACGAAGGCGGAAGCCGGCTGCTCGTAGACCTGCTGCGGCGTGCCGATCTGCTCGATCCTGCCCTTGCTCATCACGACGATGCGGTCGGACAGCGACATCGCCTCGATCTGGTCATGGGTGACGAGGATGGTCGTGGTGCCGAGATCGCGCTGGATCTGGCGCAGCTCGATCTGCATGTCCTCGCGCAGGCGCGCATCGAGGTTGGACAGGGGCTCATCGAGCAGCAGCAGGCTCGGCCGGATCACCAGCGCGCGCGCGAGCGCAACGCGCTGCTGCTGGCCGCCGGACATGCGGCGGGGATGACGGTCCTCATAGCCGGCGAGGCCGACCAGCGCGAGCGCCGATCGCACGCGCTCCTCGCGTTCCTTGCGCGCGACTTTGCGCATCTCCAGGCCGAACGCGACGTTCTCGGCCGCGGTCATGTGAGGAAACAGCGCGTAGCTCTGGAACACGATGCCGAGGCCGCGCTTCGCCGGTGGCACTGCGACGAGGTCCCTGCCCTCGAGGCGGATCGCGCCGTGTGAGGGATCGAGGAAGCCCGCGATCATCTGCAACGTGGTGGTCTTGCCGCAGCCCGAGGGGCCGAGGAACGAGATGAACTCGCCCTTGGCGACGCCGAGGCTGAACTCTTCGACGGCCGCGTTGGGGCCGAAAGATTTGCCGACGCGATCGATCTCGAGGAAGGACATGCTTTGGATCCAGATGGGCGAGGAATACTGGCGCCCCGCGCACGGTGCACTTCCCTTCCCCCCTGCGGGGAAGGGAGAACACCGTCGTCAACGAGAGGCTCGCAACAAACGACCAGTCAGCGTTCGACCTCGCGATTCCAGCGCTTGGTCCATTCCTCGCGCTTTTCGTTGACCACGGTCCAATCGGGCGCATAGACCTTGGCGGCGCGTTCGCCGATCGGCGCCATCGCGCCCACGCCCTCGGGGACCACGACGGACTTCACGACCGGGCCATAGCCATATTCCTTCAGCATCGTGAGCTGGATCTTCGGATCGAGCAGCAGCTTGATGAAGCTCGAGGCCAGCGGCGAGACCGACAGCTTGGCGATCGGACACGCCGTCGTCAGCAGGCTCACGGCCCCTTCTTTCGGATAGACGAAATCGACCGGGAAGCCGGTGTTGGCAAAGCTCTGCACGCGACCGCTGCCCCACACCGCGATGACCGCCTGCCCCGATTGGAACAGCTCGGTCATCTTGCCGGGCGACGGCTCGTAGGCCAGCACGTTGGGATTGATGTCATTCTTGAAGATCTTGAAACCGGCATCGACATTGCTCTCGCTGCCGCCGTTCATCTTCGCCAGCATCAGGAGCACGTTGAGGCCGTAGGTGTTGTTGATCGGCGGAATGACGAGCAGCTGCTTGTATTTCGGATCCTTGAGATCGTTCCACGAGGTCGGCGCGGCCCAGCCTTTCTCGGCAAACACCTTCTTGTTGTACATCAGGCCGGTGGCGACGAGGCCAATGGCGACCGCCTTGTCGTCCTTGAAGCGCGCGACCTCCAGCAGATCGCCGGGCAGTCCGGTGACCTTGTCGCAGAAGCCGAGCTGGATCGCCTGGTACATCGGGCCGTCATCGACGATCGCGACGTCGATCTGCTGGTTGCCCTTCTGCGCCTGCAGCTTGGCGAGGGTGTCGGTGGAGTTGCCAGCGACGTATTCGACCTTGACGCCGTTGGCCTGCTCGAACGGCGGGATCACCTCCTCGCGGATCGTCTTCTCGAACGAGCCGCCATAGCCGGCGACATAGAGCGTCTTCTGCTGAGCCCAGACCTGCGAGGCAGAGGCCAGGACGGCGACGCCGACCGCCATCAGGAGTTTAGGGTGCTTCATCGGACCGATCTCCATCATCTTGGATACGAGACGGTATTAAAAAACCGCCCCAGGGAGATCGGCTTGCCCGATGGCATCCGCACCCCAGAAACCCGGAGCTGAAGAGCCTAAAAAACGAGCCTTCCCTCACCCTGCCAAAAAAGATCGCAGCAGAGTCTTTGATCGTCCAATGAATAATGGCACCCTATTCATACGAGAATGTTATGGATGTGAGGACGTATGGCGCGGATCAACTCGCGGCAGGTCGAAGCCTTCCGGGCGATGATGCTGAGCGGCAGTGTGACGGAAGCCGCCAAGCTGATGGCGGTGACCCAGCCGGCGGTCAGCCGGCTGCTGCGCGACCTGCAGGCGCTGCTCAAGATGGAGTTGTTCGAGCGCCGCGGCACCGGCCTGGTGCCGACCGCGGCAGCGACGGCGCTCTACATGGAGGTCGAGCGCTCCTTCGTCGGGCTCGATCGCATCACCGCGGCCGCTGAGGAGATCCGTGGCCGGCGCACCGGGACGCTGCGCATTGCCGCGCTCCCCGCGCTCGCCAATGGCTATCTGCCGCGGCTCGCAGGCCACTTCCTGCAGGAACGGCCGAACCTCAACCTCGCGTTCTTCGGCGTGATCTCGCCGATCGTGATCGACTGGGTGCTGAACGCGCAATGCGACGTCGGCTTTGCCGAGGTGCCGATCGCCCATGCCGGGCTGCCGAGCATCAAGCTGCCGGCGCTGCCGCGCGTCGCCGTTCTCCCCGCAGGCCATCCGCATTGCGCGAAGACGATCTTGGTGCCGCGCGACTTCGAGGGGGAGACCTTCATCTCGCTCTCGTCAGGCTCCACCAGCCGGCATCTGATCGATCAGATCTTCCATCGCGAGGATGTCAGGCGCGTGCTGCGGGTCGAGACGACGCTGTCGGAAATCATGTGCGGGATGGTGTCGTCGGGATTGGGCGTCTCGATTTGCGATCCGTTCACCGCGCGCGAATTCGACGGCCGTGGCGTGGTGATGCGGCCATTCATGCCGCGCATCGATTTCGAATTCGCCGCGGTGTTCCCACCGCAGCGCAGCCCCTCGCCGGTGGCGCTGGACCTCGTCGAGTCGGTGCGACAGGCCCTGGAAGAGCTCGGCCGAGCATCGATCCCTGGAGAAACCGATGAAGGTTAGCTGGGCGAACCCAGAACCCGCTGATTGAGCGGCGTGTGATCTGCTCCTTGCTGAGAGCCACCAAGGCCGACGCCCTCGCCACGGACCAGAACGCGGGAATGCTTGTGATTGAGAGTCTGCCGGTTTACGGGCTCATTTCCTGCCGCGCGCCCCGAGGCTCATAGAACAAGGGACCGACAGGAATCTCCAAGAACGTCTCGTTTTGCCGCTGGATGAGCAGTGCATCCAGTCCTTGCTTCTGCGCCAGCGCCTTGCCTTGCTCCGGACCGAGAACCATGAGCGCAGTGGCCCAGGCATCGGCGTCCATGCAGCTAGCGGCAACGACTGAAACTGACGCAATTCCATTTTCTACCGGACCGCCGCGCGATCGGTCCATCGTATGAGAGAGGCGCTTTCGCCCGATATCGACCCAGCGCCGATAGTCGCCCGACGTCGCGACCGCCGCATCACGCAATTCGATCACGCCGAGCGGACCGCGCCGTTCATAGTCAGGCGCTTCCACCGCTACGCGCCACGAGGCTCCGTCTGCCTTGGCGCCCCGCGCTTTCAACTCTCCATCAAGCCCGACCAGCGCATTGGAGACGCCGAAGATCTCAACCACACGCATCATCTCGTCCACGGCAAAACCCTTGGCGATGCCCGAAAGATCGAGGGCGAAGCGGCTATGTTTGCGCGCCCTTCGTCCCGGCACATCCAGTTCAAGAACAGTGTGGGTTGGTGGCAACCGCTCGCGAAGAGCCGCGCAAAGGGCTTGCGCGTCTGGCGCCGAACAGGGAGGTCCGAAACCCCAGGCATTGACGAGACTTCCGAGCCCGACGTCAAAGGCGCCGCCCGAGGCGCGTCCGATTGCAACTCCCCGCTCCAAAACCCGCATGAGTTCAATCGGCAAGGATTCCCAGGTCCCCGGCGACGCTGCATTGAGACGCATCAGGTCGCTGTCCGGCTTCCATGTGGACATCTGATGGTCGACGCAATCGACAGCGTGAGCCAATGCGGCTTCCAGCGCGGCAAGATCGGTCGACGGCGGTGCATAGAGCAGCGCCGACCAGCGCGTTCCCATGGTGGCGCCGCTCAATACATGACGGAGCAGGTCAGTAGACATCTTCAACATACCTCCCTTGGGCTTTGAGTGCGACAGGAGTCAGACCGAGGGGCGCCAATACATCCGCCACCGCCTGCATGACGTCCGCTGCCATGTCGCGCCCGCCACAGACCATGACCTGCGCCCCGTTGGCGACGAGTCCGCGCAGGCGATCGGCGTCATCGCGCAGGCGATCCTGCACATAGCCGCCGCCCTTCACGCGCGAGAAGGCAGTGGTGAAGCTCGTCAGTCGTTTCTCACCCAGCCAGCCATCGATTTCGCGCTCATAAAGAAAGTCCGAGGCTGGATCGCGCCCGCCGAAATAGAGATGCATCGGCCGGCGCCCGCCGTTGGCACGAACAAATCCTGCCAGCGGACCTATGCCGGTGCCGGCGCCGATCAGGATCACCGGTTTTCGTCCATGTGAAGGACGGAAAGCGGGGTTTGCCTTCAAGAAGGCCTCGACCCTGTCGCCCGGCTGAAGGCCGTGAAGCAGACCGGAGCAAAGTCCGCCCGGACGCTTGCGGACGCAGATTTCGACGAAGCCATCACGGGTCGAACTTGCCAACGAATAGTAGCGCGGCAAGTTGCAGTCCGGCGGCAGAACCGCGATCAAGTCGCCTGCGGCGAAGCGCGGCCAGGCATGCCCTGTGAGGCGCGCGAACATGCCGCTTCTTGGCAGCGCGAAGCGCAGCACGCAGGTTGGCGCCTGCACCTCCGCGCCGTAATCGACGCGTTCGATGAGCGTCAGCGTATGAGTACGCGGCCGCTCCGGCACATGTATCAGCACAAGGTCTTCACCCATGACGTCCGACAGGGCCGCGCCCCACCGCGCAAACTCTTGCCCGGACTGGCGGTCGATCGTGTCCAGCGGCATCAACGATCTCGAGCCTTTACGCGCCAGGGCCGCTTCGACGTCGCGGGCGAATTGACAGAATTGCGGGAATTGCCGATCACCGAAGCCGAGGACTGCGACCGGAAAAGGCAGCGGCGCGGTGATCGCGTCGAGGCGTTTGAGGAACGCGCCGGCCGTCGCCGGCGCTGCGCCGTCGCCATAGGTTGCCGTCAGCAGGAACATGCGCTGCGTCGACGGATAGGATCGTAACAAGCTGTCCATCGGAGCGACGTGAACCCTGTGCCCGTTGGCCGTCAGCGCGGCATACAGCGTGCGGGCGAAGCCCCATGTGCTGCCGCCCTCGCTGCCGACCAGGATCACGGTGTCGGCATCTTTGGCGGGAACGTTGTCGGTGATGGGAGCGTGAGCGTGCTTCCTGCTCGACCACACCACGGCTCCGCTTACCCCGAGCACCGGCACGCCGAGGGCGCTGACGCCGAGCAGCAATCCAAGCCACCAGAGCCCTTGCCCGGTGTGCAGCATGTAGATGAATTCGTAGATCTGCCGGGCGACCGAATTGTCCTGCCAACCCAGCAGCTCTCCACCGACCGGGTCGACGTAGCCCTCGCCTGCAGCGGTGGCTAGCTGGAAGAGATCGTTCGGATTCGCGGGGTTGGGAAACGTCAATTCACGCAGTTGGGAAAGATCGATGCCGCGCAAAGCCTGAATTTGCTCGACCGGAAGAGCTTGGCCGCGGCTTGTCACGCTCGGAAATGCGGACACCTGTGCCGTGCCGTCCGGGATCAGTCCGAACGTCGTGAGCGACAGATACAGCGCCGTCATCGCCGACAGCACGAGCCCGAAGGCCACCAGCCGACCGAGATCGGTATGCAGGCGTTGCATGCCGCCGCCGCGGGAGCAGCCGAGAATGTGCCGCCACCCTCCCATGCGCCGGGCCGTCATCTGCAGACCTGACAGCGTCAGGACAAGCATCGCGAATGCGCTCGCGCCTGCGGCCATGCGTCCGCCATCGCTCAGAAAGAACGAGCGGTGCAGGTTTGTCATCCAGCGCTCGAACGGGGAGCGCACGTAGTCCGAAACGGGCTTGCCGCTGGAAGGGTCCACCACGCTCGCGGCCGGGCCCGCTGCTCCGGAGTAGAAGGCGATGACCTTGCCGGAGGTCAGTCGCTTGATCTGCTCGACGCCAGGATATCTGTGGGCGATCCGGCCGGCGAGGTCGGCGACGCTAATGCTGTCTGGCGATATCGCACCAGCTTTTTCCCAAGCCGGGATCACCGACAGCACCGCTCCGCTCAGGACAAGCACCATCAGCGGCAGGATGACGGCAAAGGCCAGGCCCCTATGAATCCAGCGCAGCATCACACCCATCCTAAGGCTACATGTCGTAAGCGAACGAGCGGATGTAGGTGCGCCCTGCCAGCGGCCGGCCCGCGCCCGCGGATGTCAGCGGAACGACCACCTCGGACGGGCTGTCGCGCATGTCCTCGGCGGCGGCGTCGATATGCAGCTTGTAGCCCGCATCGAAGAGCGCATCCGCAAGATCGAGCGTGATTTTCAGCGTACGGCCGGCTCCGACGCTTGCGCCGGTGATGCCGTTGATATCGGCAAGGTTTCCACGAGAACTGCGCTCCCAGCCGCTGAGATGGCTGTAATATTTGGACTTGGAGCCCGCCATCCACAGCGTGCCTTTGTAAGCTCCGGTCGCGTCGGTCACGTAAAGCGCCAAATACGCGCCGTTCCCGCCGTAGTTGTTGAGCGTCGTGGTCAACGTGACAGGTCGCGCCATGGCCAGCCCGGGGGCGGTCAGCGCGGTGGTCAGGGCAAGGGCGGCAATCATCGATCTCATTTCTGTCTCCGACAGTGGCGTTTCTATCGCGCCATAACTGAATGGCGCGGCTGACGTGCTCCTGAAGGCCGATCCGATTCTGCTTCAGGTCACCGTCAGGTTGGCGCTCTCTGCAAAAGCAAACGCCCCGCACGACGCGGGGCGCGCTAGAACGCGATGTCGCGTTCGCTCGATTCAGGCGATGTCCGTCGGTCGGGCCAGCCTTTTGCGTCCCACGATGCTCGTCGCTTCCGGACCGCTATTGAACTTGGACCTTGGGGGCCGTGCCGCCCTGAATAAGTCCGTTGGGGGGCGGCGCCGAAGGCGCGGCTGCTCGTCCTGGTCCCGACTGATCGCCTCGCCGGTCTCGGTCACCTTCATCATGATCCTTGTCGTGCTCTCCGCGTTTTTGCTTCACGCGGATCACAGCCAGAGATGCAGGATCAACCTTTGCCTCGATGGCGCGACCGCCTTCGTCCTGTCCCCTGATCTCATAGCATCCATCGTCGATCTTGATTCTGCGCACGGTCCAGCCGCGCGCTTTCGCCATTTGTTCGACCGCTTCGCGCGGCTGCCATTGCGCCATGGGCGCGCTGCAATCGTCATCATCGGCCAGCGCCATGCCGGGGGTCAGCGCCCCCAGCAGAATGGCGGCAATCAACACTGTCCTCTTCACGTTCTCTTGCTCCCGCTTCAAGGCTCCTGCCTGCCTTCTTCTTGAGCCGGTTTCCTGACGTTGACCTGAAGACGCCGCGACTTTTGCTTCAGGTCAACGTCAGAATCTCCTCTATGATTATCTCTAACCTCACAGGTCGACGGGGTGCGCGGAATGACCCGATGCGGATATTGCTGATCGAAGACGACACGATTCTGGGGGCGGCAGTACGCGACCAGATTGTGTCGGATGGCCATTCCGTGGACTGGGTGACCCGCTTGGATGCGGCACGGGAATATCTTGGCACCGCGGCCTATGACCTCTTGCTCCTGGATCTCATGCTGCCGGACGGCCGCGGTATCGGACTGCTGCGCGATCTACGCGCCAAGGGAGACGTGACGCCGGTCATCATCCTAACGGCGCTTGATCAATTGTCCGACCGGATCGAAGGGCTCAACGCCGGCGCAGACGATTACATGATCAAGCCCTTCGATCTCTCGGAGCTTACGGCGCGGCTGAACGCCGTCGCTCGCCGCTATGCCGGCAATCCGAACCCGCTCATCCGAATTGGCGATCTTCAGATCGACCTGGCCGCTCGGTCGATGACGCGTGCAGGAAAGAGCATCGCCCTGACAGCGCGGGAATGGGTGCTGCTCGAGGCTTTCTTGCAGCGTCCACGGCAGGTCTTGTCCAAATCGCTGCTCGAGGAACGGCTCTATTCCTTCGGCGAAGAGATCGAGAGCAACACCATCGAGGTCCATGTCAGCCGGCTTCGCAAGAAGCTCGGACACGCCGTCATTGAGACCGTGCGAGGTCTCGGCTATCGGCTGGGAAACGCCTCATGAAAGGCCCGCGTAGTCTGCAGTGGCAGATCTCGCTGTGGCTCGGGCTCGGTGTCGCACTCCTTTGGATCGTTGCAGCCGTCGTGACCGGCCAAAGGCTGCGTCACGAAATGAACGAAGTATTCGATAGCGCGCTCGAGGAAACGGCTCAGCGGATTCTTCCACTTGCGGTGCTCGAGATCCTCGGCCGTGAGGCAGACGGCACGTCTCAGCGTATCGCTACGCTGAGGCAGCACGACGAGTACTTCACTTATGTGGTCCGTGACGAGCGCGGTACCGTACTGCTGCGCTCGCACGGCGCCGACGACGCGATCTTTCCTCCGTTCTCCAGAATGGGGTTTGTCGACACCCCGACCCATCGAATCTACTTCGACACTGCAGTGCGAGGCACGATGACGATCGCGGTGGCGGAGCTGCTGACACATCGCCGCGAGGTCGCGAACCAGGCGCTCCTCGGGCTTGCTTGGCCGTTGGGATTGCTCATTCCCCTCAGCCTTCTCGCCGTATGGGGCGTCGTGCGCGTTTCGATGACCCCGGTCAGGCGCCTACGAAGCGACATTGAAGCGCGCGGCACCGGCGATCTGTCCTCGGTTCCAGCCGCGGGACTGCCCTCCGAGATCGGACCGATCGCCGACGCCGTGAACGGCCTCCTGGAGAAGCTTCGACGCGCCCTGGAAGCTGAGCGAAGTTTCACGGCCAAATCCGCGCACGAACTCCGTACACCGGTGGCTGCCGCGCTCGCGCAGACGCAACGGCTCATCGCCGAGACCAGGGACACCGCGGCCCGAACCCGGGCCCAGCAGATCGAGGTGGCGCTGCGGCGGCTTTCGCAATTGTCTGAAAAGTTGATGCAACTCGCGAAGGCGGAGGGTGGACGGCTTCAGGGCAAGGAGACGACCGACATCGCATCGGTTCTGAAACTGGTCGTCGGGGAGATGATGCGCGATCCGGCTGCGGCCAGTCGGCTCGCCGTCAACATTCCTGTTACGCCGGTCCTTTTCGATATCGATACAGATGCCTTTGCCATTCTAGCGCGCAACCTCATCGAGAACGGCCTCAAGCACGGAGCGCCCGACGCGCCGGTCGCTGTAGCTCTTTCCAACACTGGCGTGCTGACCGTTACAAATGAGGGAACAGCCGTTCCGCCGGAGTTGCTGGAACGCTTGTCTCGTCCGTTCGAGCGTGGCAGCACCGATGCCGACGGCTCGGGGTTGGGCCTCGCCATTGCAAAAGCCATCGCCTCCGGCGTCGGGGCCGAGCTTGTCCTGACATCCCCTTTGCCTGGAGCGCAGGGCGGCTTCCAGGCGAGGTTTTCCGCGCCGTGAGTTCATGGGCGGCTCGTCCATGATTTTTCGAGGAATTGGGAGCAGATTGGGATGTGGCAATTGGGGCCAATCAGCAGGCCGGCGGCGAATCACGCGCGCGTGGCGGCCAGCTCTTCGAGAAGCGCTACGATAGCTGTCAGGCTTCGGCTCGGCGGCGTCATCTGATTGGCCACCTCTCGCGCGCGAGTGGCGCATTCTGGCTCCAAGACGGTCCACAGGTCATGGCGAAGGGTCGCTTGTGTCGTTGCGGAAAAACGACGCGAGGTGCCGACACCCAGGCGTCTGATCCGTGTCGCCCATACCGGCTGGTCGGCGCCGATCCAGAGGACAAGAGTTGGGACGTCGGAGCGAACGCTCGCGGCCATGGTGCCTGAGGTGCACCCCGACGGCACCAATCAACGTTCAAAGACATTGAGGCTGGACGCCACCGAAGATCGCGGCTGGCTAGCCGTACGTCCCCTGGTTCGCCTTTCAAACTATTGAGAGCAGACTGTCGAAAAACACCGTCTGAAAAACCGTTAGTTTTTCAACCTCAGACGGTGTTTCTGCATAAGTCTTTGAAAGGCTTGGTGGGCGCACTAGGGCTCGAACCTAGGACCCGCTGATTAAGAGTCAGCTGCTCTACCAACTGAGCTATGCGCCCGGATCTTGCATCCGGAGAAAGCCTTCCGCGAGAGCCGGTCGTTTAGCAAAGCGATTCCAGGATGTCCAGCGATCCCTGAGCATTTTTCGGCACTTTCGATGCAGAAAAACCGCCGGCGGGCGGCGGTTTTCCCCCAAATGAAATCAGAAGGATCGTCAAACGGCTGTCAAAGCCGCCCGGACTCGCGTTCCTCCTCGGACCAGCCCATGTGGCCCATCGGTCCCGGGCCGAAGCGATGCTCGCCGAAGCGCGGACCATCCTCCATGCCGCCCTCGCCGCGCTCCATCCAGCGGTGATGGCGCGGACCGTCCGGTCCCATCATGCGCCCCATCGGCCGGGTCAGCATCGACAGCCGGCGCTTCTGGCCGTCGTCGAGCGTCTTGTAGAGCGGGTCAGCGGCGTCGGCGACCTTCTTCATCGCATCCGCCGTGACCGCCATGGTGTCGGCACGCTCGCGCAGCCGCGCCACCGGATCGACATCCTTGTCCTGCGCCTCGTCGGCTGCCTTCATCCGCGCGTTGGCACGATCGAATCGCAGTTTGACGAGATCGCGCACCGCGCTCTCGACCGGCGGCCACAATTTCTCCTGGTCCGCCGTCAGCTTCAGGCCGGCATGGACGGAAGCGATGCGCGCATCGAGCATGGCGGCGCGATCTTCCGGATTCATGCGCGCATGATGCATGTGATCATGAAACCAGCCGCGCTGGGCGTAGACCGCGGTCGAGCCGGCGATGGCGAGCACGGCGACTGCGGCGATGGTGAACCTTCTCATGCCAACCTCCTTGGAAACTCGGATCAGCATGAGCCTGCCGTTCCGCGCCTTCAACTTACAGTTTGGACAGAGTGTACGACCTTACGAAGATGTAATTGCTTCAAATACCTTTCTGTTTTTGCAAATCAGTTTCAGTTTGTTGCCACGCCTCAAAGCATCCCCAGCATGCGCGGCAACCACAGCGAGATTTCCGGCACGTAGGTGACGAGCGCGAGGAAGCCGAGCATCGTCAGCAGCCAGGGCATGACGGCGATGGTCAGTTCGGTGATGCCCATCTTGGCGATGCCGGAGGCCACGTAGAGGTTGAGCCCGACGGGCGGGTGGCACATGCCGACCTCCATGTTGACCACCATCAGGATGCCCAGATGCACCGGATGGATGCCGAGCTTGACCGCGACCGGGAACAGGATCGGCGCCATGATCAAGACGATCGAGGTCGCCTCCATCACGTTGCCGGCGAGCAGCAGGAGGATGTTGACGACCAAGAGGAACACGATCCAGTTGACGCCAGCCGCCGCCATCCAGTTGGCGATCTGCTGCGGGATGTTCTCATTGGCCATCAGGAACGAGAACAGCACGGCATTGGTGATGATGTAGAGGATCATCGCGCTCATGTTGGCCGAGCCGAGCAGCACCTTCGGCACGTCCTTCAGCGACATGTCGCGATAGACGAACACCGCGATGACGAAGGCATAGACGGCGCTGACGGCCGCGGCCTCGGTCGGCGTGAACTTGCCGGTGTAGATGCCGCCGAGCACGATCACGATCAGCAGCAGGCCCCAGACGCATTTGCGGAAGGCCGTGAAGCGCTCGGCCCAGCTCGCCCGCGGCATCCGTGGATAGTCGTTCTTCCAGGCCCGGTAGAAGGTCGTGAGGCCGAGCAGGCTCGCCAGCATCAGCCCGGGGATAACCCCGGCGATGAACAGCTGACCGACAGAGGCCGAGGAGACGCGATGACCGGCCGGATCGAGCGCGATGCTGCCGCCGGTCGCGACCGCATAGACCACCATCACGATCGAGGGCGGGATCAGGATGCCGAGCGCGCCTGACGTCGTGATGACGCCGGCGCCAAAGCGCTTGGGAAAGCCCTGCTTGACCATCGCCGGCAGCATGATCGAGCCGATCGCGATCACGGTCGCCGGCGAGGAGCCGGAGACGGCGGCGAACAGCGCACAGGCCACGACGCCGGCAAGGCCGAGGCCGCCATACCAGTGCCCGACCATCGAGGTCGCGAAGTTGATCATCCTTCGGGCGACGCCGCCATGGGTCAGGAAGTTGCCGGCGAGGATGAAGAACGGGATCGCCATGATCTCGAAATTGTCGATGCCCGTGAACAGCTTCAGCGCGACCGATTCGGTCGGCACGTTCGTCATGAAGAACACGAACGACAGCACGGTGAGGCCGAGCGCGATCGAGATCGGCATGCCCGTCAGCATCAGGAAGATGAGCAGGCTGAAGATGAGGAGGCTGCTCATCGCAGCGCCTCCGTCGCCGTCGGGTCGACGCCTTCGACATAGGCGTGGTCGTGATGCGGCAGCTCGTCGTGGCGCAGATAGTGCCAGGCGACCTGCAGGAAGCGGAAGCACATCAGATAGGAGCCGAGCGGGATGCAGAGATAGACCAGCCAGCTCGGCAGCTCCATGTCGGGCGTCACCTGGTCGGTCTGCGACAGGCCGTAGACGAACTTGGCGCCCATCGTGCCGATGATGGAGGTGAACAGCGCTCCGCACAGCAGGCCGAACAGGATGGTCACCTTGCGCAGCGATGGCCGCATCATGTTGACGACGACGTCGACGCCGACATGGATGCCCGTGCGCACGCCGTAGGCGGCGCCGAACTTGGCCATCCACACGAACATGTAGATGCAGAGCTCCTGCGCCCAGGACAGGTCGATCGGAAACAGGATGGGATAGAGGAAGGGCACGCCGACCAGATAGCGGTGCAGCACGGCCACGAAGATGATCGAGGTCGCCGCCGCGATCAGGAATGCGATCAGGATCTCCTCGAGCCGATCGAGGATGCGCAACAGAAAGCCCAAGTCCCCTCCCCCACAATCAAAACGTCCGCGGCGCTTGGCTGCGCCGTCTGCCTTCTTGCGCGCCGAGTGCTTCGCCCCCTCGGTGCGCGGGCCATTGTCCGCGCACCGCTCGTCTCACGCCATCAGTTGGTCGAGCCGCGCGTCTCCTTCAGGAACTCGTCGATCAGCGGCTGGCCGACGCGCCCCGCGACGTCCTTGTACACCGGCATCATCGCCTTGCGCATCGCCTCGTCCTGGGCCGGCGTCAGCTTGACCAGCTCGGTCTTGCCGGACTTGCGGATCTCCTCGAGCGCGTCGTCGTTCTCCTTCGCCGACTGGTTGTTGCCGTAGGCGGTCGCTTCCTTCATCGCCTTCTCGCAGGCGGCGCGGATATCCGGCGGCAGGCCGTCCCAGAACTTCTTGTTCACGACCACGACGTAGCCGATGTAGCCGTGATTGGTCAGCGTGATGTACTTCTGCACCTCGTGCATCTTCTGGGTATAGATGTTCGAGGGCGTGTTCTCCTGGCCGTCGACGACGCCGGTCTGCAGCGCCTGGTAGACTTCGGAGAAGGCCATCACCTGCGGGATGGCGCCGAGGGTGCGGAATTGCGCGTCCAGCACCTTCGAGGACTGGATGCGGAACTTCAGACCCTTGTAGTCGGCGGGATCGACGAGCTTCTTGTTGGCGCTCATCTGCTTGAAGCCGTTGTCCCAGTAGGCGAGCCCGATCATTCCCTTGGGCTCGAGCAGCTTCAGCAGCCTGGTGCCGAGCGGGCCGTCGGTCACCTTCCGCAGGGTGGCGAGGTCGGGCAGGATGTAGGGCAGATCGAACACCTCGAATTCCTTGATGCCGATCGGGCCGAACTTGGAGTTCGAAGGCGCCAGCATCTGCACCGCGCCGAGCTGCAGCGCCTCGAGCTCTTCCTTGTCCTTGTAGAGCTGCGAGTTCGGATAGACTTCGACCTTGACCTTGCCGTCGGTGTATTTCTCGGCCAGCTCCTTGAACTTGTCGGCGGCGAGGCCCTTCGGGGTGTTCGAGGCCACCACGTGGCTGAACTTGATCACGATCGGATTGTCGGCGGCGAGGGCCGGACCGGCCAGAGCGAGCACCGCGAGCGAGGCGGCGGTGGCGATCACGTGGCGAAACTTGAAGTGCAAGGTGTCCTCCCGACGTTTCGGGGGACATTGCAATGACGCCCCCGCTTTGTATGCCAAGGACATTGTTAGCGGGTCGCCGGCCGGAATGCCATTGACCGTTAGCCGCAGAGGCGGGGATTCCCATGCCGCAGCGCAAAAATGGTGATGACTGTCATTCCGGGGCAGCCGCGCAAGCGGCTGAGCCCGGAATCCGGAAGTTATTGGCGCTGGCCCAAGCCAAGCTCGGGATTCCGGGTTCGACGCTGCGCGTTGCCCCGGAATGACGAAGCAAGGTTCGGCCCCAACCGACGATCGTGAACTCAGCTCGCCGCTGCGGCCGCCGCGCCCTGCGCCACGTCGCGCTGGCGCTTCATGACCAGCTTGTTGAGCGCCCCCAGATAGGCCTTGGCCGAGGCCACCAGCGTATCCGGATCCGCCGCGCGCGCGGTCATCGAGCGGCCGTCCTGCGACAGCCGCACCGAGACCTCGGCCTGCGCATCGGTGCCCTCGGTCACGGCATGGACCTGGTACAATTCCAGCTTGGCCTCGTGCGGCACCAGCGACTTGATGCAGTTGAAGACGGCATCGACCGGCCCGTTGCCCTCGCTCTCCTCGATCTTGGTCACGCCGTCGACGTCGAGCTTCATGGTGGCGCGCTGCGGGCCGCGGGTGCCGGCAATCACCGACAGCGACAGCAGCTTGATGCGGTCATGGGCGCTCACCATGCCCTCGTCGATCAGCGCCTCGATGTCCTCGTCATAGATGTGCTTCTTGCGGTCGGCCAAAGCCTTGAAGCGGACGAAGGCGTCCTCGACCTGGTTGCCCGCCAGCTTGTGGCCCATCTCCTCCAGCTTGTGGATGAAGGCATGGCGGCCGGAATGCTTGCCCATCACCAGCGAGGTCTGCTTCACGCCGACCGTCTCCGGCAGCATGATCTCGTAGGTCTGCGCGTTCTTCAGCATGCCGTCCTGATGGATGCCGCTCTCATGCGCGAACGCATTGCGGCCGACGATGGCCTTGTTGTACTGCACCGGGAACGAGGTCGCGGCCGAGACCACCTTGGAGGCGTGGGTGAGCTGCGTGGTGTCGATCTTGTTCCAGTACGGCAGCTTGTCGTTGCGCACGCGCATCGCCATCACGACCTCTTCCAGGGCCGCATTGCCGGCGCGCTCGCCGATGCCGTTGATGGTGCATTCGATCTGGCGGGCGCCGGCGCGCACGCCGGCCATCGAGTTGGCGACCGCCATGCCCAAATCGTTGTGGCAATGGACCGAGAATACTGCCTTGTCGGAGTTCGGCACGCTCTCGCGCACGCGCTTGAACAGGTCGTAATACTCCTCCGGCACGGCATAGCCGACGGTATCCGGAATGTTGATGGTGGTCGCGCCGGCCCTGATCGCGGCCTCGACGCAGCGGCACAGGAAGTCGAACTCGGTACGGGTGCCGTCCTCGGACGACCATTCGACGTCGTCGGTGTGGTTGCGCGCGCGGGTCACCGAGGAGATCACCAGTTCGTAGACCTGCTGCGGGTCCATCTGCAGCTTGTACTTCATGTGCACCGGCGAGGTGGACAGGAAGGTGTGGATGCGGCCGCGCCTCGCCGGGCGGATCGCCTCGGCGCAACGGTCGATGTCCTTGGCGCCGGCGCGCGACAGGCCGCAGACCACGGCGTTCTGGGTGCGCTTGGCGATCTCGTTGACGGCCTCGAAATCACCGTCGGAGGCGATCGGGAAGCCGGCCTCGATGATGTCGACGCCCATGCCGTCCAGCATGGCGGCGATGTTGAGCTTCTCCTCGAACGTCATGGTGGCGCCGGGGCACTGCTCGCCATCGCGCAAAGTGGTGTCGAAAATGACGACGCGGTCCTTGTCGGACTGAACGGGATTGGACATCTGCTTTCCTCGAACTTTTCGGGTGGTGCGCGTGGCTTCCAGAGGCGCTGAAGGGTGTTTCGGTGTCGAAGCAGCCCCCTGAGTGCCCAGGCGCATCCCGCCCAGCCGGCCCTCAGGGGCAGCTAAGAAGCAGAAGCTCGATCGCGCCGATCAGGTCGGCGGGCTGCAGCGCGGCGAGCGCGATCGTCCGGGCGTCTGCCCCGGCGATGGCCTCGATCTCTGCGCTGCGAATCAGCATTGCCAAACCCTTTGCGAGAACACGAAAACTGTGCGGCAAAACCGTTGACGGTTTGTTGCCGAGGTGCCCTCGACAGCGCTTTTACTGGGAATGGGAGGGTCTCGCAACGCCGAATAATGGTCAGGAGAGGTGACGTATTCGGGCAGTCCCGCGCCGCTCTCCCTATAAATCTCTCCCTATGAACAGTGTCATCCCGGGCAAGGCCGCCAACGCGCCAGCGTTGGTGAACGCCGACCCGGGATCCGTACGCCGCGGCGGATTTGGCTGGGCGAGCTGGAGCGGCCATCCTGCCTCGCAGATCTCCCTGGGGTTATGGATCCCGGATCGGCGCACGCGTGACCGCGCGCTTGTCCGGGATGACGGTGAGGGTGTGGTTGTCGGCATCTGCACCAGCACGCATTTCACGCTCCCGCGACACATCCGTGCCCGAGTTGTTCACCCGCATCGTACCCTCTTCCATCAGAGGGTGCAGGGAAGACCGGGCGTCTGCCGACACCCGCGGCCCCCGTGCGATAGAAAATGCACGGGGCAGGAACCACAGGATCGGCCAGGACATCCCGGCCTTCCCTGCGCAACGGCTTTACGGCTTACTTCGCGCTCTCCCTGGGGACCGGGCTTTCTTGCCCCCATCATCCGCACCGCTGCTTCGCGCAACGGCACGAACTTGACCTCAGCATCGGGAGGCCAGGACCACACGACTTCGCCGTCCGCAAAACGCCGGTCGTCCACCGGCGCCTCACGGCCATCGCTCCCCGCACTCCACGTATCGTGACGACGCGTACGCCCCTCTTCGATGAGGCGGGATGACGTAGAGAAGCACGTTTTCTGAAAAAAGGAAAGAGGAAATTTCGTCGAATACGAAGATCGAGCGTGTGGTACCATGACCTCATGACAAACCGCATCTTCGTCCACGGCGTGCCGGACACGCCCGCAATCTGGGGCCCGCTGATCGCGGCGCTCGGCGAGACCGTGGCAGTGCCTGCCCTGCCCGGCTTCGACGGCGATGCACCTCCGGGCTTCCCCTGCACCAAGGACGCCTACGCCGACTGGCTGGTCGCGCTGCTGGAAGCGCAGCATGCGGCGGTCGGGCCGCTCGACCTGGTCGGGCATGATTGGGGCGCGCTGCTGGTGCTGCGCGCGGCATCGCTGCGGCCGGGGCTGGTGCGCTCCTGGGCGGTCGCTGGCGGCGCACTCGATCCGGACTATCGGGGACATCGCATCGCGCGGATCTGGAATACGCCCGTGCTCGGCGAGATATTCATGGCGGTGTCGTCGCAAGCTGCCATGGCACGGATGTTCCGGCAGAGCGGATTGCCATCGGAGCTGGCGGCGCGCGAAGCCACGGCATGGCAGGCTCCGATGCGCCGGGCGATCCTCGCGCTGTATCGCTCCGCCGACGGTCTGTGCTTCAAGGGCGACTGGATCGCGCGGCTCGAACAGCTGCCGCGGCGTGGACTGGTGATCTCGGGCACACAGGATCCGTTCGTGCCGCTCGACACGCTCAGCCGGTTCGCGCAAGCGCACGGCGCGCGGCTTCATGTCGAGCCGGACGCCGGCCACTGGAGCATCGTCGAGCGGCCGCAGAGCATCGCGGCCGCGCTGCGGGCGTATTGGGCGGAATGAGCACCAGTCCTATTGCGACAGGGCTGAGACCAGCGCATCGCCGATTACATTGGCAATCTCCTGCTCGTGGCCGGGGTATGCGCGAAACACGTATTGTTGCCCGAGGAGTTGAGTTTGCTTCTCGACGTCCCAAATCCGAAGCGAGACTTTGTGACGGCCATCGCTGAGGAGCGCGGCATTGCCGACCAGCACGAGATCAAAGTGCAGATCTCGCGATTTCTCGAATTGCGGCAGCAGAATATCCGGATGACCTGGGCTTGCCATCGGGACAGGCTCTTCGACGACCCGGAGCGACGGCATTGCGTGGAATCGCGCGCGTAGCGCGCTCGTCAGAAGGGCGGCATCATCTCCCGCCTCAGGCGTCATCGCATGCAGCTCGGGCACCGCGATCACGCGTTCGCCTTCGGCCGAAGCAGGTCGCGCCAGGACCGTGAGCAGAGCCGCGACGGCAAATGCAACACCAAGAAAAACGTCATGAAAACGTCGAAGTATGCCGGCCTGCATGGTCACTTCAATCCTCATCTCAATCTACGCCCGAGCAATGGGCCGGCTCTTCGACGTGCGCGCCGGCTATCACACAATCTTTGATGGATTGCGGTCCTCTGATACCATAACCTGAAAGTCGCTCATCGGAGACATTCGACATGGCGCGTCTCAAGACCGGACTTTGGTTGTTCTCAGCGCTGCTGGTGGCCCGGCTCTTCTCCAGCGCAGCCTTCGCCGAGGACTTGAGCCTCGCCCGCTTTCCTCAATCCGACTGGGCGACCGCCACGCCTGAGGACGAAGGGATGGATTCGGCGGCCCTCGCAAAACTCGTCGCTTCCGGTAAGGCGATGAGGTTCGACAGCCTGCTGATCGCGCGCCACGGCCGGGTCGTGCTCGATGCGTCCTATGCACCGTACAACGCCGACGAGCCGCACATCATCAATTCCGCGACCAAAGCCGTGGTCTCGACGCTGATTGCGATGCTGCTCAAGGACGGCGTGCTCGACAGTCTCGATCATCCGGTGCTCGACTTCTTCAAGGACCGCAAGATCGACAATGTCGACGCGCGCAAGCAGGCGCTCACGGTGCAGCACCTGCTCAACATGACCTCCGGGTTCGACTGGGACGAGGGTTATAGCGGCGGCGCCGAGACATCCCTCTACGAGATGGGCCGGAGTCCGGATTGGGTGCAGTACATCCTCGACAGGCCGATGGCGCAAGCGCCCGGCGAGACGTTCTACTACAACAGCGGCAACTCGCATCTGCTCTCCGCGATCGTCACGAAGCTCACCGGCAAGAGCGCGGAGGACTTCGCCAAGGAGAGGCTGTTTGGGCCGCTCGGGATCACCGAGCACACCTGGTTCAAGGATGCCCAGGGAATTTCCGCCGGCGGTTTCGGGCTGGCGCTGAAGCCGCGCGACATGGCGAAGATCGGCTACCTCTATCTGCGGCGCGGCCGCTGGGGCGAGCAGCAATTGCTGCCGCCGGACTGGATCGAAGCCGTCAACCACGCCACCGTCAGCATGAATGCGAAGTTCGATCCGGGGCTCTCCTACGCCGATCAGTTCTGGGCCCTGCCGGACAAACACGTATTCATGGCGGTCGGCTACCACTGCCAGGTCATCATGGTGCTGCCCGACCGCGACATCGTGGCGGTGATGACCGCGCGCGAGTTCTGTCCATTCCGCAAGCTCGCCAACACCATTTCGGCGACTGTGACATCTGACAGCGCCCTGCCTGCGGCGCCGGAAGCGGCAGCCGCGCTCGCCGCTGATGTCCGCGAGGTCGCGACGGAAACGCGAGGCCCGGTCGGAGCCGTGCCGGAGATGGCGGCTTCCATCTCGGGCAAGACCTACAGCTTCCCGCCCGGCCCGCTCGGCATCAACACGATCAAGCTGGACCTCACGGGACCGGAACCGCAGGTCACCTGGGACATCCCCTCGCGGGACCGCGCCGGAGGCACGGTGCATCTGCAGAGCCCGATCGGCCTCGATGGCCTCTATCGCAAGACCGCGCCGCCCCATCCCTGGCAGCCCTTCACCTACCGGGCCATGAAGGGCAGCTGGATCGACGCCACGACCT
This sequence comes from Bradyrhizobium sp. HKCCYLRH3097, assembly GCF_051167875.1. Lineage (NCBI taxonomy): Bacteria > Pseudomonadati > Pseudomonadota > Alphaproteobacteria > Hyphomicrobiales > Nitrobacteraceae > Bradyrhizobium > Bradyrhizobium sp. HKCCYLRH3097. The sequence goes on from NZ_JBNPTX010000003.1 coordinate 82,483, forward strand.
TCGTGATCGACGCCCAGTTCATTGGCCAGGGCGAGGAGCGCAATTGGCGGCTCAGCTTCGACGGCGACAAGGTGACGTTCCGAACGAAGGGCCGCTACGGCAAGGACGTAGTGGTCGAGGGTCATGCGGCGCCATGAGTCCTCGGCGGCTCTGCGCAGCCTGACGAAAGTCGAGCGCGAATGCTGCAGCACTGATCGGCTCCGTTCGGCTGGGCGGAGACATGCCGCACGGCGAGAATTGGAACAGTTCTCATAGCGCTCTGCGTGCCGCGGGCGGAGGATGCGATCTCCCGTCGTTTTCTCAAACAGATCATCTCGTGTATGTCTGCCTTCCCGCCAAGCCTCCGGCCCTGCCCGGCGCGGCGGGGGATCGTTTTTCGATTGCGGTGGCATAATGTTGAGATTGCTGGAGCGGCTGGGTCTCCGTTTCGAGGATGCCGTCGAGGAGCGGCGTTTCGTCGACCATTACGTCCGCGGCAGCACAGCCTGGACGCAGATCGCGATGCTGCTCGGCGCCCTCACCTTTGCCGGCTACACGCTGTGGGACTGGGTGCTCTATCCCGAGATCGTGCCGACCACGCTCGCGATCCGCGGCGGCACCGCCGTGCTGGTGCTGCTGCCGCTGACGGCGCTGCTGTCGACATCAGCGCGCCGATGGGCCGAGCCGATCCATCTCATTTATTGCGTCATCCCCGGCTGCGTGCTGCCGACCATCTACTGGGTGCTGCCGTCGGGCTTCACCTACTCCGCGGCCGGCATGATCATCGTCATCCTGTTCGTCTCCACCATGCTGCCGCTGCGCACCGGCTCCTACGCGATCTTCTGCGCGACGAGCTGGAGCGCGCTGGCGGTGGCCGAGAGTCTCGCGACCGAGCCGCTGCCGCCGGGCCTGCGCTTCATCGATCATTCGCTGGTCGGCAATGCCTGCCTGCTCTCGCTCTATGCCGTCGGCGCGCGCGAGTACCAGGCGCGCAAGCAGTTCCGCACCGCGGAGGCGCTGCAGCGGGAGAAGGAGCGCTCCGAGACCTCGCTGCGCGATCTGCATGCGACCCAGGCCCATCTGGTGCAGGCGGAGAAGCTGGCCTCGCTCGGCCAGCTCGTCGCCGGTGTCGGCCACGAGGTCAGCACGCCGCTCGGGCTGGCGCTGACCACGTCGACGGCGATGGAAGACGACGTCGAGGCGATCGCGCGCATGCTTGGCGGCGGCCCGGTGCGGCGCTCGGATCTGGCGAGGGGCGTGGCGCGGCTGCAGCAGGGCCTGCATCTGACGACGCAGAGCCTGCACCGGGCCTCCGAGATGGTACACAGCTTCAAACAGGTTGCCGTCGACCAGGCCAACGAGGAGCTGCAAACCTTCGAGCTGCAAAGCTGGATGACCGATCACGTCGCCAAGCTCCGCCCGCTGCTGGCGCGCCAGGGCCTGACGGTCGTGCTCTCCTGCCCGGAGGGCATCGTGCTCACCAGCTATCCCGGTGCACTCGGACAGGTCATCAGCATCCTCGCCTTCAATGCGGCGACGCATGCCTATCCCGGCGACATCAGCGGCGTCCTCACCGTGGAGGTCGCACAGCCCGGCGATGATTCGGTGCGCATCGTCTGCGCCGATCAGGGCGTCGGCATGCGCGACCAGGTTCGCGGGCGGGTGTTCGACCCGTTCTTCACCACGCGCCGCGAGAAGGGCAATGCCGGCCTCGGCCTGCACATCGCCTTCAACCTCGTGGCATCCACACTCGGCGGCCGCATCGAGCTCGACAGCCAGCCGCAGCAGGGCACGCGCATCACGCTGGACATTCCGCTGATCGGACCAGGCAAGCCGGCCGAGCTGGAACTCGCCGCCGCACAATAGACTCGGCCGCGCGCGCATCAACGACCGGTCCCAAGCGTTGAGAGTCCTCGACACGCAGTCCCGGAAAACGAGACCAGCAGCGCTCCGTCCGCGGCTTGGGTGGAGCGCTTATCGCGCATCATATCGTGCACGATCATGAATCACTCCGCGTCGATCGTGATCATCAAATGCGCAATGCCGCAGAGACGCCGCGACCTGCGCATCTCCGAACCAATTAGAACAATTCAACACCGCATGGCTTAGAGCAATTCAATCCGGCGCGTTGTGTCTTTCGCTGCACTGCGTTGCTAGACGTCGCATCAAGCTGACCGTTCCCTCGAACGGTGCGACGTGGAATTGCCGTGAACGATGACGAAGTGTGAAGGCCGGCGCGATGCGCGCGCTCGTACCGGGATGCGTGGCGCGATTGCGCTCGTGAGTGCTCTGACCGCAGACCTCCTCTGGTCCCCCTCTCCCGTGTTTGCGCAGGCGACGCTGCCGCCGGTGACGGTCGACGTGCCGGCGCCGAAGCGCAAGCCTGCGAGCGCCGCCAGCGCGCCGCAGCGCCAGGCGCGCGCGCTGCCGTCACGACGCGCGATGCCGCCGCCGCCGATGCCGACCCGCGCGGAACGCGCCGCGGCAGAGGCCGTAGTGCTCAACGCCGCCAAGCTCAACTACCGCGCCATGCCGAGCGCGACCACGCTGCGCAGCGGCGCCTCGCCGCTCGACACCGCGCAATCCGTCAATGTCGTGCCCGAACAGGTGATCAGGGACCAGTTGCCGCGCAACATCGACGACGCGCTCGCCAATATCAGCGGCGTCACCCAGGCCAACACGCTCGCCGGCACGCAGGACGCGGTGATGCGGCGCGGCTTCGGCGACAACCGCGACGGCTCGATCATGCGCAACGGCATGCCGCTGGTGCAGAGCCGCAGCCTCAATGCGGCGGTGGAGAGCGTCGAGGTGCTGAAGGGCCCGGCCTCGCTGCTCTACGGCATCATGGATCCCGGCGGCATCGTCAACACCATCAGCAAGCGCCCCGAGCTTTATCAGCACGGCTCGGTGACGCTGCTCGGCTCGGCCTATGCCAACAACAGAACCGGCGCCGACGGCACGATCGACGTCACCGGCCCGATCGGCGACGGCGGCCTCGCCTATCGCTTCATCGGCTACGGCGTCAGCGAGGATTACTGGCGCAATTTCGGCCGCCATCGCGAGATGCTGGTGGCGCCGTCGCTCGCCTGGTACGGCGACACGACCACGGTCCAGCTCAACTACGAGCATCGCGAGTTCATCGCCCCGTTCGATCGCGGCACCGCCTTCATAAATGGCGCACCGCTCGCGATCCCCGCGACGCGGCGGCTCGACGAGCCCTTCAACAACACATGGGGGCAGTCCGACCTGGTCCAGGCCTCGGTCGAGCAGAAGCTCAACGACGATTGGAAGCTCACCGCGGCCTACAGCTACAACACCGAGAGCTCCAGCGCCAACCAGCTGCGCATCACCACAATCGATGCGAAGGGCAAGGAGACCCGCAGCAACGACGGCACCTGGGGCTCGCTGAGCCGGGTCAGCTACGGCACGTCCTACATCCAGGGCGCCTTCTGGCTCGGCGGCCTGCGCAACGAGGTGCTGTTCGGCGGCGACGCGCAATATCGCACGATCTATCGCCAGGACCTGATCCGCGACAAGGTCACGAGCGTGTTCAATGTCTACAACCCGGTCTACGGGCTGATCCAACCCGGCACGCTGGTCTCGGCCAGCGACAGCGACCAGACCGACAAGCTCGGCCAGTATTCGCTGTTCGTGCAGGACACGCTGCATCTCACCGACAAGCTCTCCTTCGTCGGCGGCGTCCGCTACATGGACTACGAGCAGATCGCCGGCCGCGGCCGGCCGTTCAAGGCCAATACCAACGTCGCCGCCGACACCGTGCTGCCGCTCGGCGGCGCCATCCTCAAGCTGAACGAGCAGGTGTCGCTCTACGCCAGCTACACCAAGAGCCTGAAGCCGAACTCGACCATCGCCCCGCTCACCGGCGGCGTGGTGCTCGGCTCCAACATCGCACCGGAGCAAGGCACGGCGTGGGAGACCGGCTTCAAGTTCGATCTCGACAAGAGGCTGTCCGGCACCGTCGCGGTCTACGACATCGACAAGCAGAACGTGCTGGTGTCGCAGACCAATGCCAGCAACGTCGTCGAATACACCACCGCCGGCAAGGTGCGCTCGCGCGGCGCCGAGGTCGACGTCACCGGCAAGATCGCCGAGCACTGGACGATGATCGGCAGCTACGGCTACACCGATGCCAGGGTCACGGACGACCCGGTCTATCGCGGCAACCGGCTGCAGAACGTCGCGCTCAACACCGCCTCGCTCTACCTCGTCTACGATTTCGGCACGGCGTTGCCCGGCCAGCTCAGGCTCGGCGGCGGCGCGCGCTATGTCGGCGACCGGGCCGGCGACGCCGCCAACAGCTTCGTGCTGCCGTCCTACGTCGTCGCCGACGTGTTCGCGAGCTACGAGACCAGGCACCATAACCTGCCGGTGATCTACCAGCTCAACGTCAAGAACCTGTTCGATAACGTCTACTACCCCTCGGCCAACAGCGCGCTGACCGTCGCGGTCGGCGATGCGAGGCGGGTGTCGCTGTCAGCGACGATGAAGTTCTGAGCCAAGGAGAAGCGTGCGTGACGTCCTTCCGCATCAAACCGGCGCTGCTGCAGATCCACTCTGTCCTGGGTCTTGCGGCCGCGCTGATCCTCTCCCTCATGGGCATCACCGGCGCGATCATGGGTTTCGAGGACGAGATCCAGGCCGGTCTCAACGCCAAACTGTCCCACGTCGCGCCGCGTACGGAAGCGCCGCTTTCGCCCGCCGAGCTGGTGGCGCGGCTGCAGGCTGATCCGGCGCTCGGCAAGGTCTCGGCGATCACGCTGTCGCGCGATCCCCTGGCGGCCGTGCGCGTCCGCTTCGCGCGCAATGAGGATGGCGGCCGGCCCTCCTCGCTGCTGGTCGATCCCTATGACGGCCGCGTGCTCGGTGAGCCCCGCGGCGAGGCGTTCTTCACGACCGTGCGCCACCTGCATCGCTGGCTGCTGCTGCCCGGCGACGGCAACGGCGCCGGCCGCCAGATCACCGGCGCCGCGGTGCTCGGACTCGTCGTGCTGCTGATCACGGGCCTCCTGCTGCGCTGGCCCCGCCGGGCGAGCAGCGCAGCACTGTGGCTGAAGCCGCAGCTCGGACTGAGCGGACGCGGCCTGCACCGCTCGCTGCACAGCGTGATCGGCACATGGGTGCTGCCGGTGTATCTGGTGATCGCGCTGACCGGGCTGTCCTATTCCTACGCCTGGTACAAGGACGGCCTGACCTGGCTGCTCGCGCCGGCGACATCAGGAGCGCCGATGCCGGGCAAGGCTCCGCGCGAGGGTCGCTCCGGGTCTGCAGAAGCAAAGCCTGTCGCGCTCGATCTGGTCTGGGCCACGTTGCGTGAGCAGATCGGGGATCGCTTCGCGGTGATGCAGCTCACCTTGCCGGCGGGCGCCGGCGCGGCGGTGCGCGTGCGCGCCTGGCCGAGCGAGGCGCATGACGGCCGGCGCGACGAATTCCGTATCGACGGCGCGACGGGCCGGCTGCTCGCGGCCGAGCGTTACGCCGACAAGACCGCCGGCGAGCGCGTGCTCGCCCGCATCCTGGATATCCACCGCGGCAGCATTCTCGGCTGGCCCGGCCAGCTCGCCTTCATGCTCGCCGCCGCGCTGATGCCGCTGTTCGCTGTCACGGGCACGCTGCTCTATCTGTCGCGGCGGCGCTTGCGGCGGCCGACGCAGTCGGCACGCGCTGTCCAGCTCGTTCCCGGCGAATGAGGCCGCGCGCTCAGGCTGCGGCGCGGGCATGCGACGCGCGCCGGATGGCGTTGGCCGCGATGATGACGTGCAGTAGCAGCGACAGGCCGAAGCCGAGGGCATGCTGGGCAGCCGTCGCCGGGATGGTGAGGACCGTCACGAGGCCGAGCGGAATGAACAGCACGATGCCGGTGACGAGGCCGGGATTGTAGCCACGGAAGCGCAGCGCCGGACCGATATGGCCGAGCGAGTTGACGAGCATCAGATAGGGCGCGACCAGCGCCCAGGCCGGGCCGGCGATCCAGGCGACATAGAGCGCAATCAGGTCGATGCCCCAGACCGCGCCGCAATTGACCCAGAGCACGTCGATCGTGGTCAGCGCCTCGCGGCCGCCGAACATCACGTTGTTGACGAAGCTGCGGAAGCGGTCGCCGGTGTGCTCCTCGACCTGATGGATCATGTAGCCCGGCGAATGCAGGAAGATCAGCAGCAGCGCGAGCGGCCAGTCGGCCGCCAGCAGCGGTACCAGCGCCAGCAGCGCTGCGGCCATGAACGCGGCACCGGCAACCCAGTGACGGGAGAGAAGGTCCAGCATCAGCGAGTGATGCGCGAGTCGGCTGAACTTGCCAAGCCGGGTTGCCCGGACACCGCCGCGCCGGGAGGCTGCGGCGTGATGACCTGTCGCAGCCTCCAAACCTTTCGGGGCGCGGCGCGACCTACTTGAGCAGCACCAGGCATTCGCCGGCCGGCGTGGCGTTGGCGCGGGCGGTGTCGCGATCGAACTTGCCGGCCATCACCAGCGGCCTGACACGCTCGACGATCACGTCCTTGACGACGCTGTCCGGGCCGATGGCAGGAGCTGCGACGTCGTAGATCTGCTTCGCCACGGGCGACAGCTTGGCGGCACAGCTGTCGGCGGCGGCGCGGTTGCCGGCCAGCGCGGCCTGCGACAGAAGACATTGGGAGACGGCGACGAATGTGACAAACGGGAATGCGACGCGCAGCATGGCAATCAGTCCTTCGTTCAAATGAGGTTCAGCCCGGCGCAAGCGGGCTCGGTCCGGAGCACATCCACTCAGTGTCCGGCCGCCCGCATGCGGGCTCTGATCTAACCCGAGCCGGCAGCAACGCCTACTCGATTTCGCCCGTCCGCCAGCCGAGGTCCAGACCGTGCAGCAAGCTCCTGAAATGCTTCGAAAAACCCCGGTGCAGAAGCGCACGCGGCAGACCCTCGACGTGATTTTCGAGGCAACCGCTCAACTTCTGCAGAGCGGCGGCGGCAAGGGCCTGAGCACGAACGCCATCGCCGAGCGCGCGGGCTTCTCGATCGGCACGCTCTATAGCTATTTCAGGGACAAGACCTCACTGTTGCGTGCGCTGGTGCTGCGCGAGTTCGCTCGACAGGAGGCGGAGTTCGGGGAGGCGCTGGAGGCGCATCGCGGGCTTGGACGCGAGGCGATCGTGCGCGCGGCGGTGCGCCAGGGCTTCGCCCCGTTCGCCGGCCGTCACCGTGTGCGGCGCTATCTTCTCGGTCTGCTGGGCAACGACGCGGAGCTGCAGAAGGCGCTGCACGAGATGGTGGACCGCATGACCGAACGGCTGATCGCGACGGTGGGATTGCGGAGCGAAGCGATGCCGGCCGCGCGCCGCTTCATCCTGGTCCGCGCTGCGCTGGGCCCGATCCGGGCTGCCGTCATGCGCGAACATCGCCTCGTCGGCACACGCGAGCTCGAGGACGAACTGGTGCGGCTGATGCTGTTCCTGCTGGAGCCGGATCCCGCCAAATCGTCATGAGGGCCGTCACGAGGGGCCGTCGGGCTTGGCGGCCTCCAGCCGCTCAGCGAGCTTCTTCAAGGCCTCCTCCGACGCCGGCCGGCTCTGGAACTCGCGGATGGCGCGCGACAGCTCCTGATCCGACATCGGATGAGCCGGCTGCTTGATGCGGCCGTCGGCAAGGGCGGCTGCGATGGTCTCGATATGCGGCCCCGCGCCACCGAACAATCGGCGGAGCCGGTTGAGGAACGCGATGTGGGGCACGGCTGTTCTCCCGATGCGGCGACCGGCAACCTTCGACCGCATCTGCTGACGGCGACCTTAGTCGGTAACGCCGGCTCCGTCGTCTCATTTGATACGCAACCCCGCCCGGACGGTAGGATTTTCATGGATGCGGACCGGATCGTCACCAACAAGCTCAGGGAGCATTCGAAACTGACCGGCGAGGACATCGCCGAGATCCGGAATTTCAGCTCCGCTTTGCGCGAGCTCGCCGATCAGGAGGACCTCATCCGCCAGGGCGACGAGCCGGACCGTTCCGTCGTCGTGATCTCCGGATGGGTGGCGCGCTATCACCTGCTGTCCGGCGGGCAGCGGCAGTATCTCTCCTTTCACATGCCCGGTGACTGGCCCGACGCCCAGTCGATCTTCCTCGACTGCATGGATCACGCCGTCTGCGCGATCGGGCCGGCGGTGGTGGCGAGCGTTGCGCACAAGGAGCTGACCCGCGCGATCAGCCGGCGGCCGACGCTCGGCTTTGCGATCTGGCGCGAGACGCTGATCGATGCGTCGATCTTCCGCGAGGCCATCACCAACAACAGCGCGCGGAGCAAGCCGGCGCGCATGGCGCACATGTTCTGCGAGCTGTTCTATCGCGCCCGCGCGCTCGGCCATGTCCGGCACGATCAGTTGCGGCTGCCGGTCAGCCTGGTGCAGCTCGGCGAGGCACTGGGCATCGCGATCGCGACGGTCAACCGCACGCTGGTCGAGCTGCGCGCCAGCCGCGCTGTCGATTTCCGCAGCGGCCTGCTGACGGTGCACGACTGGACGCGGCTATGCGCGATCGGCGAGTTCGATCCCAGCTATCTGCACCTGAAGAAGCAGCCGCGCTGAGGCACAGGTCTCAGCGCGGCCACTCACGTGGGCTCGCGACTCCCACCTTTAACGGTTGCGCGCGTCAGCTCAGGCGACCTTGGTGATGAGCTTGACCACGTAGGCGTAGGGCCCGTTCGGGCTCTTCTCGGCGATCCAGGCGCAGTGCCAGTCGGAGCCGTAGCGCAAGCCCGTGTCCCATCCCGAGCCGCCGCCGTGCTCGTTGTCCCACGACCAGGCCTTGCGGTCCTTCTGAGGATCGGAGGGGAAGCTGCTGCCGCTGTAGACGGAGATCTGCCCCTGCTGCGCGCGGAACGGCGAGTTCGTGCTCCACTTGAGCCACAGATTGCCCTGCTCCTCGTAGGACGTGAGCGACCATTGGTAGGACGCCGAGACGGTCTGCGGATTGGTGCTGGTGGCCGAGGTCTGCTCAATGACTGCCATGATTGTCTCCTTACAAAATGAGATGAAAAATCTTCACAATAGTGGCTGCCCAAAAGACAACCATTGATTGTATATCTGATAAAGCTCACCCCGACAACGTGCGCTGTTCGCACAACGCCGTGATCGCGCGGCAGGCGTGGCGTCCAGCCGAGGCCCACGCACTCAGATGCAGAGACCGATCACCTTGATGCTGAGGTGGCAGTCCTTGGAGGCGGACGCCGGCGGCTTGGCGCCCCAGCGCGTCGCCGGCTTGGCGTCGCCTTTCGCGGATCGGGTCGCGGCCTGCGCGACGACGGCCTTGGCCTTGCTCTTCGGCCTGTCGGTCTCGTAGTCGCCCGCGATCACCATCGCCCAATAGGTCCGCTTGCCGCTGGCGTTCTTTGCGCTGGCGATGCCGACCTTGGTCGCCTTGGGAAGCAGCAGGTTCTTGCGGTGCCCCGCCGAGTTGATCCACTGCCCCAGCGTCTTGTCGAAATTGTCGTAGCCATAGGCGATGTTCTCGGCCGCACGGCCGGCCTTCGACGGAGCCACACGGCGGGTGAAGGGACCGAGCACCTCGTGGCTGAGATCGTCCTTGTCGGCCATCGCGCGCGCTTGCTCCATCGCGATGCGGTCGAGCGTCGCGTCGCGCGTCACGCGGCCTTCGCCATGCGCGAGCCGAAACGCCGAGATCTGATCGGCCGGCGCGGAGTCGCCGGCAAATGCCGCATGGGCCGACAGCGCCAGCAGCGCTGCAACCAAAACCGCGCGAAAGCCGCGCAACGTGAAACGAAGCTCCCGCATGCTAGGACACGTGCTCATCAATCCGGAGTAGGTAACGGTCGCTCGATCCCGCTTTGATCCGAAGCGACGGACGTGCTGGACCGCCGCGGAACCACCCGATATGACAATGCCGGAATTCAGTCCAATGCGGGTGGTCGATACTTCTCTATTCTATTTCGACACTTTGTGCCAAGTCGGCGCAATCGTGCTGGCGGGCGCGGCCTCCGAGATCGAGAACGTCAGCCACGTGTTCCAGCCCGACGGCCGGTTGGCGGCGTCGAACTCGCCATATCCCTTCAGCCCCAGGAACGCCTGATTGCTGCCGATCTGGAAAATATATCCGATCTGCGGGCCAACGCCGAGGACGCGCGAGCGGAAGCCGCCGAGAGCGGCGGGCTGACCGAAGTCGTCGGTAATCTGCTGATAGGCGTAGCCAACGAAACCGACGAAGACCTGCTTCGACAGGAACTGCGACACGCCCCAGTCGAGATGGAAATCGATGCCGCTCTGGTACCGGGTATCGGGATTCTTGAAATTGTAGGTCAAGCCCCCGACGGCTGAAAATTCCGTGCCGGTCGCCGGGTTCAAATAAGTGTAGCCGCCGCCAAAGTCGATGGCGCCGTGACCGATGCCGATGTTGGCCAGCCGGTTCCGACTGTAGTCGCCGACGGGAATATCGCCGGCGCCGTAGACCATGATGTTGTGGACGCCGTTATTCCACTTCAGCTTCACGGTCGGATAGAGATCTCCGTAAGAGACGAGTGCGTCTTCGAGGAATCCGGTGCGCGTGCTGACGATCGGACCGGCAACCGTCGTCAACGTACCAGCGATGCTCGCGGAATTTCTGCCGTAGACGCTGGCCAGCGTCGCCGACAACTGGCCGCCGAGTACGGGCGTCGCAAACGTGTAGGTCGGCGCGATGAACATCAGATCGGCCTGGCCGCGCAAAGCCAGATTGAGATCGATGTTGACGGTTGGAGAAAATCGTCCGACCTGGAACTCGCGCGACGCCGCGGCCGCGCCTGAGGCACCCACGCTCGTATGGTAGTAGATGGCAGCCACCGACCAGCCCGGCGTGGCAGGCGTTGCGGCGAGGCTGCCGTACAATCCCGGCAGCCAGAACGAGATGCCGCTCTCATCGGCATGGGCGTCCAGAGGCGAAAAAGAAGCCACCGCGGCGGACGCGAAAACGCCGCTCAGCCACAATCGCAGGAAGCCGGACCTGCGTCCCGATCTATCGCGCTGCAATCGTAATCCCCCCACGCTCCCATTTCAGGCGGCATGCCTGAGTTGTCGTCGACGACTACGGCTTGTAGTCGCTCATCCCCCGTCCGGTCTTGTCGTAGACATTGAAACACTCGTCCGACATGATCGTAGCGATGCCACTTATGGGTACCTCGGTCAGATCTTTCTCAAGCGTCTTGATCCGGAACTTCCACCCGAGAACCTCGGCTCCACGGTGCTTGCATTCTGCCCGACGGCCCCCCCTCAGCTTGAGGCCAGAAGGATCGTCGCCAGATTGGCTATTTGCATTGCACGCTCCTTCTCAAGGGACCGATCACTGACCTGGCGAGCACGAAGAGCGCATCAATCGGACAGTCCTTTCTTCAAAGCCGCTGCCTTGCGGGCTTGGACGGCTTCTTCATTGTCGGCCTTCTTCATACCCACTAGATCGATCGTCACCTTGCCGATCTTGCCTGTGAACTTGAACGGCACCTTGTAGGCCTCGGTAACAGGTGTGCCTTCATCGGCACCGACGTCTGCGCCTTCGTCCGCGGAGTAGAAGCAGCATTGGGTTCGTTCGATCCGGCCGGTCGCGACGGTCTTTCCGTTCACGAGGATCGTACCCACGCCACCCTTGCCCAGGCCGCCACCGTCATAAGCGAACTCAAAGCGCAGTGCGGCTTTGCCTGCCGGAAGAGCCTGCTTGGCGGTTACGGTGTATCGCTGCAGACCGAGAAAATTATACGTGTAGGTCGGCTTTCCGTCCTTCAGGTAGAAGGTCCAGCCACCGAACCGTCCGGCCTGAGCGATGATGACGCCATTGGCTCCGCCCTTCGGGATGTCCAGATCGGCAGTAATGGCGTGCGATTGGTTCTTCAGGTTGATGAAGACATTCTCCGTCATCCCGATCATGCCTTCGTAGACCGTCAGGCTGGTGCGGCCGGCCATCAGGTCGGGACGTCCGACCAGCGCCGCGTTGGTGCGCTCCAGGGTGCGGTCGTCGAGCGGCAGCACGTTGTATTTCACTGCTTCCTTCAGGAACAGCTCCTGCATCTCCTTCAGCTTGTCCGGATTTTTGGCAGCCAGATCGTTGCTCAGGCTGAAGTCCGATCGCGCATCGTAAAGCTCCCAGATATCCTGCTGGAGCGGCCGCCGCGGTTTGGTTTCCCAGGCCGCCCGGTGCACCGTGCCGGCAAGCCAGCCGTCGCTGTAGATCGCGCGGTTGCCGAAGATTTCGAAATACTGCGTCACATGCCTGCTCGGCGCCTTGGCGTCGGCAAAGCTGTAGGCCATGCTTACGCCTTCAATGGGAGTCTGGACCGTTCCATTTACGCTCTTGGGCTCAGGCAGCTTCGCTGCTTCGAGAATGGTCGGCACGATGTCGATGACGTGATGCCACTGCGGACGAAGCTCACCTTTCGCCGCGATCCCCTTCGGCCAATGGACGACCATGCCGTTGCGGGTGCCGCCATAGCTCGAGGCCACTTGCTTGGTCCAGGTAAACGGAGTGTCGCCAGCGACCGCCCAGCCGGCCGCGTAATGGCCGTAGGTGTTGGGACCGCCGAGTTCGTCATAGTGCTTCAAGACGTCCTGGACGGTTTCCTGCACTCCATTGAAATAGGTCATCTCGTTGTACAGGCCGTTCGCGCCGCCTTCGGCGCTCGCGCCGTTGTCGCCGACGATGTAGAAGATCAACGTATTGTCGAGTTGGCCCGTTGTCTTGATGGCGTCGATCAGGCGGCCGATCTCGGTGTCGGTGTATTCGCCAAATCCGGCGAATACTTCCATCTGGCGCACGAACAGCTTCTTCTCGTCAGCGCTCAGCTTGTCCCAGTCCTGGATGGCGTCCGGCTTCGGGGCGAGCTTGGTATCGGGTGGCACCACGCCGAGCTTGATCTGCCGCGCCAACGTCTCCTCGCGCAGCTTGTCCCAGCCCTGATCGAACTTGCCCTTGTACTTGGCGATCCATTCTTTGGGCACCTGATGCGGGGCATGGGTGGCGCCGGGTGCAAAATACATGAAGAACGGCTTGTCCGGCGTCAGCGATTTCTCCGACCGCATCCAGTCGATCGCCTTGTCGGTCATGTCGGTCATGAAATGATAGTTCGGGTCCGTCGACGGCTCGACCTGGGTCATGCCATCGTAGATCAGCGGCGCCCATTGATTGGTTTCGCCGCCCATGAAGCCATAGAACTTGTCGAAGCCCTGGCGCGTCGGCCAGCGGTCGGTCGGGCCAGAGGGACTGACCTCCCATGCCGCGGTCTCGTGATTTTTGCCGAAATGCGCCGTGCTGTAGCCGTTCAACCGCAGCATCTCCGCGACGGACGCGACATTGTTGGGACGCTGACCGGTCTGTCCCGGGAAGGACGTCGCGGTTTCCGCGATCGAACCGAAATTGTTCATGTGATGGTTGCGGCCGCTGAGCAGCGCCGCGCGGGTCGGCGAACAAAGCGCCGTGGTGTGAAACTCGTTGTAGCGGAGACCCTCGTTGGCGAGGCGGTCGACCGTCGGCATCCTGATCGGGCCGCCAAATGCGCTCGACTGGCCGAAGCCCATGTCGTCGATGAGCACGATCAGTACATTGGGTGCACCGGCCGGCGCCTTGACTTCAAACCGCGGCGGCGGCGGCGCATCGCGCGCATCGAATACGGTGCTGTGTGGAGGGTTCGGTTCAGGAATCGGCAGAACCGATCGCTCGGTCGGCAACACAGCAGTCGGCGGCGCCGACTGTTGGGCCAATGCTGGAAGCACGAGTAGCGTCGTTAACGACAGCACCGACGCAGCCAACTTCATTCGCTTCATGATCACTGCCTTTGGATGAGACAATTGACAAATGAGACAATTGACACGGCTTCTCGCTGCCGGAACGATCCTGCCCGCAAACCGCGCGGGCAATGACGTTCGGCCGGCCCAACCGGCTCGCGGAGAGCGATAATTCTATAATTCTAGCGTCTGCCGACGCGATTGACCGGCCCGCCTCGATTCATCGGCGTTCCCCGCACGCGCACGCCTGGGGCCACCACGGCGCGCGCCACCGGGCGGGGCCGCAGCACGACGCCGGGCCTGACGACGCAGCCGACGGGATACTCGACATACTGACAATACACCACGGCACTTGCCCTTTCGGTGCTCGCGGCTACGAACCCCGTCACCAGCAACAGCCCTGTCAGGGCAACTGATAATTTCATCTTGGCATCCTCCCATCAGATAATTCATCATCGGCCCCTCCGGGAGGCACACCTTGATGCAGGTCAAGCAACCTTGGCAGACATTCCTGCATGTGCGGAGATGACCGACGGAGCAGCTTGATCGCAAGCTCACCAATTTGGGGCGTGAGGTACAAGCGTTGACACGCAGGCCGCCAAAAGCCGGCACGAAGGGACCGCGGAAGGGATCCGCCGCGGCCCCATCACCGGCTGCGCCGGCGGATCGGCTTGCTTCCGGCGAAACGGCCTTCTCCAGGCGCGCGATCTGGATAGCAGTAGCGGTCACGATCGCGCTCGTGCTGGTGGTCGGCATGGTTTTTCATCTCCTCAAGGCCGACGGACCGGCCTCCACGGCGCAGGCCTCATTCGTCGCCACCTATGTGGGCAGCGAAAGCTGCGCCGGCTGCCATCAGGCGGAAGCCAAATTATGGGATATTTCGCAGCACAAGGCCGCGATGGCGCACGCGACCGACAAGACGGTGCTCGGCGATTTCAACAAGAGCTTCGACTACTTCGGTGTGCATTCCCGCCTCTTCCGCGATGGCGGAAAATTCATGGTCGAAACCGACGGGCCCGACGGCAAGCTTGCCGTGTTTGAGGTGAAGTACACGTTCGGTGTCGATCCGCTGCAACAATATCTCGTCGAGTTTCCAGATGGGCGCATCCAGGCGCTGCCGATCGCATGGGACGGCCGGCCCAAGGACAAAGGCGGCCAGCGCTGGTTCCATCTCCATCCCGAGGAAGAGATCAAGCATGACGACGTCCTGCACTGGACCAAGCTGAACCAGAACTGGAACTTCATGTGCGCGGAATGCCACTCGACCGGCGTGCGCAAGCATTACGACGCCGCGACGGATCGCTTCGCGACGACATGGGCCGAAATCAGCGTCGGTTGCGAGACCTGTCACGGTCAGGGCTCCGCCCACGCCGCCTGGGCTCGTGACAAGCAACGCTGGTGGCCGTTCGGCAAGCACGAGGATCCGAGCAAGGGATTGCTGGTCCGTTTCGACGAACGGCGCGGCGTCACCTGGCCGATCGATCCGCGGAGCGGAAATGCGACGCGTTCAGCCGCGCCGGCCGCGTTGCGAAAGGAGATCGAGACGTGCGGGCTATGCCACGCGCGCCGTGCCGGCTTCAGCGAGGACTGGGCACCCGGTCAATCGCTGTCCCAGACCCACATTGTCGAGGCGCTCGCGCGGACCACTTATCATGCCGATGGCCAGATCCGCGATGTGGAGGAGCCCTACAACTATACGCCGTTCAAGCAGAGCAAGATGTTTGCCGCCGGCGTGACCTGCAGCGATTGTCACGAGCCGCATGGCGCAAAGCTCCGAGCCTCCGGCGAAGGCGTTTGCCTGCAATGCCATGCGTCCGAAAAATACGCCGATGCGAAGCATCGCCATCACGCGGGCGCCGATCCGGCGCCGACCTGCATGTCGTGCCACATGCCGGCGCGCACCTATATGCAGATCGACCTGCGTCACGATCACGCCTTCCGCGTTCCGCGCCCTGATCTTTCGGTCGAGCTGGGGACCCCGAACGCCTGCAACGACTGCCACAGCGACAAGCCGGCGCAATGGGCCGCCGCCGCGATCGAGCAATGGTTCGGGCCCGACCGAAAGGGCTTCCAGACCTATGGGCCCGCGTTCCGCGCAGCACGCAGCGACCAGGCCGACGCCGCCGCGCTGCTTGGCCTTCTGGCCGCGGACAGGAACGCGCCGGCCGTGGCGCGTGCGAGCGCGCTCGGCGAACTCGCCTCGCGCATCGCTCCGGCGAGCATTGCGGCCGCACGGGCAGCCCTGGCCGATCCCGATCCCATGGTGCGGATCGGCGCGCTGGACATGCTGGAAAACGTGCCCGCCGGCCAGATCTGGCCGCTGGTTTCGCCGCTGCTCACCGATCCGGTGCGTGGCGTGCGGATCAGGGTCGCCTCCCTGCTCGCTTCCGTTCCGACCGCAAGCCAGCCGCTGCCCGATCGCGCACGCTTCGATCAGGCGGCACACGAATTCATCACGGCGCAGCGCGCCAATGCCGAACGGCCCGAGGCCCGCACCGCACTGGCAAACTTCCTGGCCTTGCGCGGACAGATCGGGGACGCAGAGACCGAGTACAAGGCAGCCCTCAGACTCAGCCCGCACTATGCGGCGGCCGCCATCAATCTGGCCGACCTCTATCGCCAAATTGGCCGCGACGGCGACGGAGAAACCGTTCTGCGCGGAGCAATTGCGGCATCACCTACCGACGCGGCCGCGCATCACGCACTCGGCCTGACCTTGACCCGGCTGAAGCGGCACGACGAGGCGCTCGCCGAGTTGCGCAGAGCAACCGAACTCGAACCGGGTCGCGCACGCTATATCTATGTCTACGCGGTGGCGCTGCATTCCGGCGGGCGAGCCGACGAAGCAATGACGGTCCTAAAGGAAGCTCTGGAAAGCCATCCCAGCGATAGGGACGTGCTGTCCGCACTGGTTTCGCTCAGCCGCGCGACAGGCGATGCAAAGGCGGCGCTGGGCTACGCCGAAAGGCTCGCAATCATGACGCCGGAGGACCGGAATCTGGCGGCGTTCATCGGCGAGATCAGGCGGCAGATTGACAAGCCAAACTAAGATAGCAGGCTCTCCTGCTTAAGCTCACAAAGGGCGCCCGAGAACCTCAAATGGAGCGAGCGCGAAATCGACGCTGAAATGACCAGGGACACAACAAAGTCGAACGGTTCCTCAATGCGATCAAGCACTGTCGGCGGATCGCAACGCAACCACCTCGATCGGGTAGACATCGATCGCCGGCTCCTCATAGGGATGCGCAGCGCGGATCGCCTGTAGCACGGCCTTCAGCCGGTCCTCGACGCAGACGGTCTCGATGCGCTCCTCCTCGATCGTCTCGAGCTGGCCGACCGCGCCGACGGCCGGGTTGGCGCCTGCCAGCGGACGAAACCGGCCCACGCCCTTCGCGGTAAACGAACAGTGGTCGTAATTGCCGATGCGGCCGGCGCCGGCCTCGCCCATCGCGCGGCGCACGGCGTCGCCCGCCGCTTCAGGGACATAGACGACGATCTTGTAGGTCTTCATGCTGGCCTGGATCCGGACGTCGATCACACGGCCGTTACCATCGCGTCGCCGCTGGCGCAATTTTCAGCGGGTCACAACCGGTCACAATCGCGAAAGCGCCGGCGCCGGTGACCAGCCATTCCGAAACACGCCTTGTGCGGCGCAGCAAACCCGATACTTATCGGTGATCTCTCCCGCATTCTCAACACCATGGAAGGCCCGCGCCTTGGCTGATACCAGTGCCGACACCATCGAGATCGTCCGTCACCGGCCGATGGGCTTCACCGAATTCGTCATCGTGGTCGCGGCGATCATGGCGCTCAATCCGCTGGCGATGGACATGATGCTGCCGGCGCTGCCGAACATCGGCGCCTCGTTCCATATCGACGTCGCCAACCGGCTGCAGACGGTGCTGACGGCGTTCGTCATCGGCTTCGGTCTCGGCCAGTTCGTGATCGGCCCGCTGTCCGACAGCTTCGGCCGGCGCCCGGTGCTGATCGGCGGCATGGTGCTGTATGCGGTCGCCAGCCTGTTCGCGATCGCCGCGCCGTCCTTCGAGATGCTGCTGCTGGCGCGCGCGCTGGAAGGTCTCGGCACCGCGGCGACGCGGGTGATCGCGACCTCGATCGTGCGCGACTGCTATGCCGGCCGCCGCATGGCGAGCGTCGTCTCGCTGGCGATGATGGTGTTCATCGCCATTCCCGTGATCGCGCCGTCGTTCGGCCAGGCGGTGATGCTGCTGACGCAGTGGCGCGGCATCTTCGTCGTGCTGACCTTGTACGGCATCGTCACGCTGCTGTGGACCGCCGCACGGCTGCCCGAGACGCTGCCGGAGAGCGAGCGCAAGCCGTTCTCGGTCAAAGAGATCGTCGGGGCCTTCCGCAACACCCTCACCAATCGCCAGACGCTGGGCTATGCGCTCGCGGCGAGCGGCATCTTCGGCGCCGTGCTCGGCTATGTCCTGTCCTCGCAGCAACTGTTCACCGGCGTCTATCATCTCGGCCACTACTTCCCGCTCGCCTTCGCGGCGATCGCGGTGACCATCGCGGTGGCCGGCTTCCTCAACGCCCGCCTCGTCGGGCGGCTCGGCATGCGCATGATCTCGCACGGCGCGCTGGTCGGCAGCGTCGTCATCGCGCTGGCCTGCTTCAGCGCGGCGATCCTCGGCACGCTGCCGCTGTGGCTGTTCATGCTGCTGTCGGCCGGCATGATGTTCTCGTTCGGCCTGATGTTCGCGAACTTCACCGCGCTGGCGATGGAGCCGCAGCGCGCCAATGCCGGCACCGCATCTTCGCTCTACGGCTCGATCACGACCCTGCTCGGCATGGCCGCCGGCGCCGTCGTCGGCCAGGCGTTCGACGGCACGGCATTGCCGTTCGCCGCGGGCTTCCTGGCCTGCACGTCGAGCGCGCTCGTCATCGTACTGATCACCGAGAAGGGCCGGCTGTTCCACGGCCAAGGCAAGCCGGTCTGACCGCCGCCGAGGGCCTCAAATGCACGGCCCCTGCCCGCGCTGCGGGCACAGCTTCAGCACGCTCGACAGCGTCAGCAGCAGACGCGCGCTGCGGGTCGTGTTGCCCGGCGCGCGGTAGCTGAGCGGCGCGGCGACGCCGAGATCGGCGCGCCAGTCGTTCGGGAAGGTAAAGCGCACCCCGGCGCCCGCCGAGGTCAGCGCGACGCCGTCGGCCGGCCGGAAGCCGTCGTTCCAGGCGAGCCCGGCATCGAAGAAGCCGTAGAGCTGATAGCTTGTGAGATACTGCCAGTTCGGTTTCTGCTCGAAGCGGACCTCGAACGTGCCGGCGACGCCATTGTCGCCGCTGATCTCGGCGCTGCCATAGCCGCGGCCATAGGCGAGGCCGCCGAGATAGAACTGCTGCGAATTGTACAGCGGACCCGAGGCGAGCTGGCCGGCGGCGGCGAGCTTCAGCGACCACGCCTCGGACAAGGTCTGATAGCGCGCGAACCAGCCGTTGAAGACCGAGAAGCTCGGCGAGGCGCCGGCGCGCGACGCGAGGGGATCGTCGAGCGGCGTCGCCCCGAACGCGTTCAGGCCCTGCCGGTAGGCCAGCGTCAGGTAGCTGTCGCCGCCGACATCATCCTTCCAGCGGTAGTCGGCGGTGAAGGTCAGCGTCCGGATGCGATCGCGATACCAGATGCCGAACAGGTCGCGCTCGGTCACGTCGCTGAAGGCGGCCGCGAGATTCAGCTTCAGCGAGGCGCGCTGCGACTGGATCGGCACGAGGCCGCCGCGCAGCTCGAGCGTCTCGGTCACCGTGTTGTCGTTGAACAGCCGTCTCCGGTCGCCCGGCCGGACCTCGCTGTACAGCGCGGAGGCGCCGACATAGGCGCCGTCGGTGCCGACCGGCACCTCATAGGACAGCCGGCCGAACGCGAGCTGGCGCGGATCTCCCGGCGTCGTCGACAGGTTGGCGGTGAGCGTGTCGCCCGGCAGCAGATAGGAATTGAAGGCGGCCGTGGCGTAGTTCTGCCAGGGACCGACGGTCGACGAGCCGAGATTGTCGACGCCGGCGAAGCCGTAGAGGTGCCAGGTCTGCAGCTCGATCACCAGGCGGAACCGGCCGGTGGTGCCGCCGATCTCCTCCAGTGCGGAATCGACCAGACGGACGCCGCCGCGGCCGTTGATCAGCAGCAACTGCCGCTCCAATGTCGCGAGCCGGGACGGCTGCTCGGCCAGCACGGGGCCGAGCATCGGCCTGATGCCGAACTCTTCCGCGCCGGCGCCCTTCAAGGTCACCTCGGTGATGCTGCCTTCGATGATCTGGATGCGCACCCGGCCATCATGGATGTCCTGCGGCGGTATGATCGCACGGCTGAGATGGTAGCCGGCGGCGCGGTACTGATCGCTGATCGCGGTCGTGATCGCCGCGAGGTCGGCCTGCGACACCGGCTTGCCGAGATAGGGCTGATAGCTCGCGGCGAGCTGCTCGGCGGGCAGCGCGGACGCTCCCGTCAGCGTGACGCCGCGCATGGTGAACAAGGGCTTGCGATCGCCGCCGCCCTGGGGCGCGAATTGCGGCGCACGCGGCCGCGGCGGCGGCTGCGTCGACCGCGACTGCTGCTCGTCGAAATATCGCTCGGTCTGCCGCGGATCGAAGCTCGGCTGGCCGACCTGCTGCGCATGGGCCGTCGCTGCAAACAGCAACGCCGACAGGGAAATGCCGGCGGCGATCGCGGTTCCGTGCAGCCGTCGCGAGCCGTGCGGTACGGCCGCGAAGTCGCGCCAACCCGCAGTCCTCCCAGTTCCGTCGACACAACCAGCGCGCATGCCTCGTTTTTAGTTTGTTAAGGTCAACGAAGCGTAAATGCGTGAGGAAAACACGGCTGCAACTCCTAAGGGTCTCTTGAAACATTTCGATTAGTTTCAAAAGCCGCCAACGATGCGAGTTCGTGCCATGTCATCCAAGCGCTTCCTGATACCGGGACTGATCGCCGCGTGCCTTTTCGGTGCGATGCCGGCCGCATTCGCGGCCGACGGTGAGCCGTGGCTGGTGAGCAAATCGTCCGGTGAGGTCTGGGTCACCACCCAGGGCGCAGCGCAGGTCTCGCTCGGTCGCGAGGACCCGCTGAAGCCAGGCGATACGATCCGCACCGGGCCGACCGGCCGCGTCCGCCTGACCCGCGGCGCCGAGACGATCGTGATCGCGCCGAACTCCGAGGTCGGCCTGCCCGCCGCGCCCAAGGACGGCATGGCGACGACCATCCTGCAGCGCGCCGGCTCGATCCTGCTCGACGTCGAGAAACGCAACGTCCAGCATTTCGAGGTCGAGACGCCCTATCTCGCCGCCGTGGTCAAGGGCACGCAGTTCAGCGTCACGATCTCAGGCCGCAGCACCAAGGTCGAGGTCAGCCGCGGCCAGGTGCAGGTGTCGGATTTCAAGACCGGCCAGATCGCCCAGGTGATGCCCGGTCAGGCCGCCACCGCCTTTGCGACCGGCCGCGCCGGCCTGAGCCTGTCCGGCGCCGGCACCTTCAGCCCGATCGAGCAGGGCCGCCCGCGCGCCTCCACGATCGATCGTGTTCCGGTGCCGCGCGACGGCCTGCAGGCGCCGCGCGAGGCCAAGGGCAGCGTGATCCACGCGCTGAACGCCGACGGCTCGGCCGCGCGCCCCGGTACAACGGTCGCCGCTCAGCAGCATTCTGCGGCCGCCTTCGGCAGCGCGAAGCCCGGCGTGGTGCGGATCTCGTCATCGATCGGCGAGGTCAACCTGAACATCCAGAAGGCGACACGCGGCCTCGCCCACGGCGCCCACACGCCGGCCGCCGGTGGAGGGCGAAGCACCGCCTGGAATGAAGCGCGCGGCAACAGCGGCAATGCGACGGGCAACTCGGCCACCGCAAGCGGCACGTCGGGAGATTCCTCGATCGCAGCCGCCGTCACCGCGGCGGTCGGTTCGCCAAGCGGATCCGCCAGCGCCAATGCCGCCGGAAATGGCGACGCCGGCAACGGCAACGCCAACGGTGGCAGCCGCGGCGGCAACAATGGCGGCAATGGCAACGGCAACAACGGCCAGGGCAACAGCGGCAACGGTAACAGCGGTAACGGTAACCGCGGTAACGGAAATAGCGGCAACGGTAACGGCAACAGCGGCGACCATGACAATGGCAATCATGGCAACGGCAACGCCCACGCTTACGGCCACAGCAAGAATTAGGGAGTCCCGATCGAGCGTAACGCCTGCGTCATGCGTCGTCATGGGGGAGCGCGGGCTTGCAGGGTTCCATGGCTCTGCGGTCGGAGCGGGATGAAGTTGGGATCACGAACGCGGGCGTCGACGTGGCACGCAGACATTCGGGAGAGGGCATGCTCAGGCGGTTCATGCCGCATATTCTGGTGGTCGTTGCGCTGCTGACGGTCGGCCTGTCGGGCGGCCACGAGTTGTTGAGCAACGCCCTCGTCGACCTGCGCTTACGCCTCGACAATCGCCCCGCCAGCGGCGAGATCGCGGTGGTCGCGATCGACCCGCGCTCGATCGAAGCCATCGGCGTCTGGCCGTGGCCGCGGACCCAGCATGCGCGCCTGCTGGAGCAGTTGCAGCGGGCCGGCGTCCGCGACGTCGCCTTCGACGTGGATTTCAGCACGCCGTCCGACGCGGCCGGCGATCAGGCCTTCCTGACCGCGCTCCAGAATGCCAAGAGCTCGGTCGTGCTGCCGACCTTCAGGCAGCTCGATGCGGCGGGGAAGGACACCGCCATTCACCTCAACCGGCCGCTGCCGCAGTTCGAGCAGCTCGCATGGTCGGCCTTCGTGAACATCGAAGTGGCGCGCGATGGCCGCGTCAGAAGCTACGCTTTCGGCGAATATAGCGAGACCGCCGGCGCGAAAACCTTCCTGCAATCCATGGGTGCGTTCCTCGCCGGCAGCGATGCTGTCAAGGACAGCTCTTTCCTGGTCGACTACGGCATCGATCTGTCGTCGCTGCCGCGGGTGTCGTATGTCGATGTCGTCCGCGGCGACGCGGCGGCGCTGTCCAGGCTCAAGGACAAGCGGGTGATCGTCGGCGCGACCGCCATCGAGCTCGGTGACTACTACAGCGTGCCGAACGGCCGCGTTCTGCCCGGCGTCATGCTGCAGGCGCTGGCGGCCGAGTCCATCATTCAGCACCGCACCCTGCTGTCGACGTCGACGACGGCCGCCGTAGGCGGCCTGCTGCTGATCGTCATCATCATGCTGGCGAGCTGGCGGCACCTCTCGGCGGCGCGGCGCGCACTGCTGATCGCCATGATCAGCGTCCTGATCGAGGCCGTGGCGCTGCTGCTGCACGACCGCTACGCCCTGGTGCTCGACACCTCGCTGCTGCAGATCGCGCTGGTCGCCTATCTCGCTGCCACGGCCCTCGACGAGATCGACTTCCGCGGCCTGCTGCGGCACGTCGCCGAGAGCCGTTTCGAGCGAATCGCGATGTCGATCGGCGACGGGCTGGTCTGTACCGACCGCGACCGGCGCATCACGGTGTGGAATCCGGGAGCTGTCGCGATCTTCGGCTACGGTGCCGACGAGATCATCGGCCAGCCCTTCGCGCGCCTGCGCGCCGACGGCAGCGATACGCATGACCTGTTTCCGCAGCAGGAGGCGGCGCTGCCGGCGACGTTGCTGCCCGGCGGAGCCACGATCGAGTTCGACGGCCGCCGCAAGGACGGCGAGGTGTTTCCGGTCGAGGCGAGCTTCTCCGCCTGGCAGGGCGCCGACGGCCTGCAATATGGCGTGATCCTGCGCGACGTCTCGGTGCGCAAGCGCAAGGCGGAGCGCATTCGTTACCTCGCCGAGCACGACACGCTGACCGGCCTGGTCAACCGCAACACGCTGCAGAGCGAGCTCGCCGCCATGATCGAGACCGCGGATGCCGCGGCCGACCAGGTCGCGCTGCTGGTGATCGGGCTCGATGCCTTCCAGCGCATCAACGACACGCTTGGCCATGCCTACGGCGACAGTGTCTTGCGCGCGGCGGCCGACCGGCTCCGCACCGAGATCGGCGGCATGGGCCGCGTCGCCCGGCTCAGCGGCGACGAGTTCGCCGTCGCCATTCCCTGCTCGGCCGTCGGCGGCACCGTGGCCGAGCTCGCCGATCATCTGTCGCATTTGTTCGAGGCGCCGCTGGACGCGGGCACGCGCCAACAGCGCGTCAAGGTCACCCTCGGCATCGCGGTGCATCCCGAGGGCGGGCACTCGGCAGACGAGCTGCTCAGCAATGCCCACCTTGCCCTCTGTCGCGCCAAGATGGACCGGCGGGGCAGCCACGTGCTGTTCGAGAGCGCCATCCGCCACGAGCTCGAGCAGAGATTGACGCTGGAGGCCGAGCTTGCGCTCGCCGTCGAGCGGAACGAATTCGAGCTGTTCTACCAGCCGCAAGTGGAGCTGTTGAGCGGCCGTGTGATCGGCGCCGAGGCGCTGATCCGCTGGCGCCACCCGACGCGCGGCCTCGTGCCTCCCGGTGATTTCATTCCGGTCGTCAACACCTCGCATCTGTCCGAGGCGGTCGCGACCTGGGTCATGGCGACCGCCTGCCGGCAGGCGCGGGAGTGGCAGCTCGCCGGCCACGACATCCGCGTCGGCGTCAACCTCTCGCCGTCCCAGTTCCAGTCCGGCGACCTCGCGGCCTTCGTCAGCAAGCTGCTCACGTCGACCGGCCTGTCGCCGCGCCTGCTCGAGCTCGAAGTCACCGAGGACATCCTGCTGCACGACGAACCCGGCGTGCTGCAGACGTTCAACCGGCTGCAGGCGCTCGGCGTCAGCCTGGTGTTCGACGATTTCGGCACCGGCTATGCGAGCCTGAGCTACCTGAAGAAATTCCCGCTCGACGGCCTGAAGATCGACCGCTCCTTCGTGCGCGACGTGCTGACCCAGGCCGACGACGCGGCCATCGTCGGCTCGACGGTCAGCCTGAGCAAGCAGCTCGGGCTGTCCGTGATAGCCGAGGGCATCGAGAACGCGGCGACGGCCGAGTTCCTGCTGCGGCTCGGCTGCGAGCAGGGCCAAGGCTATCACTTCGGCAAGCCGATGCCGGCGGCGGATTTCACGCAGCGATTCCTCGCGGTGGACGACGAGATGCGCCAAGCCGGCGCGGCGTGAGGCTCAGGTCTCACGCTCGAAGCTAACGCAGGTCAACCGCTCTCTCCGCCGTCATTCCGGGGCGCGCGCAGCGCGAGCCCGGAATCCATCGCCACAGGCGGTCGTTGGTGACAACGGCGCGCTGTTGCACGGACCTTGCTCCCTCGCAGGCGATCGGGGTTATGGATTCCGGGCTCGCGCTGCGCGCGCCCCGGAATGACGAGAGAGTGCAGGTGCACCTCGGCTTCTCGCCTCAGCCCGCGCCTTACGCCCTCACCCTTTCTTCCCGCCCTTGGCTTCGCTCTCGAGCGCCTTGCGCACCGCCTTGAACTCCTCGCGCGAGCCGGCATCGACGCGCGGGAAGTGCAGATCCAGGCTTTCCAGCGCGGCGACGATGGTCGAGCCGATGACGACACGGGCGAACCATTTGTGGTCGGCCGGAACGACGTGCCACGGCGCGTAGGGCGTCGAGGTGTGGCGCACGATGTCCTGATAGACCGCCTGGTAGCGATGCCACTTCGCGCGCTCGGTGATGTCGCCCATCGAGAACTTCCAGTTCTTCGCCGGCTCCTCCAGCCGGTCGAGGAAGCGCGCGCGCTGCTCCTCCTTGGAGATGTTGAGGAAGAACTTCAGGATCACGGTGCCGTTGCGCGACAAGTAACGCTCGAAGGCGCAGATGTCCTCGAAGCGCTCGCGCCAGATGTTCTTGGTGACCAGCCTCGGCGGCAGCTTCTCGGCCTTGAGGATCTCCGGATGCACCCGCGTGACCAGGCATTCCTCGTAGTAGGAACGGTTGAAGATGCCGATGCGGCCACGCTCGGGGAGCGCGATGGCGCTGCGCCACATGAAGTCGTGGTCCAGCTCCTTGGAGGTCGGCTGCTTGAACGAGGTGACCTCGCAGCCCTGCGGATTGACGCCCTCGAAGATGCTCTTGATCGCGCTGTCCTTGCCGGAGGCGTCCATGCCCTGCAGCAGCACCAGCACTGACCAGCGGTCCTGTGCATAGAGCCTTTCCTGAAAATCGGCGAGCCGCGTCCGATTCTGCTCGATGATCGCCTCGCCCTCCTCCTTGGCGAGGCCGCCCTTGACCTTTGTCTTGTGCGATTTGAGGTGAAACTTGTGCCCGCCATCGATCTGGAACGGCGAGATGAAACCATCGAGCTCATCGGCCAGCGTGCGCGGTTTCTTGCTCATGAGGACGGCTCTCCTGGGCTGAATTGCGTTTCGAGGAAGGCGGTCACGAAGCGCGGCATCGCCGCAGTCAGATCATTCCGGCTTCGAACCAGCCGTATCGAGCAGAGTTCCGGCTCGTCCTGAGCCGCGAGGTTGGCCTCGATGCGGCGCTGCAGAGCCTCGCCCATGTCAGAGGCGTCGAGCACGCGCATCAGCGCGATCGACGCGCCGGTCACGACACAGTCCCAATGCGCCGCGGCCTGATAGTCCGATGGCGCGAGTCCCGTCTCCTCCTCGACCTCGCGCGCGACGTTGGCGGCGAGATCGAGCACGCCGTCGCTGACGTCGGCGAGGTCCGGCGTGCCGGCGGGAAAATACAGCCGGCCGGCATTGGCGGTATGCGCGCCCATCTCGCCGAGCACGAAGGCGCCGTCGGCGGCACGCAGCGCGCCCATGCCGAAGCCGTTGAAGGCGGTGCGATCCGGAAAGCCCCAGTCGCGCCACGCCAGCAGGCTGGCGAAATCGGTCTCGAAATAGCTCGCGGTGAACCGGCTATCCGCGAAGCGCGGGTTGCGCCCGAGCAGCACGCGGCCGTTCCACAGCCCCGGCCTGGCGCGCTGGCATTCGGCGAAATGCGCCGCGATGTCGTCGCGGCGCTGTTTCGCGAACGGCCAGTCCCACGGCTCGACCTTGAGGTCGAGCGTGGTGACGCGGTGGATGACGACGTCCGTCATCCGCTATTTCGCCCCCTTCGCCTGCTCAACGAACTTGTTGGTGAAGGTCTTGCTGACGTCGACATTGGCCTTGGCGACATCGGGCGAGCCGGTGCTGAACACGGCGAGCACAGCGTCGGCGCCCTTCGGATCCATCTTGCCGGTCTGCGAGTACATCGGGATGGTGTTCTTGAGCGCCGCGAGATACAGCGCCTTGTCCTTGCCGACGAGTTCCTCCGGCATCTTCGCCATGATTTCCTCCGGCGTGTGCGAATGGATCCAGCCCAGCGTCGCCACGATGGCGTTGGTCAGCGCCTGCGTCTCCTTGTCATGGCCGGCGATCCAGGCCGCGGTCGAATACAGCGCGCCGCCGGGATACTCGCCGCCGAACACCTCCAGCGTGTCGTGCTGGGTGCGGGTATCGCTGAGGATCTTGAGGTCCGGATGCTTGCCCTGCAGCACGGTGACCGAGGGATCGAGCATGACGGCCGCATCGATCTGGCCCTGCTCCATCGCGGCCACCGCGGTGGCGCCGAGACCGACGCCGATCACCGCGGTGCCCGACGGATCGAGACCGTTCTTCTTCAGCATGTACTTCAGGAAGAAGTCGGTCGAGGAGCCCGGCGCGCTGACGCCGACCTTCTTGCCGGCGAGATCCTTGACCGAGCTGATCTCCTTGTTGTGCGACGGCGCCACCACCAGCACGAGACCGGGATAGCGGTCGTAGACGACGAAGGACTGCATCTCCTGCTTCTTGGCCGCGAGATTGACGCAGTGATCGAAATAGCCGGAGACGACGTCGGCGCTGCCGCCGAGCACGGCCTTCAGCGCATCCGAGCCGCCCTTGAGGTCGACCAGCTCGACCTCGAGCCCGGCCTTCTCGTATTCGCCGAGCTGCTTGGCCAGCACGGTCGGCAGATAGCACAGGCAGGCGCCGCCCCCGATTGCGATCGTGACCTTGGTGGCAGCGCTGGCGAGACCAGTGCTCAACGTCAGCGCCAGCAGCGCGCCGGTGACCCGGCCGATGATCTTGTTCATGCGTTTCCTCCGTTCATGTTGTCGATCAGATTAGGCGTGTGTGCTGTGAATGAGAAGGCCGCCCCGAATTGCCGCTGTCGTCCCGGCGAACGCCGGGACCCATACCGCGTGATGTCGCGGTTGGAGAAGACTGGTCATCGCGCGTGCCACAAACGACGTCCTGTGGTTATGGGTCCCCGCATTCGCGGGGACGACAGCGGTGGGTGTGGCGACACCGCGCCCATCACCGTCCATCCGCCGCATCCGGGCGCCACACCAGCAGCCGCCGCTCCACAAGCGTGACGCAGATGTCGATCAGGATGACGAATGCCGACAGCACGAACATGCCGGCGAAGACGCCGGCGACGTCGAAGATGCCTTCGGCCTGCTGGATCAGATAGCCGAGGCCGGCCGCGGAGCCGAGATATTCGCCGACGACAGCGCCGACGACGGCGAAGCCGACCGACGTGTGCAGCGACGAGAACATCCACGACAGCGCCGACGGCCAATAGACGTGGCGCATCAGTTGCCGCTCGCTCATGCCGAGCATGCGGGCGTTGTCGCGCACCACGGTCGAGACCTCCTTCACGCCCTGATAGACGTTGAAGAACACGATGAAGAACACCAAGGTCACGCCGAGCGCGACCTTGGACCAGATGCCGAGCCCCAGCCACAGCGTGAAGATCGGCGCCAGCACCACGCGCGGCAGCGCATTGGCCATCTTGACGTAGGGATCGAACACGGCGGCGACCAGCGGCTTGCGCGCGAACCAGAAGCCGACCAGCACGCCGCCGAGCGAGCCGATCGCGAACGCCAGGATCGACTCCCACAAGGTGATCGCGAGATGCTTCCAGATGGCCCCGGTGGCGAACCATTTGATCACCTGCGCGAACACGTCGACCGGGTTCGAGAAGAAGAACGGCGGAAGCCAGATGCGCCCGAACACGGGCACGCTGGCGAGCAGTTGCCACAGCGCAATCGCGACGACCGCGACCAGCAATTGCAGCGCGAGCAGACCGAGACGCGACATTACGCTACTCCGCGCCCGTGGTGACAGAGACAAAGCGCGAGCCGCGCACGCCGCTCCGCTCCCTCCCCCCTTGTGGAGGAGGGAGTGCACTGTCCAAGTGGAAACAGCGAGGCTCTCATGATCGAACGAGTCACTGCTCCCATCACACCGCCTCCGCCTGCTTGTAGGTCTTCTCGACCTCCGCCTTCAGCGTCTGCCAGATCTCGCGGTGCAGCTCGTGGAACTCGTGCTTCATGCGCACCTCGAAGATGTCGCGCGGACGCGGCAGGGTCACGCGCCAGTCGCCGATGATGCGCGAGGCCGGGCCGGCCGACATGATGACGACGCGGTCGGCGAGCGCGATCGCCTCCTCGAGATCGTGGGTCACGAACAGCACCGCCTTGCGGTCGGCATTCCAGAGATCGAGCAGCAGATTGCCCATGATCTGCCGCGTCTGCGCGTCCAGTGGCCCGAACGGCTCGTCCATCAGGATGATGCGCGGATTGCGGATCAGCACCTGGGCGAGGCCCACGCGCTTGCGCTGGCCGCCCGACAGCATGTGCGGATAGCGGTTGCCGAATGCGCCGAGGCCGACCGAGGTCAGCCATTGCTGCGCCTTGGCGGCTGCATCCTTCGACGGCGTGCCCGCGACCTCGAGCCCGATCGCGACGTTCTCCAGCGCGGTCTTCCATGGGAACAGCGCGTCGGCCTGGAACAGGTAGCCGGCGTCGCGATTGAGGCCGGCCAGAGGCTGGCCGAAGATGCGCACATGGCCGGCGGCCGGCTTCAGCAGTCCCGCCGCCACGTTGAGAAGGGTGGATTTGCCGCAACCGGTCGGCCCGACGATGGCGACGAACTCGCCATCGGCGACGCTGAGATCCGCCGTCTCGACGGCGGTGTAGGTGCGTCCGCCGGCGAGACGGAATGCCACCGTCGTTCGCTCCAGCGCGACCGCGGCGGCGGTGGGCATCGTCACGTCCAAGTTCCTCCCCCGAGAATGGCCGGGACGGCTTAGCCGCTTGCGCGGCGAAGTTCAACGCGGCGGCCGGACGTGCTAGGTCGTCTGACTGAGCCCAAGGCCAACCTTAAGGCCAACATTAAGGCCAACATTCCGCAAGGCCGCATGCCGCGCACGCCGTTCATCGTCTACACCAACGTCCGCAAGAGTTTCCCCGGCCCGGCAGGCGCCGTGACCGCGGTCGACGGCGTCTCGCTGGAGATCGCCGAGGGTGAGTTCCTGGCGATCGTGGGCGGCTCCGGCTCGGGCAAGACCACACTGTTGCGGCTGACCAACCGCCTGATCGAGCTGGACGGCGGCGCGATCCGGATTGCTGGTGAGGATATCGCCGGCCTCGATCCTGTCAGCCTGCGTCGCCGGGTTGGCACCGTGTTCCAGAACGGGGCGCTGTTTCCGCACATGATGGTTGCCGCCAATATCGGCATCACCCCCAGGCTGCTGGGTACGCCCGCGAACGAGATCGCCGCCCGTGTCGACGAGCTGCTCGACCTCGTGCGGCTCGACCGCAAGGCGCATCGCGACCGGCTGCCGCACGAGCTGTCGGGCGGCCAGCGCCAGCGCGTCGGCGTCGCCCGCGCGCTCGCGGCGCGGCCGAAGATCGTGCTGATGGACGAACCGTTCGGCGCGCTCGATCCGCTGACGCGTGATGCGCTCGGCAGCGACTACCGCGCCCTGCATGAGCAGTTCGCGCTGACCACGATCATGATCACGCACGACATCACCGAGGCGCTGCTGCTCGCCGACCGCATCGCGGTGATGCACGGCGGACGCCTGATCGAGATCGGCACGCCGGCCGAGCTCGCGGCCAGCCGTGAACCCTACGTGACGGAGCTGATGACGACGCCGCGCCGACAGGCGGCGCGGCTGGCCGCGCTGCTGCCCGAAAGCGGCACAGTATGAGCGCACTGTCCGATCCACGCTTCACCGAGGCGCTGTCGCATCTCACGGATTATCTCGGCAGCCACCTGCGCGTGAGCCTCGCCGCGCTGGCGCTCGGCCTTGCCGTGAGCTTTCCGCTGGCGCTGCTCGCGCGCAATCGCCCTGCCCTGCGCAATCTGCTGCTCGGCGTCGCCAGCGTGGTGCAGACGGTGCCGGGACTGGCGCTGCTGGCGCTGTTCTATCCGCTGCTCCTGGCGCTGACGGCACTCACCTTGCGCTGGTTCGGGCTCTCGTTCTCGGCCTTCGGCTTCCTGCCGGCCATGCTGGCGCTGGCGCTGTATTCGATGCTGCCGGTGCTGCGCAACACCATCACCGGGCTGAACGGCGTCGACGCAAGCCTGATCGAGGCCGCCAAAGGCGTCGGGATGACCGAGCGCCAGGCGCTGACGATGGTGGAGCTGCCGCTGGCGCTGCCGGTGATCATGGCTGGCATCCGCACCGCTGCGGTGTGGGTGATCGGCACCGCGACCTTGTCGACACCGATCGGCCAGACCTCGCTCGGCAACTACATCTTTGCAGGTTTGCAGACCCAGAACTGGGTGCTGGTCGTGTTCGGCTGCATTGCCGCCGCCGTGCTGGCGCTTGCCATCGATCAGTTGCTGGCGCTGATCGAGGATGGCCTGCGCAGGCGCAGCCGTGCCCGTGTCGGGCTTGGCACCGCAACCATCGCGCTCATGGTCGGCGCGAGTCTCCTGCCCTCGCTGGCCGGCGGCTCGGCACGCTACGTGATCGGCGCCAAGACGTTTACCGAGCAATATGTGCTGTCGGCCTTGATCAGCGAGCGGCTGCAGGCAGCCGGTCTCTCGGCGACGACACGCGCCGGGCTTGGCTCCAGCGTGATCTATGAGGCACTGAAGAACGGCGACATCGACGCCTACGTCGAATACTCCGGCACGCTGTGGACCAACCAGTTCCACCACAAGGAGCAGTTGCCGCGCGCCGCGCTGCTCGATGCGCTGAAGCAGGATCTCGCCAAGGACAAGGTCACCCTGCTCGGCGAGCTCGGCTTCGAGAACGCCTACGCGCTGGTGATGCCGCGCAAGACGGCCGAGGCGCTCGGCATCCGCTCGATCGCCGACCTCGCGCGCCACGCCAGCGACATGTCGATCGCCGGCGACTACGAGTTCTTCTCGCGCCCGGAATGGGCGGCCCTGCGCGACGCCTATGGCCTCGCCTTCCGCGCCCAGCGCCAGATGCAGCCCGACTTCATGTATGCCGCGGCCGCCTCCGGCGAGGTCGACGTCATCGCCGGCTACACCAGCGACGGCCTGATCGCGAAATACGATCTCGTCGTGCTCGACGATCCCAAGCAGGCGATCCCGCCTTACGACGCGATCCTGCTGCTGTCGCCGAAGCGTGCCGAGGACCGCGCGTTGCAGGATGCGTTACGACCGCTGCTCGGCCGCATCGACATCGCGACCATGCAGCAGGCCAATCTGCGCGCCTCCGGCAGTGACGCGGAGTCCTCGCCGCCGGCGGTGGCGCGCTGGCTGTGGAGCAAGATGTCGAAGTAGGCCCCACAGTCTCGCCGCGTCATTGTGAGCGCAGCGAAGCAATCCAGGGCGTCACGAGGACTCTGGATTGCTTCGGCTCGCTCGCAACGACGGTGGTGGTTGGCGCAACCTCCACACGCACTAGGGTCAGGACTCATTGATCGAGCCAGAAGATAACAGTTGCCGCGATACAGATGGCGCTGAAGAATGTGTGAGCGCAGCGGTCGTAACGCATGGAGAGACGTCGCCAGTCCTTAAGTCCGGCGAACATATTCTCGACCTTGTGACGCTGCCGATACAGGGATTTGCAATATGTTAGGGCGACCTGCGCCCAGCCCGCGGCGGAATGCAAGGCTCTATTCCTCGCTTAGCGAGAGCCGCTCGGAAGGCATCGCTGTCATAGCCCCTTGTCGGCGATCAGAGTCTCAGCCTCTGGCAAGCGAGGAGAGACCAGAGCCGCACCTTACGATATTGCGTCGAACGGATTGCCGACATCGCGAGAACCGCACCTCATCGGTTAGATTCCATCGCAGCCCTCATAAACTCCAGGATCACCGGGTGAGGCTGGGTGACGCTCGAAGTCAGCTGAGGTACATAGAGAGTAGCAATGAAGAAGCGATGCGCAGGGATAGTCAGAATCCTCGCTTCGCCGGATGCGTCCGTGCCAATGATTCTCAATCCTGCGTCATGTAGCTTCTGCTGATGCTCCGGGTTCAGTCCGAAATTGCAGTAGTACTGCTCGCGTGGATTCTTCCCCCCGTAGATCGCATCTGCGAGGCTGCCCGGCTCGATTTTGACTTCCATCGTCTGCCCCACGAGCGAGCACGATAATGGTGTGATGAAGAGGTTGGAGGCGTAGGGATCATATTCGGCGTGCGCGGCGTCTTCGAAGCCCATGACATTGCGACTGTATTCGATCACAACGTGCTGGCAGCCCCCGCAAGTCCCCAAGAGCGGAACGCCGCTCTCGCGCGCGTAACGAATTGCATTGATGGCTCCGAGAAGGCTCTTGTATGGGCTCCCGGGAACAATCCAGATCGCATCAAAACGCCGAAGCTGTTCGGCTGCCCCGGCCTCCAGCTGGACGGTTGAGATCCATTCCGCCGTAATTCGTCCCTCCAGCGTCAGCCGAGCATGCTCAATCGCATCGTTGGTTGCGGTGTGAGGCAGGAAGGAAGGGGTGAATTCGCCAACAAGCGCAATCGCTATGGCGTCGGACATGATCGCTCTCCGGCTGTAGTTCCGCCTTGTAAGAGCATGCCGGTCATGTATATGTAAAATTACTTCGACAGCAGCTGCATATGACAATTACTAATATATCTCTCGCTCACCTTCGGGTGCTCAGCAGCGTCGTGGATTGCGGCACCTTCTCGGCTGCAGCCACAGAGATCGGCCTCACCCAATCAGGGGTCAGCCAAAGCATCAAACATTTAGAGGCGGTATTGGGCGGGCAGCTGCTTATAAGGCATCGTGACGGAATCAGAATCACCGAACTTGGTCGGGCAGTGCTCGCCGACGCCCGGGCTGCACTTCAAGCCGTCGAACGCATTCGACAAACCTGCAGCGCGGTCAATGGATTGCTCGCGGGGCATATACGCATCGGCAGTGTATCGAGCGTTGCAGCGCGGCTTCTGCCGGCTCGACTCGCGGAGTTCAAAAGGATGTACCCACGCATCACGGTCAGTCTGATCGAGGGGACCGATGCGGAAGTTTGCGAATGGGTTGAGAAAGACATCATTGATCTCGGCCTGACGGGAGAGACGACGCCGGCGGTGCAGCCCATCGTCATCATGGAGGATGAATTTGTTGTCGTCGTCGCATCAGACCATCGTCTTGCCAGCCGGGGGCAAATTAGCCTGACAGATGCGGCCGACGAGCCATTTTTGATGTCCGCGTCCGGCTGCGAGCCCGCCATTCGTCAAATATTCGATCAAGCTAAGATCAATCCGCCGATTGTGCTGCGGGTGCGAGATGCCGAAGCGCTCGTAAACATGGTCAGCCAAGATATCGGCATAACCATCATGCCACAGCTCGCCATTCCCGCCGATAGCAGGGCCATTGCACAGATTTCCATTAAACCGCGTCGTAGGCGTCAAGTCTTTGCGATCACGAGAAGTGGCGCTCCCAAAGTGCCGGCGGCAGAGAGATTGAAGGCCATGCTTTCGAATACGAAAGGTTGAAGCCGGCCATCTCCCTGTGGGATTGAGCCGCTCGCCCGAGCGTTCTGTCGGTTAAATGGGTCCTGACCCTAGTGAGCAGTTTACGCTTACATCCCCGGTTCGATCGGCTTCTCCACCGCGCCGCCATTGTCGGCCCAGTCCTTGAAGCCGCCCACGTTGAACACCTTGTCGTAGCCGAGGTCTTTCAGCGCCTTGCCCGCCAGCGCGGCACGGCCGCCGGAGGCGCAGTACAGAATGACGCTCTTGTCTTTGCTGAAATTCTTGTCGTGATAGGGCGAGTCCGGATCGGCGCGAAATTCGAGCATGCCGCGCGAGACGTGGTGCGCGCCTTCGATCTTGCCGCTCTTCTCGACCTCCGGCGCATCGCGCACGTCGAGGACGAGCGTGTTGCCCTTGCCGATCATCGCCTGCGCCTCGGCCGGCGTGATCTTGGGGACCACCGCGTTGGCGGCGGCCATCAGTTCTTTGACGGATGTGGACATGTCGAACCTCTCGCTTACACGGAGCGCACGGGGTAGCCCAACGCGGCCGTTCCGACAATCCTCCCATGGAATGACGGATCGATCGCAATCCCGTGAAGCCACCGACCCGTCGCGGGCGGTGAGAGTCTAGAGCCCCCGGATCAGCTCGGCATCGATCAGCATGCGGTTGAAGCGGCGCGCCTCGGCGCCGTCGCCGCAGGCGTAGAACACGCCCTTGCAGCGGAGCATGATGTCCTTCTGCTCGGCGAAGGACGGATCGAGCGGAATGCCGGCCGCCTCCAAGGTGACCAGCGGCAGATAGGCGGCGTCGATCCGGTCCATCACGACCGCGCTCTGGCGCGGCTCGAAATTGACGGCATCGACGGCGTAATAGGTCTGATAATAGCGCGGATCATAGCTTTCGAGCTTCTCGCCGATGCCGGCCTCGTCGAGCTTGGGATCGAGAATGTGCGGCGAGAACTCCGGCTGGTGATCGCCGTAGCGCACGATCAGGAACGGCTGGTCGCCGAAGCGCTTCTTCAGGCTGGCGAGGAAGCGCTGATAGTCCGTCGCGCTCATCGCCTGGCGGCGCAGATACTCATCGATCGAAGGCACGTTGCCGGGCGCGCGCCAGGACGGCGTCAGGTCGGGCGGGAACGTCGTCTCCCACGGGAAATGGTTGGCGGCGAGATAGACGAACATGAACAGCGGCTTTCCGCGCGGCCGGTGCTGCATCAGATCGAGCGCGGCATCGTAGAAGAAGCCGTCGGGCTCGACGCCCTTGGCGCCGAGATCGCGCGCGTCGAGGAAGCGGTCGACGCCGACCGTGGTCTGGAAGCTGCGCGCGCTCATGAAGGCGCCCTGCGCGGGATAGAGCGACACCGTGTCGTAGCCGCAATTGCGCAGCGCCAGCGGCAGGCCGCGCTCGACCCGGCCGGACGCGATCCGCGTCACGAAATAGGCGAAGCGGCCGAACGAGCGCGACGACAGGCCGGCGAGCACGTTGTACTCGGTGAACCAGCTCGGCCCACCATTGCTCTCGGCCATGAACTGCCGCGCCTTGCCGTCGAACGACTTGAAATGGCTGCCATAGCCCGCTGGTACCTTGATGCCTGGCGCCGAGCGGATGTCGAAGCTGGATTCGTCGTGGATCAGCACGATGTTCGGCCGGCGCGCGGCCGGATGACAGGAATCCGGGACAAAGGCAGCCAGACTTCGATCAGCGGTGGCGTCGGATTCCATGAAGCCGTTGGCGAGGAAGTCCGACACCGCCGTGACGCCGGAGCGGGCGAATTTCGACAGATAGCCGTCGTCATAATAGCCACGCCAGGTCTCGTCGCGCCAGTTGAGCGAATACAACGTGAGCGCAGCAAGGCAGGCGAGCTTGCCGGCCAGCGCCGGCAGCCGCGCGACCCGGAACGGGTCGGCCCACCACAGCAGCCCCATCAGCGGCAGCACGACGGCGGCCGCCACCAGCACCGACAGCTTCAGGTTCGGGAAGATCGTGAACAGGAACGCCGCGCTGTCGTGGTCGATCAGCATCACGTCGACGAAGTTCGCCGTCATCTGGACCACGGCGTGCTTGAGCTGCGACAGCAGCACCAGCACCACGACCATGGTCAGCGCCAACGCGCCGGACACCGCAGGCCGCCGCAGCAGCACCAGCCAGAAGCCGTTCAGGATGCCCCAGGCCAGCACGAAGCCGAGCCGCGAGCCGAAATCGGTCTCGGTGTGCAGCATCAGGGCCAGCGCCGCGACATGCGGCGCGGCGACGGCGGACAGCCGGACCGCCGCGGAGCGCGTTGCGCTCGCCGCGGCGAGCGTGGTGATCGGTTGGTCGTTCGGGGTCAGTGACATCAGGCGATCGAAAGCAGGCGCCCTTCGCCGGCGTATGCCGACAGATCAAGGAAGGCTATCCTGTCATCCGACCGTAATGAAATCGTCACAAATCACAACAGCCCGGATTTGCACGGAGGGCGGCGTGTCGTCTCGCGCCGCGACGAGAGGTGGCATCACTGCCGTCCTCGCGTACCGATCCTCGCCCTTTTTCAATTCTGGGTGCCGGTCTCGAGCAGCCGCTCGCGCACCAGGCGCACCGCGCCGCGGCTCCAGGAATAATTGGCGCCGAGGCGCAATCCGCTATCGCCGGCGACGACGAGCGCGCCACTGTCGGCCTGGCGGACACGAAAGCCGATGATGTATTCGGTGCGGCCGATCCGCCTCACGATGCCGAGCAGCGATTGCTGGGCGCCGAGCGCGCGGGCCACCCGCGCCTCGCAATCGTCGCACTCGCGCACCGGCTGCCCCGGCTTGATCTCGCCGGCCGCGTCCACCAGGCGATAGCGCCCGGACTGTGCCAGCAGCTGCCGCACCGCGTCGGTCGTCTCCTGCAGCCCCTTCTGGTCGGATTCGGTCTCGCCGAGCGCGGCGCCCGCGCTGGTGTCGTCGAGCTCGAACGGCAGCAGCGCCAGCCGGATCGGCTCCGGCGGCGCCAGTGCGTCACGGACCTGGCGCGAGACGAACATCTCGGCGCGCTGCCAAGCCTCGTCACTGTCGCCGCGGAAGGTGAAGATCTTGTCGAACAGGACCCGATGGGAGGCGACGTCGATGGCCGATGCGCGCGCCCACTGCACCAGGGTGGAGAGCTTCTGGACTCCGCCGGTGATCACGACGGTGGCGCCGGCCGCGGCCGCCATCTGCAGCCGGGCCTCCGGGGACGCATCGGTCGGACAGGACGGTGCGCAGGACGGGCTGACCGGCCGCAGCCGCGCGTCGGCGGCGACATCGCGGCGGAGCGCGGCGATGAACGCATCCAGCCGCCGCTGATGCGCGGCGGTCTGATCGACCGGCTCGCCGGACGTGTCGAGATAGCTGAAATCGTCGACCAGCACGGCCGGGACATCGCCGGAGGCAGCGCGGACCGGGCCGGCCGCGAAAGCAAGCGCGAGAACGAGACAACGGACGACGCGACGGTTCGACATGGGATCCCCCTGCAACGATGTCTGGCGGTCGGAAGCTAGACGCCGCCGTGCCATCGCCGCAGCGGCCACGGTCCCGGCGCGGCACGGGAAAAATTCACGACCGCACCGTCCACCGGGCCGCGGCGCTTTTGGCCCAGACGGTTCTGCCGTTAAATGCCGGCCGGCTGGGCTGTCATGGACACACCGAAGATGTGGACCCGGTACGACCTCAAATACCGCCTGACCCTGCGGATCTCGGTGGTCTCGGCGCTGTGCTTCGCGGCGATCTGCGCCTATGTGCTGTTCGACATCGACCGCTCGGTGCATGCGCGCAATGAGCGGATCGCCGAGATCACGGCCCGGACGCTGCAATTGCAGCAAAGCAAGATGCATTGGGTCAACAGTCCGCCGGCCGGCTTTCCCGACCTCGATGCGGTCGCGGCGGCGGCGATGCGACCGGGCCTGTGCATCGCCTATCGCGGCGGCGACGGCGCGATCGTGCAGCGGATCTGTGGCGGCGCGGAGGCGCAGACGGACGAACCGCCCCGCGCCTTCGCGATGCTTTATCGGCGGCTGTTCGATCCGGGCCGCGAAGCGGCACGGCCGGTCAGGTTTCGCGACGAAACGACCGGCGATGCCGTCGTCTGGATCGACGCCGGCGTCATGACCGCGGACGCCTGGCGCGAGCTCAGCCGGCTGCTGCCGGTGCTCGGGACGGCGCTGGTGCTGCTGTGCGCGCTGGCCTACGCCGCGCTGGCCCGCGCACTGCGCCCCACCCGGCTGATCCGCACCGGGCTGGAGCGGATCGCCGCCAACGATCTGTCGGCGCGGCTGCCGCCGTTCGACCTCGCCGAGCTCTCGGCGATCCGCGCTGCCTTCAACCAGCTCGCCGAGGGGCTGCAGACGGCGCTGGCCCAGCGCGGCGAATTGACCCGGCGCCTGATCGCCTTAGAGGACGACGAGCGCCGCCACCTCGCGCGCGAGCTGCATGACGAATTCGGCCAGTCGCTGGCGGCGATCCGGGCGCTCGCGGCATCGATCCGTCACAGCGCGGCGCAGGATTGCCCCGCTCTGGTCGGCGAATGCGACGGCATCGCGCGCACCGCGAGCGACATGATGGAGCAATTGCGCGGCGCGCTGATGCGGCTGCGCCCGCCGGACGTCGACGAGCTCGGCCTCGCCGGCAGCCTGGAGGGCCTCGTCGCCGGCTGGAACAGGCGCCAGCACGGCCGCACCGTTTTCGAGATCAGCCTGTCGGGCGACGTCGACCGACTGCCGGGCATCATCGCCACCAATATCTACCGCATCGCACAGGAGGCGCTCACCAATGCCGTCAAGCACGCCGACGCGACGCGGGTGCGGTTGCAATTGACGCTTCAGGACGGGCCGGTCAGCGCGACCCTGCTCACCGTCGAAGACGACGGTCTTCTCGGCGAAGCTCCCGACAAGCCTGGCATGGGCCTGCTCGGCATGGGCGAGCGCGTCGCCTCCATGGGAGGCCAGATGAGCTTCGCCGCCACCTCCGGAGGCGCGCGCCTCCACGTCGAGATTCCGGTCCCGGCCCTGCCCGGCCTCTCGCCTGCGCCGACCCAGCCGGAAACGGCATGCGCGGCATGACGACGCCCGCCGGCACCATCCTGCTGGTCGACGACCATGCCGTGGTCCGCGAGGGCTACAGGTCGATGCTGCAGAAGCAGCCGGGGCTGCGCGTGGTCGCCGAAGCCGCCGATGGCGCCGAAGCCTACCGGCTGTTCAAGGAGGTCAGGCCCGATCTCGTCATCATGGACCTGACCATGCCGGGCGTCGGCGGCATCGAGGGCATCCGCCGCATCCGGCAATGGGATCGCAGCGCGCGCATCCTCGTCTTCACCATGCATGAGAATGCCGGCTTCGCGGTGCAGGCGATCCGCGCCGGCGCCCGCGGCTACGTCACCAAGAGCAGCCCGCCGGAGACGCTCGTGCGCGCCGTCATGGACGTGCTCGCCGGCCGCATCGCGATCAGCCCCGACATCGATCACGAGCTCGCGCTCAGCCGCCTCGCCGGCGAGCGCGCGGCCGCCGACGTCCTGTCCGCGCGCGAGTTCGAGGTGATGCAGATGCTGCTCGCCGAACGCACCACCGACGAGATCGCGTCAGCGTTGCATCTCAGCCCGAAGACGGTTGCCAACCTGCACTCGCTGATCAAGGACAAGCTCGGCGTGGCCAGCGACATCGAGCTGGTGCGGCTGGCGCTGCGGCAGGGCCTGCTGACCTGAGCCCGCAGGCTCACATCTCAGCAAGGATTTTCAGGGTCGCCCTGCGGCGTCGCTGCCGCTTCCGGCGCCGTGACCGGATCGTCGATCAGGTGAAATGCACGCCCGAGCCGGCGCTGCACGCTCATCACGGCGCGGTCGACGTCGCTGATCAGGCTGTCGCCGAGAACGACGTGCGGGATCTCCCAGTTGCGGCCGCTGCGCACGTCGAGCGCATGAACGGCCGGCACGCGCGCCGTCTCGCAGCCCGGCTGCGCGCGAAGTTCCTCCTCGACCAGGCGGGTCAGCTCCGCCTGGGTCTTGCCGATGGTCGTCATCGCCGGCATCAGGGTCTGGTCGCGGGCATCAGGCCGAGCCGCTTGGCGATGATGCGATCGACGGTCCGTTTCGGAAGCACCCGCACGATCCATTGCCTCATGGCATCGGGCGCGATCTCGTAGCGCACCTTGGGCGCCGGCAAGGTCAAGGCGTCGGCCACCCGCGCGGCGATGGTCTCGGCCGGCAGCCCGGACTGGCCGAGATGCAGCATGAAGGCGCGGATCTTCTGCAGCGCCGGGAAGAACGGCGAGGCCTGATACGGCGACAGGTCGACTTCGTCGGCCTTGGCCCAGATCGGCGTCTTCACCGCGCCCGGCGCGATGACGATGACGTCGATCCCGAACAGCATCAGCTCACGGCGCAGGCTCTCGGACAGCCCTTCGATCGCATGCTTGGAGGTCGAATAGGGCGCCATCAGCGGGTTGCCGTTGCGGCCCGCGACTGAGCTGATCATCACGATCCGGCCGCGCTCTCCTGTCATGGCTGGATCGGCCCCGAGCAGCGGCGCGAACGCCTGGGTCGCGATGACCGGGCCGATGACGTTGACCTCCATCTGATGGCGGAACTGCGCGATCGGCAGCTCCGTCACGGGACCGGCGACGGCGATGCCGGCATTGTTGACGAGACCGGCGAGCGTCTCGCCCTTGAGCGCCGCTCGTACCTCGCCGGCGGCAGCCTTCACCGCCGCCTCGTCGGTCACATCGAACAGCAGCGGCATGAAGTTGGCGCCGAGCTCGCCGCGCAGACGGTCCGCGTCGGCCTGCTTGCGAACGCTGCCGAACACGCGAAAGCCGCGCGCGAGCAGGAGCTTCGAACAGGCGAACCCGATGCCGGTGGATGCGCCGGTGATGACGACGGATTTCATGGTGACCTCAACGATTTGCGCAGCGATTATCGCACGAGATGCGGCAGGATGCTGGCGCTGATTTTTCGCGCGAGGTCATCGCCCGCCGAGCCTGCCCCGGAACATCGGGTGACACTACGCACCGCACGACGCGTCGGCAAAATGGCCGCGGCAAGAATGGGATTTAAGTTTCAAGGCTTGGGAGGATGACAGCTGACGTGAGATCGAGGGCAGCGAGCAAATTGGATGAAGGAAGGTTTGTGACCTTATGGGATCATTAACCTTTCCGCTTCGCTGGCCTGTCGTCGCCGCGTCTGCGGGGAGGTGTTCGCACCTCATTGCATCGATCGTCCGGCGAATCTCCGAAAGACCGGGCTCCGGCCCGTCTTCCCCTCTATGCGTATCGCCTTAATTTTCCGTATCCGTGTTTCTCCGGAGTACTACGCCTTCGGCCCCTAACGCATTGTTATCGCCCGTGCCGAAAACTGCTCGGGCCGAAAGCCTTGCAGCGGATCACAATCGCGTTGCTGTCGCTCCGGCAA
Source organism: Bradyrhizobium sp. HKCCYLRH3097 (assembly GCF_051167875.1). Lineage (NCBI taxonomy): Bacteria > Pseudomonadati > Pseudomonadota > Alphaproteobacteria > Hyphomicrobiales > Nitrobacteraceae > Bradyrhizobium > Bradyrhizobium sp. HKCCYLRH3097. Next base: position 124,183 of record NZ_JBNPTX010000003.1, read on the forward strand.
TCCGGGACAAACGAGCGCGATCGTGTCACAGCCAGAACAGCTTCCGCCTTCAGAAGACTCCATCATCACCGAACTCGAAGAGGCCGTCCGCAGCGGCACCTCGGCGAAGCGCGTCAACACGCTGCGCCAAGTCACCAACCTGTTCCTGCATGACGGCGAACGCCTCAGCGAGGACCAGATCAAGGTATTCGACAACGTGCTGTGCATGCTGGTCTCGCGGGTCGAGACCCGCGCGCGGGCCGAACTCAGCAAGCATCTCGCGCCGGTCGACTACGCGCCCGTCGAATTGATCCAGCAGCTCGCCCGCGACGACGAAATCTCGGTGGCCGAGAACGTGCTGATGCACTCGAGCCGGCTCACCGAGCATACGCTGGTGGAGGTCGCGGCGACCAAGGGCCAGGATCACCTGATGGCGATCTCCAGCCGTCCGCATCTGACCGAGGCGGTGACCGACATCATCGTCGACCGCGGCGAGCGCCGGGTGATCCGCAAGCTCGCCAACAACCAGACCGCGCGCTTCTCCGAGTCCGGCTATTCCGGGATGATGGCGCATGCCGAGGACGACGACGAATTGTCCGAGATCATCGGGCTGCGCGTCGACCTGCCCACCAAGCACCTGCGCGACCTCCTGCGCCGCGCGACCGAAGCCGTGCGCGCCAGGCTGATGGCCTCGGCGCCGCCGGCGTTGCAACAGGAGATCAAGAAGATCCTCAAGGCGATCGCCGACGTTGCGCGCAGCGACGGCGGCCTGGTCGGGCGCGACTTCACGCTGGCCGAAGAGGCCGTCAAGCGCATGAAGGGGCTGAACGAGCTCAACGATGCCGCCATCGCCTTCTTCGCCGAGACCCGCCGCTTCGGCGAGGTTTCCGCCGCACTCGGCCTGCTCAACAACGTCCCGACCGAGATGATGGCCAAGGTGCTCGAAGGTCCGCGCACCGACATCGTGCTGATCCCCTGCCGTGCCGCCGGGCTGGCCTGGTCGGTGGTGGCGAAAATCCTGACCCACCGGCCGATCAAGCACGCCATCGACAGCGACACGCTCAAGCTCGCGGAACGCGACTACGGCCGCCTGTCGCTCGACACCGCCCAGCGCACGCTGCGATTCTGGATGGTGCACAACAAGGTCGAGAAGTGAGCGGGTGTTCACAAGACGCAATCCTCATCAGCAACGACTCGCACTCCGCTGTCGTCCCTGCGAACGCAGGGACCCATACCGCGTGATGTGAATTGGCGGAAAATGTCTTGATCGTCGTCCTTCGCCACACGACCGCCGGTGGCTATGGGTCACTGCGAACGCAGGGACGACGGCTATGGCTGTCGCAGGCGGCCGGGCATCACCAAGCCGACCGGCCAGCGTTATCGCCAGGAGATCGCCGGGCGCCGGATTGACTTTGGTGCGCCCGCACTCCTACGGTGATCGCGACGGTGCCCCTCGACCGGGGCTCAAAAGGGAATGCGGTGCCGGATGCGTCTCGCAAGGGACGTGACTGAAGGCCGCAGCTGCCCCCGCAACTGTAAGCGGCGAATCTCGCGTCAAAGGCCACTGGGAAATCTCGGTCCCGGGAAGGCGACGTGAAGGTGATGACCCGCGAGCCAGGAGACCTGCCGTCAGCCGTGGTCACACGCGAGGATGCCGGTCGGGGCGTTATTGGCATCGTTTTCAGGCAGGCCTGCGAAGGCCTGCATGAGACCTCGTTCGCGGTGACGTGCCACTGACGTCATGCCGAGGTTCCTCGTGTCTCCCGTTCCCCATGCCAGGCGCAGCCGCGCCCTTCTGTCGTCGTTCTGCGTCCTCTCGTCATTCGCCCTGCTCGGCCCCTCGCCCACAGCAGCGCAGCAATCCACCTCCCCCGACCTTCTGCCCCCGGTTGAGGTCGACCCGCCGCGCGAGCCGATCGCTCAGAAACCAGCCATCCCCCGCAGAACCGGCAGCGCCGCGCATCAGCAGGTGCCGGCGGCAAAGCCGGCCGCGCCGGCCAGCCCCCCCGTCGCCGTCAGCCCGACCGGCGTCGTCACGCCAGTCGCCCATGTCGCGAATGCGATCACCGTGGTGACCGACAAGGACATCGCCGCGCAGCAGGCCCGCACGGTGCCGGACATCCTGAGCACGATCCCCGGATTGAACGTGGTGCAGGCCGGCGGCCCGGGCGGCCAGACCAACGTCTTCATGCGCGGCACCAACGCCAATCACACCAAGCTCTTCATCGACGGCATCGACGTCGGCGATGTCACCAACGGCAATGGCGCGTTCGACTTCGCGCATCTGCTCGCCGCCGACATCCAGCAGTTCGAGGTGCTGCGCGGGCCGCAGAGCGGGCTCTACGGCTCGGATGCGATCGGCGGGGTGATCTCGGTGATCACGCGCAAGGGCGAGGGCCCGGCGCGCGCGACCGCCTCGGTCGAGAGCGGCTCGTTCAAGACCTTCAACCAGTCAGCCGGCGTCAGCGGCTCACAAAACAATGTCAACTACGCGGTCAATGTCGCGCATCTGCACGCCGGCGACGTTCCGGTGACCCCGTGGCAGCTGCTGCCTGCGGGGCAGAAGGCGATCGGCAATGCCTACGACAACGTCACCGCCTCGGCCAAGCTGGGCGTCGACCTCAACGAGGCCTGGACGCTGAACTCGGTGATTCGATACACCGACGCGACGCTGCTGTTCACCGGCGACAGCGGCTTTCCGAGCTTTCCCGACGCGGCCCAGAGCAACCACACCGTCCACCAGCTTGCAACACGCCAGGAAGCCGTGTGGTCGCTGCTCGGCGGCCGCATCCGGAACTACTTCGGCGTCAACTATGTGAACGACCGGTCGTCCGACCTGACGGCTGGCAATCCGGTGGCGGCGGTCGCGACCGGCGAGCGCATCAAGTATGACTGGCACGCGGTGACCGAGCTGGCGCCGCATAACAATCTCGTCGTCGGCCTGGAGCAGCAGACCGAGCGGCTGAAGACCGCCGACCTCTCGGCCGAGAATGGCAACAAGGCCGGCTTCGTCGAGCTGCAGACCGAGTTCGTGAAGCGCTGGTTCGTGGTGGCGAGCCTGCGCAACGACGTCAACGACCAGTTCGGCGGCCATGGCACCTACCGGATCGCGCCGGCGGTGATCCTGCCGGTGACCGAGACCAAGCTGAAGGCGAGCTACGGCACCGGCTTCAAGGCGCCGACCCTGAGCCAGTTGCACCAGGATTTTCCGGCGTTCAACTTCTTCGCCAATCCCAACCTCCGGCCGGAGCAGAGCACCGGCTACGACGCCGGCTTCGAGCAGCCGCTGTTCGACGATCGTCTCCGCTTCGGCGCGACCTACTTCCACAACAGCATCACCGACTTGATCAATTTCAACGCGACCTTCACCTCCTACGCCAATGTCGGCCTCGCGACCACCGAAGGCACCGAGAGCTTCGTGAGCGCTGATCTCACCGACCGGATCTCGCTGCGTGCGGACTACACGTTCACCCGCGCGGTCGATGCGGCCACCGGCCTGCAGCTGTTGCGGCGGCCGAAGGAGAAATGGAGCGCCACCGCGACATGGGGGCCGATCGATGCGCTGACGCTGTCAGCGACGCTGCTGCACATCGGCGACTGGCTCGACGTCAGCCGCGACGGCATGACCACGGGCCTCGTCGCGCCCGGCTATACGGTCGTCAACCTGCGCAGCGACTACGCGCTGTCCGACCAGGTCAAGCTGTTCGGCCGGATCGACAACCTCTTCAACCATCACTACCAGAACCCGACCGGATTCCTCGCGCCGGGCTTCGGCGTGTTCGGCGGCATTCGGGTGGCGAGCTTCGGCGTGCAGTGACGCTGCCGACCAACCTCCCGGCGGCTGACAGAAGTTGCCGAAATGGACTACAATCGCAACAGAAGGAGATGTTCCATGACTCTCGACATCCTCGCCCGGTCTGGTTCGGAGGCTCGCCTCGCGCCCGTTCCGCAACGGCATGCCGCTGCGTTCTGCTTCGCGCTGCTGACAGGGGCCTGCGCGCTGGCGAGCTTCGTGTTCGCCTGCGCGACGCCGTTTGCGGCCTTCGCCGTGATCGCCGCCGCCATGCTGCCGCTGCGCGCAGCGCTGCCGGTGATGCTCGGCGCCTGGCTGGTCAACCAGGGCATCGGCTTCGGCGCGCTGCACTATCCGGTCGATGCCAACACCCTGTCCTGGGGCGCCATGATCGGCGTCGCGGCGCTCAGCGCCACCGTTGTGGCCCGCATGGCCCTGGCGACCTTGCGCACAGCACCAGCGACGGTCGCGCTTGCCGTCGCGCTCCTCAGTGCCTACGCCGCCTATGAGCTGGTGCTGCTGGCCGCCACGCCGGCACTCGGTGGCGCCGCGAGCTTCGCGCTCCCGATCGTCGCCCGCCTCGGCCTGACCAGCGCCGCCTGGCTGGTCGGCCTCGTCGCCGTCAGCGAGATCGTCCGCCTGCTGACGCCGGTGGCGTCGCGCCGCGCGGCGTCCTGAACGCGCCGGCGGGCCTTCAACGACCCCAAACAAAAACGGCGGGCCTCTGCCCGCCGTTTTCATTTCTCGGTTTCGCCGCAAGACCTCAGTTCTTCGACTTGTCGACCAGCGCGCCCTTCTTGATCCAGGGCATCATGTCGCGCAGGCGGGCGCCGACTTCCTCGATCGGGTGCTGGGCAAGCTTGGCGCGGGTCGCCTTGAACGAGGTCTGGTTGACCTTGTTCTCCAGCATCCAGTCGCGCGCGAAGCGGCCTGACTGGATGTCGTCGAGCACGCGCTTCATCTCGGCCTTGGTTTCCGGCGTGATGATGCGCGGGCCGGTGACGTACTCGCCGTATTCGGCGGTGTTGGAGATCGAGTAGTTCATGTTGGCGATGCCGCCTTCATAGATCAGGTCGACGATCAGCTTGACCTCGTGCAGGCACTCGAAATAGGCCATCTCCGGCGCGTAGCCGGCCTCGGTCAGCGTCTCGTAGCCGGCCTTGATCAGCTCGACCAGGCCGCCGCACAGCACCGCCTGTTCGCCGAACAGGTCGGTCTCGCACTCTTCCTTGAACGTGGTCTCGATGATGCCGGCGCGGCCGCCGCCGATCGCCGAGGCGTAGGACAGGCCGAGGTCATGGGCATTGCCCGAGGAGTCCTTGGCGATCGCGATCAGGCAGGGCACGCCGCCGCCGCGCTGGTACTCCGAGCGGACGGTATGGCCGGGGCCCTTCGGCGCGATCATCAGCACGTCGAGATCGGCGCGCGGATCGAGCAGGTTGAAGTGGACGTTGAGGCCGTGCGCGAACACCAGCGCGGCGCCCTGCTTCATGTTGTCGTGCAGGTGCTCGCGGTAGATGTCGCCCTGCAGCTCGTCCGGGGTCAGCATCATCACGAGGTCGGCCCACTTCGCGGCCTCGGCGACTTCCATCACCTTGAAGCCGGCGCCTTCGGCCTTCTTGGCGGAGGCCGAGCCCTTGCGCAGCGCGATCGCGACGTCCTTGACGCCGGAATCCTTCAGGTTGAGCGCGTGGGCGTGGCCCTGGCTGCCATAGCCGACGATGACGACCTTCTTGCCCTTGATCAGGTTCAGATCGGCGTCGCGATCGTAGTAGACACGCATTGTCGTTTCCTCTTTGAGATGGCCGGAATTGGCTGGAAAGTCAGACGCTTGGGTGAGGCACGGGCGGCTGCGCCCGGACGAAATCCGGCCCGTGTCTAGAGCATTTTGGCCCTGCTTGGAAACCCCGATCTCGCATGGCGGCCGCCTCCCTCATGCGTCCATGAACACGGGATAGAGCGAGGCCAGGAGCAGCACCGCCATCAGGATGTTGAAGGCGCGGACCGCACGCTCGGAGCTGAGCAGCGGCCGCAAGGCCGTGCCGAACAGCGTCCAGGTGATGGTCGAGGCGACAGCCATCACGAAGCTGATCGCGACCTGCAGCGCCACGTTGGCCGGAAAGCTGGCGATCGCGGCATAGGCGGTGATGGTGCTGATCACCATCACCCAGCCCTTGGCGTTGACCCATTGGAACAGCGCCGCGCCCCAGAACGACATCGGGCCGCGCGGCTTGGCGTCTTCAGGCTCGGCCGATCCTGACAAGGCGATGGCGACCGCGAGGTAGATCAGATAGGCCGCGCCGAGATATTTCAGCACGTCCTGCAGCAGGGGATAGCGGATGAACACCGTCGCGAGGCCGAAGCCGACCGCGCCGACCATGAAGGCGAAGCCGAAGCTGACGCCCATCATGTGCGGCACCGTGCGGCGGAAGCCATGGGTCACGCCCGACGACAGCAGCATGATGTTGTTCGGCCCGGGCGTGAACGCCATCACGAAGGCGAAGGTGACGAAGGCGATGAGGAGCTGCTGGGACATCTAATGAGCTCCTGCCACACGACGACTTTTCACCCTCCCCTGGAGGGGGAGGGTCGCCTCACATCGTGCGAAGCAACGATGTGAGGCGGGGTGGGGTGATCTCTCCACGCGCGAGCTTTTGCGGCGGCCCACCCCACCCCGATCGCGCATTGCATGCGCGATCCACCCTCCCCCTCCAGGGGAGGGTGGCAGCGTGGCCACCTCACCGTCGTACAAGAACATCAGCGCCTAGCCCTGCCCCGCCGGCTTCTGCAGCACGTAGGTGGCGTGCATCGGCGCATGGTAGTCGGCGGAGACCGTGACGAAGCCGACCTCGGCCAGCATGCGCTCCATCACCCAGGCGAAGGTCGAGTTCTCGTCGCGCATGTGGGTCATGACGCTGTCGCGGGCGAGGTCGTGGTTCTTGATGTTGAAATCCGCCCACTGCTCGACCGAGCGCTCGACGCCGTCGGGCATGCTGACATAGACGATGTCGCGCAGGAAGAACTGTGCGCCCGGCTTCAGCGCCGCGAAGATGCGCGCCAGCGCCACCGCCTTCCAGAAGTCCGGCAGATGATGCAGCGTGAACTCGCTGGCGATCAGGTCATACGAGTTCGGCTCATAGGCGAACGACAGCAGCCCCGCCGAATGCATCCGCACCGCGGTACGGCGGTCGCGGGTGTAGATCCGGGTCAGCGCCAGCATCGCCGGCGAGATGTCGATGGCGTCGACGACGGCCCCCAGCAGCGCCGCCTCGGTCGCCAGCACTCCGTTGCCGCAGCCGATGTCCGCCACCCGCCAGCCCGGCTTGACGCCGAGCATCTTCAGAGCGGCGCGCGCGCGCTCGTCGGCATCATCGCCCGAGCCGTAGATCGAGGCGACGGCATGATCGAGCCCGATCCGGTTGCGTTCGTTGTAGTACCAGTCGCGCGCCAGCATGGCTCACATCCCTTCCGATCCCCGCCCGATCGCCGCAATGCCGGTCCTGGCGACTTCCACCAGGCCGAGCGGACGCATCAGATCGATGAATTGCGTGATCTTGTCGGTATTGCCTGTGATCTCGAACACGAAGCTTTCCGTCGTGGCGTCGATCACCCGGGCGCGGAACGCATCCGCCAGCCGCAGCGCCTCGACCCGCGGCTCGCCGGTGCCGCGCACCTTGACCATCGCGAGTTCGCGCTCGATCGCGCGCTTGGTCAGCGTCATGTCGACGACGCGGTAGACCGGGATCATGCGGTCGAGCTGGTGCTTGATCTGCTGGATCACCATCGGCGTGCCGGTCGTCACGATGGTGATGCGCGAGAGGTGCTTCTGGCTCTCGGTCTCGGAGACGGTGAGGCTCTCGATGTTGTAGCCGCGGCCCGAGAACAGGCCGATGACGCGCGCGAGCACGCCCGGCTCGTTCTGCACCAGCACCGCCAGCGTGTGCGTCTCGTTCGGATCGTGACGGTCTTCGAGGAAATAGGCTGACGCTGGCTGGTTCATTGGGGTCCCCGTGATAGTTCAACCGTCATGGCCGGGCATAGCAGTCTGCCTTGCGCAGACTGCGTAAACTTGTCTGCGCTCCCGGCCCTCCACGTCGAGCGTCGAGCGCGCGGTTCGTGGATGCCCGGGCCTTCGCCGCGCCGAAGCGGCGTCGGCCGCGCAGGCGGGTCAAGCCCGGGCGTGACGGCGGTGTTTGTGGCGAGTTGCGAGCTCCTCATGCGACCCCCGCTTCGGCACGCGTGGCCGCCGGCAGCACCCAGCGCCTGAACAGGTCGAGATCGATGTTGCCGCCGGTCAACACCAGGCCGACGCGCTTGCCGGCGAGCCTGCCCTTTTCCTGCAAGGCCGCCGCAAGCGGTGCCGCGCCGGCGCCTTCGGCGAGATTGTGGGTGTCGGTCCAGAGAATGCGCACGGCCTCGGCGATCTCGGCGTCGCCGACCTGCACGATGCGCGAGGCGCCTTTCAGGATGATGGCCAGCGCATCCGCATCCGGGCTGCGCGTCGCGAGACCATCGGCGTGGGTGTCGGCGCTGTTGGTCGTCACCACCGTCCGCGCGGCGAACGACAGCGCGTAGGACGGCGCCGCGGTCGACTGCACGCCGACGATCTCGGTCTTCAAGCCCAAGAGATCGCGCGCCAGGATGCAGCCGCAGATGCCGGAGCCCTGCCCGATCGAGACGTAGAGCACATCGAGGTCGGGCGCCGTGCGGAACAGCTCCAGCGCGTAGGTCGCGACGCCGCGCACGAGATCGCGATGGAACGACGGCACCATGTGCAGGCCGTCGCGCGCCGCATGGCGGCCGGCCTCCTCGCGCGCCTCCTGGAAGTCGCTGCCGTGCTCGATCAGCTCGGCGCCGAACGCCGCCATCGCGCGGTTCTTCTCGACCGAGTTGCCACGCGGCACGTAGATCGTCACCGGCAGGCCGTTGCGGCGGCCGGCAAACGCGACGCTCTGGCCATGATTGCCGCGCGTTGCGGTGATCAGGCCGCGGACGTCCGGCCGCGTGCGCTTGAGGTTGTCGACATAGACCAGTCCGCCGCGCACCTTGAAGGCGCCGGCCGGCGTGTGGTTCTCGTGCTTCACGACGACCCCGGTCCCCAGCCGCTGCGCCAGCAACGGCCACGCATGCGCCGGCGTCGCCGGCACCGCGGCGCCGACGATGGCGTGGGCGGCTTCGAGCTCAGCGAGGGTGAACATGAGAACTCCCTGACGCACGGGCACAATGCGGCCGCGCAAGCAGATGAACTCCCTCGCCCCGCTTGCGGGGAGCGGGAGATTCTCCGCGAGGCCGACTGCGTGGGGAGTCCCCCTCACCCGACGCTGCGCGTCGACCTCTCCCCGCAAGCGGGGAGAGGTTAAGAGAGAGACTGCCGGACGCGCGTGCCATCACCGCACCATCAAACCTATCAGACTCACACCAGCGCCTTGCCGCCCGCGAACGCCGCGGCCGGATCGCTCGCTTCCGCCGGCAGGATCATCTCGTTATGCGCCTTGCCCGACGGAATCATCGGGAAGCAGTTTTCGAGCGCCGCGACGCGGCAGTCGAACAGCACCGGCTTCTTGACCGAGATCATCTCCTTGATCGCGCCGTCGAGGTCGCCGGGCTTCGAGACCTGGAGCCCGACGCCGCCATAGGCCTCGGCCAGTTTGACGAAGTCCGGCAGCGCCTCCGAGTAGGAATGCGACAGGCGGTTGCCGTGCAGCAGCTGCTGCCACTGCCGCACCATGCCCATGTACTGGTTGTTGAGGATGAAGATCTTGACCGGCAGCTCGTACTGCACGGCCGTCGACATCTCCTGCATCGTCATCTGCACCGAGGCGTCGCCGCCGATGTCGATGACGAGGCTGTCGGGATGGGCGACCTGGACGCCGATCGCCGCCGGCAGGCCGTAGCCCATGGTGCCGAGACCGCCCGAGGTCATCCAGCGGTGCGGTTCCTCGAAGCCGTAGAACTGCGCCGCCCACATCTGGTGCTGGCCGACCTCGGTCGTGATGTAGGTGTCGCGGCCGCGCGTCAGCTCGAACAGCCGCTGGATCGCATATTGCGGCATGATGACGTCGCGGTTCGGCCGGTAGGCCAGCGAGTTGCGCGCGCGCCAGACGGCGATCTCCTGCCACCACGACTTGATGTCGGGCTTCTTCGCCTCGGCCCTGAACACCTGCAGGATGTCGGCGAGCACGTCGCCGCAATCGCCGATGATCGGCACGTCGACGCGGATGTTCTTGTTGATCGAGGACGGATCGATGTCGATGTGGATCTTCTTCGAGCCGGGCGAGAACGCATCGGTGCGCCCGGTGATGCGGTCGTCGAAGCGCGCGCCGACGCACAGCATGACGTCGCAATCATGCATCGCCATGTTGGCCTCGTAGGTGCCGTGCATGCCGAGCATGCCGAGCCAATTGGTGCCCGACGCCGGATAGGCGCCCAATCCCATCAGCGTCGAGGTGATCGGGAAGCCCGTGACCTCGACCAGCTCGCGCAGCAGCCGCGAGGCCTCCGGCCCCGAATTGATGACGCCGCCGCCGGAATAGATCACCGGCCGCTTGGCGCCCGCCAGCAGCGCCACGGCTTTGCGGATCTGCATCGCGTCGCCCTTCACGCGCGGCGAATAGGAGATGTGGACGTCGGACTTGCGTGGCGGATGATAGGTGCCGGTCGCGAACTGCACGTCCTTCGGCACGTCGACGACGACCGGCCCCGGACGGCCCGTGGTCGCGACATAGAACGCCTCGTGCAGCACCTTGGCGAGATCGTTGACGTTGCGGACCAGCCAGTTGTGCTTGGTGCAGGGCCGGGTGATGCCGACCGTGTCGCATTCCTGGAACGCGTCGTTGCCGATCAGATGCGTCGGCACCTGGCCGGTGATGCAGACCAGCGGGATCGAATCCATCAGCGCGTCCGCCAGCGGCGTCACCATGTTGGTGGCGCCGGGGCCCGAGGTCACCAGCACGACGCCCGGCCTGCCGGTCGAGCGCGCATAGCCTTCGGCGGCGTGGCCAGCGCCCTGCTCGTGGCGGACCAGGATGTGCTCGACCTCGCTCTGCTGGAAGATCTCGTCATAGATCGGAAGCACCGCGCCGCCAGGATAGCCGAAGAGGTGCTGCACGCCGTGGTCGATGAGCGCGCGCACGATCATCGCGGCGCCGGTCATCTGGTTCGGATCGTGGCTCTTGTCGGTCATGGTGGGCTCCGGATCGCTTCTGTCAGCGGCTGGTCGGTCTTGGTCAGTCGGTTTTGGTCAGTCGGTTTTGGTCACTTGGGTCAGGGTCATTTCGGTCGGATCGCTGGCTTCCAGGCAATAAAAAAGGGCCCTGGAAGGCCCTGCGCACCGCTCGGAATTTGGATGGCCGCTAGCCATCCCCGGCGGTGCGCCTGGGTACGACGGCGATAAGGAGGATGGAAATAAAGTTGCGCATGATGCCGAGCGAGCTTCCCAAAGGTTGCGCGAAACATAGCCGGCGATGCCCCAATGTCAAGGCAAAGCCGGCCCGTCAGCGCGATTTTGCGATGTTAACGCGGAATTTTCCGTTCGGCGAGCGGTAATTTGGCGGTTGGCCTCCGAAACGAGGCAATAGGCTGGATGAGAGTACGGGCTCCATCTCCAAACGAGGTCGTCATTCCGGGGCGCCCGGAGGGCGAGCCCGGAATCCATACTCACGATCGTGGTTATGGATTCCGGGCCCATCGCTTCGCGATGTCCCGGAATGACGATGCGGCTAGAGTTTGACGACCCATCCCTTTGCCGCCTCCGGGCTCATCCACTCGAACTCCGGCAGTTGGTGTCGAAACCAGGTGAACTGCCGCTTGGCATAATGGCGGGTGTCGGCCTTGCCGATGGCGGCCGCCTCCTCCCGCGTGATCTCCCCTCTGATATAGCGGATCAGCGCCGGCACGCCGTGGGCCTTCATCGCCGGCAGCAGCGGATCGAGGCCGCGCGCGGCCAGCCGCTCGACCTCCTGCACCGCGCCGCGCTCCAGCATCAGATCGAACCGTGCATCGATCCGCGCATACAGCGCCTCGCGCTCCGGAGCGATGAACAGCGCCCGATAGCTGCCCTCCGGCAGCAGCGGCGGAGTGGCCTCGGCATGCCAGTCGGCCAATGGCCGACCGGTGGCCTCGATCACCTCCAGCGCGCGGGCCACGCGGGCGCGGTCGCGGACGTTCAGCCGCGCGGCCGCCGCCGGATCGCGTCGCGCCAGCTCGGCATGCAAGGCCTCGACGCCGTCGCGATCGAGCCTGAGACGCACCGCGTCGCGCACCTCATCCGGCACGGGCGGCACCGCGGACAGCCCTGATGTCAGCGCCTTGAAATACAGGCCGGTGCCGCCGATGAAGATCGGCAGCCGCCCGGCCCGTTGCACCTCGCCCAGGATCTCCGCGGCATCCCGGACATAATGGCCGGCCGAGTAGTTCACGCTGGCATCGACATGGCCGTAGAGCCGGTGCGGCGCGGTGGCCTCTTCGTCGCAGGTCGGCCTTGCCGTCAGCACCCTCAGATCGCGGTAGACCTGCATGGAATCGGTGTTGATGACGACCCCGCCCGCTTTTTGCGCAAGTTCCACCGCCAGCGCCGACTTGCCGCTGGCGGTCGGCCCTGCGATAAGCAGCGCTTTGTTGATCCCTGGCAAAGTCACCTGATGTCTCTCGTCGCCACCTTCATCTGCAATCCCGCCGATCCCGCGCTTGATACCACGATCGTGGAGGCCTTCCTGGCCGTTCTGCCCTCGCCGGGCACGCCGCGCTGGCTGTTCGACGAGGTCGCGATCGACATCCCCTTCGCCCACGACGGCGAGGTCCACAAGCTCGAGGCGCGCCTGCGCGACCTGCGCGGCGACATGCCGATCGACATCGTCGTGCAGGCGGAAGCCGTCAGGCGCAAGAAACTTTTCCTCGCCGACATGGACAGCACCATGATCGGGCAGGAATGCATCGACGAACTCGCCGATTTCGCCGGGCTGAAGCCGCGCGTCGCCGCCATCACCGAGCGCGCCATGCGCGGCGAGATCGCGTTCGAGCCGGCGTTGCGCGAACGCGTCGCATTGCTGAAGGACCTGCCGGTGAGCGTCGTCGACGAAGTCCTGACCAAGCGCATCAAGCTGACGCCGGGCGGCCGTCATCTGGTGATGACCATGCGCGCCAACGGCGCCTATACCTGCCTGATCTCCGGCGGCTTCACGCTGTTCACCAGCGCCATCGCGGCCAAGATCGGCTTCCAGGAGAACCGCGCCAACGAGCTCATCATCGATGGCGGCAAGCTCACGGGCGAGGTGCGCGAGCCGATCATCGGCCGCGACGCCAAGCTCGCTACCCTGATCGAGCTGCGCGAGGCGTTCGATCTCGACGAGATCGACACCCTGGCGGTCGGCGACGGCGCCAACGACCTCGGCATGATCGAGGCGGCCGGTCTCGGCGTCGCCTATCACGCCAAGCCTGCGGTCTCGGCCGCAGCCTCGGCCCGCATCGACCACGGCGACCTCACCGCCCTGCTCTATGCCCAGGGCTACACGCGCGATCAGTTCGTCGACTGACGAGACTGCGGCCGCGCGGCAGGCCAAGTAGCCGCGCGAGCCTTTGCGCAATACAGCGCCCTCTCCTGGCTGTGAGAGAGGACGCGTTCATGGGCAGCCGCGATCCCGTCATTGCGAGGGCAGCGGTTTTGCGAACGCTCGACGATCGCAATCGCATTGCCCTGTGCGAATCGCCGCCCAAGCAAAGCCGTTACCAAAGCCCTGCCTTCATCGGCTCTCGATCAGCGCATCATCAGGATTTTGTTTCAATCCAGCGCACTCGCACGCAACTCCATTCCAATCTCATTTCAGATCGCAAATCAGATCATTCGCCTTCCGCATCAAGGCGGGACGCGAACTGCCATTTTAACCGCATCACCAATCCATGAATTGTCAAATCATGCTGCAGCGCATATAAAGCTGACAACGCTAGGGAGTGTCCAAGGAAGCGAAAGCGATTGCAGGTGATGCAATCGATCATCGTCACAGAAGGACCTCCCGATGACCATCAAGCACATCATTCCCGGCTCTCTTCTTGCCCTCGCGCTGCTGAGCGGCGCCGCCGTTGCCGGCGAGCTGCCGAGCTACGAAGTCGGCGCGCTGCCGGCCACCCCGCACCAGCTCTCCGTCGTCGGTGCATCCGCCGCGCAGCAGACCATTGCGGTGAATGCCGACAGCGCCGCCTCGCCGCACCAGCTCGCCGTGCTCACCCAGCACCACCGCAGCGCTGCGCTCGTCGCTCCGATCACCGTGGGCAGCGTCCGCAACTAGGCAACGCGGGCAACCCATCGTCGGATAGGTAGCGCGCGTCTCGCCGAGCGAGGCCGCGCTCCCTGTTCGAGATAACGCGTGGCGTCGCGCGTGGTAAAGATCCCGGACATCCGCGCCGGGCAGCCCAGACGCCCAGCCCGCTGCACCTATTGGGTCTTCGACGCCAACGCTCTCCGCCTCCGTACCCGGCGCGGCGGCCGCGTCGTCGAGCCCAGCCGCACAGTCACATTCCGGCCGCCGGCGGCAAGACCATCCTGCGCGTGAATTGACCCGACGCCAGCCGGCTCGCCCGATTTCCCAACCGGGATCTCGCAGGGCGTCGCCGCGCGGGCCACGCATCACCAGCCATTGTCAGCCTGACGCCACGCGCCGCGCCGATTGCCGGTCAAATCGCACATCCGCAATCATTATATGCGCTATTGCGCAAATACGAAAATACGAATATATTGCCGCCATGTCCGATCCCGTCCCGCTGCTCGCCGCTCTGGCCGAGCCGACTCGTCTCGCCGCCCTGCGCATCCTTTGGGACGGCGGCGAGCATTGCGTCTGCGAGCTCATGCGGCAGCTCCGAGCCAGCGCATCGCGCATGAGCCGGCACATGTCCGCCCTCAAGGCCGCCGGTCTCGTCATCGACCGGCGTGACGCCCAGTGGGTCCGGTATCGGCTGAGCCCTGACCTGACGCCCGATCGCCGCGCCATCCTCGACGCCGTCATGGCGGCCATGCCTGAGCCGAACAGGAGTGCAGCATGAAAACCGAAGCTTCGACCTATCCTGACGGGTCGGCATCGGCTGTGATCTGGATCATCGCGACGGCAGCTGCGGTCGCATTGTGGTTCGCGGTCTACTGGCAGCTGGAAGCGTTCTCGGCATGGCTGGTATCGTCGCTGCCGGTGTCCCGCGACAGCCATCTGGAAGAAGCCGCGCGGTTCTTCGTGTTCGACGCGCCCAAGGTCCTGATGCTGATGACGCTGGTCGTGTTCGGCATGGGCGTCGTGCGCAGCTTTTTTTCAGCCGAGCGAACTCGCGCATTGCTCGCCGGCAAGCGCGAGGGCCTCGGCAATGTCGCGGCTGCGATCCTCGGCGTATTCACTCCCTTCTGCTCGTGCTCGGCGGTGCCGCTCTTCGTCGGCTTCGTCTCGGCTGGCGTCCCACTCGGCGTGACCTTCTCGTTCCTGATCGCGGCGCCAATGGTGAACGAGGTCGCGCTCGGCCTGCTGTTCGCGCTGGTCGGCTGGAGGATCGCCGCGATCTATCTGGCCTTCGGCCTGGCGGTCGCGATCGTGGCGGGATGGATCATCGGACGCCTGCATCTCGAAGGCTGGCTCGAGGCATGGGTTCGCAACGTGCGCGCGGGACAGGCGGATCTGCAGCCGGATTCGCCGACCGCCGCCGATCGGATCCGGGCCGGGATCGATGCGGTGCGCGACATCGTCGGCCGCGTCTGGGCATGGATCATCATTGGCATCGCGGCGGGCGCATTTATTCACGGCTATGTCCCGAACGACCTGCTCGCCTCGATCATGGGCAAGGACCAATGGTGGTCCGTGCCGGCCGTGGTGCTGATCGGCGTGCCGATGTACGCCAACGCTGCGGGCATCATTCCGGTCGTCGAGGCGCTGCTCGGCAAGGGTGCGGCGCTGGGAACGGTGCTCGCCTTCATGATGAGCGTCATCGCGCTTTCGTTTCCCGAGATGCTCATTCTGCGCAAGGTGCTGACGCTCCGGCTGATCGCTGTCTTCGCGGGCGTCGTCGCCGCCGGCATCGTCGCCGTCGGCTATCTCTTCAACGCCCTGTTCTGATGAAAGGACAAGCCCCATGAAGAACGTCAAGATTCTCGGCTCCGGCTGCAAGCGCTGTGTTCAGACCGCAGCAATGGCCTCCTCTGAAGCAAGCAAGCTCGGCATCGAGATCGAGCTGGAAAAGATCACGGACTTCGCCGACATCGCCCGGTTCGGCATCGCCTCGACGCCGGGCGTGGTGATCGACGGCAAAGTCGTCCATGCGGGCGGGCTGCCGAAGGCCGAGGACATGGCGAAATGGCTGTCGGCGTGATGGCGTTGCGTCCGCTGCTCGCAGCGGTCCTCCTGCTCGGCCCGGCTGTCGTGGCGCGCGCCGACGAACCGACGTGGACGCGGCGCATCATCGCGCCGGACACGGCGCTCAAAGCGGCACAGGCGGCGCTCGCGGAGTGCCGCAAACGCGGCTGGCAGGCTGCCGTGACCGTGAGCGATCCGTCGGGGCTCGCGCTGGTCACCCTGCGCGACCGTTTCGCCGGCTGGCATACCCTTGAGGCCGCGACGGGCAAGGCGAGGACGGCCGCGAGCTGGCGCGAGGCGACGAGCACGCTCGCAGCCCGGCTGGCACGACCGGACGCCGCGGAGCGGGCCATCGTCAACGTTCCCGGCGTTGTCATGGTCGGCGGCGGCATGCCAATAGAGGCCGCTGGCCAGCAGGTCGGAGCGATCGGCGTATCCGGCGCGCCCGGAGGCGACAACGACGACATCTGCGCGAAGGCCGGCATCGAAGCCGTCGCTGCGGACATCGCGTTCTGAGCGCTTGTACCGGCGTATCGCGAACGAGGACGGCCAACGCCGATCATTTTGCCGGAGGATACCGCGTTGTCTGACACGATGCCTCAATTGGACGAAACCTCATTCCGTGCCATCGACCGCGCGAAGCTGCTGGAGCCTGCGCTCTCCTCCCACCCTCCGCGAATCCTGCTGCTCTACGGATCGCTCCGGCAACGCTCGTTCAGCCGGCTGCTGACCGAGGAAGCGGCGCGCATTCTCGTGCGCTTCGGCGCGGAGACTCGGACTTTCGATCCGCGCGGCTTGCCGCTGGTCGACGACGCCGAGCCGGACCATCCGAAGGTCCGCGAGCTGCGCGATCTCGTGACCTGGTGCGAAGGCATGGTGTGGTGCTCGCCGGAGCGGCACGGCGCGATGACCGGTGTGATCAAGACCCAGATCGACTGGATCCCGCTGTCGCTCGGCGCCGTCCGGCCGACGCAGGGCAAGACGCTGGCGGTGATGCAGGTTTCTGGCGGCTCGCAGTCGTTCAACGCGGTCAATCAGCTTCGGGTGCTCGGCCGCTGGATGCGCCTGATCACCATTCCGAACCAGTCCTCGGTGCCCAAGGCCTTCGCGGAGTTCGACGACGCGGACCGCATGAAGCCGTCCCCCTATTACGATCGCCTCGTCGACGTGATGGAAGAGCTGGTCAAGTTCACGCTGCTGACGCGCGACCGCGCCGACTATCTGGTCGACCGCTATTCCGAGCGCAAGGAGAATGCCGAGGCGCTGTCGCAGCGGGTCAACCAGCGATCGCTCTGAGCCGGCGCTCCCGGGAGTTCGCGGATGGCGGCCACCAACTTCTGATAAAAATAATTACCTTGCGTATTTACGGAATTCATGATTGTATCCGCGCATCCCGCCTCACTGCGGAGGGGCGTTGCGCGCGATCGTCACGACACGCGAGGCGGGGAGCGATGGCCGCGAGAGATCGCAGCGTCTTCTCACGAGGGCGCGGACGAACGATCGCTTGCGGACGTGAAGTCGCAGCGTCCTGACACCCCGATGCTGGTGTCACGTTCGCGACGGCGCTGAAGCGCCGCGCGGACAATGGTGGCCAACAAGCCCGGCGCACCAGGGAGACTGCGTATAAGCGTGAAGACCGTCGCGCAGGGAATGCCGGTTGAATCGGCTTTGCCTGTGGTACCTGCCGCCTGCATTTTTTTTCGCAGGCGGGCCATGGGTGAGGCCTTCACCCGGCATTCCCTGCGCCCTCTGCATTCTCGCGAGGGACGAACTGATCGCAGGCCTCGGGCGCGATGCGCCGCGAGACTGCAAAGCTATGTCGATCGCTGTTTGAGCCGTGAATTCGCCTTGCGAACCGTCGTCGTCCCGGACAAGCCACGGCGCGCGCCAGCGCGTCGGGGCGCCGATCCGGGATCCATACGCCGCGGCCGTCGTGACGAGCAAACAGCCAATGATCAGCCCGCCCCAAACTGCTCCCTGGGGGCTATGGTCCCGGCTCGAGGCCGGGACGACAGCGGAGTGTGGAGCTGCCGCAGGGTGGGCAAAGCAGCGCCCGCAGGCGCAGCGTGCCCACCACCGTGCCGCGAGCTCGGAGCCGGATGGGTGGGCGCGGCGCGGGAGAGAGCGCCTTAGCAGGCGCACCTCACGGCGCGCCTTTGCCCACCCTACTGCATCGTGCCCTACTGCAGGCTCAACGCCACGAAGCGCAGCTCGCCGTCGGCGTTGGAGACGAGCAGCAGCACCGACTTCTTGCCGTCCTTCTTGAGCTGGTCGACGCGCTTCTTGATATCGGCGCCCGAGGTCACCGCCTCCTGGGCGACCTCGACGATGACGTCGCCGGCCGACAGCCGCTTCTCGGCGGCGTCGGAGGCCTGGTCAACACCGGTGACGACGACGCCCTTGACGCTGTCCTTGATCTTGTAGCGGGCGCGCAGGTCCTTCGACAACGCGGCGAGATCGAGCCCGAGCGCCTTCTGGGTCACCGGCTTCTCGGCCGGCTCGTCCTTCTTGATCGCCGCCTGCTGCACCTTCTCGGTGTCCTCGAGCCGGCCGAGCTTGACCTTGAGCGTCTGCTCCTGGCCCTTGCGGATGACGATGACGTCGACCTCCTTGCCGACGGCGGTGTCGGCGACGATGCGCGACAGGTCCTTCGGCTCCTTGATGTCATGGCCGTCGAACTTGACGACGACGTCGCCCGGCTCGATGCCGGCCGGCTTGGCCGGTCCCTTGTCGTCGACGCCGGCGACCAGCGCGCCGCGCGCCGGCTTGATGTTGAGGCTCTCCGCGATCTCGTCGGTGACGCCCTGGATGCGCACGCCGAGCCAGCCGCGGCGCAGCTCGCCGAACTGGCGCAACTGGTCGACGACGCCGGCCACGGTCTTCGAGGGCACCGCGAAGCCGATGCCGATCGAGCCGCCCGACGGCGAGATGATCAGCGTGTTGACGCCGATGACCTCGCCCTCGAGGTTGAACAGCGGGCCGCCGGAATTACCGCGGTTGATGGCGGCGTCGGTCTGGATGTAGCTGTCATAGGGCCCCGACGAGATGTCGCGGTTCTTGGCCGAGACGATGCCGGCGGTGACGGTGCCGCCGAGACTGAACGGGTTGCCGATCGCGACCACCCAGTCGCCCAGCCGCAGCTTGTCGGAGTCGCCGAACTTGACCACCGTCAGCGGCCGCGGCGGCTTGAACTTGAGCACCGCAAGGTCGGTCTTCTTGTCGACGCCGACCAGCTCGGCCTTGATCTTGGTGCCGTCGTTGAGGATCACGTTGATCTCATCGGCATCGGCAATGACGTGGTTGTTGGTGACGACAACGCCCGAGTCGTCGACGATGAAGCCCGAGCCCAGCGAGTTGGTGCGGCGCGGCGAGTTGTCGGCACCGCCCCGGCCGCCCGGACCGCCGCGGCGGTTCTTGAAGAAATCGTCGAAGAACTCCTCGAACGGCGAGCCGGGCGGCACCTGCGGATTGGCGTTCCGCCCCTCGGACGAGCCGCCCTTGGGCTCGACAGTTTGCGAGGTCGAGATGTTGACGACGGCGTCGATCACCTTTTCGGCGACATCGGCGATCCCCTCCGGCCCCCGCGCCGAGGCCGGGGCCGGCGCGAGCGCCCAGCCCGCGGCAAGGACCGCCGCGGTCAGGATCGGGCGCAGTCGACGGCTGAAAGCAAGGGTTGCGGTCATCGGGCGGATCTCCAGAAAAGTCGGCAAATTCAACTGTTACAGTGCGCCGGAACCGGCGGGGGACGCAAGCACGCCGGATCGGACCGCAGATTCATCATTGAGGGCGACCTAATACGGCAAAATGGCGCAGCCATCGCCTCACAATGGCGTTGGCCGGGCAGCAGACCGTCATTGCAGCGGTCGCGCCTCGTTCCTGTGCGACGGGGCACGCAAACGCACGACAATCCACCGCTCAGATCGGCCGCCGGATCACCCAGATCAGGACCAGGCCGGCCACCGCCGAGCCGATGCCGACTGCGCGCAGCACGTTGTCGGGCGTGGTCATCGCGGTCTTCATGGCCCGCCGCATCCACTCCGGACTGGCCGCGAACAACAGGCCTTCGAGCACGAACAGGATACCTAATCCGATGAGGAAATCGGAAAACGCAATGGACCTCATCGGACCCGGACCTCCCGTTCGATCTTCTTGATATGTAACGGGGCGAAGCAACGGCTTCGCCCCCTCCATGTCAACTCTTATTCGCCCCGATCAACGGCCCCGGCATCGAGGCAGGCGCCATCAGGGCTTGGGCGCCGGCACCGCGACGGCCGCCGTCGAGCTGGCGGTGGACGGCGTCTCCCCCGCCGGCTTCCCCGAGGGGTTGGCGAAGTAGCGGAAGAACTCCGAATCGGGCCGCAGCAGGAAGCGGGTGTCGCCGGATTTCAGACCGTTCTCATACGCCGCCATCGAGCGGTAGAAAGCGAAGAAGTCGCGGTCCTTGCTGTAGGCCTCGGCGAACAGCCGGTTGCGTTCGGCATCGCCGGCGCCGCGGGTCTGCTCCGCCTGCGAGTTGGCCTCGGCGACGATCACGGTGGCCTCGCGATCGGCCTTGGACCTGATCTCCTGGGCCTTCTGGCCGCCGAGCGCCCGGAACTCCTCGGCCTCGCGCTGCCGCTCGGTCTTCATCCGGTTGTACACCGCCTGGCTGTTGGCCTCCGGCAGGTCGGCGCGGCGGATGCGGACGTCCACCACCTGGATGCCATAGGCGTCGGCCTCCTTGTCGAGCTGATCGCGGATCTTGCGCATCAGCGCCTCGCGCTCGTCGCGCACGACTTGCGTGAAGGTGACCTCGCCGAGCACGCGGCGCAGCGCGGCGTTCAGCAGCGTGCCGAGCTGGACGTTGGCGGTCTGGATCGAACCGACGCTCTGGTAGAACTGCAGCGCGTTCTTGATCTTGTAGCGCGCGAAGGCGTCGACCACGAGCCGCTTCTGGTCGAACGCGATCACCTCCTGCGAGGGGTTCTCGAGGTCGAGGATGCGCTTGTCGATCGAGATCACGTTGTCGATGAACGGTGCCTTGAAGTTCAGACCGGGCTCCGTGACGACGTCGACCGGCTTGCCGAACCGCACCACCAGCGCCTGCTCGGTCTGGTTCACGGTGAACAGCGAGCTGTAGCCGATGACGACGAGCACGAGCACGGCGACGAGCGCGACGATGCCTGCAACGGGGGACCTCATCGGACGCCTCCCTGCTGAGCGGCCGGCGCCGGACGGCGCGGCAAGAGATCGCCGAGCGGCAGCAGCGGCACGGGGCCGCCGGTGGCGCCGCTGTCGAGCACGAGCTTCTCCGAGCCACCGAGCACGCGCTCCATGGTCTCGAGATAGATCCGTTCGCGGGTCACGTCGGGCGCCTTCTTGTACTCGTCATAGACCTTGAGGAAGCGCGCGCTCTGGCCCTTGGCCTCGGCGATCGCCTGCTCCTTGTAGCCCTCGGCGACCTGCAGGATCTGCGCGGCGCGACCGCGCGCATCCGGCACCACCTTGTTGGCGTAGGTCTGGGCTTCGTTCTGGAGACGCTCGAGGTCGGCACGCGCCGCCTGGACGTCGCGGAATGCCTCGATCACCTGGGCCGGCGGATCGACCTTCTGCATCTGCACCTGGGTGATCTGGATTCCGGAGCCGTAATTGTCGAGCGTCTTCTGCATCAGTTCCTGCACGTTCTGCTCGATCACGGTGCGGGCACCGGTGAGGATCGGCTGGATGTTGGAGCGGCCGATCACCTCGCGCATCGCGCTCTCGGCCACCGCCTTCACGGTGCCCTCGGGGTTCTGGATGTTGAACAGGAAGTCGGCCGCGCCCTTCGGCTTGATGCGCCAGAGCACGGTGACGTCGACGTCGACGATGTTCTCGTCGCCGGTCAGCATCAGGCTTTCCTCGGGGACATCGCGACCGCCGCGGCCGCGCCGGCCGGGATCGTCATTGGCGGTGATGCCAATCGAGATCGAGTTGACGCGCAGCGCCTTGGGCAGCAGCACGGTCTCGATCGGGTAAGGCAGGTGATAGCGCAGGCCCGGCTGCTCATCACGGACATATTTGCCGAAGCGCAGCACGACGCCGAGCTCCTCGGACTGCACGCGGTAGATGCCGGAGGCGAGCCAGATGATGATGGCGCCGAGCACGATCAGGAGCACGCCCGCAGTGCCGAAACCGCCGCCCGGCACGAACTGCTGCAGCCGGTCCTGGCCGCGCCGCAGAAGATCTTCCAGGTCGGGCGGCCTTGGACCGACCGGTTGCGGTCCCGAGCCCCAGGGCCCCTTCGGACCCTGACCCCACGGGCCTCCGCCCTGATTCTTCCACGCCATCGATCGATCTCCTCCGAGAGGCTGAGTGTACACCAACGCCGGCCCCGACGGTCGCCGGGTTATAAGGGACGGCCCCGCCCCTTACAACGTAGCGCTCCAGCTAAGCCCGAACCGGGTTTTGTCAATGTAAACAGGGTCGGAAGCGCCGGTTTGCCGCGGCCTCAGCTCCGCCACGCCGTCAAACTGCGCGACTTCATCATTAACGGATGGTCTTGAGGGGGCCGTCGCGTCGATCCGACCGGCGAAACGCTCACCGCCGCCGGCGATAGGTGACGTAGGAGAATTCGGCCTGATCGTCGGGCCCCGAGGCATGGCGCTCCCGCGCCACCTCTTCCCATTGGGACGGATCGATCGCCGGAAACACGGTATCGCCAGGCGGGCTCGCATGCACCTCGGTTATCTCCAGCCGGTCGGCGATCGGCATCGTCGCAGCAAAGAGCTCGGTGCCTCCGATGACCGCGATCTCCGCGGCTGAACGCCGCAGCGCATCACCACGCGCGATGCCGAGCGCTTCATCGACGGTATGGGTCACGATCGCGCCCGGCGCGCGAAACTCGGCATCGCGGGTGACGACGATGTTGGTGCGGCCCGGCAGCGGCCGGCGCGGAAACGAGACGAAGGTCTTGCGGCCCATCACGATCGGGCGGCCCATGGTCATCGCCTTGAAGCGCTGCATGTCGCTCCTCTGCCGCCACGGGATCGCACCGGCGGCGCCGATGATGCCGTTGTCGGCGACCGCGACGATCAGCACGATCTCGATCACGGCGCCCTCTCCGCCAGTTGAGCCAGAGCCTCGCCGGTCACCTTGCATAGCGTCCACTCGTCCATGAGCTCGGCGCCGAGCGATTTGTAGAAAGTGATGGAAGGAGCATTCCAGTCGAGCACCGACCATTGCAGCCGCGCCCAGCCCTTTTCGACGCAGGTCCGCGCGAGGTGACCGAGCAAGGCCTGGCCGATGCCATTGCGGCGAAACGCCGGCCGCACGAACAGGTCTTCGATATAGATCCCTGGCTTGCCGGCAAACGTGGAGAAGTTGACGAACCAGACCGCGAAGCCCGCCACCGCGCCGTTCCATTCGGCGAGATCGCAGAACAGCGTCGGGTGCTCACAGAACAGCGCGCCGGCGATGTCGGCCTCGCTCGCGCCGACCTCGTGCGATAGCTTCTCGTAGTCGGCGAGCTCCCGGATCAGCGCGAATACGCTTCCGATGTCGTCTGGCCGGGCGCTACGGATCAAAACCGGCATGCGTCAGACCGCTACCTCGGCCTTGATATGCGGATGCGGATCGTAGCCGGCGAGCGCGAAGTCCTCGTAGCGGAAGCCGAAGATGTCCTTGACGTCCGGATTGAGCGTCATGGTCGGCAGCGGACGGGGAGCGCGCGTGAGCTGCAGGCGCGCCTGCTCGATATGGTTGGAATAGAGATGCACGTCGCCGAAGGAGTGCACGAATTCGCCGGGCTTCAATCCCGTCACCTGCGCCGCCATCATCGTCAGCAGCGCATAGGATGCGATGTTGAAGGGCACGCCGAGGAAGACGTCGGCCGAGCGCTGGTAGAGCTGGCACGACAATCTGCCGTTCACGACATAGAACTGGAACAGGCAGTGGCACGGCGGCAGCGCCATCTTCTCGACGTCGGCCGGGTTCCAGGCCGTCACGATCAGCCGGCGCGAATCCGGATTGCGCCTGATCATGTCGATCACGTTCGTGATCTGGTCGATATGACCGCCGTCCGGCGTCGGCCACGAGCGCCACTGATAGCCGTAGACGGGGCCGAGATCGCCATTGGCGTCGGCCCACTCGTCCCAGATGGTGACGCCGTTGTCGTGCAGATATTTGATGTTGGTGTCGCCCTTCAGGAACCACAGCAGTTCGTGCACGATCGCCTTGAGCGGCAGCCGCTTGGTGGTCACCAGCGGAAAGCCGGCCGCAAGGTTGAAGCGCATCTGGTGGCCGAACACCGACAGCGTGCCGGTGCCGGTGCGGTCGTGCTTCTCGGCGCCGTCGGACAGGATGCGTTCGAGCAGGTCGTGATACTGGTGCATGGTGCGCGCTGGCGGCCTTTCGCAGAAGGCGGCGAATTTAACGACAGGGATCGCCCGGCCCTAGCCTCGACTCGGCCCGGCCGCCAATTATACCCCGAAAAATGTCGGCCACCGCTGCAAACGACAAGGGCGGAACCGCACGTTCCGCCCCCCCCTCCCGATCCATGGCCGTTCCGTACCCAGCTCGCGTGCTTGAGGACCGCGGACCATTTGACGATCTCGCCCTTCACCAGCGTCCCGAGCGCCTCCGGCGTCCGGTCCGCCGACGCAGGTCAGCCTTCGCTCTCCACGAAGACCTCGTCGCGCTTGCGGCGCAACGTCGGCAGCACCGCCAGCACCAACAGCCCCGCCGCGATCGCGAGCAGCACGGCCGACAGCGGCCGCGTCAGGAACACCGACCAGTCGCCGCGCGAGATCAGCAGCGCCCGGCGCAGGTTCTCCTCCATCAACGGGCCCAGCACCATGCCGAGCAACAGCGGCGCCGGCTCGAAATCATGCTTGATCAGCCAGTAGCCGACGAGGCCGAACGCGCCCGCCAGGACGACGTCGACCGGCGCGTTGTTGACCGAATAGATGCCGATCGCGCAGAAGATCACGATCGACGGGAACATCAGCCGGTATGGCACGCGCAAGAGCCGCACCCAGATGCCGACCAGCGGCAGGTTGATGATGATCAGCATGAGATTACCGATCCACATCGAGGCGATCATGCCCCAGACCAGATCGGGCTGCTTCTGCATCACCTGCGGGCCCGGCACGATGCCGTGGATGGTCATCGCGCCGACCATCAGCGCCATGACCGCATTCGGCGGAATGCCGAGCGTCAGCAGCGGAATGAAGGAAGTCTGCGCCGCCGCATTATTGGCGCTCTCCGGCGCCGCGACGCCCTCGATCGCACCGCGACCGAACCGCGACGGATCTCGCGCGATCTTCTTCTCCAGCGTATAGGCTGCGAACGAGGCGATCACCGCACCTCCGCCCGGCAGGATGCCTAGGATTGAACCGAGCACCGTGCCGCGCAGGATCGCCGGCGCGGAGTCCTTAAGATCCTTCCTGGTTGGCATCAGGCCGGTGATCTTCTTCTGCACGAGGTCGCGGTCCATCTCCGCGCCGGCATCGAGATTGCGAATGATCTCGGCAAAGCCGAACACGCCCATCGCGACGGTGGCAAAGCCCAGGCCGTCGGCGAGCTCGGGAATATTGAAGGCCATGCGCGAGACGCCGGTCTCGATGTCCGAGCCGACCATCGACAGCAGCAGGCCGAGCACGATCATTGCGATCGCCTTCAGCACCGAGCCCTTCGCCAGCACGACTGCGAAGATCAGGCCCAGCACCATCAGCGAGAAATACTCGGCCGGGCCGAACGCCAGCGCGAGCTTGGTCAACGGCGCGCCGAGGATCGCAATCAGCACGGTGGCAACGCAGCCGGCGAAGAATGAGCCGATCGCGGCAATCGCCAGCGCTGGACCGGCACGGCCCTGCTTCGCCATCTGGAAGCCGTCGAGCGCGGTCACCACCGACGTCGCCTCGCCGGGAATGTTGACCAGGATGGACGTCGTCGAGCCGCCATACTGGGCGCCGTAGTAGATGCCGGCCAGCATGATCAGCGCGCCGACCGGCGGCAGGCCGAAGGTGATCGGCAGCAACATCGCGACGGTGGCGATGGTCCCGATGCCCGGGAGAACGCCGACCAGCGTGCCGACCAGCGCGCCGATCAGGCACATCAGCAGATTGATTGGCGACAACGCGACGGCGAAACCGTGGGCGAGATTTGCAAACAGATCCATCACGCCCTCACTGCAAAAGGAAACGCGGCAACAGCGGCATCGGCAACCCCAGCACGTAGGGGAACAGCAGCGCGCAGCCGCCGGTCAGGCAGATGCCGACGATCAGGGCCTCGCGCCAGCGCGTCTCGGGGCTGCCGATCGCCGCGATCAGGAAGCTTGCAAGCCCCGTGACCAATAGTCCGAGCGGGCGAATGGAGACGGCGAAGGTCAGGATCGCGAGCGAGACGAACAGCGGTCCGCGCCAGTGATAGGTCGCAAGCTGCGCGCCTTCACTCACGACGCCGATCACGGCCACGGCAGCTCCGAGCCCTAGCAGCAGCAGACCGAACATCCGCGGCGCAGTTCCGGCACCGAACGAGAAGCCGCGCATGCCCTGCAGGTCGCTGGAGGCCCACAACGCGAACAGCGCGATCGCCATCAGCACGACGCCGCCGAAATAGTCCTGCGGCGCGCGTGGACGTACCATGAATGTGAACACCGCGACCGCGATCAGCGGATAGGTGTAGATGAGAGCCAGCAGAACATCGGAAGACAGCGAGGTCTTGCCGCTTGCGGCATATTGCTGCGCCAGGCTCGGGATCGCCATTGACAAGGCCGACGCATGGGCTCCAATGACCTGCAGCGGACCGCGTCCGGAGAGTGGACCTACAAGACCGGCCAAGGCGATCAGCAGTTCGATGATCTGTGGCGCGAAGGCAAGGACCAGAATGATCGATGCGCCGGTCACGCTGCGGGCGGCCGGCATGCCCGCCGTTTCGCCCGACAATTGGCCCGTGGTCTCGGCCATGCCTCGCCCTCCCCGATCGGCCTTGATGGCCGGCACTGTTTTCGTTCGGCGGCCCGGAGCAAACCGGTCGCGCTTCTATTTTGCCTAGCGACTTTCCCTAGAGAAGGCCAGCAAAACCAAGACAGCCGCCCGCGGCGAGCAGCCAGAGCGGATTGAGTCGCGTCATAGATGCAACGACTGCGGCAAGGACCGTCAGCGCGAACGCCCGCCACGTCTGGTCGGAAGCCTGACCGAGAATCCATGCGCTCGCCGCCATCAAGCCAATCGACAACGGCACCAGCGTCGCCTGCAGCACGGCGGGCCAGCGCGCATCCCGCGCATTCGAGAGCCAGCGGCTGACAAAATAGGAGAGCACGGCGGTGGGACCGCACATCGCGATCGTCGCGACCGCCGCACCTGCCACGCCTGCAACCGAATAGCCGATCAGGGTGACGATCAGAACGTTGGGCCCGGGCGACAATTGCGAGAGTGCGAACAGATCAGCGAACTGTTTGTCCGTCATCCAGTGCCGGGCCTCGACTGCAACACGTTGCAGTTCGGGAATCGCCGCCACTGCGCCGCCAACCGCAAACAGCGAGATCAACGCAAAGGTCCAGAACAGCTGGAACAACGGATTGTCGTCCCCGCTCATCGTGCCGACCGCGTCTTGGCATAGGTGACGGCAAGGCTGAGCGGCACGGCCACCAGCAGAACCTCCTGAAGCGGCAGGCGCGCCAGCCCGATCGCCACGAACACGCCAGCCACGACGGCAACGCCCGCCACGTCGCTCTTCTTCAGGAGCGGCGAGATCATGCGAAACACCACCGACGCCAGCAGGCCCACGGCCACGCAGGACACGCCTGCAAGCGCCCGTCGCCACGTGTCGGCTTGTCCAAAATGACCGTAGATGGCGCCGAGAGAGGTGATCAGCAGCATCGGTGGTCCGAGCAGGCCGGCAAAGGCAGCGATTCCACCCGCGACACCGCGCAATCGCGCGCCGAACACCACGGAGAAATTCACGATGTTCGGTCCGGGCAGGAAATGACAGAGCGCGAAGGTCGCGTTGAACTCCTCCGCCGTCATCCAGTGATGCTCATCGACGATCGCACGCCGCGCGAACACCAGCACGCCGCCGAAGCCCGACAGCGACATTTTCGCGAATGCGAAGAAGAGCGTGCGGAGGCTGGGCGGGTGTCTGGCGATGTCGGCAGCGGGAGAGGCAACCTGCGCAGCTTCGGGAGGCATGCCGCACTGTAGGAGGACGAAAACGGGGCTGCCAAGGTCGAACCAGAGGTTCCCAGCAGCCGCCCACATTTTTGTCGCGCGCCGCGGCGTTTCGGCCCTGTGCATCCGCCGGCCGGCGGCCTATATAGGGGGTGCCGGCTTGCCGGCTATGGAAATAAATCGCCGTCGAAATAAACCATTCGGACCCGGGGGCGGTACCCGGCGCCTCCACCAAAGCCCACCGACGGATGGGTTTTGGCGGGGGCGAAATAGGATCGACGAGGGCGTAAAGGGCGAGCTTTTTCCCGGTATTGTTCCGCCGTTATCGGGCTACTGCAATAGTTGCCAACGACAACTTTGCTCCGGTTGCTCAGGCTGCGTAACGCAGTTTGAAAGACCACCTTAAAGTCCTAACGGGTTAAGCTCCGTTAGGCGGGGTTCGGAGGCACCTGGCAACAGAAGCCTCCACTTTCATTTGCCCCGCTTTAGCCGGTCTCCCCGTCGCGGGCCGTGCTGTCCCCAGTTTTTTGGCGCGTTATCCGTTCATTCCTCCGTTGACCGGACTTCCGCCAGCTTCTACCCGTTCCCATATCTGGCGATCGACCGGCATGGCTGCTGACCTCGGCACCGATGCCGGGTACGATGTGACTGACGCGAGTCGGGAATGCTGCTGCCTGCCGGGCGCGGCCGCTCGACACGTCGGGCGCAGCCCTCACGATACAGGACCGATCATGGCGACGGATCATATTCGATACGATGTGCTGGCGCGCGACGCGTTGCGCGGGGTGCTGCGCCGGGTGCTGACCGACGCTGCTGCCCATGGTCTCCCGGGCGAGCATCATTTCTTCATCACCTTCGTGTCCAAGGCCGAGGGCGTGAAGCTGTCGCCGCGGCTGCTCGCGCAATATCCGGAGGAGATGACGATCATCCTGCAACACCAGTTCTGGGATCTGGTGGTTTCGGAGGATCGGTTCGAGGTCGGCCTGTCGTTCGGCGGCATCCCTGAGCGCCTCGTGGTGCCGTTCCACGCGATCAAGAGCTTCTTCGATCCGTCGGTGCAATTCGGACTGCAGTTCGAGCCGTCGGAGGCGATTGCCGAGACGCCGCCAGCTCCGAAGCTGCCGGCCGCACCGGCGCCATCGGCCATCGCCGGTCCGCAGCCTGCGACACCGGCCGAGACCAGCGACGACAAGCCGCTCCCGCCAGCCTCGCCGGGAGAAGGCGCCGAGGTCGTGCGCCTGGACCGTTTCCGCAAGAAGTAGGCGCATTCGCCGCGCGCGGAACGCCGGTTGGACCACTAGATTGAAGCATGCTTGAACCGGTCGACGCCGGTTCACCACCAATCATGGGCATGCTTCATGGCACATTCAGCAAATCCATCATCGCACGGAGCGACGCGCACGGAGACCGACAGCTTCGGCCCGATCGAGGTCGCCGCCGATCGCTATTGGGGCGCGCAGACCGAGCGCAGCCGTCAGAATTTCCGCATCGGCCACGACCGCATGCCGATCGGCATCGTGCACGCGCTTGCGCTGGTGAAGATGGCCGCGGCCCAGACCAACCGCGAGCTCGGCCTGCTCGAGCCGCGCATGGCGGACGCCATCGTCCAAGCGGCGCAGGAGGTCATCGACGGCAAGCTCGACGACCACTTTCCGCTGGTCGTCTGGCAGACCGGCTCGGGCACCCAGAGCAACATGAACCTCAACGAGGTGATCGCCAATCGCGCCAGCGAGCTGCTGGGGGGCGAGCGCGGCACCAAGAAGCCCGTTCATCCGAACGACCACGTCAACATGAGCCAGTCGTCCAACGACTCGTTCCCGACCGCGATGCACATCGCCGCAGCGCGCGCGATCTCGGGCCATCTGGTGCCGGCGCTGTCGGAGCTGCTGGCGGCATTGCGCGCCAAGCAGGAGGCGTTCGCGGACATCGTCAAGATCGGCCGCACCCACACCCAGGACGCCACGCCGCTCACGCTGGGGCAGGAGTTCTCCGGCTACGCCGCGCAGGTCGAGAGCGCGATCGCAAGAATCGAGATTGCGGCGCGGGATCTCCTGCCGCTGGCGCAGGGCGGCACCGCCGTGGGCACCGGCCTGAACGCGGATCCGAAGTTCGCAAAGCTGTTCGCCAAGCATGTTGCCGACATCACCGGCCTGCCCTTCACCAGCGCGGCCAACAAATTCGAGGCGCTCGCGTCCAACGACGCCTATGTGTACACCCATGGTGCGCTGAATGCGGCGGCCGCCGGCCTGTTCAAGATCGCTAACGACATCCGCTTCCTCGGCTCAGGCCCGCGCTCCGGATTGGGAGAATTGATCCTGCCGGAGAACGAGCCGGGCTCCTCGATCATGCCGGGCAAGGTGAACCCGACGCAGTGCGAAGCGCTCACGATGGTGTGTTGCCAGGTGTTCGGCAATCACACGGCGATCACCATGGGCGGCAGTCAGGGTCATTTCGAACTGAACGTCTACAAACCATTGCTTTCACATTGCATGATGCAGTCCATACAATTACTAGGTGATTCAGCACGTTCATTCAGCGAACATTGCGTAACCGGTATTCAGGCCGACGCTGCTCGCATTCGCGAGCTGATGGAGCGCTCGCTGATGCTGGTGACAGCGCTTGCGCCGAAGATCGGCTACGACAACGCTGCCAAGGTCGCGAAATCAGCGCATCAGCGCGGCACCACGCTGAAACAAGAGGCCTTGCGGCTCGGTCTCGTCTCCGAGGACGAATTCGACCGCCTCGTTCAACCCGAGAGGATGACAAGGCCGGGGCGAGCGTAGCGGTAGCCCCGTAGTACTACGGGGGGTGATGCAATTCTCGCTGTTAACCCCTAAAGGATACTCTCGACTACAAGTTCTGCTGCGTTTGTTGAGTAAACAAATCCCGCTCGCAACGACGCGAATGGCCATCGAACTATCAGGGAGCGATGACATGATTGTCTGGAGAACGCCTGGGCTCATCCGCGCAATGCGCATGCTCTCGTCGCGACGTTCGATGGCTTAGATGATTGGAGCAAGCATGGGTGATGTCATCAACTTGAAGCGTTTCAGAAAGCGCGTGGAGCGCGATCAGGAAGCGAAGGTCGCCGAAAGCAACCGCGCTCGCTTCGGCAGGACGAAGTCCGAACGCGCAACTGACGCCCAACGCGACAAGCGCGCGAACGAATTACTCGATCAACATCGTATCAATGGCGAGGACGCGTGATGAAGTCGCCCGTCGTAAAACGTTCAATCGTGGTCGCAGGCCACAAGACCAGCGTCAGCCTCGAAGAGGCCTTCTGGAACGGCATGAAGGAGATTTCGGGTCTCCGTAACATGACCCTGTCCGAGCTGGTCGGAGAGATCGACAACAATCGCCAGCAGGGCAACCTGTCCTCGGCGATCCGGCTGTTCGTGCTCGACCACTTCAAGAGCCGCGCCGCAGCGTCTTCAGGCCTCGAGCCGAAGGCGGCGGTGGACACCCGGCACACGGCAGCCGCCGCGGCTCCTTGAGGCAGATCAGACGGCGATCCGCCCGGCCTGTTTAAAATCGCTCTAAGATGCCGCGGCATTTAACATGCCGCGCTTGACCTCTTGGCACGCGATTGAAAATACAGGCTATGAGCGAAATTTGCGATACAAGGCCGCCTCAGCCGCTCGGTCTCGCCCGGCGAGGCTATACCGGAACAATCCAGCATCTGGCTGCGGGCGGCGCGAGCTCGTCCCTGCCGGACGTCGAATTGGAGAGCCGGCTGATCGAACTGGGCTTCGTCGAGGGCGCCCGGGTCGAAATCCTGCATGAGGGGATCGTCGGGCGCGATCCGATCGCCGTGCGTGTCGACAACATCACCGTCGCGGTCCGCCGGCGCGAGGCCATGGCCGTCATCGTGGCATAGGCCGCGCGGAAAGCGTCGTCATGGAAAGCCCTCTGCTGCATCTGGCCCTGGTGGGTACGCCCAACAGCGGCAAGACCTCGCTGTTCAACGCGCTGACGGGAAGCCGCCAGAAGGTCGCGAACTATCCCGGGGTCACGGTCGAGCGCAAAGAGGGCGCCTTCGTCACCCCGCAGGGCCGCCAGGTCTCGCTGGTCGACCTGCCCGGCACCTATTCCTTGCGCGGTCGCAGCCCTGACGAGGAAATCACCAGGGATTTCGTGCTGGGACGTGCCACCGGCGAGGTCCTGCCCGACCTGGTGTTGTGCGTTGCCGACTCCACCAACCTCAGGTTGACGATCCGGCTGCTGCTCGAGCTCAAGAGCACCGGCCGGCCGCTGGCGCTCGTGCTCAACATGTTCGACATCGCCAAGCGGCGCGGCGTAACGGTCGACGTCTCCGCGCTGTCGCAGGCGCTGGGCGTGCCGGTCGTGACGTCGATCGCCGTGCGCAAGGGCGGCACCGACGACCTGCTGCGGCTGACCGACGAGCTCCTGGCCCAGGCGGCCGCGGCCACCGGAGAGCGCGCCAACACCTGGCGTCCCCTCACGGTCCCGGAGCTGCGCGCCACCCAGCGCGAGGCCGACCGTATCATCGCGGAGACGGTCAGCCTGCCCGAGCGGCCCGATACCTGGACCGCCCGGATCGATGCCATCGCGCTGCATCCGGTCGGCGGCCTGCTGATCCTGCTGGCGATCCTGTTCGTGATGTTTCAGGGGGTGTTCGCCTGGGCCCAGCCACTGATGCAGGTGCTATCGGCGGCTTTTGATGCGCTTGGCCAGCTCGTTCACGACGAGCTTCCCGAAGGCCTGCTGCAGAGCTTCCTGCAGAACGGGGTGATCTCCGGCGTCGGCAGCGTCATCGTCTTCCTGCCGCAGATCATCATCATCTTCCTGTTCATCCTGCTCCTGGAAGATTTCGGCTATATGGCGCGCGCGGCGTTCCTGATGGACCGCATCATGGGCGGCGCCGGGCTGCACGGCCGCGCCTTCATCCCGCTGCTCTCGAGCTTTGCCTGCGCCATTCCCGGCATCATGGCGACGCGCGTGATCGACAACCGGCGCGACCGGCTCACCACGATCCTGATCGCGCCGCTGATGACCTGCTCGGCGCGGATCCCGGTCTATACGCTGATCATTTCGGCCTTCATCCCGCCGACCAAGATCTGGGGCCTGGTCAACCTGCAGGGCCTGGTGATGTTCGGGCTCTACGCCGCCGGGATCATCAGCGCGCTGCTGGTGTCGTTCCTGGTGAAGTTCTTCCTGATGCGCGACTACCAGCCGGCGCCGTTCATGCTGGAGCTGCCGGACTACAAGATGCCGCGGTTGCGCAGCATTGCGATCGGCGTCTACACCCGCGCCAAGATGTTCTTGCAGCGCGCCGGCACCACGATCTTCGCGATGATGGTGCTGATCTGGTTCCTGGCGTCGTTCCCGCAGCCGCCGGAGGGCGCGACCGAGCCCGCGATCAATTACAGCCTCGCGGCGATGATCGGCCAGGCGATCGCCCCCCTGCTCTCGCCGGTCGGCTTCAACTGGCAGATCGCGGTGGCGCTGGTGCCCGGCATGGCCGCCCGCGAAGTCGCAGTCGCCGCGCTCGGCACCGTCTATGCGATCGAAGGCGGCAAGGAGGCCGCCGAGCAGATCGGACAGGTGCTGGCCAGCAAATGGAGCCTCGCCACGGCGCTGGCGCTGCTCGCCTGGTACATTTTCGCCCCGCAATGCGCCTCGACGCTCGCCGTCATCCGCCGAGAAACCGGCAGCTGGCGCTGGATGGCTGTCACCTTCTTCTACATGTTCGCGCTGGCCTATGCGGCGGCGTTCGCGACCTACCACATCGCGGTCGCGATGGGCGCGGGCTGAGCCCGCGCCCTTCGCGTCAGCGCGCGGCGTCGACATGCAGCGCGAAGCCGCGCGCGTCCGGCGCGCCGAGCTCAGGACGAAGCTGCATCGACGGGATCAGATAGTCGCCGTGGTTCTGCCGCCGGTACGGAATCGGCTGATCCGTGAACAGCGTCCGCATCCGCGCGCGCAGTCGGTCAGCGATCTCAACAAATCCGGCCTCGTCGATCCGGCTTGCCTTGTGCGCCACGAAGGCCGGCAGCACGTCGAAGCCGGGATAGAACAGGATGCCATGGTTGATCGGAAACAGCAGATCGTCGATCGGCCCGTTGATGCCGCGCGCCGAATAGTGCTCCTCCCAGCCGCCGGTGGTCACGACCAGCATCGCGCGCTTGCCGGCAAACACACCCTCGCCGTAGCGGTTGCCCCAGCGCTTGTCGCTGTGCTCGCCGACGCCATAGGTGAAGCCGTAGGAATACACCCGGTCGACCCAGCCCTTGAGAATCGCGGGCATCGTGAACCACCACAGCGGGAACTGCAGGATGACCGCGTCGGCCCACAAGAGCTTCTCTTGCTCGGCCCTGACGTCGTCAGTGAGCGTGTGCGTCTTGAAGGCCTCGCCCGACGCGGTGGCAACGTTGAGGCGCGCATCCGGCGGCAGTTGCGGAAAGTCGGCGCGATCCGCAGCCGCCTTCCAGCCGATCGCATAGAGATCCGAGACCCTGACCTGATGGCCTTGAGATTCGAGCTCGGCGACCGCGACGTCGCGTAGGGCGCCGTTGAGCGAGCGGGGTTCGGGGTGGGCGGAGACGAGCAGCACATTCATGGCCTTGATCCCTTTGCTGGAACAGCCGGAACATAGACGCGCGCCCACCTATCCACTATATGGCATATATCGATAACATTATGCTGATTTATGGATAAGTCAGGCATCAGCCTCATCAACATGCGCAGCTTCGTCCGGGTTGCCGAGCGCGGCAGCCTGTCGGCCGTGGCGCGCGAGCTCGGGCTGGGCCAATCCACCATCTCGCGTCACCTTCAGGAATTGGAGGATGCGATCGGCGTGCCGCTGCTCAGCCGCACCACCCGGCGCGTCACCTTGACCGACGAAGGCAGCCGCTATTACGCGAACTGCGTCCAGATCCTCCGCCTGATCGACCAGGCCGGCGACGAGGCACGCGGTGCGCGTGGCGCCGCCGCCGGCACGATCCGGATCTCCTGTACGGCGGCCTTCGGGATCCTGCACATCACGCGGCTCGTCTTCGCGTTCCAGGATCGCTACCCGGACATCGCGATCGATCTCAATTTGACCGACGAGCGCATCGACCTCGTGCGGGAGGGTGTCGACATCGCACTGCGTCTCGCTCCGCTCACCGACAGTTCTCTGAAGCTGCGGCCGCTCGGCTACTCGCACCGGCTTCTTGTCGCCTCGCCGGACTATCTGGCGAAACGCGGCACGCCGCGCACGCCGCAGGAGCTGATCGGGCATGACGGCATCCGCATGACCAACGTCGCGGGCAGCGAGTCGCTCGTCGTCATGGGACCCGACGGAGAACGCCATGAGGTGCCGTTCAGAGGCTGCTTCCGCACCAATCACGGACTCGCGGTTCGAGAGGCCGTGCTGTCCGGGCGCGGAATCGGCGGGAGCCATGCGTGGCTGGTCGACGACCTCATCGCGGCTGGCAGGCTGACGGTCATCCTGCCCGACCACCGTCTGCCATCGACTCCCCTCAACATGCTGATCGTCCCGGAGCGCGCCGGCATCGCGCGCGTGCGGCTGCTGATCGACTATCTCGCCGAGGAGATCGTCCGGCTGCCCGGCATCCGGCCCGAGCCCTGAGCTAAAGCCGCGGCATCGCGTCCGGCCGCACCTCGCGGGCCTGCGCTGCCAGCCGGATCGCGGCATTGGCCGCACCGAAGCCCTGATAGTTGCGGCGCTGCACGATCTCGAAGAAGAAGCGCTCCTCGAAGATATGGGTGTAGACTTGGAAGAACTCGGCGTCGCCGTCGCGGTCGTACAGGATCTCGTTGGCACGGAGCGCGGCGACCGTGTCGGGCGCAAGATCATACTTGGCTTCGAGATCGTCGTAGTAGTTGTCGGGAATGTCGAGGAAGCCGGCGCCGCGGGCGCGCATCTCGGCCACGGCCGCGAAGATGTCGTCGCACGAGAACGCGATGTGCTGGACGCCAGAGCCGAAGAATTCGGAGATGAAGCGCGATGACAAGGTGCGCGTCGCCGTGGAGCCGTTGAGGATGAAGCGCAGGCTGCGATCGCCGTTGACGATCGCCTGGCTCTGCACGAGGCCTCGGGGATCGGCGATCTCCATCTGCGGCAGGCGGGAGAAGTCGATCAGCCCGGCATAGAACAGCAGCCAGGACAGCATCTCCTCATGCGGCATCGACTGGGCGATGTGATCGACCGCGACGAGACGGTCGGTGCTTTTGTCGCTGGCGACGGCTTCGAAATCGACGTCCCAGTGCCGCCCGTGGGTATCCAGGAAGTACAGCAGGCTGCCGCCGACACCATGGATCGCCGGGATCTCCAGCTCGCCCGGCCCGACCGGCTGGGTGAAGGTGCGCGTCTTCAAGGACTGCGCCCGCGCCATGGCACGAGCGGCGCTGTCGACGTCCAGCGCCAACGCGCAGACACCAGCCCCATGCGTGACGTAGTGTGAATGCGCAAAACTGGCCGGCTCGCAGTTGATCACCAACTCGATTGCGCCCTGGGACCAGCGCTGCACCGCCTTGCTGCGATGACGCCCCGTCTTGCGGAAGCCAAGCTGTCCGAACAGTCCCGCCAGAGACTCCGCTTTGTCCTCGCTGACCGCGAACTCGACGAAGCCGATGCCGTGGCTCTTGACCCGAGGCTCGAAGCACGGCTCCGGCTGGGCGGGCACGTTCCCGGCGAGGTCATCCTGCAACAGCAGCAGCGAGCGCATGCCGTCGAGCGCGGTGCGCGGCGCCGAGCCGGCGCGGAACTGATCGTTGAAGATCTCCAGCGACAGCGGCCCGGAATAGCCGGTCGCGGCGACCGCCTCCATGAACGCGCCGACTGGTAGATCGCCCTGGCCCGGAAAACTGCGAAAATGCCGGCTCCAGGACAGCACATCCAGTTCGAGCTTCGGCGCATCGGCAAGCTGCACCAGGAAAATCTTGTCGGCCGGAATCGCGCGGATCGCGTTGGTCGGCAGCGCCGGCGCCAGCGCATGAAAGCTGTCGAGGATGACGCCGATCGCCTTGTGATCGGCGCGGCGGACGATCTCCCAGGCATCGCGATAGTCATGGACGTGGCGGCCCCAGGCCAGCGCCTCGTAGCCGACGCGCAAGCCGCGCTTCGCGGCGCGCTCGCCGAGCTCGTGGAAATCGGCGGCGGCCCGGTCGATGCCGCCGAGCGAGGCCGGCGACACGCTGCTGCAGATCAGCAGCAGATCGGTGCCGAGTTCCTGCATCAGGTCGAACTTGCGCTCGGCGCGGATGAAGTTGCGCGCGCGCTGCGGCTCCGGCATGCCCTCGAAATCGCGGAACGGCTGATAGGCGCAGATCGCAAGTCCGAGGTCGCGGCACATCTGCCCGATCTCGCGCGGCCGCATCCCGAACGCGACGAGATCGTTCTCGAAGATCTCGACCGTATCGAAGCCGGCGGCGGCGATCGCCTTGAGCTTCTCGTCGAGCGCGCCTGAGATGGAGACCGTTGCGATCGAGCGCTGGTTCATGCCGCCGTCTCCTCCATCGCGCCGCCCAGGAACAGCTGGCCGATGCGCGGATCGGCCAGCACGCGGTCGGCCTTGTCGATGATGCGGGTGCGGCCGAGCTCGAGCACGATGCCGTAGTCGGAGATCTCCAGCGCCGAGCGCGCATTCTGCTCGATCAGGAGCACCGAGACGCCGCGGTCGCGCAATTGTTTTAGCATGTCGAAGGTCTGCTGCACCATCAAGGGCGACAGGCCGATGGAGGGCTCGTCGATCAGCACGAGCTGCGGCTCGAGCAGAAGCCCGCGCGCGATTTCGAGCTGCTTCTGCTCGCCGCCTGACAGGGTCGAGGCCTGCCGGTCCGCCTTCCTGCGCAGCACGGGAAAGACGTCGAGCGCCGCCTCGACACGGGCGGCCAGATCGAACTCGCGCGGTGCGGCCACGCCGCCGAGCTCGATATTGTGACGGACCGACAGCTCGCCGAAAATGTTGCGGCCCTGCGGGATGTAGCAGATGCCGGCGCCGAGCAGCGCGCGCTGGCTCAAGCCGGTGACGTCGCGGCCCTTGAAGACCACCTTGCCTTCGCGCAGCTTGAGCAGGCCGAAGATCGCCTTGAACACGGTCGACTTGCCGGCGCCGTTCGGACCGATGACGGTGGTGATCGAGCCCGCCGGCACCGAGAAGGTCGTGCCGTTGAGGATCGTCATCTTGCCGTAGCCGCCGACGAGGTTCTGGACGTCGAGAATGGGATCGCTCATCGCCGTCTCCTCAATGTCCGAGATAGGCTTCGATCACGGCCGGGTTGGCCCTGATCTCGTCGGGCTTGCCGATCGCCAGCACCTTGCCCTCCGCCATCACCATGACGCGCGAGCACAGCGACATCACGAACTCCATGTTGTGCTCGATCACCACGAAGGTGGCGCGGCGTTCGCGGTTGATCGCGATCAGCCGCTCCTTGAGGTCGCCCAGCATGGTCGGGTTGACGCCGCCTGCAGGCTCGTCGAGCAGCACCAGCCGCGGGCCGCCCATGAAGGCCATGGCGGCATCGAGCAGCTTCTGCTGACCATAGGACAAGCCACCGGCCGGCTCGTTGGCGAGATGCTCAAGCTTGAAGAAGCCGATCATCTGATCGGCCGTCTCCGTGAGCCCCGCATCCGACGGGCCGAACAGGCGCGACAGCATGCTGCCGCGATGCTCCTGGCCCGCGAGGATCAGATTGTCGCGCACCGACAGTTTCGGGAACACCTGCAGCAGCTGAAATGTGCGGCTGACGCCGAGGCGGTTCAGCTCGGACGGGCGCTGGCCGGTGACGAGCTTGCCGTCGACCCTGACCTCGCCCGCGCTCGGCACCAGCTGGCCGAGGATGCAGTTGAACAAGGTCGACTTGCCGCAGCCGTTGGGGCCGATGAGACCGAGGATTTCGCCCTCGTGCACGTCGAAGCTGACGCCGTTGACGGCGGTGATTCCGCCGAAGCTCTTCTTGACGTCGCGTACGTCGAGAACTGCGGTCATCGCACGGCCTCCAGCTTGGACTGAGCCGCGGCCCGCAACGCGGACGCCGCCTGGGTTCGCCGTGAGCTGAGATAGCGGTCGAGGATGCCGAGAATGCCGCTCGGCGAATAGATCAGCAGCACGATCACGGCGGCCGCATAGAGCATCAGATAATAGCCTTCCGCGAAGCGCAGCCACTCCGGCAGCAGCACCGCGATCATGGCGCCGAGGAACGGTCCCAGCATGAAGCCGGCCCCGCCGACGATGACCATCATCAGGAGGTCGAGCGAGAGCTGCAGGTTAAACGGTACGGGATCGACATATTGCGTCAGCGGCGCATAGAGCACGCCGGAGATGCCGCCGAGCACCGAGCCGATCGCGAACGCCATCAGCGTATAGCGGCGCGTGTCGATGCCGAGCGATTGCGCCCGGATCGGATTTTCGCGCAGCGCCATGAAGGCGCGGCCCCAGGGCGAGCGGATCAGCCACCACATCGCGAGCGTCACGAGGCCGAGGGAGCCGAGACAGAGATAGTAGAACGGCAGCGGCTTGCGGGTCGGGAAGCCGAAGATGTCGGGACGTGGAATGTTGCTGATGCCGTAGATGCCGTTGGTGAGCCAGCTCTCGTTGCGGAACACCAGGAACGCCAGCGTCGAAAACGCGAGCGTGACGAAGGCGAGATAGTGATGCTGAACGCGCAGCGCCGGATAGCCGAGGAGCCAGCCGACGATGAAGCAGATCACGATGACGAGGCCGAGCGCGGCAATCAGCGGCCAGCCATGCGTGGTCAGGATCGCCGCCCCATAGGCGCCAATGCCGACGAAGGCGCCCTGCGCCAGCGACACCTGCCCGGCGTAGCCAAGCGTAAGGTTCAATCCCATCGCGGCGATGGTCATCACGGCCCACTGGCTCAGGATGTACAGGCCGTAGCGGTTGAAGTTCATCGGGATGATGATCAGACCCGCAATGACCACGACGGCCAGCGCGACGAGAAGCAGTCTGCTGTGCTTGCTCATACCGTACGCTCCTCGGCGCGTCCGAGCAGGCCCTGCGGCCGGAACAGGATGACAAGGATCAGCAGCACCATCGGAACGGCGGCGCGATACTGAGTGGAGACGTAGGCGGCAGCTAGGTTGTCGACGACGCCGATCAGGAGACCGCCGGCAATGGCGCCGCGCACCTGGTTGAAGCCGCCAACGATCGCGGCGATGAACGCCGCCTGCCCGAGCACCTCACCGCTGGAAAACTTCGCCAGATAGATCGGCGTGATCAGCAGCGAGGCCAGCGCGACCAGCACGGCATTGATCAGGAAGGTCAGGAGGATCATACGCTCGACGGGCACGCCGATGATGCGCGCCACCGTGGGATTCTGCGCGGCCGCCTGCATCTGATGGCCGAGCGAGGTGCGGTTCAACAGCGTGGTCAATCCGACGACCGCGAGGATCGCGACGGCGAGCACGCCGAGGCTCTGCAGCGAAATCGCCCGGCCCAGGACGGTGACGTCACCTACCGGCACGATCGAAGGGAAAGGCGAGGCCTCGGCGCTGAAGAACTGCTTCACCGCCTCCTTGATCCCGACCGCCAGCGCCATGGTGGCGATCGCCAGCGGCAGCACGCCATGCCGCAGCATCGGATCGACCAGCAGCATCTTGAAGGCGAGACCGAGCAGAAGTGCCGACAACAGGATGCCGACGAGAACCGCGAGCCAGAACGGCGCGCCGAGATGCATCACCGCGAGCATCAGGAAGGCCGGCAGCATCACGAACTCGCCCTGGGCGAAGTTGATGGTCTGCGAGGTCTGCCACAGCAAGGTGAAGCCGACGGCAACGAGCGCGTAGATGGCGCCGGTGGCGAGACCCGCCACGATCAGATCGAGCAGATTGGACATCGTTTCCCCCTAAGCCTTTGGGTGACGGCGGCACTGGCATCCCCTCCGGCGCCGCCGGTCGACCGTTGTTCTCAGTTGAGCTTCGGCAGCACCTGCTTGACGACCTGCTTGCCTTCGACCACCTCGACCAGGAAGCCCTGGCGATCGATGTCGCCATTCTGGTCGAAGGTGACGTCCATCAGGATGTTCGGCTCGGCCGATGTCTTGATGGTCAGGCCGTGCAGCGTATCGGCAAACGCCTTGGAGTCGACCTTGCCCATCTTCTCGGTCGTGGCCTTGACCATGTAGATGGCGAGATAGCCCTTCAGGCCGTTATGGTCGGGCACGTAGTTGTACTTCTTCACGAAGCGGTCGCGGAACGCCTTGATGGCCTCGACCGGCGCATCGGTGGTGAGGCCGACATGGCCGCGAGCCCCGTTGGCCGCATCACCGGCGAGCTCGATGACCTTCTGGCCGACCAGCGTGGTCTCGCCGATCAGCGGCGCCGTCACGCCCTGGCGCTTGATCTCCTTGAGGATGCGCGCGCTCTCTTCCTCGTTGACATAGATGAAGACGGCATCCGGCGCGGCCGCCTTGATCTTGCTGACGTCGGCGGCGAAGTCGGCCTGGCCGGCTTCGGTCGACAGGTCGGCCGCGACCTTGATGCCAAGGCGGTTGAACTCCTTGGTGATGACGTCGCGTCCGCCGCGGCCGAAGTCGTTGTTGACCCAGACCACCGCCACCGACTTCGCCTTGATCTCGTCGTTGATGTACTTGGCGACCTTCGGCATCGACGATTGCTGGCCGAACGAGGTGCGGAACAGGAACTTGTTGCCGGCCTGCGTCAGCTCGGCCGCCTCGCCGCCCATGATCTGCGTGATGCCGGCTTCGGCCGCCAGCGGCGCCGTCACCTTCACCGATCCGGAATAGCCGGGCCCGAGCAGCACATAGGGCTCGGCGTCGAGCGCCTTCTGCACCTGGGCACGGGCGACGCCGGGGTTCGACTGCGAGTCGGCGTGGCTCACCTCGATCTTGCGGCCGAGAATGCCGCCCTTGGCGTTGATCTCCTCGACCGCGAGGTCGATGCCGTTCTTCCAGTTGGTGCCGACGGTCGCGCCACCGCCGGACAGCTCGGCGACGTTGGCGATCTTGATGGGGGCACCGGACTGCGCGTAGGCGGCTCCGGACAGCAGCACGGCCGAGCACAGTCCGGCCAGGATGATCGATCTCACGTTGTTTCCTCCTCTGCTCTAAACGCTTGTTTGCGTTTCTTGCTTGAACGACTTGTTCCGCCGCGTATTGGCGGTCGGCTCAGGCGGCGTCAACCGCCGGATATCTCTCCGCCATGTGATTGTCGAAGGCCGCCCCCATCGCCTCGGTCGAAGGCACAAGGTCGGTGAACAATTCGAAGGCGTCCGCGGCCTGGTAAATCGCGAGCTCGCGGCCGAGCAGGACCTGAGCGCCCTTGGCCCTGGCGGCTTTCAGCAGCGGAGTCCAGAGCGGAGAATAGACCGCGTCGGCGACCCAGAGGTCGGCACGCAGCAAGTGATCCGGCACCGGCGTACCGCGGTTCGGCAGCATCCCGATCGGTGTGCCGTTGACGACAGCCACCGCTCCCTGAAGCGCGTCTTCGACGCTGTCGACGACAGTCACCGTGGTGCCGGCAGGCAGCAGGCTCGCGAGCTTCGCGGCGCGCGCCCGCTCGGTGTCATAGATCCGCAGCCCAGCGACTTTGAGGTTCGCAAGTGCGAAGGCAATCGCCTTGCCGACTCCGCCGGCCCCGATCAGCGCCACGACGCCGCGATGGCTCTGGCTGACCAGCGGCGCCACCGCGCGCTCGAAGCCGGTGGTATCGGTGTTGTGGCCGATCAGCCGGCCGTCGCGGACGACGACGGTATTCACGGCGCCCATCGCCGCCGCCTTCGGCGCCAACTCGTCGAGCAGCTCGACCACGGCTTCCTTGTAGGGATAGGTCACGTTGACGCCGGCAAAGCCGAGCCGGCGCACGCCCTCCAGCAGCATCGCCAGTCCGGCACGATCCGCGCCGGCGACCTCGATCAGCTGATAATGGCAGCGCACGCCGAGCGCCGCCGCGGCGTGCTCGTGCATGGCGGGAGAGGCCGAAT
The DNA here is from genome assembly GCF_051167875.1 of Bradyrhizobium sp. HKCCYLRH3097. Taxonomy (NCBI): domain Bacteria; kingdom Pseudomonadati; phylum Pseudomonadota; class Alphaproteobacteria; order Hyphomicrobiales; family Nitrobacteraceae; genus Bradyrhizobium; species Bradyrhizobium sp. HKCCYLRH3097. The sequence continues at coordinate 167,324 of NZ_JBNPTX010000003.1, forward strand.
GCGCGATCGGGGCACCGATCAAGCCGGTCAGGAATTTTCGGGCTTTGAGCGCGGAAAGATCAGGCACGTTCGCTTTTGTCTCTTGCTGCTGTGACGTGCGAGCGCCGCACGCGCGGATTTCGTTGCAGACGATAGCGCGTCCGCTCGCTAACACAATTACTCAAATATCGGCTGAACCTAACATCATGTTATTTTTTTCCGCCACCGGATTTCGCCGGTTTGGCCACCTGACGTCGGCCGGGCTCCAGCGCGCGCATCTCCGCGCGCAAGCAGTCGATGAAGTGTTCGGCGTAGAGCGACAGCGGCGTACCGCGCTTGACCGCGATGTAGGTGTCGAACCGCGTCGGCTCGGCGATCTTGATCAACTCAATGCCGGGATAGCCGCCATGCGCGACCGTGAACTGGTCGATCACAGCGATGCCGAGCCCGGCCTTCACCAGCGCGCAGACTGTGGTGCCAAAGCGCGCCTTGATCGAGATATTGTAGCTGAGTTTGTTGCGCGCGAAGATCTCGGCCATGATCCGGCCGTAGGGGTCGTTGGGATCGATGCCGATCAGCGGATAGCGCGTCATCTCGGCAGCCGAGACCTGCTTGCGGCCGGCGAGCTCGTGTCCCGGCGGCACGATGCAGAACAATTCGCCTGAGGCCAGCGGCAGGAATTCGAGCCCGGAATGATCGAGCCGGTAGCTCATCGCCACGCACTCGCCCTTTCCCAGCATCAGATAGTCGATCGCCTCCTCGATCTTGAGGATGTTGATGTCGATGCCCAAATCAGGATAGCGGCGGCGGACGCGCTCGATCGCGCGCGGCACCATCACCTGGGAGATGCTGGGCACCGAGCCGACGCGCAGTTCCGACAGCGCGCCACGGCCGATGTTGGAGATGATGTAGCTGAGATCGTCGACCTTCTCGTAGACGCTGTTGATCTGCTCGAAGATGTTCTGCGCCTCGGGCGTCGGGAAGTAGCGGCCGTTCTGGCGCTGGAAGAAGCGGATGCCGAGCGAGCGCTCGGTGTATTTCACCAGACGGCTGACGCCCGGTGCCGACACCTTTAGCAGGCGCGCGGCGCCGTTGATGGTGCCCGTCACCATGACCGCGCGAATGACCTCGACCTGTCGCAAGGTCATCATCGGCGCGGTCTCCGCACGCCGTCAGCCGGCATCATGGACTGCCCGGCGGCGTCAGCACGACCGGCGGACGCGGCACCGGCCGTGGGCGCGGCGGCAGCGCACCCGGCGCGGGCTTGATCTCGACCGGCGGCGGCAAGGGCGCGACCTGCGGCTGGCTCGATGCCATCGGTGCCGCCGGCTGAGGCGCAGGGGCGGGAGCCGAGAGCGGCGGGGTCAGCGGCGGCACGACGGCGCGCGGACCACCGAGCTTGGTGCGCGGCTCGCGCCGCGGATCACGACCGGGCAGCGGCACGTCGGCCGCGCTCGGTGCCGCCGGGCCAGCCTCGGGTGCACCGGGCAGCGACGCCGTCGACGACGGATAGGCCGGCGGCACCTCGCCGCGCGCGATCGCATCCAGCCGCCGCGTCTCGCGATCGATGGCACGCACCGCCAGCCACGACGACAGCGAGGTGACGTCGACCGCGCGCGTCAGCGCCTCGGACGTCCCGACCACGAACAGCTGGATCTCGGGACGGCTATTGGCATTGCCGACCGTGCTCGTGCTCAGGCTGACGCGAATGTCGGCCTGATCGGCCGGAATGTCGAAGCCACCGGAGACGATGGCACGGGCGCCCTGCGCTTCGAGCGTGGTGGCGCCGACACGCAGCCGGCCATCGCGGATGATGAAGGGGATCTGCGCAGCCGTGACCGGCAACGTCCCCGATGCCAGCACCGGCTCGATCACCTGCCGCAACTTGCCGTCGTCGCTCACCTGGCCTGCGTCGGCCGCGCGCAACGCCGCATCGAACGCCCGCGGGTCGAGATTGGGGAGCGCCGCATTGTCAAGCGTCACCGTGCCATTGCCCGAGAGCGCATTGATCATTGCCTGCACGCTGCGTCCTTCGGCGGCGAGCGTCATCTGCGCCGAAACCTTGCCGGCCGGCATCTTCAGGCTGTGATAGCGTAGCGCGTTGCCGTCAATACCGGCCAACTCGACGCGGCCGTTCAGGACGAGACCATTCGCGTTGGAGCGCGCATCCACGGTCGCGTTGACGTCGCCGCCGCCGAGCTTGCCCTTGAGATTCTCGATGGTCAGCGACTGGCCGTCGCTCTTGATGGCGCCGCCCAGCGGACGCAGATCAGTGCCGTTCAGAATGGCGCCGCTGAGGGCCTGAAACGAGACGCGTCCGCGCCATCCCTTCAAGAGACCGGCGCCCAAAGGCTCGGCCGACTCACGCCCGGCCCCGCCGATCAGCACCGAGAACACTTGCGGCACGTCGAGCGCGTCCAGCCCGAGTTCGCCGTCGATCTGCTTGTCGTCATCGAGCACCAGCGCGAGCCGGCCACGCAGCCGCGATCCGCCGACCGTGCTGTCGATGTCGTCGAGCGTCACGCGATTGTTGGAAAGACCAAGACGGCCGAACAGCCGGATGTTCTGCGCCGCCGGATCCTGCGGCTTCAATCCGAACAACGGCGACAGGTTGGCGCTGCGCAGGCGCAGATTGACGTTGGCCTTGGCGGTGTCGCCCCAGGGATCGACGGAGCCTTGCGCATCGCCATCGAGACCGGCGCCTGACAGCTTCGCATTCACCCGCAGCGGCGTCCGCCAGCTGCCGGTCACGCTGGCGTCGAACTGGGCCGGACCGTTGCCCGCCGCCGCGACGCGATCGAGTCCGAGCAGCGCCAGCACGGCACTGCCCTGCTCCGACGACACCCGGCTCTCGATTCCAAGCTCGGTTCGATCGATCGCATCGAGCTCGAAGCTGCGCAGCGCCGCCGCCGACGGTTTTGCCGTCAGCGTCGCCGAGCCCTTGAGTTGCGGCGCGTCGAGATCGAGCACCGCCTTGGCCTGGCTGCGATCGGCATTGGCCGGATCCTTGGCGAGATCGAGCGTGAGCTTCAGCCGGGCGGCACCGGCAGGCGTGCCGAGCGCATCGAAGCGGGCGGCGATCTGCGGCGCCAGCGGCTGCACCAGCGCAGTGATCTCCTTGAGCGAGCCGGCCATCGAGGTCACCACCAGCCGCCCGGTTGCATCGGCGCGATCGAACCGGCCGGAGCCCTCGCTCGTCACGCCGCTGCTTTGGCCGAACTTGATCTGGTCGATGGCGATGGTCTTGGGATCGTAGGAAAAGCGCGCGGTGAGCGGACGCAGCTCCTGGCCGCTGAGCTTGGCGCGGCCGACGTCCAGCGCCACGCTGGCCTCCGCCGGCCACTCGCCGGTAACGCCGACCAGCGAACGGGTCACGGCCATCGCCGCGTCGAGATCGAGCCGATCGCCCTTCAGCACCGCCTCGAAACGCGAGCCCGGCCCCGCTGGCCGGTTGACGAGGGCGACGCGTCCATCAACGGAGCCGCCGTCGATGTCGGCCTTGAGGCTGTCGATCGCGACCCGCTCCGGCGCCACGTTGAGGTCGCCACGCAGCCGCAGCGGACGCTGCGTGCGATAGCTGCTGTCGCTGCGGCCCTGCAGCCAGGCCACCAGCGTGTCGGGCTCCGACGATTCGAGATCAAGCGCGCCGGTGAAGCCCGATGTGACCGAGGTCGAGATGCCGATGGTCCGGAAGGTCAGCCGTGTCGAGCCGGGCGCGCGCAGATCGACCTTTTCGAGGCTCCATGCCGAAGGCTCGTTGTGGAGGTCGGCAGTAAAGTTCTGCACCGGGCGGCCGGAAAGCATGATCTGCTCGGTCGCGAACTGCACGTTGGCCGGCATCGGCAGGGTCGGCAGTTGTGCGATCCAATTGCGCAGCGCCGGCAGCACCAGCGCGGGCGCGATCGCCCGTCGATCCTTGATGTCGTCACCGCCGGCCAGGAGCTTGTCGGCATCGAGCTGGCGTGCGGACAGTGAGGCTTTCAGCACGGGGGCGGCGCCGAAACGGACGTCGCCGCTGCCCGCGAATTTGAGCGAGCGATCCTCCTGGCCGAAGCTGACCTCGATCTGGTCGAGCTTGGCCGACGCCTGGTCGCCGACGATCTTGGTGGCGATGCGCCAAGGCGTCGCGCCGGCCTGGTTCAGCGGACCCGCCTTGGCCTGTTGAGCCTGCTTTGCGGATGGCTCCTTCACAGGCTGGGCGGGCTTGTCGTTGTCGGCGCCCTGCTCCTTCGGGGGCGACGACAGCGTCAGCGCGCCCTCGAACTTCGGCGAGCGGTTGGGGAAGCTGATGAGGCCTTCGATGTCGGCCATCACGGGACGCTCGCCCGGGTCGATGTTGAGGTGGACGCGCAGGCCGTTGGAGTCCTTGTCCTGGCTCGACGACACCCGGAACGGGTAGCGGCCGCCGCGGATCGACACCGCGCCATCGCCGCGCAGCGAACCGGCCAGCGAACGCACGTCGCCGGAGAAGACGATGTCGGCCAGTTCCAGCGTCGAGCGGCTGGCCGCGTCGTGCAGCGCGACACGGCCGGTGAGGTTGAGCCGGTCGATGGCGAGCGCGGCCAGATCGAAGCGGCCGGAGGCTGCCGGCAGGTCGACCTGACCCTTGGCATCGAGGCCGAGATCGGCCGCCATGCCGCCGATGGTAAGCTCGTTCGCCCGCCACTGCCCCCGCATGAGGTCGCCGAGGCTGAATTCGACGTCGAGCTTGTCGGCGCGCAGCTTGCCGAGGTGGTTGGCGCCGCCGAAGGTGACCTGGCGCAGCCGCAGCGTCGGCGTCGGCAAAAGCCGTGCGTCCAGCGCACCGGCGACCCGCACGGGCACGCCAATGATCTTGCCCGCCTCGGCCTCGAACTGCGGCCGGAACTGGTTCCAGTCGACGAAGTACGGGCCGATCAGCGCAGCAAGGAGCGCAAGGATGAAGGCAATCGCCAAGCCGAGCAGGGTCGTCTGCACGGGGTCTCCCTCAAAGGACAACGCTCCGGCGTCCCAACCTTAAAACCAATGCGGCCGCGGCCCACTGGCATCGATACCGGAGCGCTGCATCATATAGGATTAAGTATGGCGAAGTCACAGCGCTGTCGGTCTTTCCGGGGCGTTGGACAACTCCGTTGACGAAGATGGTTACCAGTGGGCCGGCAGCCGTTTGAGGCCGCGCAGCACGAAGGTCGGCCGCCAGTCCGGGTTGTCCGGATCGTCCAGCTTCAGCTCCGGCAGCCGCCGCAGCAGGGTTCCGATGGCGATCTCGGCCTCGATCCGGGCAAGCTGCGCGCCCAGGCAATGATGGATGCCGCCGCCGAACGACAGCGGCTTCACGTTTGGCCTGGTGATATCGAGCTGCTCCGGATTGTCCGGATACACCGCGGGATCGCGGTTGGCCGAGCCGAGCAGACACAGCACGCTCTCGCCCGCAGGAATCCGCCGGCCGCCGAGATCCTCGATATCCTCGAGCGCGACCCGCCCGGTGAGCTGCACCGAGGAATCGTAGCGCAGGAATTCCTCGATCGCGTTCGTGATCAGCTCCGGCCGCGCCTTCAAGAGCGCCAGCTGCTCCGGGTTGCGGTGCAGCGCCAGCAGGCCGTTGCCGATCAGGTTGACCGTGGTCTCGTGTCCCGCGCCGAACAGCAGGATGATGTTGGCGGTCAGTTCCTCATGGCTGAGCTTGGCACCGTCCTCCTCGGCCTGCAGCAGCTGCGTCGTCAGGTCGTCGCCCGGATGTTTCCGGCGCAGCTCGAACAGGTGCTGGAAATACGCCTTGGACACGGCATTGCCGGCATTGCCCTCGGCAATCTCGGCCTTGGACAGCGGCACCGGCTCGAGCAGGCGGCCGCCCTCGCGCGAGCTCTTGTAGAACGCCTCGCGATGCTCCTCGGGAATCCCAAGCATGTCGCAGATGACGGTGACCGGCAGCTTGAACGCGAAGTCCTCGATCAGATCCATCCGGCCCTGCGGAATCACCGCGTCGAGCGTGCGGTCGACGATCTCCTGGATGCGCGGCCGCATGTCCTCGACCCGCCGCGCCGTGAACGCCTTCACGACGAGGCCGCGCAGCCGGGTGTGGTCCGGCGGGTCCTGCTGCAGCATCCAATGCCGCATGCTTTGGAACACCGGCTCCTGCATGATGTCGGGGCCGTAGCGCCGAATCGAACGCGCGACGAAGTCCTTGCCGAAGCGCTTATCGCGCAGCACTAGGCTCGATTCCGCGTGCCGGCTGGCGAGGAACGCGCCGAACGGCGTCACATGCATCGGATCGTTGTCGCGCAGTTGCGCATAGAAGGGATAGGGATCGCGGATGAACTCCGGCGACAGCGGATTGAACAGCGGCGCGGCCTTGGCGGCCTGGACATGCTCGTTCATGGGGTTCCTCTCCCTGGATTGGCCGATTAGCTCACGGCCGCGGCGCGATGGCAAGTCGGCCCCGATCACACATCATGCCGCCGCCCCCGCCGTCTTTAACCTGTGCAACTGGCCGGCGACGAGGCGGACCCGGCGGGGGGCCGCGATCCAGATCGCCGCCGCCGAGACGAAGGCGCCGAGGAAGGCGATCACGAAGCCCGGCGTGTAGCTCAGGGTGTAGTCATACAGCACGCCGGTCACCCACGGCCCCGCTGCGCCGCCGCACAGCCCGATCAACATCAGCGTTCCGAAGATGCTGCCGAAATGCGCCCCCTGGAATATTTCCAGCGCGACCGCGCCCATCACCGAGGTCAGGCCGTAGCCCAGCGCGCCCTGCGTCGCCACCATGACGTAGATCAGCACCAGCGACGGCGCGGCCTTGAGCGCGATCAGCGCGGCGAAGCAGATCGCGAAGCCGAGACAGCCTAATCCCCACACCGCCTCGCGCCCCAGGCGATCCGACAAATGGCCGAGTGCGATCTGGCCGGGTATCCCGAGCAGGCTGACGGCCCCGAGCGCCCACACCGCGACGCTCGAGCTGAAGCCGATCTCGAGCAGGTATTTCGTCTGGTGCACCTGCACCGCGTACCAGACATAGAGCCCGAAGAAATAGCCCAGCGCGAGCCACCAGAACCGGCCCGTGCGCAGCGCGCGCGACAACGTCCAGTCGGTGCCGGCCCAGGCGGCGTCGACGACGTTGGAGACCGGCTTGGCCGCGTGGGCGAGCGGCGCGGCGTCGCCGTCGGGGCGCAGGCCGATCTCCTCCGGCTTCTTGCGCAGCAAGAGATTGATCGGCGCCAGCACGACCAGCACGACGATGCCCATCGCGGTGCAGGCCGTGCGCCAGTTGGTCTGCGCGATCATGTGCTGCACCCACGGCAACAGCGTCATCGAGCCGACGCCGACGCCGGCGAAGGCGATGCCGATCGCCAGCCCGCGGCGGCGAATGAACCAGTTCGGCAGGAACAAGGACTGGCCGGAATAGCCAAGGCAGACGCTGCCGGCGCCGACCATCACGCCGATGGTGAGGTACAGATGCCAGGGCTGCGTGGTCAGCGGCGCGAGCAGGAGACCGCCGGCCATCAGCACGACGCCGAGCTCCATTACGGCCCGCGGGCCGGTGCGATCCATCAGCCGTCCGATCAGCGGACTGACGATTCCGGAGGCAACGAAGCCGAACGAGAACGCGCCGGCGGTGACGCCGCGGTCCCAGCCGAATTCGGCGAGAACAGGCGGATAGAACAGCGAGAACGCCGTGCGTGCATTGACGCCGACGGCCATCGTCACGAAAGTCACGGCGACGATGACCCACCCATAAAAGAACGGCAGGCGCATTGTTGTTTCACTCCCTGGTGCATCCTTCGCATCATCTGCATGCGGAGGGGTCAAGGATTTTCTACGCCGCGCCATCCCGTGTCAGTTACCTCCGAGGTCATGTGTGCGGCGCACAGATTGGAGGCAGCTCCTCTCCTCCGTCATGGCGAGCGCAGCGAAGCAATCCAGACTCGTGCCGCGGAGAGATTCTGGATTGCTTCGCTGCGCTCGCAATGACGATTGTGGCGATAGCTTGAATCCATCGATCGAACAGACGCGCGTCTGCAATTCCGCGGCATGACATGCCCGGGCTGTGCAACGTCCGTTCACCCTCATCGAACAGGAGGGCGCAGGGAAGGCCGGGCGCTGGCCGCGCCCGTGGCCCGCCTGCTCAAAAAAATGCAGGCGGCAGGTACCACAGGTTCAGCCGAGATCACCCGGCCCTCCCTGCGCGATGGTCTTCACGCTTATATGCAGGCTTCCTGGCGCTCGGCTTGTTGGCCGCCATGCGCGACAACGCGTTTCACGCGTTGCGCGGTGATACCAGCGTCGAGGTATCAGAACCCTGCAACTTCACGTCCGCAAGAGCTTCGTTCGTCCGCACATCGAAAGGACATGCTGCGAGTTCTCGCGGCCACCGCTCCCCGCCTCGCGTGTCGTGACGATCGCGCGCAACGCCCCTCCGCAAGTGAGGCGGGATGCGCGGAAGGATCGCGGTGATTTGCCCGACGACGCAAGCGAAATGACTGCGACAAAGTAACCCGTCGGGCAAAATGGACCCGACGGGCAGATGCAGATCGAACTAACAAGTCAGCGGCTCACGCCGCAGCCTTCGCCTCGTCTGCGCCGTGGAACGCATACACGTCCATGCGCAGCACGCCGTAATTGGCGCTGTTGTGCAGGCGCTCCACGCGGGCGCCCTCGCCAGCGGCGCCGAGCGCGGCGAACAGCGGCAGGAAGTGCTCGTCGGTCGGATGGTTGTCGCGCGCGTGCGGGGCGAGACGGCGGTAGTCGACGAGATCGTCGACGCGACCCTCGATCGCGGCCTGGTGCACCCAGTCGGCGAAGTCGACCACCCAGGACGGCGCGGGATCGTCGATGTCGAGCCGGCGCTTGCGGAACTCGCCGAGATTGTGGGTGAAGCTGCCGCTGCCGATGATCAGCACGCCCTCCTCGCGCAGCGGCGCCAGCGCACGGCCGAGCGCGAGATGATGCGCAGGGCCCTGCTCGGTCTGGATCGAGAGCTGCAGCACCGGAATGTCGGCCTGCGGGTACATCAGGAGCAGCGGCACCCAGGCGCCGTGATCGAGGCCGCGCTCGCGGTCGATGCCGACCGGCAGGCCGGCCGCCTGCAACCGCGCCGCGACGGCCCGCGCGAGATCGGGCGCCCCCGGCGCGGGATAGCGCAACTGATAGAGCTCGCGCGGAAAGCCGTAGAAGTCGTAGATGGTCTCGTTGGTGGCGACCGCATTGACGGCGGGGATGTCGGTCTCCCAATGCGCCGAGATCACCAGGATCGCCTTCGGCCGCGGCAGGCTGCCGCCGAGGCCGACGAGGAAGTCGCGGGCGGCCGAATCCGTGAGCGGCAGCATCGGCGAACCATGCGACAGGAAGATGCTGGGCAGGGTCATGTCATCTCTCCTCGGGCGATATAGGGATGTCCACCTGTCAACCCAACCCACAGCCGTCGTCCCTGCGAAAGCAGGGACCCATACCGCGTGATCAGCATTTGAGGCAGGCTGCGCGTCGACCAGCGTGCTCGACCCAAGTCCGCTTGTGGTTATGGGTCCCCGCGTTCGCGGGGACGACACTGAGATTGTCGCGGCAGTCAACCAACCATGACGATCAGTGTGCGCTGCGGAGCTGACCGCCGGCAAGGCTGCTGCGCAGGCCCCCCAGCGCATAGGCGCCGTCGCCGAGCAGGGCCTGGATCACCAGGGTGACGGCCCAGAACGCCGGATACTCCCAGCCGCCCTTCGGATTGTTGAAGAAGAACCCGGCAGAGCCATGCACGGTGAAGATGGCGCCGAGCAGGATCGGCACGGCGGCGAGCGCGACCCAGCGGGTGGCGATGCCGAGGATCAGGGCAATGCCGGCCAGGATCTCGGCGGCGATCACGAGATAGGCCAGCTCGGGCGGCAGGCCGATGCTGCCGAAGAACTTTGCGGTGCCGGCCGGGCTGAAGACGAACAGCTTGAGGCTGGCATGGGCCAGGAACAGCCCGCCAAGAGTCAGGCGGAGCAGGAGCGCGGCATAAGGCGCAGTACGGGAATCGATCATCGGGACCTCCGTGGGGACTTCCCGCCATATGGATCATTTCCCCTCAGACGATAATCCGCTACAATGGAAAATCAGTTCACACTCCGAGAGTGAGATGATCCAGTGTTGGACCGGCTGACCGGACTGGAGGTGCTCTCGAAGGTGGCCGGCTGCGGAAGCCTGTCGGGCGCGGCCCGCCTGCTCGGCATGTCGCCGACCATGGTGACAAAACACCTCGCGGCGCTGGAGACGCGACTCGGCACCAAGCTGTTTCACCGCACCACGCGCCGGCTGACCATCACCGAGGCCGGACGCCGCTATCTCGACCTTGCCGAGCGCGTGCTCGGCGACTTCGAGGCGGCCGAGAGCGCGATCGCGGCCGACCGCGTCGAGCCGCGCGGGCTGTTGCGGCTCAATGTCCCGCTCGCCTTCGGCACGCGCCAGATCGCGCCGCTGCTTGCCGGCTTCGCCGCGCTCCATCCCGGCGTCAGCGTCGAGCTCGGCCTCAACGACCGGCTCGTCGACCTGATCGAGGAAGGCTGGGATCTCGCGATCCGCATCGGCACGCTCAAGGACTCCAGCCTGGTGGCGCGGCGGCTCGCGCCGTGCCGGATGACGGTCTGCGCCGCGCCATCCTATCTCGCCGCGCATGGGACACCGCGCACCACGGCCGATCTCGCCGGCCACAACTGCCTCGGCTACACGCTGGCGGCGGCCGGCCCGTCACGCTGGCGCATGGGCGGCAAGGCCGCGGTCGATGTCACGGTGAGCGGCAATCTGCGCGCCAACAATGGCGATGCGCTGCTCGCCGCGGCGTTGGCCGGACAGGGCGTGATCTACCAGCCGACCTTCATCGTCGGCGACGACATCCGCGCGGGCCGGCTGGTGCCGCTGACGCTCGAGGTGCCGCCCTCGGACCTGCTGGCGGTGCACGCCGTCTATCTGCAGGACCGCACGCCGTCGGCCAAGGTGCGCGCCTTCATCGACCACCTCGCCGCGGCGTTCGCGCCGGAGCCGCCCTGGGATCGCGATCTTGCGTGAGCGGACGAACACATCGACCGTGATGCGCTTGGAGACATCGACATGATCGAGCAACCACGCCACGACGGCAACCATCATTGGCCGATGCTCCGCTCCCTGCGAGGCTGGCGGATCAGCGCCCTGCCCGCCGATCTCGCCGCCGGATTGACGCTGGCGGCGATCGCGATCCCCGAGCAGATGGCGACCGCCAAGCTCGGCGGCTTCACGCCCGAGACCGGCTTCTTCGCCTTCATGGCGGGATCGCTGGGGTTCGCGCTGTTCGGCGCCAACCGCTTCCTGTCCTGCGGCGCCGATTCCACGATCACGCCGATCTTCGCCGGCGGCCTGGCGCTACTTGCAGCCGGCGGCACGCCCGAATACGGCAGCCTGGCCGCGGCGCTGGCGCTGCTGGTCGGCGTCATGCTGGTGCTGGCGGGCGGCTTCAGGCTCGGCGGCATCGCCAACCTGCTGTCGGTGCCGGTCACCGTGGGCTTCCTGGCCGGCATCGCCGTCCACATCATCGTCTCGCAGTTGCCGGGCGTGCTCGGCCTGCCGTCACCAAGCGGGCCGACGCTGGCGCGGATCGCCACCCTCGCGGGCGAACTCGGCAAGGCCAACGCGTACACGATGCTCATCGGCTTCGGCGTGCTCGCGACCATCACGGTCTGCGAGCGGATCAGCGCCCGCATTCCCGGCGCGCTGATCGCACTCACGGCCTCGACCTTGTTTGTTCTGTCGGCCGGGCTGCAGGGACGCGGCGTGCCCGTCATCGGCGAGATCGCCGGCACGGTGCCGATGCCGTCCATGCCGCTGATCGGGCCGGAACAATGGGCGAAGCTGGTTCCGCTCGCCTTCCTGATCGCGGTCGTGGTGATGGTGCAGACGTCGGCGACGACGCGCTCGTTCCCTTCCGATCCCGACCGCGCGGCCGACGTCGACCGCGACTTCCTCGGCGCCGGTGCCGGCAGCCTGCTGGCCGGATTGTTCGGCGCGTTTCCGGTCAATGCGAGTCCACCGCGCACCGGCATCGTGGTCGAGACCGGCGGCCGGTCGCAGGTCGCGGGCCTGCTCGCCGCTGGGATCGTGCTGCTGCTCGTGCTGTTCGGAGCCCGGCTGCTTGCGAACGTCCCGGAGGCGGCGCTCGGCGGCGTGCTGCTGTTCGTCGCGCTGCGCATCATCCGCGTCGCGCAGATCACGAGCGTCTATCGTGCGTCGAAGGGCGAGTTCCTGCTCATCCTGGCCACCGCGGTGGCCATCGTCGCACTGCCGATCGAGCAGGGCGTCGCGCTCGGCATCGCGCTGTCGCTGCTGCACGGCATCTGGAGCACGACGCGCGCCCACCTCATCGCCTTCCAGCGCGTGCCGGACACGACGATCTGGTGGCCGGCGCATCCGCAGATCAAGGGCGAGGAACTGTCCGACATCGCCGTGGTCGGCTTCCAGGCCCCGCTCAGCTTCCTCAATGCAGCGACGTTCCGCGCCGACATGCAGCGCCTGCTGCGCAGCCGCAAGCCGCGGCTGGTGGTGTTCGAGGCCAGCGCCATCGTCGAGATCGATTTCACCGCCGCGCAGACCCTGCGCGACGTGATCCATATCTGCAACGAGGCCGGTATCGTGTTCGCGGTGGCGCGGCTGGAGTCGCTGCGGGCCCAGGCGGCCTTCGAACGGTTCGGCCTGTACGATGTGCTGCCGCGGGAGCGCGTGTTCCACAGCGTCGATCACGCGCTGCAGAAGCTGCGCAGCAGTGCCTCGGATGTGCACGCTTGAGGGAATGGCGGCACGAGCGCCGCCGTGGTCGACGACGACCCCGGCGGCAGGCGGACGCTTGCGCTCTGCGCAGTGACCTCGTGATACAAACCGTTACACGTTGCGGCGACGGTCGACATATGTCCGCTAAATTCATCGGCGAGACAACCGCCTCACGAGGCCCGGCGCGTCGGCCGCGGCGAGAGAGGAATCATCGATCATGCACAAGCTGCTTCCGCTGCTGTTGATAGTCATCTCCAGCACGGCCGCCCAGGCTCAGGACAGGAGCGCCGTGCGCCAGGCCTGCGGCGACGATGTGCGCACGCTCTGTACTGGAATCATGCCGGGCGGCGGCCGCATCAAGCAATGCATGATCGAGAAGTTCGACAAGCTCTCCGACGGTTGCAGGACGGCGTTGAAGGACGCAAAGGCGCAGCAAGGCGGAAAATGATGCCGCCTGCGACGAAAGCCAGCGGGACGCGTCGCTGATCGTTCATGTTCCTTGCAGCGAATGTCTGCTAGAAGACCGCACGATGGCGTCGACACTGCAGCGATGCGCCACATGATCGGCAGAGCTGCATCGGGCGACCGGCGTCGTCGAGAGCTCTATGGTACTGGGAAGAGGTTTCGAGACCTCGAAAATATTGCGAAACCAAAATTTGCCCGACGACGTCTAAGGACTGCACTGCTTCGAAACCAACGAGAGGACCGCACTGCAATGCGCAATCTGTTCACCTCCGCCCTGCTCGCCGCGACCGTCATGTTGGGCGCGTCGGCCGCGCAGGCCTTCACGCTGCCAGCCCAGCCGGCTGCTCCGGACAGCAATGTCGAGCGCGTCGCCGGCGGCTGTGGTCCCGGTTGGTTCCCCGACCGCTGGGGCCGCTGCCGGCCCGCCCCGCGCGTCTATCGCCCCTACGGCTACGGCGTCTACGGCCCGCGCACCTGCTGGGTGCGGCCGACGCCGTGGGGACCGCGCCGCGTCTGCCGTTGATCTGCACGGAAACAAAGCGCCGCCGCGTGTCGAACGCGGCGGCGTTTTCTATTTGGTGAATCGTGATGCATTCCGACATCTCCCGCGAGCTGGGAGATGTGAGTAGCGGCCCTATGTGAGCAGCGGGCCTGCACGCCGAACCCAAATCCGAAACCCAGCTCGGCTTGGATTGCCAATCAGCGCGCCGGGATGATCTTGCCTGGATTGAAGATGTTCTGCGGATCGAGCGCCTGCTTCACCGCGCGCATCGCATCGAGCGCTTCCGGGCCGAGCTCGGACTCGAGATATTTCTGCTTGCCCTGGCCGATGCCATGCTCGCCGGTGCAGGTGCCGCCCATGGCCTGCGCGCGCTCGACGAGGCGATGCATGAACTCGTCGCCGCGGGCCATCTCGTCGGCGTCGTCGACGTCGCACATCAAGGAGCAGTGGAAATTGCCGTCGCCGACATGGCCGACGATCGGCGAGGTCAGCCTGAGGCGCGCGAGGTCCTCCTCGGTCTCGGTGACGCAGTCCGCGAGCCTGGAGATCGGCACGCAGACATCGGTCGCGACCACGCCGACACCGGGCCGGATCGCCTTCACGGACCAATAGGCATCGTGACGCGCCTGCCACAGCTTGGTGCGGTCCTCCGGCTTGGTGGTCCAGGCGAAGTCGCCGCCGCCGCACTCCCTGGCGATCTCGGAAAAATTCTTCGACTGCTCGGCGACCTCGGCCTCGCTGCCGTGAAACTCCAAGAGCAGCAGCGGCGTCTCCGGCAGCGTCAGCTTGGAATAGGCGTTGCAGGCCTTGACCTGCGCCGCATTGAGCAGCTCGATGCGCGCCACCGGAATGCCGGTCTGGATCGCAAGGATCGTCGCCTGGCAGGCGCCGCGCACGGTCTCGAACGAGCACGACGCCGCGGCGATGGTCTCGGGAATGCCGCGCAGCCGGATCGTCATCTCGCAGATGATGCCGAGCGTGCCCTCGGCGCCGATGAACAGGTGCGTCAAATCGTAGCCGGCCGCGGACTTCTTGGCGCGGGTGCCGGTCTTGATGATCTCGCCGTCGCCGCGCACGACCTTCAGCGCCAGCACGTTCTCGCGGATGGTGCCGTAGCGCACCGCATTGGTGCCGGAGGCCCGCGTCGACGCCATGCCGCCGAGGGACGCGTCGGCGCCGGGATCGATCGGAAAGAACAGGCCCTGGTCGCGCAGATATTCGTTCAAGGTCTTGCGGGTGATGCCGGGCTGGATCACGCAGTCGAGGTCCTCGGCATGCACCTCCAGCACCTTGTTCATATCGCGCATGTCGATGCAGATGCCGCCGGCCGGCGCATTGACCTGGCCCTCCAGCGAGGTGCCGGTGCCGAACGGAATGATCGGCACGCCCTTTGGCGCACAGATGCGGACGACGTCCTGGATGTCGGCGGTCTCCTGCGCCAGCACCACGCCATCCGGCGGCTGCGTCGGCAGCCAGGTCGTGGTATGGCCATGTTGCTCGCGCACGGCCTGCGAGGTGATGAGCCGGTTGCCGAAGCGAGCCGCGAGTGCGTCGAGCGCGCTCTTGAGCGCCTCCGGCGCGGGCCGCTTCAAATCGTGATGGGGGATCGTCGTCGCCACTATGTCCTCCGAAAGTTGGGCGGACCGTGGCAAAGGACGCAACAGGGGTCAAGGGAGCAAACGGAAGAGCCGATGAGCGATAATGCAGTGCCCATACAAGCCGGCGCGGGGCCGTTCCTGTCGTCCATCATGCAGATCGAACCGCAATGGATCGACTACAACGGCCATCTCAACATGGCCTATTACAACGTGATGTTCGACCGCGCGATCGACCAGCTATGGGCCGAGCTCGGCATCGGACCGGCCTACATGAAGGAACGGCAGGGCTCGACCTTCATCACGGAGTGCCACGTGCGCTATTTGCGCGAGATCCATCTGGGTGATCCGGTGCAGGTCGCAGTCTGGCTGATCGGTGCCGACGAGAAGCGGCTGCACACGTTCGAGGAGCTCCGCCACGCCGACGAGGGCTGGATCTCGGCGAGTTCGGAGGGCATGTCGGTGCATATCGACATGACCAAGCGCAAGGTCGCGCCGTTTCCGCCGGACATCCAGGCCAACATCGCCCGCGTGCTGCAGGCGCATGCCGCGCTGCCGCAGCCCGACGGGCTCGGCCGCGCCATCGGCATGCCGAAGAGATGACGGTGACCGGCCGCCGCTACGCCGGCAGGCCGGCGTCGGACAATCCCTCGAATACCCGGGCCGAATAGGCGTCCGGTAGCGGCGGCATGCCGCGCTGGACCTCGGCCAGGGTCAGGTCCGGATAGCCGGCACGCAGCGCCTGCAGACTGCGCAGGGCCGCGGATCGCTCGCCCGCCAGCACGTGGGACGGGCACATGGTCCGGTGCACCCAGAGCGACGACGGGTGCTCGCGCAGGCCGCGCTGCTGCCAGCGCGCCGCCTCCGCGTAGGTCCCGGCGGCGAAATGCGCGCAGCCGATTCCAATGATGGCGTTGAAGGCGAGCGGGTCCTGCGGCGCGAGATCCAGCGCAATCCGAAAGCGCTCGATCGCCGACGCGGCATCGCCGCGATAGACATCGAGCCAGCCGCTGCGGCTCCAGGCCCAGGCGGCACCGCCATCCAGCGCGAGCGCCCGGCCCACCACCTGCTCGGCCTCGGCGAGCTCATCCAGCAAGGTGAGCGCGTTGCCGAGCACGCACAGCACGGTCGCATCCGCAAGCTCGGTCGGCACGCGCTGCGCCAGCGCGCGACCAAGCTGCCGGTCCTGCCCGGGCGCGGTGCCGAAATGATAGACCGCGCGCTGGCCGTAGGCCCAGGCCGCGAGCGCCGTGGCCAGGGCATGACGGGGATCGCGGGCGATGGCCTGATGCAGCAGCTCGAGCGCACTGCGGTTGCCGTCGGCGTCGAGCGACAGCACGCCGGGCATGGCGCGCAGCGCGAGATCCTGCGCGGTCAGATCCTCATCCGGTTTGCGCAGCGCCCGATCGATCTCGGCGCGGCGCAGGCTTTGCAGCAGCGACGCCGCCACGCGGGCGGCCAACCGTTCGTGACCGTCGGCCTCCCACCGCAGCATGACCTCGCCGCGATGCGCCCATATCAGCCCGCCGCTGTCCTGGTCGATCAGCTGCAGCAGCAGCCGTGACGCGCCATCCCGACCCTGGAGCGACGCGTTCATGCGGTAGCGCGCCGCGCGCGGCTGGGTCGTCACGGCAAATCCCGCGCGGGTCAGCGCCAGCGTGAGCTCGGCCGCGAGGTCGTCCGCCAGCTCGCGCACGCTCGGATCGGTGGCGATCATGGCGAAGGCAATGGTCGGCCGATCGCGCACCGGCGCAATGGTGGTGCGCGACGCGGCGAGCTGCGCCATCAAGACCGCCTGCCGCTTCACGGTTTCCGACGGCGTCTCGCCGTGGCAGCGACGATAGCCGGCGGCGAAGCGGCCGTAATGCGGGAAACCGCAGCGCAGCGCGACGTCCATCACCTTCCCGCCGGCGCGCCCCTGCAGAAACTCGACACGGGCGCGCGCGTAGCCGATCTCCTGCCGGACCGTTTGCGGCGACCGGCCGATCGACCTGACGAACTGGCGCTGCAAGGTCCGTCCGGAAACGCCGGCAATCTTCGCCAGATCGGCCAGCGTCCAGCGCCGCCCGAGGTCGTCATGCATCGCTTCGAGCGCGCGGCGTACGCTGCGTGGCAAAGGCTGCCGCGCCGCCAGGGGAACCTGATCTCCGTCCATCATGCGACGACGTCCAATTGCCTATGGGTCATCGGCGGCGCTCGAAAAGTTCACGATCCGGATGGCCGTGTCGCGATCTGGATAGCGCCGCCCGAAGCCTGCCGCGTACGTCTCCACACACCAGCGCGCGCAACAGCGCTGCATTCTCCGGAGGAGACCATCATGACCGCATCAGCTGCAATTCAGGCCGGCGTGACCGCAGAGCCGGATTTCACCGCGCTCAAGGCACGCCAGCACAGCGCGTGGTCGTCCGGCGACTACGCCATCGTCGGCAACACGCTGCAGATCGTCGGCGAGGAACTCTGCGAGGCGCTTGACATCCGCGCCGGCCAGAAGGTGCTCGACGTGGCCGCCGGCAACGGCAACGTCACATTGGCTGCAGCGCGGCGCTGGTGCAACGTCGTCTCGACTGACTACGTGCCTGCCCTGCTCGACCGCGGGCGCCAGCGTGCCGCCGCCGACGGCCTGTCCGTGCAGTTCCAGGAGGCCGATGCCGAGGCGCTTCCGTTCGGCGATGGCACGTTCGACGTGGTGGTTTCGACATTCGGCGTGATGTTCACGCCCCGGCAGGAGCGCGCCGCCGCCGAGCTCACCCGGGTGTGCCGCAGCGGCGGCAAGATCGGCCTGGCCAATTGGACCCCCGACGGCTTCATCGGCCAATTGTTCAAGACGCTCGGCAAATATCTGCCACCGCCCGCCGGCGCCAGATCGCCGGCGCTGTGGGGCACCGAGGCACGCATCCGAGAGATGTTCGCCGATGCCACCGACATTCGCTGCCATCGGCGTCATTTCGCGATGCGCTACCGCTCGCCTGAGCATTTCGTCGACGTGTTCAAGACCTACTATGGCCCGGTGCTCAAGGCCTTCGCTGCGCTTGATGGCGACCGCCAGGCCGATCTCAAGCGCGACATGCTGGCCCTGATCGGGACGCTCAATCGCGCCGAGGACGGCACGATGGTGGTGCCGTCGGAGTATCTCGAAGTGGTCGTCATCAAACGCTGAGATCGTCAGCTCTGCATCACCCAGTCCGGCAGGCGCGCGAACCAGGGCTGCGCCTGCTCGAGCTGGCGGGCGAGCCGCAGCAGCCTCGTCTCGTCGCCGAGCCGGCCCATGCGGGCGCGCCTGCGTCCCGCGCTCAGCTCCCGCCGGCCGCCCTCTTCTTCGCAGCACCGGACTTGGCGACGCGCGCCTTCGCGGCGCGCGGCTTGGGACTGGTGGCCCTGACCGCCAAGCGGGCCTGCGGCCGAATGCGGTAGCGTCCCGACCCCACCGGATCGCGGTTGCTGACCTGGTTCTGCGGCACGCCCTGCAGCACCTGGACGATGTCGTCGCGGACCACCGGGAAGATCCGGTAATACTGGTGCTGCTGCGGGTCCTGCTCGAACGTCGTCACATCCGAACAATCGATCGCGGTGACCTTGTCGCTGATGCTGCCCATGTTGTCGGGACCGTCGCTGCCGAGCCGCGGACCGTTGAATTTCGTGCCCGCGCTCAGCGTATTGAGCACCCAATCCTTGGTCGAGTGATAGACCGTGACGCTGCTCGCGGTGCGCGGCAGATATTTCAGCTTCGCCGGGTCGTCGAACGCGTCCGCGTCCTCGTCGGCCGCCGCGAGCACGACCTTGTCGAAGGTCCTGCGCAATCCGGTCAGGGACGGCTGCGTCCCGCCCATCCGCACCATCGCCGGAACGCCGCCGGCCATGGCCGCGCCGGCGACCGGGTCGGGCATCTGCATCAAGGCCTGCAACGCGTTGCGCAGGACATAGACGCCCATGCTGTGACAGATGAGATGAATGCTCTGGTTGCAGCGTTCGCTCTCGGGCAGCCCGTCGACGAAATCATAGAGCCGCCGCAGCGTGCGTGCCACGGCCGGGCCGGATGCCGCCGCCGTCTTGCGATCGTGCTGGTAGTCCACAAAGGGCAGCGGCACGCCGACCAGCGAGGCGACCGACGGCCAACTGAACACGAACATGTTGGCGTCGATCCCGTAGAACGCCGAGATCCACCCGGCGCGTTCGATCGAGTCGACGAAGCTGTTGCTGAAGCCGTGAATGAACGCCAGCGTCGGCCGCGCCTTCGCCAGCATGTCGGCACGCAGGGCGCCGAAGATCGTATTGCTGCCGAGGACCGCACGGGAGCCTTGCGGAAAGATCAGTTGCTCGTCCTCGACATGAAGCGATCCAGGCACCAGGGCATAGCTCGATGCCTGCAGATCGACCGCGATCTCGGCCCGGCCATACCTGATGTTCAAGCCGTTGACGGGACCGAGCTCGGAGCTGAACCCGGTAATCTGATTCGTGCCTTCAGCCGTGATCGGTTGCCTGTTGGTCGCGAAATAGACTGTGACGTTCATGATCCCGCCCTCTGAAAGTATCGCCAACGTGCATGGCACGGCACCGGACCAGCGGACCGTCGGAAGCGACGCGGAGTAGTTTCCGCACGACGGCAGCGACGTGCGATGTGCCGGGTCCGAAGAACGTGGCCGTCCGAAGAACGTCGCCGAGCCGGCGCGGCTTAGGCGACCGCGCTCCACCTAAGATAGAACACCACAAACAGCGCGCACGCAATCGCGATGGACGTGCACGGCGTCGTGCGACGCACGACCGCGCTGCTCGAACCGGCCCGCCGGGTGTGGTCAGCTCTGCATCACCCAGTCCGGCAGGCGCGCGAACCAGGGCTGCGCCTGCTCGAGCTGGCGGGCGAGCTGCAGCAGCCTCGTCTCGTCGCCGAGCCGGCCCACGAACTGCACGCCGAGCGGCAGGCCGTCGGCGGTCCAGTGCAGCGGCACACTCATCGCCGGCGTGCCCGTGAGATTGGCGAGCTGCGTGAACGGGACATATTGCAGGCTGTCGCGGGCGATCTTGTCGATCATGCCGTCGAGCAGGCCCCAGCGCGTCATCAGCCCGAGCAGGCCGATGCGGTCGAGCATGTCGAGCAGGGTCTGCTCGGTGGTGCTCGGATCGCCCTCGCCGTGCCGGATCGGCGGATGCGCGAGCGTCGGCGTCAGCAGCAGGTCGTAGCGGGCATGGAAGCGCGCGAGCGCCCGCGCGAACTCGTTCCATTTCAGCAGCTGCGTCGTCAGCGCGCCGGCCGAGATCGCGCCGCCGAGCGTCGACAGCACCCACGTCAGCAGCTCGAACTCCTCGCGCCTGGCGCCCTTGCCGCGCGCGTCGGCGACCAGCGCCGCGACCTGGCCGAAATAGATGTGCAGGAACGCTGTCGCAAGCGCGGCGCCATCGATGTCGGGCGAGGCCTCCTCGACCTCGTGACCAAGGCCCTGCAGCAGCTTCACGGCGTTGTCGACCGCAAGCTTCGCCTCGGCATGCACCTCGGTCCCGATCGGCGACGCCACCGTGTAGCCGATGCGCAGGCGGCCGGGATCGCGGGCCACCGCGTTGGCGTAGACCACGCCGGGCTCGGCGGTGAGAAAGGGATCACCGGGCTCGCCGCCCGCGATGACGTCGAGCGCGAGCGCGGTGTCGCGGACGCTGCGCGACACCACGCCCTCGCTGGATGCGCCGAACCAGTACTCGCCGAAGCCGGGCCCTGACGAGATCAGCCCGCGCGATGGCTTCAGGCCGAACAGGCCGCAGCAGGCGGCGGGAATGCGGATCGAGCCGCCGCCGTCATTGCCGGCGGCCATCGGCACGACGCCCGAAGCGACCGCCGCCGCAGCGCCGCCGCTGGAGCCGCCGGGCGTATGTGCGGGATTCCAGGGGTTGCTGACGCGGCCGAAGGCGCGGGAGTCGCTGACGCCCTTCAGCGCGAGCTCCGGCAGGTTGGTCTTGCCGAAGATCACGAGGCCGGCCTCGAGATACCGCCTGACGACCGAGGCATGCTCGCCGGCGACGAATCCGGATAGCGCCTTGCTGCCATAGGCCGTCGGCAGGCCCGCATAGTCCTGGGCGCAGTCCTTGATCAGGAACGGTACGCCGGTGAGCGGGCCGTTGGCGGGCTTGGCGAGCTGCGCGCGGGCCTCGCGCTCCATCAGCCTGCAGACCGCGTTGGTCCTCGGCTGGGCCCGCTCGTTCTGCGCCAGCGCGAGCTGCAGCAGCTCCGCCGCATGGGTCTCGCCGCCCTTCACCGCGGCGGCAAGCGCCGTCGCATCGCGCTGCACATAGTCCCGGACGTTCACATTGCCCTCCCCGCGCCGCCATTCGTCGCCGTGATCGTAGCTGATTCTGGCTGCGACCGAGGCGCAGTTGCGCCGAACGCGGCGGCAATACGGCGCATTGGCGGCAATCGTGGCCACACGATGATCTGCTGCGGTCGACTTGAGGGCGAGATTACGCAGTCTGGTCCTGATTTTAGTCAATTTGATTCAGATCATTCGTCCTGTCCCTTGCACCGACCTAACCTTATGCATCGTTAGTTGCGTAGAGTGACGAGAGAGCGATGGGACGCCTCGCAAGCCTGCTGAGCCGAGCGCACGGTCCGCATGAGGATGCGGCAGCCCTGCCCGTGACCACCGCCGACTACTTCATCCTGCTGTCGCGCGCGATGGAGAGCCTGCCGGATTCCACCCCCGAACGCCGCGCCGAAGTCTACCAGTCGGCCCGCCAGGCGCTGGTGACCCAGTTGCAGGCGATGGATCCGCCGGTCTCGCGATCACGCATCAAGGCCGAGCAGCGCGCGCTCGACGATGCGGTTGATACGATCGAGACACGCGCGCTGACGGCGCCGGACGGCAGTCCGGAACAGACGACGACGCTGGTCCCGGATGACCCGCTGTATCCCTCCTTCGTTACTGCACAAATCGACATTCCGACCGCTTCCGTTTCAACAGCTCAAGATGATGACCAGGACCCCGCCATGGCTCAAACCCAGTTTCATTCCAAGTTTGCCCCGCGCGCCGTCGAGGAGAAGCCGATGTCACGACTCGATGAAATCAACCGGGTGCTGCGCAAGCTGCAGAGCGACTCGTTCGGGGTCGAGGCCTGCGCGCTGATCTCGGAGGACGGGCTGATGATCGCGAGTGTGCTCGCGGCCGACATGGAGGAGACGCGGGTTGCCGGCATGACCGCGACCTTGCTGTCGCTCGGCGGCCGCGCCGCCATGGAGCTCGGCCGCAGCCATCTGCAGGAGGTCATCATCCGCGGCGAGTCCGGCTATGCCGTGCTGGTCAGCGCCGGCCGCGGCGCGCTGCTGCTCGCGCTCACCAACGAGAACAGCAAGCTCGGGCTGACCTTCTTCGACATGCGCGAAGCCGTCAGATCGCTGCAGAAGGTACTGTAGCGCACCGTCGTCCAATGAGCCGGCGCGCTGCGATGGCGCGGCGCCGGCGGGAGTAGTTTCATGGCCAATACCGTCCTCTACGACGACGGCGTTCACAAGAACATTCTGCTGGAGGATTTCGGCGCCGGCGACCACGCGGTGCAGGCGAACCAGCATCTGATCATCCACGACCGCGTCGGCATGCTGCTCGATCCGGGCGGCCACAAGGTCTATTCCAGGGTGCTCAGCGAGACCTTCAGCGAGCTCTCGGGCGGGCGGCTGAAATATCTGTTCCTGTCGCACCAGGATCCCGACATCGTCGCGGCGATCAACGGCTGGCTGATGACGACCGACGCCGACGCCTACATCTCCGAGCTGTGGACCCGCTTCGTGCCGCATTTCGGCTTCGACCACATCGTTGCCCACCGGCTGAAGCCGATCCCCGACGAGGGCATGGTGTTCGATCTCGCGGGCAGCAGGCTGTACGCGCTGCCGGCGCACTTCCTGCACAGTGAGGGCAATTTCCAGCTCTACGATCCGATCTCGAAGATCCTCTACAGCGGCGACCTCGGCGCCTCGATCGGCGTCGACTACACCGTCGTGCGCGACTTCAAGGCGCATACACGCTTCATGGAGGGCTTTCACCGGCGCTACATGGTCTCCAACCGCGTCATGAAGGCGTGGGCGCAGATGGTCAGCACGCTCGACATCGAGATCATCGCCCCGCAGCACGGCGCGCTGTTTCCGGATGCTACGATGTCGCGCCAGTTCATCGCGTGGTGCGCGGGGCTCGAATGCGGCATCGACCTGATCACGCCGAAATTCAAGGTGCCCGTGGGCTGACATGCTGGCGCCCTCCCCGAACTCCGCTCTGCCTTCTCCCGCCATGCGCATCGATGCGTGCACCGTGGCCGGCGAAGAGGCGCCGGTCTGGCTCGCCGCGGCCTTCGCCGTCGCCGGCACCCTGATCGCCGTCATGTCGGCAGCGCTCTGGCAGCAAGGCACCGCCACGCCGCCGGTCGCGACGGCCGCAATGCCGGTGACGGCCGTGCCGCAGCGCGACGCCCCCGTTGCCGACGCGGCACCCAAGCGACGGGAGGCGCGGATCGTCGACCCGGCACCGGTCGCGGCGCCGCCGATGCCGCCCGCGATCGCTCCCGTCGTGGTCGCGCCACCGACACCGCCGGTCGCCCCGGCAGCGCCCCCGGAGCCCCAGAGCCCCGCGAAGCCCTCCGCCGAGTGCTTCGCGCCGCTGGCGGTCGGCTTCGAGCGCGGCAGCGCACGACCGAACCCTGCCGACATGAAGCGGTCGCTGGCGATCCTGCAACGCGCGCTCGCGCGCCATGGTGAGGCGACCATCATCATCGAGGGGCATACCGATGCCAGCGGCACCGAGGATCTGAACGTGCTGCTCAGCTATTCGCGCGCCAAGGAGATCGCGGCCCAGTTGAAGCGCGAGGGCCTCCCCGCGCAGCGGATGTCGGTGCGCGCGGCCGGCGCCGGCGAGGCGCGCGGCGATGCCCAGGCGGTCGCGGGCGACCGCAAGGCCGTGCTGCGCATTGCGGGCGTCGATGATTGCAGTCAACTCACAGCGACGAAGCGACCATGACGATCTATGCCATCGTGAGCGGCCTCGGCGCCGCCATTCTGCTGTTGACCTCGGGCTATCTGTTCGGCGCCCGCCAGGGCGCGCTGTCCCGCGAGCTGTTGCGCCGGCAGGTGCAGATGCAGGCGGCCAGCCTCGACCAGTTGCAGGAGCAGAGCAGCCACGACGCCATCGAGCGGGAGACCAGCCTGCGCAGCGCGATCGAAGATGTGCTGGCGCCGCTGGTCGAGCGTGAGCGCATCTCGCTGGATCTGGCGCAGCTCGCGAGCCGGCCGGGCCGGCGCCGCGAGCTGGTGCCGCTGCTCGACCGCATCGCCGAAGTCGGCCGCTTCCAGACCGTGCTGCTCACCAACGAGGAAGGCTTGCCGCTCGCGGCCAATACGACCGCACACCGCACCGAGCAGCTTGCGGCGGCGGCGACGCGGCTTGCGCTCGTGGCGGAGAAGATCGCCGACGAGACCCACATCGCGCCGTTGTCGGTGATGCTGCGCGACGCCTCGGAGGCGACGACGCTGTGCCGGATCTTCCGCGTGCAGGACCAGACGCTCACTCTGACCGCGCTCTCCAACGATACGCGCCTCGCCTCCGTGGCGCTCGATCCCGCCCTCGCCAAGGTGCAGGTCGCGCTGACG
Source organism: Bradyrhizobium sp. HKCCYLRH3097 (assembly GCF_051167875.1). Lineage (NCBI taxonomy): Bacteria > Pseudomonadati > Pseudomonadota > Alphaproteobacteria > Hyphomicrobiales > Nitrobacteraceae > Bradyrhizobium > Bradyrhizobium sp. HKCCYLRH3097. The sequence continues at coordinate 192,210 of NZ_JBNPTX010000003.1, forward strand.
GCCCCGGCCTGACACCTCCTCAAAACGCAAAGGGCGCCGCACCTCTTGCGAGGCACTGCGCCCTTCGCCGACCTCATTGTCAGGGATGAGGCCGACTACACGCGGCTGCGGCCACGGGCGAGGCCCACGACGGCCGAAACCAGAAACAGCACGATGGCGATGAAGAAGATGATCTTGGCGATCTCGATGGAGGCACCGGCGACGCCGCCGAAGCCGAGAATGCCGGCGATCAATGCGATAACCAGGAAGGTGACAACCCAGCCTAACATGACACGACCTCTGTCTCTCGATTGCGGTTCAAAGCGACGCGGAGCTTGCGCCGTTGCCGAAATAATCATGGCTCGGAACAAAGGTTCCGGCCACGCGGGCCGCTAAAATTTCGCGATTTGCCGGAACAAATGCCCAGCGAGGCTGGAGCGGCGTCCGTCTGGCCCGATTTAGGGCTGTAAAACGCCGGACCCGGCCCCATATAGCCGTCAATCCCTGCTATGAGGGCTCCTTCCTGCAGACCTCGTGATGCCGTCATATGATGCCATCCGAGGGACGAGACTGATTCGCTGATGACCGAGCCCAACCGCGTGAGCCCCTTTCCTGCGCCTGACCACCAGCCCGTTGCCGGCGGCATCGCCGCGCGCGCCCGCGCCGCCGCGACCGGTGGCGCGCGCTATCTGGCCGGCCTCAATCCGGAGCAGCGCGAGGCGGTCGAAACGCTCGATGGCCCGGTGCTCGTGCTCGCCGGCGCAGGCACCGGCAAGACCCGTGTGCTGACCACGCGCATCGCGCATATCCTGAGCCAAGGCCGCGCCCGGCCGAGCGAGATCCTGTCGGTGACCTTCACCAACAAGGCCGCACGCGAGATGAAGACGCGGCTTGCCGAGATGCTCGGACAGGCGGTCGAGGGCATGCCCTGGCTCGGCACCTTCCACTCGATCTCCGGCCGCATCCTGCGCAGCCATGCCGAGCTGGTGCAGCTCAAGTCCAATTTCACCGTGCTCGACGTCGATGACCAGATCCGCCTGCTCAAGCAGTTGCTGCAAGCCGAGAACATCGACGACAAGCGCTGGCCGGCGCGCATGCTGGCCGGCCTGATCGACGGCTGGAAGAACCGCGGCCTGGCGCCGTCCCAGGTGCCTTCGGGCGAGGCCGCCGTGTTCGCCAACGGCAAGGGCGGCAAGCTCTATGCGAGCTACCAGGAACGGCTGAAGATCCTCAACGCCGCCGATTTCGGCGACCTGCTGCTGGAGAGCATCCGGCTGTTCCGCGAGAACCCTGACGTGCTGCGGCAATATCAGAGCCGCTTCAAGTTCATCCTGGTCGACGAGTATCAGGACACCAACGTCGCGCAATATCTGTGGCTACGGCTGCTGTCGCAGGCGCCGAGTTCGTCGCGTGCCGTCGCCCCATCCTCCGTCATTCCGGGGCGGCTCGAAGAGCCGAACCCGGAATCCCGCGCTGAGGATAACCAACTGCGAGATTCCGGGTTCGCACCTGGCGGTGCGCCCCGGAATGACGACGCCGCGCAGGGCGCCACGCCGCCGCTCAAGAACATCTGCTGCGTCGGCGACGACGATCAGTCGATCTATGGCTGGCGCGGCGCCGAGGTCGACAACATCCTGCGCTTCGAGCACGACTTCCCCGGCGCCAAGGTCATTCGCCTCGAGCGCAACTACCGCTCCACGGGTCACATCCTCGCCGCCGCCTCGCACCTCATCACCCACAATGAAGGCCGGCTCGGCAAGACCTTGCATACCGAGGACGTCGAGGGCGAGAAGGTCACCGTCACCGGCGCCTGGGATTCCGAGGAGGAAGCGCGCGGCATCGGCGAGGAGATCGAGGAGCTGCAGCGCAAGGGCGAGCATCTCAACGACATCGCGATCCTGGTGCGCGCGTCCTACCAGATGCGCGAGTTCGAAGACCGCTTCGTCACGCTCGGCCTGCCCTATCGCGTGATCGGCGGCCCGCGCTTCTACGAGCGCGCCGAGATCCGCGACGCGCTGGCCTATTTGCGCGTCATCAACTCGCCGGCCGACGACCTCGCCTTCGAGCGCATCGTCAACGTGCCCAAGCGCGGGCTCGGTGATGCCACGGTGCAGATGCTGCACGACCACGCCCGCAAGCGCCGCATCCCGCTGTTCGAGGCGGCGCGCGCGGTGGTCGAGACCGACGAGCTGAAGCCGAAGGCGCGCGGCTCGCTGCGCGGGCTGATCCTGCAGTTCGAGCGCTGGCGCGCCCAGCGCGAGGTGACGCCACACACCGAGCTCGCCGAGATCGTGCTCGACGAGAGCGGCTACACCGAGATGTGGCAGAAGGACCGCTCGGCCGATGCGGCCGGGCGACTGGACAACCTCAAGGAGCTCGTCCGCTCGATGGAGGAGTTCGAGAACCTGCACGGCTTCCTCGAGCACATCTCGCTGGTGATGGACCGCGAGGGCGCGGCCGACGAGGAAGCGGTGTCGCTGATGACCTTGCATTCGGCCAAGGGGCTGGAGTTCGACAACGTGTTCCTGCCGGGCTGGGAGGAAGGGCTATTCCCGAGCCAGCGCACGCTCGACGAGCAGGGCCGCGCCGGGCTGGAAGAGGAGCGCCGCCTCGCCCATGTCGGCCTGACCCGCGCGCGGCGGCGGGCAAAAATCTATTTCGCCACCAACCGCCGCATCCACGGCACCTGGACCACCACGATCCCGTCGCGCTTTCTCGACGAGCTGCCCGCGCCGAGCGTCGAGATCACCGAGTCGAAGGGCGGCTCGGGCTGGGGCGGCGCCGGGGGCTACGGCCCGTCGCGCTTCGACAATGTCGAGTCGTTCGGATCGAGCTATTCCACGCCGGGTTGGCAGCGCGCTCAGGCACGTCGGCCGGGCGCGGCGCGCGGTTCGTCGGAGGGCGGCTTCAAGGAAGAGCCGTCGCCGTTCTCGGGCCGTGATCCGTTCGGCAGCGGCTTCGGCGGTCATTTCGGCCGTGGCAAGCGCGGACCGATGATCATCGAGGGCGAGCTGGTGGCGAAATCCACCGGCACGACGTCGGAATTCGCCCTCGACGACCGCGTCTTCCATCAGAAGTTCGGCTATGGCCGCGTCGTCAAGATCGACGGCAACAAGCTGACCATCGCCTTCGACAAGGCCGGCGAAAAGCACGTCGTCGACAGCTTCGTGCAGCGGGCGTGACCCCGCGCGAGCGGCGGTGCTTGCTGAAGTTCGGGCCTAAAGCTATGATTGTAAAATTTCATGGCATAGCTCCATGGCTGCACCTTTCACGCCGAATGACATTATTGCGTTGGCCGTCGATGCCGAGCGAGGGACGGCTCCGGAGCTGATCATCGGCAGCTTCAAGCGACTGGTTCAGGAGTATGCCTTCCAGAGCGCCCATTGTGATCCGGACGAACGGCTGAGTGTTGCTGCCGAGCATGCCGGATACCTCACGACCCGGAGCGGGTCCTGGACGGTCTACGTACCTTGGCCGCTTGCGTTTGCATTCCCCAGCGCGATCACCCTCGACGGGCTCGTCAGCGTGGCGGAACGAAGCATGTTGGAGGGACGCGGGAACGTCGTCTTGTCCGGCTCCACGACGTTCGCTGGACGGGTGGCCGCGCTGGGGGATGTCGACCTTGCCCAATACATCTTCGACGATGGCAGCGAGATCGCCAATCGTGTCGAACGTCTCATGCGTCGTGATGGTCCGACCATTCTGGTTCGGGTCAAATTCGATCGAGAGTATCAGGCTCCGTGGGAAGACCTCATCACCGCGTTGGGTCGGCTGCGTTCGCTGGCGACCGAAAGCGAGCGGATCAAGCTCGACTTCGTCGACGGCGTCACGCCATTTGGCGTGATGCCGGTATCGAACGTCGTGCTGCCTTCCGATCCGTCCGATCGGAGCAAGGGTGCGGCCAGCCGCAGCTTCGTCTTCCAGGAGGCCGTGCTCACAGCCGACGGCAACCCGCCCTGGCCGCTGGTCGTCCCCGAGGAGCTTCTGCGCTATCTCAAGTTTCTGCTCCGCGACATGTTGGCTCACCGACAGGCGGGCAAGCTCGTCAAAGCGCTCAAGCGCGCGCTCTCCTTGACCCGAATTCTGGGTTTGGCGGAGCTAGGAGACCGCGCCGAGGCCGTGCTAGCCTCACGTTCTGCGGCCGGACTGGCGCAGGAGAGCTGCATGGCGGAACTCGAAGCGCTCTGGCCCTACCTGAATGCCGATCAGCAGGCACGTCTCGATGCCAGCTTGAAGGAAAAGAAAGGACTAGCAGCTAGCATTGTGGAAAGTAAGGGACTACCTACTCAGTGCTCGTCTCTGATCGATGAGCTGATGGAGAAAGTGAAGCAGTTTCTCGCTCATGAGGGCGTCTCTTTCGCGTCCTGGGCAGATGGTGGGTCATGACCGCAGGTGCCAAGATCGAGCAGCTCCTCGAACTGACCGGCACGCCTCCCGAACGGCGCGCGGGGGCGCGGAAGAACTACAACAGCCTCGTTGAACGCGAGGGCGAACAGGCCATCGACCAGCGCATCGCGGAGTTCGAGGCGATGCATTCTCAGGTGACGGCGTGGCGGGAAAGCCGGCGTCCAGCGGCAGCCGCAGCGACCGCGTCCGCCGACGTTCGCCAGCCGACCAGGACGAGACATGACGTCGGCTCACATGTTGCAGCTCCGGCATTCCTGAACATGCTCGCCCGCGAGAAACTGCTGGCCAGGCGGCTGGAAGGCTATATCGACGCGCTGATGGTTCACGTCGATCATCTTTGGGCCTCGCAGCGGCTCGCCGATATCGACCAGATCGCCACGCTGGGACGAGAGGCGGGATTCCTCACGATCGAACCGGCCAATCCATTCGGAACCAACCGGCTGTTTTCGGCACGAACGTCGGCCAATCTCGTCCGGTTGATCGAAGCGCTGGCAGACAAGGGGCCGTCGAACGCCGAACACTCTCTGTTCGAGAAGATCGAAGATCTCGTTCGATCGATCGAGAGCGCAAGCCCCGTGCTGGCGATCCGGCGCATCGATACTGACCAGACACTTTCCGGTCTGGGCAGGATTGCCGCTTTCGCGAACGATCTGGTCCCCGATGCGATCTTCACGCTGAATCGCGGCGGCGCCTCCGTGGGGCGGTTCGTCAAGGAGTATCTGCGGCTGGACATTCCCGTCATCCCCCTCGAGGGTGACAGCACCGGCGTGAGATTGGCGTCCAGCTTCATCGGCCCTCCCGTCCTGTTCAAGCCGCTGGTGATCGATGATGTCGCACGCAGCGGTCGCACGGTGGCTCAGGCGTTCGATTGGATCGGTCAGAACTACCCGTCGGCAGCTCCCAGGGCCACGACCATCGCCGCATCCTTGGACGCTATCGAGCTCGTGGGCCAGGCCTGTCTGCTGACGTCGAACCCGATGGAGCACGGAGCGATCGAGCTGCCATATGATCCGCATGCCGGCTTCGCGATCGAAACGCTCGGGCGATACACGGTCTATGTCTTTGGCGCCAACGCCACGTCCCCCGAAAACCGCCTGGTGGTTTCGACGGACATCGTCGACAAGCTCGTTGCCGAGCAGGGACGGCTCTTCGCCGAGATGGATCGCGTCCTGAAATCCACTTTTTGACCGACGATCGCTCCAGAGGCCGGTCATTTGCAGCCGAACGCGCCTGCTGAACGTCTCCGAGACTGGCAGATTTGGCCGCTTCATCAACGTCCCACAGCTTCGCCGCTGTTAGGCCTTGACCGTGGCAGCTCGCGTCGTATGAGATGACTGCATGGTCCGGGGATACATTCTGTTGAGTGTTGCGGTCGCGCTGTGTGTGCCCTCGCTGGCGGCGGCGCAGACGATGAGCTTTGGCGATTCCGCGGGGCTGATCGCGTCGAGCTGCGGCGCCGACATCACCGCCAATTGCCGCGGCGTCAATCTCGATTCCAACCGCCTCAAGGAATGCCTCTCGCGCAACCAGGACGTCGTCTCCGCGCAGTGCAAGGCGACCTATTTCAAGGCGTTCGAGGCGATCCAGAAGCGCATCGCGGCGCGGGTCACGGTCGCCAACGCCTGCCAGCGCGAGATCGTCAAGCTGTGTGGCGGCTCCACGAAGGAAACGAGCAAATCGATCCCGTGCCTGATGACGGCCAACGGCGTGAGCGCGCGGTGTCAGCAGGCGATGGGCGAAGCGGGGTATCGCTGATGCGGCGGACCGCGAGATCATTGCTGTCAGGGCCGATCGTGGCTTCGCTGATGGCCGCGAGCGCGCCCGCTTGGTCGCAGGAGCCGGGTCGCGAGGACATCGTGCGCCAGCTCGGCCGCTTCGAAACCGCACCCACGCTGGATCTGCCGGCGCTGAAGCAGCAGACGCAGGAGCGTTCCAGGTCGCGCGGGCGCAACGAGCCACCGCCGCAGAAGCGTCCGCCGATCGCGCCGGAGCTGATGAATCTGCCGGCCTTCAACGTCGACATCCAGTTCGACGTGGACACGCCGATCGTGCGCCCGGAATCGTACCAGACCGTCGGGCGGATCGCCGATGCGATGGTGTATTCCGATCTGCTGCCCTACACCTTCCTGATCGTCGGCCATGTCGAGGCCAACGGCAAGCGCGAGGCCAACGTCATCCTGAGCCAGCGCCGCGCCGACGCGATCCGCGACATCCTGGCGAACACCTTCAAGATCTCGGTCAAGCGGCTGCAATCGATCGGACTTGGCGAGGAGCAGTTGCTCGACCCGTCCAAGCCGACCGCCGCCGTCAATCAGCAGATCCAGATCATCCCGATCGCAAAGACCGTCGAAGAGGCCGCGCCGCCGCCTTCGGCCCCTGCCCCGGCAGCGCCCCACAAGCAGGCCCCGCGCAAGCATCGCAGTTGATGCAATTGAGACCTGCGCTGAGGCCATGAACCCAGCGCGCTGCAGGTGCGACTGTTGTCTCAGCAGGTTGCCGATACGCTATTCCCGACAGGCGCCAATGGAACCTGTTTTCAAGTCGGGTCGCGCGGCAATGCTGCTGGGCCGTGATTGCCGGGTTTGTCGATGCAGCCGCTTGATGGTATAGCCCCCTCTTTGCGGCCGTCGATTGAGCGACGGTCGATCTCATTGACGAGCGAGCCAGCCATGAACGCCATGTTCCGACGCCAGATGGTCGACTACGTCGAATACCATCGCGATCCGCGCAACGGCCTGATGCATGTGTTCGGGATCATCCTGTTGTTCCTGGGCGCCGTGCTGCCCCTGAGCTTGTGGCATTTCGACGCGTTCGGCATCCGGATCGGCCTCGGCGCCGTGCTGGCGCTGCCCGTCCTGCTCTACTGGCTGCTGCTCGATGCCGCACTCGGGGCCGGCATCCTGGCCTTCGCCGTGCTGTTCCTTGCTGCGGCCATGATGATCGCCGATCACGTCCATGGCGTCGCCTTCTGGGCGCTGTTTGCCGCGCTCATCATCTTCGGCTTTGTCTCGCAGGCCGTGGGCCACAAGGTGTTCGAGCGCAACAATCCATCTCTGCTGGATCATCCGGCGCATCTCTTTCTCGGTCCGATGTTCGTGATGGCGAAATTGTACATGGCGTTGGGTCTGCGGCCTTCGGTGTCCGACCTCATCGCGCCGGACTGGTCGCCGGATCGGCTCGCATCGGACCGGCTTCAAGGCGATCAGCACTCGCGCCCCTAATGAAAGTCCTCGTCACCGGCGGCAGCGGTTTCATCGGCCATCACCTCGTCTCTGCGCTCGCGACGCGGGGCGCGGAGGTGCGTGTGCTCGATATTCGCTGCCCCAGCCACATGATCGCTGACGTCGAGTACATCGAAGGCTCGGTGCTCGATGCGGGCCTGGTGAAGCAGGCGGTCGCCGGCGCCGATCAGGTCTATCATCTGGCTGGACTGCCCGGCATGTGGATGCCGGACCGCGAGGACTTCTACCGCGTCAATTGCGTGGGCACGGAGACGGTGCTGGCGGCGGCGCGCGCCGGCCGGGTGCGCCGGTTCCTGCACTGCTCGACCGAATCCATCCTGTTCGACTATCCCGGCTCGACCGGCGCCGCATCGGCACCGACCGCACCGCCGGCCGAGGCGATGCCCGGCGCCTATACGCGCTCCAAGGCGCTGGCGGAGGCCCGCGCCATGGCCGCCGCGGCGGACGGCTTCCCCGTCGTGGTGGGCACGCCGACAATGCCGATCGGGCCGCACGACAGCAACCTGACACCGCCCTCGCAGATGCTGCGGCACTTCCTGGACAGCCGGCTCCAGCTCTATCTCGACTTCGTCGTCAACCTGGTCGACGTCCGCGACGTCGCGGACGGCCTGATCCTGGCGATGGAGCGCGGCAAGGTCGGCGGCCGCTACGTGTTCGGCGGCGAGAGCCTGCGCCTCAGCCGCATCCTCGATCTCATGGCGGCGATCAGCGGCCGCAAGCATGTCGCGGTCGCCGTGCCCGGCCGGCTGGCCGAGCTGTCGGCGGGCATGCTCGAGCTCGTCTCCGATCACCTCACCAAGCGCTGCCCGTCCGGCACCGCCGAGGGGGTGCGGATCGCCCGCGCGGCCTCGGATCTGTCGATCGACAGGGCCAAACGCGAGCTCGGCTACGTCCCGCGCCCGATCGAGCCGACCTTGCGCGAGACGATCGGCTTTCTGCTCGGTTCCGAGCCGGGAAAGCGGCTCGACGGTAAACAACACCCTTTTCGCACCGCGGCCGAATAGCTAAGAGCAGCCGGTCCCAGGTCTCATAACGGTTCCAACACATGTCCGGCGATGCCAGCCCCATCTCGTCGTTTGCGTTCAGCGGATGGACCACCACCTGGCCCACCTCGCTGCTGGCCATCATCTGGCTGATCTGGCTCGCAAGCTGGGTCGGCGCCTCGTTCTGGTCGGGGCAGACCCGCAAGCATGTGACGGTGATCAAGACCAGCCGCTATCACGCGCTGATCGTGCTCGGCGGCATCCTGTTCACGCCGTGGACCTCGCGCCTGCTCGGCGAGAAGCCGTTCTGGACTCCCGGTGAGACCGGCGTCTACCTGCTGACCGTCGTCACCCTGGCCGGCATCGCCTTCACCTGGTGGGCGCGCATCCATCTCGGTCGCTTCTGGTCCAACGCGATCACCCACAAGGAAGGCCACAAGGTCATCGACACCGGCCCCTACGGCATGGTCCGTCACCCCATCTATACCGGGCTGATCCTCGGCATGATCGCCACCGGCATCGCGGTGGGCACGGTGACCGCCGTGCTGGGCGCCGTCCTGATCTCGCTCGGGATGGCCTGGAAGGCAAAGATGGAAGAGGTCTTCCTCGCGCAGGAGCTCGGGCCGGATTACGTCACCTACCGGCAGCGCGTGCCGATGATCATTCCGTTCCTGCCGCCGGGCTAGAGCGCTCAGCGTCTGGCCTGGGCTTCCGAAGGCGGCTGCGGCGACTGGTTTGCCGCCTGCGGCAGCAGGTGGCGCGGCAGGATGATGCGCTGGCCGGGGACCAACGGCTGGGTGGCGAGGCCGCGGTTGGATTGCTGGAGCGCCCAGAGCGGAACGTGATAATTGGTGGCGATCTGGTCCAGGGTCTCGCCCGGCCGTACCGCCAGAGCAGTGCCGCTGTCCCACAGCTCCACGGAGGCTTTCGGCGGCACCAAGTAGCGCAGCGGCACCGGGTCCGCGTCGGCGGTCGCCGAGGTCTGCGACAATTGGCTGATCATGGTGACCAATTGGGCGTGCACGTCCTCCATCTTGTCGATGTTGATGTGCGTGACCTCATCATGATCCTTCATGTCGAAGCTGGCGTAGTGACCGCGAAAGCCGGGCTCCGGCTTGACGTCGCCGCCGCCGAGAATGTTGTCGGACAGGAACAGGTTGATGAAGCGCTGCACGTTGGGCGGCACGCTCTTGGTCGCATGCGCCGGATCGACGGTGACGACGAGGGCAACCGGGATGTTCTGCTCCTGCAGCGTGATCGCGATGCGGACGCTGCACAGCCCGCCCATCGAATGGCCGATCAGCACGATCGGCCCCGGCTCCTGGCGGTAGTTCTTGGCCACCTGGAGCGCGATCAGGTCGCACAGCGTGAACTCATAGACACTGGCCCGGTAGCCGGCCTGCTCGATCTTTTCGGCCAGACGATCCATCCCGGTCGAGAACAGCGGCCCGAGCGCGCCGCGGAACAGGTACACCCGCGGCGGCGGCAGCGGCTGGCTGATCTCGGGCGGCGCAGTGGGTACGGCGCGGATCGCCGCGGGGGTTGCTGCCGGGGACGCCTTGGCGGATCTGGTCGGCGCGGGGGCGGACGCAGCGCCGGGCTGGGCGGCCAGCGAGATGCTTGGGGCGGCAAGTCCCGCGAGCAAAGGTGCGGTGACGAGGATCGCGAGCAGTCTCCTGCCGGCAGCCACCTTGGCTGGACCGAGCCACCGCCTCGCGATTCGCGCCACGCTGGTCATTCGCGCTCCCGGGAAAGCTCTCGGCTGAGATCGAGCAGGGTCATGTCCCCCCTGCCATACCGTTTGTCGCCGCCGAATGGGAGCATTTTGGGGCGCGCGCCCAGTGGCGCGGCCGCCGATTACCGGTAGCCGGTCACGTTGGCCGCGCGCTGCGGCGCGGCCATGCGCGTCGGCGGCGCCGCCGCCGGGCGGCCGCGGCCGCCGAACACCACGCCATCGATGGCACCGATCACCTTCTGCTGCATGATCTGGTTCTTCTCGATCGTGACGTGGCCGACACCGGGAACCGACTGCACGTCGACATTCTCGAGCTTGCCGCGGAAGCCGTCGTCGCGGCGGACCGGCTCGCCGGCACCGCTGGCGATGTAGAAATTGATGTAGCGCTCGGCGTTGCCGCCGACGAGCTTGGTCTTGAACACCGAATCGAGCCCGATCGCGAGCTTCACCGGCACGCCGAGCTGGCCGAGCTTGTTGATCATGTCCGGCAGCGCGGTCGCGCCCGAGGAATGGCCCACCAGGATGATGGTCTTGATCCGGCCGGCGCGATAGGCGGCCGCCGCTTCGTCGGCGAGCGACGACCACGACACGAAATTGGCGACCGTGTTCGGAATGCCCTGCGAATCCAGCTTGGCGGCGATGTCGTCGAGCCCGAGCGAGAAGATGTTGAGCACGCCGCGCAGCAGATAGACATGCGTGGTGCTGGCGGCGCTTGCGGCCGCCGGGCTCGGTGCCGCCCGGACCGATCCGGTGCCGAGCGGCAGAGCCAGCGCAACGGCCAGCGCCACCATGCCAAAGCAGCGCGCCGAGAGGCTGCGCTTGAAGGTGGGTCGAACGGTGCTGGCGCGTGCCGTCATCGGTCCTTCTCCGCGGCGGAAATGTCGAGACGGCGCGACCGTACCCAAGATGCTCGCGGACGCAACATCGTCGGACATCGCAAGGCGGCGTTCCTCCTCAGACGTGGCTGAGCGGCAACACTCAGCCATATCGGCCACGGAAAAGCCCAACAACCGACATGATCGAGGGCGGCGCGCACGATTGCGCGAACGCATCGCCGTCCCTATCTGAGCGCTTCGCCTGCGCCTGCGCCCCCTCCTCCGCGCAGCTCCCCCGCTCTTTTCGAATCCCTCGCATCGAATCCCCGTGATGGCTCCCGTCATTTCCGTTACCGGCCTGTCGAAGACCTATTCCTCGGGCTTCACCTCGCTCAACAATGTCGATCTCGCGATCGAGCGGGGCGAGATCTTCGCGCTGCTCGGGCCCAACGGCGCGGGCAAGACGACGCTGATCAGCATCATCTGCGGCATCGTCAATGCGTCCGCGGGCAAGGTCGCGGTCGGCGGCCACGACATCAACCGCGACTACCGTGCCGCACGGGCGCTGATCGGGCTGGTGCCGCAGGAGCTGCACACCGATTCGTTCGAGACCGTATGGGCCACTGTCAGCTTCAGCCGGGGGCTGTTCGGCAAGCCGAAGAACCCCGCCCTGATCGAGAAGATCCTCAAGGACCTGTCGCTCTGGGACAAGAAGGACGCCAAGATCATCACGCTCTCCGGCGGCATGAAGCGCCGCGTGATGATCGCGAAGGCGCTGTCGCACGAGCCGCAGGTGCTGTTCCTGGACGAGCCGACCGCGGGCGTCGACGTCGAGCTGCGCAAGGGCATGTGGGACGTCGTGCGCGAGCTGAAGGCCGCCGGCGTCACCATCATTCTCACCACGCACTACATCGAGGAAGCCGAGGAGATGGCCGATCGCGTCGGCGTCATCAACAAGGGCGAGATCGTGCTGGTCGAGGACAAGGCCAAGCTGATGGCGAAGCTCGGCCGGAAGCGGCTGAGCCTGCATCTGCAGCACCGGATCGAGACCATCCCCGAGACGCTCGCGCCCTATCATCTGGCGCTGTCGGACGACGGCTGGCGGCTCGCCTATGACTACGATACCAAGGGCGAGCGCACCGGCATCACCAGCCTGCTCGGCGATCTCAGGACCGCCGGCATCCGCTTCGTCGATCTCGAGACCAAGCAATCATCCCTTGAAGACATCTTCGTGAGCCTGGTGCGGCAATGAATTTTCGCGCGGTCGCCGCAATCTACAAGTTCGAAATGGCGCGCACCTGGCGCACGCTGCTGCAGAGCATCGTGTCGCCCGTCGTGTCCACGTCGCTCTACTTCGTCGTGTTCGGCGCCGCGATCGGCTCGCGCATCAGCCACGTCGAGGGCGTCAGCTACGGCACCTTCATCGTGCCCGGCCTCGTGATGCTGTCGGTGCTGACCCAGAGCATCTCCAACGCCTCGTTCGGGATCTACTTCCCGAAATTCATCGGCACGATCTACGAGATCCTCTCGGCGCCGATCTCGCATTTCGAGATCGTGCTCGGCTATGTCGGTGCGGCCGCGACGAAATCCATCATTCTCGGGCTGATCATCCTCGCGACCGCCGGGCTGTTCGTGCCGCTGCACATCCAGCACCCGGTGTGGATGCTGTCGTTCCTGGTGCTGACGGCCGTGACCTTCAGCCTGTTCGGCTTCATCATCGGCATCTGGGCCGACGGCTTCGAGAAGCTGCAGATGGTCCCGATGCTGGTGGTGACGCCGCTCACGTTCCTCGGCGGCAGCTTCTACTCGGTCAACATGCTGCCGCCAACCTGGCATTCGATCGCGCTGCTCAACCCGGTGGTCTACCTGATCTCGGGCTTTCGCTGGAGCTTCTACGAGATCGCCGACGTCAGGGTGGAAATCAGCGTCGGCGTGACGCTGCTGTTCCTGGCGATCTGCATGACGATCATCTGTTGGATCTTCAAGACGGGCTACCGGCTCAAGCATTGAGCCGGCGCCTCAACTCAGCGGTAGCAGTGGAAGCGGCCGTAGCCGTCGCGGTATCCCCGGCAGTGATAGTGCCGGTGGTAATAGGAGCGGTGTGGAATGCCGAGCACGCCTTCGACGGCGCCGACGGCTCCGCCGACGCCGGCACCGACCGCGCCGCCGACGACGCCGCCCACCGGACCGGCGATACGGTTGCCTTCGTGCGCCCCTTCGTGGGCGCCACGGATAATGCCCTGGGCATGGGCGAATTGCGGCAGCGCCAGCCAGGCCAGCGCCAGGACGACCAGCGCGAGCGCAGCCAGCAGATAGGTCAGCTTCTGCGGCGCGCGATCATCGAGCACCGCCGTCTTGGCCTTCATCGTCAACATTTTGAGTCCTGGGAACCGCATGGGGGAATCCTTGAAACGCGGATGCGGCCAAAAAGTTGCGCGGTCGTGACGAATTGCACCGATTAGAGAGGTCCCAAAACGCCGGAATGAAAGACCATCCGAGGTCGCGAAAATGTCAGCGCCGATAAACGCGGGGAGCCTTTGTCCTGGTCCTGCCCGACATTAAGGTTGAGGCTGCCCTCGGCTGGAACAAAGCCGGCAATTCCGACATAGTGCAGGCCGAGGCGATGACCTGGGCGTTAAAGTCCCGTTTTGAGGTCTCTCCACAGTCGAGGGCCCTGGAGGCCAGAAGTTAGATGCGTACCATCCTTTTTGCAGTTGCCGGCTTCGCCTTTCTGTCGGCCACGCCGGCTCTGGCCAAGATCGACATCACGGTCGACAAGAACAGCCAGATCATGACGGTCGCCGTCGATGGCGTCGAGCGTTATCGATGGCCAGTCTCGACCGGCATTCCCTCACGGGAAACGCCGAATGGCTCGTTCCGCGCCTTCCGCATGGAGGCCGATCATTTTTCCAAGGAATTCGACGACGCACCGATGCCGCATTCGATCTTCTTCACGAAGGTCGGTCACGCGATTCACGGCACGGATTCGGAGGGCCGACTCGGCACCCCCGCGTCTCACGGCTGCGTCCGGCTGTCGAAGGCGAATGCCACGACGCTCTACGACCTGGTGCAAAAGGACGGCGTGCTCAACACCACGGTGACCCTGACCGGCTCGGCCGAGGTGGCGCTGGCGCGCAATCCACGCCGCGGCACCGCTGTTGCCCGCCGCGACGTGCCGCAGCAGTATGACGACAGTGGCGAGCCGGTCGTGCTGACGCCGCAGCCACAGATGCTGCCGGGACGCCAGGTCGTTCCGCAGCAGCGGCCCGATGACGGCTACATCTATCCCGCCGACGGCAGCGACAACGGCGTGCGCTATCCGGCGCCGCGCGGCACGGCCCGGCGCGTCTATGACGCCCAGGCCTATCCGCAGCAGCAGCAGTACGATTACCAAAACGGCAATCCGAGCTACGCGCAGCCGCGCTATTACCAGCCGCGCTCTTATTATCAGCCGCGCGGCTACTACACCTATCAGGACTGATCGCGCATTGATCCTCGCGGCCGGGCGCTGTTACGCAGCGCATCGGCGCCTCCTCACTCGGCGTTGACCCGCTCGAGCGAGGCGGACGCACGATCGGCGCTGGCCTGCCCGCGGGCCGTCGGCATGCGCGCGCGCCGCTGCACGAAATACTGATCGGCCAGCACGCCGATCAGGATCACCGTGCCCATCACGGCGAAATTGAGCGAGCTCGGGATGCCCAGCAGGTTGACCAGGTTCTGCAGCATCTGCAGCAGGATTGTGCCGAGCACGACGCCGATGACCGAGCCCTCGCCGCCGCGCAGCGAACAGCCCCCGAGCACCGCTGCGGCAATCGCATAGAGCTCGTAGAACGAGCCATGCACCGCCGGCGAGATCGACCGGGTGTACATCGCCAGCAGGACCGCGGCGAGCGCCGTCAGGGCGCCGCAGATCACATAGGCCGCGATCGTCACCCGATCGGACCGGATGCCGGAGTAGCGCGCCGCCTCCTCGTTCTTGCCGACTGCGTAGAAATAGCGGCCGTACACCGAGCGGTGCAGCACCAGCCAGGCGATGCCGGCCACGATGGCGAGCGCCACGACGCTATGCGGCAGTGGAAAGCCGAGGACATCGGTGCGGCCGGCGGCCAGCCATTCCAGCGCCGGGAAGCTCGCGCCGTAGCCGAAGCCGGCCGTGGCATCCTCGGTGTAATAACGGGCCGCGCCGCGATAGATCAAAAGTCCGCACAGGGTCACCACGAAGGGCTGGATGCGCATCTTGGTCACCAGCGTGCCGTGGACCATGCCGATGGCGACGCCGCCGGCGAGGATGAGGAACGAGGCGGCGACCCAGTCGACGTCCCGGTTGACGATGAGGTCGATGAACAGCACGCCGAGCAACGCGATCACCGAGCCCACGGCGAGCTCGATGCCGCCAACGATGATGACGAAGGCCTCGGCGATCGAGAAGATTCCGAACATGCCGACCTGGTTGGCGGTGTTGGAGAGGTTGCCGACCAGCAGGAAGCGCGGGTTGATGAAGGCGACGACGGCGCCGACCACCAGGATCAGGATCAGCAGGCTGAGATCTTTTTTCTGCACGGGCGCCCTCGCTCAGACGGTATGGCCGACGGCGAGCTGAAGCACGTTGTGCTCGCTGAACTCGTTGCGGGCCAGGAAGCCCGAAATCATGCCTTCATGCATCACGGCGATCCGGTCGCTCACCCCGATCACCTCCTCCATGTCGCTCGAGATCATCAGGATCGCGACGCCGGAATCCGCCAGCCGCCGCAGCATGTCGTAGATCTCCTGCTTGGCGCCGACATCGATGCCCCGGGTCGGCTCGTCGAAGATCAAGACCTTTGGCCGCATCGACAGCCATTTGGCGAGCACGACCTTCTGCTGGTTGCCGCCGGACAAGGTGCCGACCGAGACCTTGACGTCGGACGCCCGGATCTTGAGCCGTTCGCGCTGCCGGTCGGCATTCTCGGTCTCACGCCTGATGTCGACAAGTCCAAAGCTGAGATAGGAGGCGAGATCCGGCAGCGAGATGTTCTCGGCGATCGACAGGTCGAGCAGCAGGCCGCAGGCCTTGCGGTCTTCCGGGATGAGATAGATGCCGCGATCGATCGCCGCGCGCGGCGTCGAGATGCGGATCGGCTCGCCCTCCAGGCTGATGCCCCCGGCCAGCAGCGGCTCGACGCCGAAGATGCCGCGCGCGAGCTCGGTGCGGCCGGAGCCGACGAGACCTGCAAGCCCGAGGATCTCGCCGCGCCGGAGCTGCAGGCTGACGGCCTGGTTGGGATAGGTCGCGGTCACGGCCTCCACCACGTCGAGCACGGCCTCGCCGGGCGGCGCGGCCGGCGGCACGTAGAGTGACCGCAGGTCCCGGCCGATCATCAGCCGGATCATCGCGGCAGGACTGAGCTCGTCCCGCGTGAGCGCGCCAACCATGCGGCCGTCGCGCAGCACGATCGCGCGATCGGCGCATTGCATGACTTCGTTCAAGCGATGCGTGATGAAGATGACGCTGACCCCGCCCGCCTTCAGGCCGGCGATGACCTGCATCAGCCGCTCGGTTTCCGACAGCGTCAGGCTGGAGGTCGGCTCGTCCATGATCACGCAGCGCGCATCGAGCGACAAAGCCTTCATGATCTCGACCAGCTGGCGCTGCGCCAAAGACAGCTCGGCAAGCGGCGTCTCCGGCTCGAAATCGGCCCCGAGGCGCGCGATCAGCGGGCGCACCCTGGCCCGCAGCGTCGCCCGGTCGATCAGCCGCAGCGGACCGCCATAGACCGGCTCGCGGCCGATGAAGACGTTGCCTGCGACATCGAGATTGTCGAACAGGTTCAGCTCCTGGTGGACGAAGGCGATGCCGGACGCGATCGCGTCCGCCACCGTGTAGCTGGTCCGCGCCGTGCCATCGATCCGGATCGTGCCGCTGCTCGGCTCGACGACGCCGCCGAGCACGCGCATCAAGGTCGACTTGCCGGCGCCGTTCTCGCCGACCAGGGCGATCACCTCGCCGGGCGCGACCGACAGGCTGGCGTGGTCGAGCGCGACCACGCCAGGATAGGTCTTGCCGATGTCGATCAGCTCGAGGAAGGGCTCGCGCACGCCGGCCGTCGCGCTACTTCTTCAGCATCTGCTTCATCTGCGCCATGAAGTCGTCGACGTTCGACTTCTCGATCACCTTGCCGGGCACGATGATGATGCCGTTCGCCGGCACGCCCGACTTGTCGCCCTCAACGACCTTCGCCATCAGCTTCATGCCCTGATAGCCCCACTCGAACGGCTGCTGCACGACGGTGCCCTCGATCGCGCCGTCCTTGACGCCGCCGAGCGTGATCGGATCCTCGTCGAAGCCGATGATCTTGATCTTGCCGAGCTTGCCGGCCTCCTTCAGCACCTCATAGATGCGCGGGGTGTTGTAGGAATAGAAGCCGACCAGGCAGCTCACGTCCGGCATCGCTGCCAGGATGTCCTCGACATTGCGCTTGGCCCGGGTCTGGTCGATCTCGTCGCCGCGCACGTCGACCAGTTCGACCTTCGATCCCTTGATGGTCTCCTTCACGCCTTCGATGCGCTCGCGAGCGTTGTCAGCCCCGAGCAGGCCGACGAAGCCGACACATTTGCCGCCGTTCGGGAGCGCCTTCAGCATCAGCTTGCCGGCATCCTTGCCGAGCTCGGTATTGGAGGAGCCGATATAGGCGATGCGTTTGGATTGCGGGGCGTCGCTGTCGGTGGTGAAGAGCACCGTTTGTGCGGCAATCTTGTTCAGGTGCTCAGTCTGGTTCTTCGGATCGACGGCGCTCACCATGATTCCGGCGGCCCCGGCCGCGACGAGGTCATCCAGCATCCGCTGCTGCACGGCGGCTGCCGCCTGCTCGGGATATTTGAGCTGCAGGTTGTAATTGGGCAGCTCGCCCTGCGCCTTCTTCACGCCGGCCTCGGCGATCTTCCAGAAGTCGGAGGCACCGTTGACGACGAAGGCGAGGACCTTCTTGTCCGCGGCTCCCGCGGAGCCGAGACCGAGCGCCATCGACAACAAGGCAGACGCACCGGCAATCCAAAGACGCTTCATTGAACCCCTCCCATGTGAAGCCGGCCTGCTTTGATGCGGCCGGCATTTTGTAGTCGAACGATATCTAGTCGCGAACAGTCGTCTCTCGTCCGAACCGCTGGCTCCGCCCGGACGAACAGCACCTCGATCTGGACAGCGTCCGCGCGATCGTTCGCTCAGGGCAAGACGACCAGACCGGTCCCTCACCGCTCAGTTTGCGATCCAGCTCGACTGCGCGTGCGTGCCCCAACCCACCCATTCGAAGACGCGTAAAGTACCGACCTCAAATGAGGGGCGCACCTCAAGGTAGCATGGTCATGACGGGCACGCAACAGAGGCCCGCGCAGAAAGCGCGAAACCACTGCATTTTGCGATGCGGTACAGCAAAGTCGGCGATCAGACGCTCGAGAAATCGATGCGGCAATGCAACCGAGGCCCGCCGCTGACGAGGCGCGCACCTCTTTGGGCGCAGACGCCATCATCACGGCGATCCGGGCCCGGCAACGTCGAACGGCGGCAGCGCCCTGTTACTCGCCGTCGCGAAGCCGCCGATACACCGCGCCGAGAATGTTCGAATAATCGTCGGTCCAGACCCGTTCGCCGTCGGTCGGCTCAGTTTCGGTCCACTTGTCCGAGGAGGCCAGCTTGCCGACGTCGGCGTCCTCGCGCGCGCTGATGACGACGTCGGTGGAGAAGATGTACTCGTCGTCGCGGCCGGAGTCCTCGTTGTAGACCCAGCTCTTCAGGTCGTTGGCGTCGGCGATGCCGACAACGACGCTCTCCAGCTCCAGATGCCGATTGGAGACGTGCATCACGACGGCGCCCTGCGGCGCCAGCTTCGCCTTGTAGATCGCCATCGCCTCCTCCGTCGCCAGATGGATCGGAATCGCATCCGAGGAATAGGCGTCGACGATGATCAGATCGTAGGCGCCGTCCGGCTCCTTGGCAAAGGTCAGCCGGGCATCGCCGATGACGGGCTTGATGTCCGGCGCGCAGTTCCTGATGTAGCTGAAATATTTCGTGTCGCTGGCGGTGTCGACCATGGTCTGATCGATCTCGAAGAATTTCCAGCTCTCGCCAGGCTCGGCTGCGCATGTGAGCGTGCCGGCGCCGACGCCGATGACGGCGACCTTGAGCGGCGCGCCCTTGCGCTCCCGGATCGCGGTGATGGCGCGGCCGATGCCGCCGTCCTTGTGATAGTAGGTGATCGGCTCGGGCCGCCCCGTCACCTTGGAGCCATCGGCGTTGAGATATTTCTGCGCGCCGTGAATGGTCGTGCCGTGCATCAGCACGTGGTAGTGCCCGTCCGATGTCACCACGATCTTGTGCACGCCGAAGAAGCTGCGCACCGTCTCGACGCGGCCGTCATCGGCCGGATAGGCGCGGATCAGGACGAGCGCGAGCGCGGCCGTCGCGAACACCTTCCAGCGGCCACCGTTCAGCAGCAGAGCGAGCAGCGCTGCGAGCACGCCTACGGCGCCCGCGACATAGACGCGGTGGTCCTCGAGATAGGTCGTGACCTTGCCGGTCATGCCGGCGGGCACCAGCAGCGCGACGGCGATGACCGCGAGCGGGAGCCAGTACCAGCGCGTGATCCCGGGCAAGCGCTCGTTGGCCGCGGGCCGGCACAGCGCCGCCAGCGCCAGCAGGATCGGATATTCGGCAACCCATGAGAAGGTGAAGGGGGCGATCAAGCCGGCGAACAGGCCGCCGACCATGCCACCGAACGACAGCGCGACATAGAAGCCGGTGAGATATTTGGCCGGCGGGCGCGTGCGCGCGAGCTCACCATGGCAGGCCATGGCGATGATGAAGAAGCAGAGCTGGTGACCGCCGAGCGTGAGCGCGAGATTCTGCTCGCCGCCGAAGGCGAGCAGCACGACGACGCCGGCGATCGCCAGCGGCTGCAGCGCCAGCATCCATTTGTGCGGCAGCAGCGGCCGCGACTGGAACACCAGCACCCAGGTCAGCAAATAGAGCGACAGCGGCAGCACCCATAGCAAGGGGGCGGCCGCGACGTCGGTGGAGATGTGCGCGGTCACCGCGATCAGCAGGCCGGAGGGCACTGCGGCCAGGAAGATCCAGCGCAGGCGCAGCAGCCAGCGTGGCGCCGGCGCATGGCTGTCGCCGGTGTGCAGCAGGCTCGTCACGATCACGGGCGACCGCAACAGCAGGACGCCGCAGCCGGCGATCAGCGCGATCAGGAGGCCATAGCCACCGGTCCAGATCAGGTTCTGCATGCGCAGGCTGAAGATCGGCTCGATCAGCAGAGGATAGGACAGCAGCGCCAGAAAGCTGCCGATGTTCGACGACGCATAGAGGAAATACGGGTCGGGCGCGGCCGGATGACCCGTGCGCACGAACCACGCCTGCAGCAGCGGATTGTTGGCGGCGAGCGCGAAAAACGGCAGGCCGATCGACACGGTGAACAGGCCGAGCAGCCACAGCCCGTAGCCCGAGGTCGGCGGATCGCCCCAGCTACTCGCGATCGACAGCGGCAAGCCCAGGATTGCGAAACCGAGCAGCAGCAGATGAATCGCGATCGGCAGCACCCGGCTGCGCAGCTGGGTGAGAAAATGCGCATAGGCGTAGCCCGCCAGCAGCAGGGTCTGGAAGAACACCATCGCCACCGACCACACCGCCGGCGAGCCGCCGAGCCGCGGCAGCACCATCTTGGTGAACAGCGGCTGCACCGAGAACAACAGCAGCGCGCTGACGAAAATGGCGGCGGTATAGACGACGAGCACCAGCCGGTTGCGTGCGGCGGAGGGCTGAGCGACGGCGGCGGGCGAGGCGATTGAGGTCATGACAACTCCGGCAGCAGCGCGGCCGGCATCAGATGCCGAGGCCGGACCGCGATGAGCAGACGAGACATAGCGGATCGCAGGGCGGTATGGCGAGCAGCTGAGGCAAAATGGAGTTTTCCTTGACGTCGCAGCCTTCCGGCGCGACAGCACCAGCCGAGGTTCCCGGTGCGGGCCATTAAACAGGGCTTCTTGAAGCTGACATGAATGAAACCGACGTCATCATCATCGGCGCGGGCCACAACGGCCTGACCTGTGCGGCCTATCTCGCCATGGCGGGCCTGCGGGTGCATGTGGTCGAGCGTCGCAAGGTGGTCGGCGGCGCTGCGGTGACCGAGGAGTTTCATCCGGGCTTCCGCAACTCCGTCGCGTCCTACACGGTGAGCCTGCTCAATCCGCGCGTCATCTCCGACCTGAAGCTGCTCGAGCACGGGCTCGAGATCGTCGAGCGCCGGGCGCAGAACTTCCTGCCCTCGCCGGACGGTCGCTATCTGCTGACGGGCGAGGGTCGCACGCTGGCTTCGGTTGCGCGGCTGAGCCAGCGCGACGCCGACGCGATCGGCCCGTTCTCGGCCCGGCTCGAGGCGATCGCGGATGTGCTTCGCAGCCTCGTGCTGCGGGCGCCACCGAATCTGGTCGCCCAGTTCGGGCTGTCGGCGATCCGCGAGGCGTTCAACGCGCTCGGCACCGCCAACACCCTGCGCGCACTGTCGCTGGAGCAGCAGCGCGACCTGCTCGACCTTTTCACGCGCTCGGCCGGCGAGATGCTCGACGAGATCTTCGAGACCGACCTGGTGAAGGCGCTGTTCGGCTTCGATGCCATCGTCGGCAACTATGCCAGCCCCTACGCTGCCGGCTCGGCCTATGTGATGCTGCATCACGCCTTCGGCGAGGTGAACGGCAAGAAGGGCGTCTGGGGCCATGCGATCGGCGGGATGGGCGCGATCACGCAGGCGATGGCCGGGTGCCTGAAAGAGCTGGGAACGCTGGTCGAGGTCGAGGCCGGCGTGCGCGAGGTGATCGTCGAGCGCGACCGCGCGGTCGGCATCGTGCTCGAGGATGGCCGCACCATCCGCGCCCGCCACGTCGTCGCCAACGTGAACCCGAAGCTGCTGTATACGCGCTTGGTGCCGGCCGGTGCCGTGCCCGAGCCGTTCCTGAGCCGCATCCGGAACTGGCGCTGCGGTTCGGGCACGTTCCGCATGAACGTGGCGCTCGACCGGCTGCCCTCGTTCAGCGCGCTGCCGGGCGAAGGCGACCATCTGTCCGCGGGAATCATCCTTGGCCCGAGCCTCGGCTACATGGACCAGGCCTATCTCGACGCGCGGGCGCATGGCTGGAGCCGCGATCCCGTGGTCGAACTGCTGATCCCCTCCACGCTCGACCCGACGCTGGCGCCCGCGGGCCGGCACGTCGCCAGCCTGTTCTGCCAGCATGTCGCGCCCGAGCTGCCGGACGGCCGCTCCTGGGACAATCATCGCGACGAGGTCGCCGACCTGATGATCGCGACCGTCGACCGCTATGCGCCGGGCTTTGCGGCCAGCGTGCTCGGCCGGCAGGTGCTGTCACCGCTCGACCTCGAACGCCAGTTCGGGCTGATCGGTGGCGACATCTTCCACGGCGCGCTGACCTTGAACCAGTTGTTCTCGGCCCGCCCCATGCTCGGTCACGCCGACTATCGCTCGCCGCTGAAGGGGCTCTACCATTGCGGCTCCGGCAGCCATCCCGGTGGCGGCGTCACCGGCGCCCCCGGCCACAATGCGGCCCAGGCGATCCTGGCGGACCATCGCGCTTTGTTCGGCTGAGGATAAGGGGTGGAAAGGCGCGGCACACCCCTGTGGACAAGCGGTGGATCAACCGCCAAAGAAGCAGTGCACGGCCGTGTGGATATGCTGTGGACCCGGCGTTCGATACGCCCTCTCAAGAGCAGAAAAACCGGGCGCTGAGGCCCGGTTCTTCGAGGGTGCCGCGGCGGTCGGATTACTTCAGCGACGTGTTGATCGATTCGAACTTGCTGCTGAGCGAGCTGCCCAGGCCGTTGACGGCGGCAATGATCGCCAGCGAGATGCCCGCTGCAATCAGGCCGTATTCGATGGCGGTGGCGCCGGATTCATCACGCAAGAACTTCGACAGAATGGACTTCATCTGAACCTCGTTTCCCAACCCAGGAACCGAGGATCATCCGGTTCCCATGACGGGAAAATTAGGGGTCAGGACCCTAAAGTCGGGATAATGCCCCCAGTTCAAGTTGCAGAGATTCTTCGCTGCAATTGAACCTCAACTTTTATTCGGATCAGGAAAGGCATTATACAACCGCCGGATGTGCAGATCCGGCCGCATTGCGGCCCTATCGCTTGCGTTGGCAGGCAATTCCCTTAACCACGCCGTCAAATCTCGCCAGGATCCACCTTGATGACCTCAACGACCACGCCCGCCACCCACAAGGCCAGCTTCACGGTTGCCGATGAAGCGACCGCCCGCCCGGCGGTCGACGTCCTGACCGAGGTGTTCTTCGAGGGCGACGCGGCGGTGGCGGCGTTCGAGCGTCCGGACGGGCGCTGGGACGTCACGGTTCATTTTGCCGACCCGCCCGACCAGGCGCTGGTGCGCGAGTTGGTCGGCGGGGCGGCAGGCTCCGACGTGGCCCAGACCCTGGCGTTCGAGGTCGTCGAGGCCAAGGACTGGGTCAAGGCCAGCCTGGACGACCTCGTTCCGGTGCCGGCCGGCCGCTTCATGGTCCATGGCAGCCATGACCGGCAGCGGGTGCCCGGCAACAAGCTCGGGATCGAGATCGAGGCGGCGCTCGCCTTCGGCACCGGCCACCACGGCACCACCCGCGGCTGCCTGCTGCTGCTCGATCACGTGCTCAAGGCGCGCGCGCCGCGACGGGTGCTCGACCTCGGCACCGGAACCGGCGTGCTCGCCATCGCCGCCGCCAAGGCGATGCACCGGTCCGTGCTGGCGAGCGACATCGATGCGCCCTCGGTCATGGTGGCGCGGGAGAACGCCCGGCTCAACGGCGCAGGCCCCCTGGTCCGGGTCATCCGCGCCACCGGCTTCGCCGCCCCGGACTTTGCCCGGTGCGGCCCGTTCGACCTGGTGCTGGCGAATATCCTGGCCAACCCGCTGTGCCAGCTGGCCGCGCCGATGCTGCGCCACCTCGCGCCTGGAGCCTTCGTGATCCTGTCGGGCCTGTTGACCCCGCAGGCACGCGCCGTCCGCGCCGCCTATCGCGCTCGCGGCCTGGTTCCGATCCGGCATTTGAGAATCGAGGGGTGGAGCAGCCTGTTGCTGCAGAAGCAGCAGTGAGGCGGATCAGCTCGCGGCGTGGATCGAACCTGCACGCTGGTGCGGCAAGCTCGCGACTACGTCTTCGGCTGGCTCTGCTGGGAGGTTGAGTCGGACTGATTACGCGAGGCACGTCGACCGCGCGGCGCAACGAGACGATTGACGAGATCGGCCAGCGCGCTGCGCGGCTTCTCGGCCGGTGCGGACGCCGGTCCGCTTGGCGCGGGCGCCGATAGTTTTTCGAAGGTAAAAGCAGGCATCGTGCATCCCCTCGCCGTTGAGTTGAGGCACTCCCCGGATCATGCGACCGACCGTGGATGATCTTTACGATCGCGGTCGTCACGTCCATACGTTTCCTCGCCGCACCTCTTTCGGATGACTGGCATGCGACAGCAAATCTTTTTGCACAGGCGAATGCAAGGAGATTCTTCGTGCACTGCACTGTCGGCTGAAGGAGTATTCGTCGCCGACGCGGCAAGATCCACTTCTAAAGTATGAGACCGATGTTCGAAGCTCTGTTCCAGACGTTCGAAGAACCCGAAACCGGCGTGGCGCTGACCGCGCGGCTGGCCGCGCTCCGCGAAGAGCTGGCCAGGCGCAAGCTCACCGGATTCATCGTGCCTCGGGCCGACCAGCAGCAGAACGAATATGTGCCGCCATCGGAGGAAAGGCTGGCATGGCTGACCGGCTTCACCGGCTCGGCCGGCCTCGCGATCGTGCTGCCGCAGGCAGCCGCGATCTTCGTCGACGGCCGCTATACGCTGCAGGCCGGCAAGCAGGTCGACGGCAAGGCCTGGATGGTGGAATCGCTGATCGAGCCGCCGCCCGAGAGTTGGCTGACGCGACACCTGCAGAGCGGTGACCGAGTCGGCTTCGATCCGTGGCTGCATACGACGGCCGCGGCCGAACGTCTGGCCGCCGCTTGCGCCAAGGCGGGCGCGGAGCTGGTGCCGGTCGAGCGCAACCCGGTCGACAGCATCTGGACCGAACGGCCGCTGCCGCCGCTCGGCGCCGTCTCCATCCACGGCGCGGAATTGTCCGGCGAGAGCGAGGCGGACAAGCTCGGCCGGATCCGCCAGGAGATCGAGCGCCTCGGGGTCGAGGCGCTGGTGCTGTCCGATTCCCACAACGTCGCCTGGACCTTCAACATCCGCGGCGCCGACGTCTCGCACACGCCGCTGCCGCTGTCCTATGCGCTGGTGCCCAAGGCCGGACGTCCGACCATCTTCATCGATTCCCGCAAGCTCTCGAACCTGACGCGCGATCATCTCGAGCAGAGCGCTGATGTGGCGGAGCCGGACACGCTGACACTGCGCCTGAGCGAGCTCGCACAATCCGGCGCAGCCGTCGCGCTCGACAGCGCCACGGCCGCCGATGCCCTGACGCGGCTGATCCAGGGCGCCGGCGGCAAGGCGGTGCGCGGCGCCGATCCGGTCAGCCTGCTCAAGGCCGCCAAGAACGCGGTGGAGATCGACGGCACGCGGCGCGCCCATCAGCGCGATGCGGTGGCGCTGGCGCGCTTTCTCGCCTTCATCGATCGCGAGGCGCCGAAGGGCACGTTGACCGAGATCGATGCGGTCGAGGCGCTGGAGAGCTTTCGCCGCGACACCGGCGCACTCAGGGACGTCTCGTTCCCGACCATCTCGGGCACCGGTCCCAACGGCGCCATCGTGCATTATCGCGTCACCCGCAAGAGCAACCGCCGCATCATGCCGGGTGATCTGCTGCTGATCGATTCCGGCGCGCAATATCAGGACGGCACCACTGACGTCACCCGCACGATCGCCGTGGGCGCGCCGACCGAGGAGATGCGCGACCGCTTCACCCGCGTGCTGCGCGGCCACCTCGCGATCGCACGCGCGATCTTCCCCGACGGCACCACCGGTGCGCAGCTCGACACCCTGGCGCGGCAGTTCCTGTGGCAGGCGGGCATCGATTTCGAGCACGGCACCGGCCACGGCGTCGGCAGCTATCTGTCCGTGCACGAGGGACCCGCGCGCATCTCGAAACTCGGCACGACGCCACTGAAGCGCGGCATGATCCTGTCCAACGAGCCCGGCTACTACAAGACCGACGCCTTCGGCATCCGCATCGAGAACCTTGAGCTCGTTGTGGCGAAGGACGTCGCAGGCGCGGAGAAGCCGATGAACGGCTTCGAGGCGCTGACCCTGGCGCCGATCGACCGCCGCCTGATCGATGTCGTCATGCTGACCGCCGAGGAACGGGCATGGCTCGACGCCTATCATGCCCGGGTCAGGGAAACCGTCCGTGCAGCGCTCGACGACAGCGACCAGCGCTGGCTCGATCAGGCGACTGCGCCACTGTAGTCATCCGGACTGTCCAGCTACGAACTGTCCCGCTGCCCGCATGGGCGCATGCCGAAACAGGCATTTCCGCGAAGCGGAAGGCCGCTACAGTCAGGGCGTTCACCCGATTTGAGCGGCAGCATGCATGGAATGATCAGCAGACCGCCTGGGGCGGCGCCACCGCGCGCCGCTCCCTCGCGCACGCTGCTGGTCCTGCTGGTCGTAATGACCGGCCTGGCGCCGATCTCGCTATACCTGCTGGTGCCAGCCCTGCCGATGCTCGCGACCACGTTCGGGCGCGACGCCTCCGTGGTGCAGATGACGGTGTCGTTCTACATGGCCGGCATCGCGATCTCGCAGCTGCTGCTCGGGCCGCTGTCGGACCGCTTCGGCCGCCGCCCCGTGATGCTCGCAGGGCTCGCGCTGTCGATCGTCGCGAGCGTCAGCTGCATCTTCGCCGACACCCTGCCCCAGCTGATCGCGGCGCGCTTCTTCCAGGCGCTCGGCGGCGCCAGCGGCATGGTGATCAGCCGCGCCATCATCCGCGATCTCTATCCGCGCGAGCGCATCGGCGCGATGATCAGCCTCGTCGTCGCGGTCATGATGATCGCGCAGATGCTGTCGCCGCTGACCGGTGGCCTGATCGAGATCGCGTTCGGCTGGCACGCCATCTTCTACGTCGTCGCCGCGCTGTCGATCGTGATCGCGATCGCCGTGACCATGGCGCTGCCGGAGACCCGCCCTGCCCGCGTCGAAGACGCGAGCTTCCGCCGCGACGTCGCCATGCTGGTGAAGAGCCGCGCCTTCCTCGGCTACATGCTGTGCCAGGTGCTGGCCTCGCAGATCATCTTCGCCTTCGCCGGCGGCGGGCCGTATATCGTCGAGGTGCAGATGGGCCGCTCCTCGGCGGAGTATGGCGCGTGGTTTGCGACCACCGGCTTCGCCTATTTCGTCGGCAACCTGTTCTGCGTGCGCTACGCGCCGCGCCATTCGCTCGATCGGCTGATCTGGTTCGGACTGGGGCTGCAGCTCACCAGCGCCGCGCTGAACTTCACGTGGAGCCTGTTCGGCTTCAACCAGGTGCCTTCGGTGCTGTTCGGCACGCAGATGCTGCTGATGTTCGCCAATGCCGCCGTGATGGCGAACTCCGCCGCCGGCGCCATCAGCGTCCGGCCGGGCGCGGCCGGCACCGCCTCCGGCGCGATGGGCTTCCTGCAGATGGGCGTGGGCGCGCTGACGTCGCAGCTCGGCGCCTGGCTCGGCGGCCATTTCAGCAGCACGCTGCCGCTGACATCAGCGATGCTCACCCTGTCCCTCGCCTGCGCCTGCAGCATGATCTTCCTGGTCCCGCGCACGCAGATGAAGGTGACGAAGGAGCTGATCGAGACGGCGGAAGAGGACGAAGCCGGGGTAATGTGAGGGAGGTGCGTGAGCGACTGCACGACCGCGCGTCACTGTCGGCGTCATACCCCGCGCAGGCGGGTAACCAGCAGGCCGAAGCGTCCTGGCTCCATGACAAATGCCTCTGGAATACTGGATCATCCGCTTTCGCGGATGATGACAATTGTTAGGGCGCATCCAGCGTCTGTCGCACCGACACCGCGGAGCTGCTACTCCCCGATCAGCTGCAGCCACTCGTCCTCGGTGAGCACCTGCACGCCGTGCTTCTGCGCGTCCTTCAGCTTTGATCCCGCGCCGGGACCGGCGACGACGTAGTCCGTCTTCTTCGACACCGAGCCCGAGACTTTCGCGCCGAGCCGCTCGGCGGTCGCCTTGGCTTCATCGCGCGTCATCTTTTCCAGCGTGCCGGTGAACACCACGGTCTTGGTCGCGATCGGCGAATTGCGCTTCGGCTTCTCCGCGTCGAGGATCTTCACCTCTTTCGTCAGCCGCTCGACGATGCCGCGATTATGGTCCTCGCCGAAATAGGCGGCGACGCTCTTGATCACGGTGTCGCCGATCTGGTCGAGCGCATCCATCTCCGCGATCGCCTCCTCGTCGCCGTTGGCGACCTTGAGACAGGCTTCGTGGAACGCATCCCAGGAGCCGTAGCCGCGCGCCAACGCCAGCGCCGTGGTCTCGCCGACATGGCGCATGCCGAGCGCAAAGATGAAGCGCTCCAGCGCGATCTCGCGCCGGGCGTCGATGGCATTGAAGAGATTGCGCACCGAGGTCTCGCCATAGCCCTCAATCTCCTCGAGCTTCAGCTTGGCGTTGCGCGCGGCCAGCGTGAAGATGTCGGCGGGCTCCTTGACCCAGCCCTGGTCGAAGAAGAATTGGATCTGCTTCTCGCCCAGGCCGTCGATGTCGAAAGCGCGGCGCGAGGCGAACAGCTTGAGGTGCTCGATCTTCTGGAACGGACAGGCGAACTCGCCGGTGCAGCGGGCGCGCGAGCCCTCCTCGCCGGTCGCAATCTCCTCCCGCACGACGTCGGTATGCAGCGGGCACGGGCACGTCTTGGGGAAATGGAATTCCTTGGCGTTCTTCGGCCGCTTGTCGATGAGGACGTCGACCACCTGTGGGATGACGTCGCCAGCGCGCTGGATCACGACGGTGTCGCCGATCCGGATGTCGCGGCCCTCGCGCAGAACCTCGCCCTTGTTGCCGATCCCCTTGATGTAGTCCTCATTGTGCAGCGTCACGTTCTGCACGATGACGCCGCCGACACCGACCGGCTCAAGCTTGCCGACCGGCGTGAACGAGCCGGTGCGGCCGACCTGGATCTCGATGTCCTTGAGCACGGTCATGGCGCGCTCGGCCGGAAACTTGTGCGCGATGCCCCAACGCGGCGTGCGTGACACGAAGCCGAGCCGCTCCTGCCAGTCGATGCGGTCGACCTTGTAGACGACCCCGTCGATGTCGTAGTCGAGCTCGGCACGCTGCTCCTCGATGTGACGATGGAACGCGATCAGTTCCTCCACCGAGTGGCAGAGCCTGGTGAGCGGATTGGTCGTGAAGCCGCAGCGCTCGAACCATTTGATCATGCCGCTCTGCGTCTCCGCCGGCATCGCGCTCATTTCACCCCAGGCATAGGCGAAGAAGCCGAGGGGACGCGAGGCGGTGATGGCCGGATCCTTCTGCCGCAGCGAGCCTGCGGCGGAGTTGCGCGGGTTGGCGAAGATGGTGTCGCCCGCTTCCTTCTGGCGCTCGTTGAGCGCGAGGAAGGCCTGCTTGGTCATGTAGACCTCGCCGCGCACTTCGCAGATGTCGGGCAGGTTGCGGCCGTGCAGCTTGTGCGGCACGTCCTTCAGGGTGCGGATGTTGGCGGTGACGTCCTCCCCCTCGGCGCCGTCACCACGCGTCGCGGCGGTGACCAGCTCGCCGCCCTCGTAACGCAGCGACATCGACAGCCCGTCGATCTTCGGCTCGGCCGAGAAATCGATGCGATCGTCGGCAAGCTTGAGGAAGCGCGCAATGCGGCCGACGAAGTCGCGCACGTCCTCCTCGGCGAAGGCGTTGTCGAGCGACAGCATCGGCACCGCGTGCCGCACTTTCTTGAACCGGCCGGAGGGCGCGGCGCCGACCTTCTGCGACGGAGACTCGCTGCTGACGAGCTCAGGGAAACGCTTCTCGATCGCATTGAAGCGGCGACGCAGCTCGTCATAGGCGCCGTCCGAGATCTTCGGCGCGTCATCCTGATAATAGAGCCTGTCGTGGGTCTCGAGCTCCAGCGCCAGCCGTTTCCATTCCACCTTGGCCTGGGCCTTGGTGAGATCGGCAACGTCGATGAGCTGCTTCGGTTTTGCTGTCTTGGGCATGCGTATGATCTGCTCGTCGTTGCGGGACGGCCCGGAGGCCGTTCCGAAACGACGGTGTACACAATGCGCACGCCGGAGCCAAAGCGTTCGGCCCGCTCCGTTTCCAGCTACGCCGCCGCAGCCTCCAGCAGCCGGTCGGCGGCGGCGCGGGCTTCGGCGGTGACCTCGGCGCCGGCCAGCATGCGGGCGATCTCCTCGCGGCGGTGCAGGGTGGCGAGCGTGTTGACCCGGGTGACGACACGCTTGCCGCGATCCAGCGCATCCTTGGAAATCAGGAGATGCTGGTCCGCCCTGGCCGCGACCTGCGGCGCATGGGTCACGGCCATCACCTGAACCCCGTGCGCGAGCCGCGCCAGCCGGGCGCCGATGGCATCCGCGACCGCGCCGCCAACGCCCGTGTCGATCTCGTCGAACACCAAGGTCGGCGCCGAGCCGCGGTCGGACAGCACGACCTTGAGCGCCAGCAGGAACCGCGACAGCTCGCCGCCCGAGGCGACCTTCATCATCGGGCCCGGCCGCGTGCCCGGATTGGTCTGGACCCAGAACTCGACACGGTCGATGCCCTCCGGCCCCGGCGCCTCGGCGTCGCTGTCGACCTGGGTCATGAACTTGGCGCGCTCCAGCTTGAGCGGGGCGAGTTCGGCATGGACGGCCCGGTTCAGCTTCTCCGCCGACTTGGTCCGCGCCGCCGACAGCTTGGCCGCCGCCGCGGCATAGCGCGCATCGGCTGTTGCCGCCGCCGCCTCCAGCTTCTTCAACTGCTCGGCGCCGGCATCGATCAGGACGACATCCGCGGCATATTTGGCAGCCAAGGCCGCCAGCCCATCCACCGGCGTCGAATATTTGCGCGCAGCCGCGCGCAGCGCGAACAGCCGCTCCTCGATGCGCTCCAGCTCCAGCGGATCGAAATCGGTGGCCGCGAGCGCCACCGTCAGATGCTGATCGGCCTCCTCCAGGGCGTTGATCGCCGAATCGATCGCCTTCACCGCCGGATCGACCAGCGCGGGCGAGCTGACCGCGCGTCGCTCCAGCCGGCGAACGGCCGCGGCCAGCGCGGCGATCGGCGACTGGTTGCCGCTGACCGCATCCTGCGCGTCGCGCAGATCGCCCGCGATCTTCTCGCCCTGCATCATGGCCGTGCGGCGGGCGGCGAGCTGCGTCTCCTCGCCCTCCTTCGGCGCCAGCTTCTTCAGCTCGTCCGAGGCATGCCGCAGATAGTCGGCCTCGCGGGCCGCGCGCTCCATGCCCGCCCGGTGCTCGTCGAGCGCCGTGACCGCGGTCCGGCGGGCCGCCCAGAGGGCCTCGACCGCGGCGACGTCCTTCTCCAGGCCCGCAAAGGCATCCAGCAGCCGGCGGTGGGTGGCGGCATCGACCAGCGCACGCTCATCATGCTGGCCATGGATCTCGACCAGGGTGGCGCCGATCGCTTTCAGCGTCTGCACGCTGACCGACTGGTCGTTGATGAAGGCGCGGGTGCGGCCGTCGCCGAACTGGACGCGGCGCAGGATCATCTCGCCATTGGCATCCAGGCCGTTGGCGGCGAGGATCCTGGCGGCGGGATGATCCTTGCCGATCTCGAACACGGCCGTGACCTGCCCCTGGTCGGCCCCGTGGCGCACCAGGCTGGCGTCGCCGCGACCGCCGAGCGCGAGAGCGAAGGCGTCCAGCAGGATCGACTTGCCGGCACCGGTCTCGCCGGTCAGCACCGCAAGTCCATGGGAGAATTCGAGATCGAGTCGTTCGATCAGGACGATGTCACGGATCGACAGTCGCGCCAGCATGGAACCGAAGTCCTTCGTAACGGGGCGGAACGCCCCTGAGCGAACGACTCGATGCTAGCAGCAAATAGAGAACAAAACAAGAATATAGAACAAAGCCAGACCAAACGAGCGATCCGGCCGATTGCTCAGCCCAGGCCGAGCTTCTTGAAGGCGCGCGAGATGTAGGAGCCCTTGTTCTCCTCGGGCTCGACGCCGCCCGACTTCACGAGATTGTAGGCGTCCTTGTACCACTTGCTGTCGGGGAAATTGTGCCCGAGCACGGCCGCCGCGGTCTGGGCCTCGCCGACGATGCCGATCGTCATGTAGGCCTCGGTCAGGCGATACAGCGCTTCCTCGACGTGCCGCGTGGTCTGATACTGCGTCACCACCGCCTTGAAGCGGTTGATGGCGGCCGTGTAGTCGCGCTTCTGCATGTAATAGCGGCCGACATCCATTTCCTTGCCGGCGAGCTGGTCGCGGGCGCCCTCCATCTTGGCCTTGGCATTGGTGGCGTATTCGGAGGTCGGATATTTACGCACCACCTCTTCGAGGGAGGCGATGGCCTTCTCGGTCCGGCCCTGGTCGCGGCTGATGTCCGGGATCTGGTCGTAATGCGAGGCAGCGATCAGGTATTGCGCATAGGCCGCGTCCGGGCTGCCCGGGTGCAGGGTCACGTAGCGGGTGGCGGCGCCGATGCAGCCATCGTAGTCGCCGGCCTGATAGGAGGCGTAGGCCGACATCAGCAGCGATTTGCGGGCCCAGTCGGAATAAGGATGCTGGCGGTCGACCTCCTCGAACTTCTTGGTCGCGCCTTTGACGTCCTTCTTCTCGTTCATCAGGTACAAGCCCTCATTGTAGAGCTTGTCCGCGGGCTCATCGACGAAGGTGTCGTCCTTGGCGAGGAACTTGTCCCAGAGTCCGCCGGTGCCGCAGCCGCTCAACGGCAGCGCCAGCAGGATCAGCGACGCGGCGAGCCGGAGCCGGCCGATGCTTGCTGCGGGATGACGGAGGTCGCGCGTGAGACGCTGTATCGACATGCTTCTTTGGAACCCGATGCCTGTGATCTGATCTACGCCGTGCACCATGAAGGTCGCTTCATGACCGCGAAGGAAGAGCCCCGCCAGTGGCACGCATCACGCGGCCCCGGCCTCTCTAGCCGAAAACACTTCATCAACCAACCGCATAGGAAGCCAATCCGCCCGGATTAAGGCAACACCGAGGCTGCCGCCACGCATCATGGTTACCGCTGAGGAAGCCGTTGGAAAACATCGAAATGCCGATGATCCAGCCACGGAGAAGACGTGGCCAGAAACAAACATTGACAAAAAAGCAGCCGGAAAAAACCGAACGAAGTCGAAAGCAAAGCTCCCGGCAATGTCGCGCGTCGCGCAACCCCGTCGACGGATCAGCTGAGCGGCAGGACGACGCTCAGGACACGTCCGGGCCGTAGGCCGGCGCAACCATGCCACCGACCATGCCGCCAACGACCTCCGCGGCCACGCGGGGACGCCGCACGGTCTCGCCTTCGACGATCCGCCAAGCCGTGCGATCCGCCATCAGAGCAGTCAGCACCGCATGGTTGAGCTTGTGACCGCCACGGACCGAACGATAGGTTCCGAGCATCGGCAGGCCGGCCAGCGCTAGATCGCCGATCGCATCCAGCACCTTGTGGCGGGCACATTCGTCGGCGTAGCGCAGACCTTCGGGATTGAGCAGGCGGTCCTCGTCGAACACAAGCGTGTTGTCGAAGGACGAACCGAGCGCGAAGCCGGCGCTCCACAGTCGCGACACGTCGCTCATGCAGCCGAAGGTGCGGGCGCGGGCGATCTCGCGGCGGAAGCGCTCGGGGCTGAGCTCGAAATGATAGGCTTGGCGGCCGATCACGGGGTTGGTGAAATCGATTTCGGCTTCGACCCAGAAGCCGGAGCTGTTTGGACGCAGCTCGCCCGTGGAGGCGCCGATGGTCACCTGGACCGGCTTGAGCACCTGAATGTAGCGCCGCGGAGCCGACTGATTGACGATCCCGGCCTGGTCGATGGCAGCGACGAACGGTGCCGCACTGCCATCCATGATCGGAACCTCGGGACCATCGACCTCGATCAGCGCATTGTCGACACCCATGCCGCGCAGCGCGGCGAGAACATGCTCGGCGGTGGACACCAGCGGACCGTTGCGGTCACCGAGCACCGTCGCCAACTCGGTGGCGATCACCGAGCCGAAGGACGCCTGGACCTCGCGGTCGGCGCCATCGAGGCCGGTGCGGAGGAACACGATCCCCGCATCGATCGGCGCAGGCCCGATCGTCAGGCTGACAGGCGCGCCAGAGTGGACGCCTACACCGGTGACGGTGGCTTGCGAACGAAGCGTTGTTTGCCGGCTGAATTTCATCGACGATCGCCCAAGACCCCGCCTGATCCCTCGTCAGCCCGCCCCTCGCGAACCGACTCACTTTCAGGCATCCCCAAGTCACGGCAGAACTTAACGAGAGCCCCAAAGAGCGCCAACTCACGCTTCTTTACGGATTGTTACCCCATCTCTGCCGTATTCGCGCCAACCCTTAACCAAACTGGAACGAGGCCTTAACCCTCCCGGTTCCCGATCTAAACACCGAAAGAATAATTAATCATTTAAAATCAGTTAGTTGAACGGCAATCACGGAGCCCCGGCGGCCCATGGAAAAGGCCCGGCTCTCGCGAGCCGGGCCTGTTCAGCACCATCAGGGCTGTAACAATTCTCAGGTTGCCTGCCGGCGGAGGAAGGCCGGGATATCCAAATGGTCGTCTCCCTGTGGCGCCGGGGACACAGGCGCAGGACGGCCATGGACGTCCAGACCCTGCGGCGCGGGACGGCGGGCATATTCCGAGACAGGCGATTCGTGGCTCGCAACCTGCTGAGCAACGTTCCGCTGCGACTTACGTTCCGGCAGGGGCGGCATCTGCGGCATGGCAGGACCCGCGGTCCGCACCGGCAGCGGCGGCTCGGCGTCCTCGTCCCGGCGGCCGAGACCGACATTGGCGAGACGCTGCAGCAGCGACATTCGGGTCTTCTGCGGATGCTCGTCGCCCTCGTCGCCCCTCGCCTGACGGATCTCGGCCTGGGCCGGCATCGGCAGGTCCTCGAACTTGGGCATGCGCGGCGCGCGGACCGGAACCCGCTCAGCGGCCTGGGGAATGAAGGTCTCGGGCGGGGCCGCCGGCTCGATCGGAGCCGCGCGCTGCGCCTCGGGCTCCGGGAACAGGGACGGCTTCTGCGCAATCGGGCGGACCGTCACGTCGCCATAAGAGGCTGCCGGCGCCGGGGCAGCCGAGGGCGCGGGCTCGCTTGCCATTGCGGCGGCAACGGCGGCCAGCGTGTCGCGCTCGAGATTCGGCGCCGGACGCGGCGCAGGCGCCATCGGCGCGGGCGCCGCGGCGGCGACGGCCGGAGCCTGCGACGCCTGCTGCTCGAGCTTGGCGGCGCGTTCAGCCAGGCGCTGATTGTCGGCGCGCAGGCGCGCAGTCAGATCGGCGAGGCGGCTTTCAGGGAGACCCGCGGCAGCGGTCGGGGCGGCGGCAATCGGAGCGACAGCCGCCGCCGGCTGTGAGGTCGTGACGTTCCGGTTGAACTGCGCCTGCTCGATGCCGGTCGCGACCACCGAGACCCGAATCAGCCCGTCGAGCGATTCGTCGAAGGTGGCGCCGACGATGATGTTGGCGTCCTGGTCGACCTCCTCGCGGATACGGGTCGCAGCTTCGTCGACCTCGAACAGCGTGAGATCCTTGCCGCCGGTGATCGAGATCAGGAGGCCGCGCGCGCCCTTCATCGACGAATCGTCGATCAGCGGGTTGGCGATGGCGGCTTCGGCGGCGGTGAGCGCGCGCTTGTCGCCGGAGGCTTCGCCGGTGCCCATCATCGCCTTGCCCATCTCACGCATGACAGCGCGGACGTCGGCGAAGTCGAGGTTGATCAGGCCTTCCTTGACCATCAGGTCGGTGATGCAGGCGACGCCGGAATAGAGCACCTGGTCGGCCATCGCGAAGGCGTCGGCGAAGGTGGTCTTCTCGTTGGCGACCCGGAACAGGTTCTGGTTCGGGATGATCAGCAGCGTGTCGACGACCTTGTGCAGCTCGGAGATGCCCGACTCCGCGGTGCGCATGCGGCGCGCGCCCTCGAAGTGGAACGGCTTGGTGACGACGCCCACGGTGAGAATGTTCATCTCGCGCGCGGTCTTGGCAATGACCGGAGCTGCACCGGTGCCCGTTCCGCCACCCATGCCGGCGGTCACGAACACCATGTTGGCGCCCGAGAGATGATCGCGGATCTCGTCGATCACCTCCTGCGCGGCGGCGGCGCCGACGTCCGGCTGCGAGCCGGCGCCGAGGCCTTGGGTCACCTGCGTGCCCATCTGGATGATGCGCTGAGCCTTGGACATGGTCAGCGCCTGCGCGTCGGTATTGGCGACCACGAAGTCCACCCCCTGCAGGCCGGCCGTGATCATGTTGTTGACGGCGTTGCCGCCCGCGCCGCCGACACCGAACACGGTGATCCGGGGCTTCAGCTCGTGGATATCAGGAGGGGTAATAGTGAGTGCCATGATTGCCTCTCGATCACGCGCGGGTGGGTTCGCCCCGGCCGCCGGCCGCGGTTGGTGTTGTTGAAAATCGCATGGGGTGGAAGCCGGTCATCAGAAGCCCTCGCGTAGCCATCGTCCGACCTTTCCGAAGTAGCCGTCGGTTCCTGTCCCGACCTGCCGCGTATGCCGCGGTTCGACGTGTTCCAGGTGCGCGTATTGCGGATAGACCAGAAGCCCGGTGGGCACCGCGAAGGCGGCGTTCTTGGCCTCGTTGGGGAGACGGCCGAAACCGAGCGGACGGCCGACGCGCACCGGGCGGTCGAGGATCCGGGTCGCAAGCTCGACCAGCCCCGTCAGCTGGGAGGCGCCTCCGCTAAGGACGACGCGCGCCTTGGGTTCTGCCGCAAAGGGCGAATCCTTCAGCCGGTCGCGGACCATTTCAAAAATCTCCTCTGCGCGGTGCCTGACGATGTTCGCGATGGTGGCGCGGGACACGATCTGCGGAACATCCCGCTCGTTGTCACCGGCCGTCGGAACAGACATCAACTCACGCGCGTCGGACCCGCCAGTC
Organism: Bradyrhizobium sp. HKCCYLRH3097; assembly: GCF_051167875.1. NCBI lineage: Bacteria > Pseudomonadati > Pseudomonadota > Alphaproteobacteria > Hyphomicrobiales > Nitrobacteraceae > Bradyrhizobium > Bradyrhizobium sp. HKCCYLRH3097. Next base: position 229,431 of record NZ_JBNPTX010000003.1, read on the forward strand.
AGCACCGTGCCATATAACGTCTTGATTCGCTCGGCATCTGCAATGCACGCTGATAGTCCGCGCGCAAGATCCATGGTCACGTGATGCCCGCCGAGCGCAAAACCGGAGGCATGGACGAAGCGGCCGCCGGAATAGATCGCGATCGTCGTGGTGCCGGCCCCCATTTCGACCACCGCCGCGCCGAGATCGGCCTCGTCGTCGGTCAGCACCGACAACCCGGCAACATACGGGCTTGCCGCCATGGCCTCGACGTTGAGGTGGCAGCGCTCGACCACGAGCATCAGGTTCTTGGCCACGGTGGCGTCGGTCGTGACGACGTTCATGTCGACGCCGAACTGCCGCGCCAGCATGCCGCGCGGGTCGCGGATGCCCTTCACGCCATCGAGCGTGTAGCCGACGGGCAAGGCATGCAGCACCGCGCGCCCGTCACCGGTGGCGTGGTGCATGCCGGTTGAGGTCACGCGGCTGACATCGGCCTGGGTCACGGCGCCGCCGCGAATGTCCGAGGTGGCCTCGATCAGATGGCCCATGACGCGGCCGCCGGCGACCGGCAGCAGCACGGACTCGACCCGCACCTTGGCCATGCGCTCGGCCAGCGCGACCGCCTGCCGCACGGCCTGCTCGCATTCGACGGGATCGACGACGGCGCCGGCCTTGACGCCGCGCGACTGGATCTGGCTGTAGCCGATCAACTCGACCGTGTGGGTGCGGCCGCGCAGCGCGTCGCTGGGCGGCGCCGGCTTCAGCCGCGCGATCATGCAGGCGATCTTGCTGGTGCCGACATCGAGAGAGGCCACAAGCGCGGTGCGCTTCTGGCCCATCGGGCGCGTCTTCGGAGTCTGGCGATCGAAGCCGGTCATGCGTCACCGGCCTTCTTCTTGGACTTCTTGTCCTTGAACAGCTCGTCGTGCGCCTTCGCTGCGTCCTCGGACAGTTGCACCGTCAGCCGGTCCGACAGCCGCAAGTCGATGGCGACGATGTCGCGCGAGAACAGCTTGTCGTCCTGGTCGAGCTGGGTCAGGGTCGCGAGCGCATTACCGACATCGTGCTCGGGCAGGCGAATATCGAGGCCGTCCTTGGTCCGCAGGTTCCAGCGACGCTCGCCGACGAACACGGCGGCCTTGGTGACCGCGCGCACCTGCGGGTAGCGGGCGAGCAGCGCCAGGAAATCACGCGCGCGGCTTTCGGCTCCCTTGCCGACCACGAGCGGCAGGGTCAGGAAACGGCGCGAGACATATTGCTCGAGCACGGCGCCGTCATCGGCGATGACCGAGAGGCGGCCCTCCTGCTGCCAGAGCGCGAACGCCTTGCGCTCGACGACGTCGATCTGCAGTTGGTTCGGAAAGAACTTCTGCACCGTGGCGTCGGCGATCCAGGGGTTGGCCTTGAGCCTGTCGCGCACGGCGGCGGCATCGAGGAACAGCAACGAGGAGCGGCCGGTGACGCCGCCGACGGCGAGGATCTCGTCCTGGGTGAGCTGCTTGCGGCCATTGATCGCCACGGCCGTGATGCGGAAGCCGGCCGCATTGGCCAGGGCATTGCGGGTGTCGGACAGGGCCGCGCTGACGTCCTGGGCGTGGCCGCCCTTGACGATGCCGAGCCAGACGCTGCCGAACAAGAGCACCACGGTCGCCACGGTGCCGAGCCGGCGCGGCAAATAGCGCTCGACGAGCTCGACCACGCGCGGCGGCGCCTCGCGCTCGACCATCGGCGCGCGCGCGGCCTGCATCGACGCCAGATCTCTTCGGCTCGACCGCCAGCCTTGCTTCGTGCCGCCGTGCGCGAAGCCGATACGCGGAAGGCGGGCCGAGACATACTCGCGCAGCAGGATTGCCGCGCCAAGGGCAGCGGCTTTCAGGTTCGCTTGAGGCCTCTGCGATCGAGCGAGGCGTCCTGCACCATCCATTGCACGAGCTCATCAAACTGTTGCGCCCGCAGATACTCGCGGACCCACGCCTGCGCTCCCGGCCCGCCGGACGCTGGTGACGTCGCGATGCGTGACGTCACGACCCGGCAGCCGAGCACCACTGAGGCGCCAGCATTAACCTTCGGACGTCCTGGTAAACAAAAAGTAAAATCGGTCCGGGGAGACGAATTTTTTCTCCGATTTATGAGGACCTTGCCCGGAATTCTTAAGCATTTTACGGGTTACAGGAACCACCGGGAGACGCCGGGCCGGGTTCCTGCGGGGCGTCTACCGAACGCCGGATCGACGGCTGCGCCCCTCCGCCAAGGCGATCTGCTGATTGAGGAAATCGACAAAAGCGATCCCCTGCGCCGCGAGCGCCTTGGGATACAGCGAGGCCGCGGTCAGCCCGGGCAGCGTATTGGTCTCGAGATAAACGGGACCATTGGCCGAGACGATGAAGTCGGTCCGCGAATAGCCGCCGCAGGACAGCGCGCGATGCGCCTTGATCGCCTCCGTCTGCAGCGCGACCGTCACCTCCGGACTGAAGCGGCCGGGACAGATCTCCTTCGTCGCCGCGGCGAGGTACTTCGCGAAATAGTTGAAGGCGCCGTCGGCGGGGAGGATCTCGATCGGCGGCAGCGCGATCAGCGAGCCGTCTCCCTGCTCGAGCACGCCGCAGGTCGCTTCCGTTCCGGTGACGAACGGCTCGATCAGGTACTCCTCGGTCGCGGCCGCCGCTTTGACGGCAACGAGGTCCTGGCTGGCGTTGACGAAGATCAGCCCAAAACTCGATCCGTCCTTCACCGGCTTGGCGATCAGCCGGCCGTAGCGCGCCAGCGCCGCTTCGGCGTCATCGAACGCGACGCCCTCGGCCGCTGTGACCCCGCCGAGCACGGCGAAGCGCTTGGCGGCAACCTTGTCGAAGGCGAGGTGCGAGGCGGCCGAGCTCGAGCCGGTGAACGGCACGCCGCGAAGCTCGCACATCAGTTGAAGCTCGCCATTCTCCGCCCGGCCACCGTGGAGACCGAGCACCAGAACCCGATCCTCGGCCCTGGCGCGATCGAGCGCCTCGGCGAGCGTCCCGATACTCTCACCATCGGCGGTGAACGGCTCCTCGAACGGCTTGGCATGAGCCGTGAGCGCCGGGCCGCTCGCCTGATGCACCGTGTCGTCGGCCTCCCAGAACCAGAGGTCAGCCTCGGGCAGCGCGGCATGCAGCGCTTTGGCGCTGGCGACCGAGACGAGGCGCTCCTTGTTGGAGCCGCCGAACAAAATCGTGGTGCGCATCAATGTCTTCTCGGTTGATCTCACAACCGCAGTCGCGATTGCGCTGACGTCACTTGAGCAGGGGGGGCGATCAGCTCGCCTTGACTCCGATCCGCTTGATCTCCCACTGCAACTCGATGCCCGAACTCGCCTTGACCCGCTCGCGCACGGTCTCGCCGAGAGTCTCGATGTCGTCAGCGGTGGCGTTGCCGGTGTTGATCAGGAAGTTGCAGTGCATTTCTGAAACCTGGGCGCCGCCGACCTTGAGACCGCGGCAGCCGGCGGCATCGACCAGCTTCCAGGCGGAATGTCCCGGCGGATTCTTGAAGGTCGAGCCGCCGGTCTTCTCGCGGATCGGCTGCGCCGTCTCACGATGCGCCTGCACCTCGGCCATGCGCGCCCGGATCGCCTCCGGCGCCGACGGCGTGCCGCGGAAGCGCGCTGCCGTGAAGATCAGCGACGGATCGACGCCGCTCGCGCGATAGGTGAACTTCATCTCGGCATTGTCGAAGCGGTGCGTCTTGCCATGGCGGTCAATCGCGATCGCCTCGACCAGGATGTCCTTTGTCTCGCCGCCATTGGCGCCGGCATTCATCCGCAGCGCGCCGCCGATCGTGCCGGGAATACCGAACAGGAATTCCAGGCCCGCGAGATTGGCCGACGCCGCGATCTCGGCGACGCGCTTGTCGAGCGCGGCGGTGCCGGCGGTCACGATATCGCCCTCCGCCTTGACCTCGCCGAACGCGCGCGGCGCCAGCCGGATCACGACGCCCGGCACGCCGCCGTCGCGCGCGATCAGGTTGGAGCCGACGCCGATGACGTAGAGCGGCAGATCACTGGACAGGTGCTTGAGGAAGTAGGCGAGGTCGTCGGCATCCGCCGGCGTGAACAGCACCTGCGCCGGTCCGCCGACGCGAAACCAGGTGAGAGGCGCGAGACTCTCGTTGGCGAGGAGCCGCCCGCGCAGCTCCGGCATTGCGGCTTTGAGCTCGGGGGTGACGTCGGGGAAACTCACGCGGCTGCTCTCACATCGTGCGCCGACATCGTCAGGGTCGGCACGCACTCTCCGTTCCCTCCCCCCTTGTGGGGGAGGGTCAGGGAGGGGGGTGAGCCCCAGGTGCCGGCGCTCGTGGTCCCCCCCTCTCCACCTCTCCCCCACAAGGGGGGAGAGAGCAGAGTATGCCGCGTAGCTGCCAGCTCGCCCAACGACACCGCCCTCATCCCAGCGCCTTCAACTCGCCGGGCAGCGCGTAGGCCCATTGCGTGATGTTGTTGCCGGCGCCGAGGCACACGACGAGATCGCCCGGCTTGGCGAGGCCCTTGACGATGCCGGCGAGGTCCGCGGCCTTCGGCAGCGGCACCACGTCGCGATGGCCGTGGGCGCGCAGGCCGAGCACGAAATGGTCGCGATCGACGCCTTCGATCGGGGCTTCGCCTGCTGCATAGACGTCGGCGACGACGACGGCGTCCGCATCGTTGAAGCAGGTGCAGAACTCCTCGAACAGGGACTGCAGGCGGGTGTAGCGATGCGGCTGCACCACAGCGATGATCTTGCCATTGGTGGATTCGCGCGCCGCCTTCAGTACCGCCGCGATCTCGACCGGATGGTGACCGTAGTCATCGATCACGGTAACGCCATTCCATTCACCGGTGCGGGTGAAGCGGCGCTTGACGCCGCCGAAGCCAGCAATCGCCTTGCGGATGGCCTCGTCGGACAGGCCGAGCTCGCGCGCGACCGCGATCGCCGCCGTTGCGTTCGAGGCATTGTGCCGGCCTGGCATCGGCAGCGCGATGTCGGCAATCTCGTGCGTCTCACCGCTCTTGCGGTCGCGGAACACGACCTTGAATGACGAGCCGCCGCCCATCGGCGCGAGGTCGACAAGGCGGACATCGGCCTGCGGGTTGACGCCGTAGGTGATGATGCGGCGGTCCTCGATCTTTCCGACCAGCGTTTGCACCACCGGATGATCGATGCACATCACGGCGAAGCCGTAGAACGGCACGTTCTCGACGAAGGCGCGGAAGGCATCCTGCACGGCCTCGAAGGTCTTGAAGTGATCGAGATGCTCGGGATCGACATTGGTGACGATGGCGACATCCGCCGGCAGCTTCAGGAAGGTGCCGTCGCTCTCGTCGGCCTCGACCACCATCCATTCGCCGGCGCCGAGCCGCGCATTGGTGCCATAGGCATTGATGATGCCGCCATTGATGACGGTGGGATCGAGCCCGCCAGCATCGAGCAGCGCCGCGACCATCGAGGTGGTCGTTGTCTTGCCATGGGTGCCGGCGATGGCGACGCAGCTCTTCAGCCGCATCAGCTCGGCCAGCATCTCGGCACGCCGGACGACGGGAATGCGCTGGGCGCGCGCTGCCATCAGCTCGGGATTGTCGCGCTTGATGGCCGTCGAGACGACGACGACGTCCGCACCCGCGATGTTCTCGGCCTTGTGCCCGACGCTGACGGTGATGCCCTTCTCGCGCAGGCGTGCGACGTTCGCATTGTCCGAGGCGTCCGAGCCCTGCACCGTATAGCCGAGATTGCACAGCACCTCGGCGATACCGCTCATGCCGATGCCGCCGATCCCGACGAAGTGGATGGGTCCGATCTCGCGCGGCAGTCTCATGGGGGCATCTCGTCTCAAGGGTTCCGGGCGCCCGGTGGGAGGGGAGCGGCCGCGAATCGTCAGCCCTTCTTGCAAGACATGACCGACCTGGACAAGTCCGGCCAGGCCGTAAGAACTGCCAAATTCTCAGCCGTTCGCCCGATTTTGGCCGATTTTGGCAGCCCAGCCGGCGCGATCGGCCAGGAGTTCCCGCTCGATCCCACCTTTCACAAATTGTTAAGCGCGATCCCACGCTGCCCCCTCCCAACAGGATACCTGCAATTTTTGCGCGCTCACCGCGTCAGTTCGCGTGGCATGAGTAGCGGGCGGCCGGCGTGCCGGGCACGCATATTTCAATCTTTGATGGAGAACCCTCGTCGATGTGCTCGCTGTGTGAAACGCACCCTCCCGTATTGTCCCGGCGCCGGCTGCTCGGCGGCGGCGCAGTGCTGGCTGCCGCGGCGGTCGGCGCACTTCCGGCGTTTGCCAAAGAAGCCAAGCAGGCGAGCGACAGCGCGATGCCCCCCAACGCCATCTCTCCGGACGACGCGATGAAGCGCATCGTCGATGGCAACGCGCGCTACGTCGCCGGCAACCTCGACAACAAGGATTTCTCGGCCGGCCGGGCAGCGCGCGCCGCGGCCCAATACCCGATCGCCGCGATCGTGAGCTGCGCCGATGCCCGGGTCGCCCCCGAGCTGGTGTTCGATCAAGCGCCCGGTGAGCTGTTCGTGGTCCGGGTCGCCGGCAATTTCGTCAACGACGACGGTCTCGCCAGCCTCGAATATGGCGTCAAGTTCCTCGGCACGCCTCTCGTGCTGGTGCTCGGTCACAGCGGCTGCGGCGCCATCGATGCGACGATCAAGGTACTCAAGGACGGCACCAAGCTGCCAGGCCACCTGCCCGCACTGATCAATGCACTCAAACCCGGCGTCGAGGCTGCGATCGCGAAGAAGCCGCAGGATCTGCTGGCCGAAGCCACCGCAGAGAACGTGCGCAGCAACGTCCGGCGCCTGTCGACCGCCAAGCCGATTCTCGGCCGCATGGTCGCCGAGGGCAAGGTGAAGATCGTGGGCGGCATCTATGACATCGGCACCGGCCGGGTCACGATGATCTGACGCCTCAAGCTGGCCGCAGCACGCGATCCGCACGCGCGGCTGCGGCCGCGAGCCAACACACCTGGTGGCAGAACCAGGCCTCCACGGAGGCCACGAAACCCGGCGTCAGTATCAGATGCCGGCGCCCGTCGCCGAAGCGCAGCAGACCGCGCCCCTCCATGGTCGTCAGCAGGTTGCGGATATGGGAGCGCGAGACGCCGAGCGAGGTCGCAAGCTCCGCCGTCGAAATCGCGACGGCCTCGCGCCCAACGGCGGACCGGGCGACGAGCGTCAGCGCCAGATGGATGCCGCTGTCGTGCTCGTCGGTCCAGGCGAGATCGGGAAATCCCGTCAGGGGCCGATTGTCGCGGCACAGCCAGCTCGCACATTGCCGGATCGTCTCCGCATAGAACGCGGCGTCATCCTGCAGACGAAGGCTCAGTCCGCCGGCATGCGTCAATCGGGCGTGGCAATCCAGATGCATGGCAAGCCAGCCTCGCAGCCCCTCGAGGATGACGGGGCCGGGCACCAGGTAGCGGATACGAGCATCCTCGGGATCGCGCTCGACGGTCACCAGCGACAGACCGCGCAACACCGCGACGAACGCCGCCGTCTGCCGCGGACCCGGCAGCCGCCTCTGCAGGCGTGTCAGGGTCGGCCGCTCGACCGGCTTGCGCGCCGACATGTGCATCATCACGATGTGCGCAGCGATTTCCGTCGGAGCGCGCTGACCGAACAGCTTGATCATCAGGCGTTGACCGCGCAGCGGCGCAATCAGCTGGTCGCAAAATCCGACGAGCACAGGCACAAAGGACGGATGGCGCCGCAAGTGCATCGGATGATCGTCAAGCAGGACAGCGCCATTGTCGGAGCTCCGGTTCATCATGGGATCACCGTGCGCTTGCGCGACTAGAGCGCCGCCGTCCTGATCACGAGATCGGCCAGCCGTTCCGCGGCATCGAGCCGCCCGGCTGTGCGCGCAGCCTGGGCCATCGCGGCGAGACGCGTCGGCTCGGCGGCGAGCGCCGAGATCTCGGAGGCCAGCCTGTCGGAGGTGAATTCGCTCTGCACGATCCGGATCGCGGCGCTCGCGTCCGACAGCACGCCGGCATTCGCGAACTGGTCCTGGTCGATGGCGCCCGGCAGCGGCACCAGGATCGAGGGCCGGCCGATCGCGGCGAGCTCGGCCACGGTGCCGGCGCCGGAACGCGAGATCACGAGGTGATTGGCGGCGAGCCGCGCCGGCAGGTCGGTGAAGAAGGGTTGCAGATCGGCATTGATCTTGAGCCGGTCATAGACCGCGCGCACCCGCGCCATGTCCTCCTGGCGCACCTGCTGGGTCAGCACCAGACGGCCCCACAGCGCCGGCTCCAGCCGCTCGATCGCGCCGGGCACGATGTCGCTCATGATGCGCGCGCCCTGGCTGCCGCCGACGACGAGCAACCGCAGCGGCCCGGCGGTCTCCGGCGGGACATAGGGCACGCCCGCGGCTTCGAGGATTGCAGGTCGCATCGGGGTGCCGACCGTGGTCGTCTTGCCGGCCAGCGCGGGATCGCGGTCGAGCACGCCCGGCAACGAGGTTGCAATCGCCTTCACATGCGCGGACAGGAAACGATTGGCGCGGCCGAGCACGGCATTGGCGTCGTGGATCAGGCTGGGCACGCCGGCGAGGCGCGCCGCCAGCAGCGGCGGCACGGTCGGATAGCCGCCGAAGCCGATCACGGCCGCGGGCTTGAGCCGCCGCATCAGGTTGAAGGCCGCGATGGTGCCGGTGCCGAGCAGCAGCGCGGTGCGCGCGAGCGCGACCGGCGAGCGGCTGCGCACCGTCTCGCTCGGCACCACGTCGATCATGTCCTTGGTGAACAGGCCGCTGTAGCGCAGCGCGCGCGCGTCGGTGACGAGACGGACGCGATAGCCGCGCCTGATCAGCTCGACGCCGAGCGCTTCAGCCGGAAACAGATGGCCGCCGGTGCCGCCGGCCGCGAGCAGAATGAGAGGCGCGGTTGAGGTCATGCGCGCTTGTTTACAGGCAATGTCTCGTCATTGCGAGCCAGCAGCCTAAGCGTAATTGCGCAGCGCGCCGGCTGCGTCGCCGGCCTCGAGCTCCATCCGCGGCCGCTGTCGGGTCAGCGCCAGCATCATGCCGACGCCATAGGCCAGCGACACGATCGAGGAGCCACCGTAGGAGATGAAGGGCAAGGTCATGCCCTTGGCCGGGATCAACTGCAGATTGACCGAGATGTTGATGGCCGCCTGGATACCGAACAGGATCGCGAGGCCCGAGGCCGCGAAGCGCGCAAAGCTATCCTCGGTCGCATAGGCGCGCGACAGCGTGCGGATCACGATGAACGCAAACAGCGCGACCAGCGCCAGGCACAGGATGATGCCGAACTCCTCGGCAGCGACCGCGAACACGAAATCGGTGTGGCTGTCCGGCAGGCTGCGCTTGGCGATGCCCTCGCCCGGCCCCAGCCCGAACCAGCCGCCGTTGGAGAACGCCTCCATCGCGGTGTCGACCTGGAAGGTGTCGCCGGAGGCCGGGTTCATGAAGCGCTTGATGCGGCCGGCGACGTGCGGGACCAAGAGATAGGCGCCGAACAGGCCGGTGGCGGCGGCGCCCGCGAGGCCCGCAACCCAGATCATGCGCATGCCGGCGATGAAGAACAGCGAGCCCCAGACCATCAGGATCAGCATGGTCTGGCCGAAATCCGGCTCCATCACCAGGAGCGACACCAGCATCAGCAGCAGCACCAACGCCATCGTGGTCGCCGGCATGTCGGGCCGCCGCGCGGATTCCGAGAACAGCCAGGCGGAAACGACGACGAAGGCCGGCTTCGCCGCCTCGGACGCCTGGATGTTGACGCCGATCAGCGTGATCCAGCGCCGCGAGCCCTTCACCTCCGGGCCGATCGCGAGCGTCAGCACGATCAGCACGATGGCGATCGTGAACACCACCAGCGCGCTGCGCCGGATCTGGCGCGGCGACAGGAAGGAAACGCCGATCAGCACGATGAACGACGGCAGCAGGAACAGGACGTGGCGGTTGAAGAAGTGGAACGGATCGAGCCCGATCCGAGTCGCCACCGGCGGGCTGGCCGCGAGCGACAGGATCACCCCGCACAGCATCAGCGCGAGGATGGAGCCGAGCAGCGGCTTGTCGACCGTCCACCACCAGTCGGACAGCGGATTGCGTTCTTCACGGGAGAGCATCGGGCGTCCACCTGAGCCGAGTGTCAGCCCATTGGCACCCAGGATGGTTATCGAAGGGTTAAGAAAATCGCTGGCAATGCTGCCTCAGGCCACCCGCTCCACGCCCGGCAACGCCTGCACCAGGTCGCGGAAATGCGTGCCGCGGATTTCGAAGTTGCGGAACTGATCGAAGGAGGCGCAGGCCGGCGACAGCAGCACCACGACATCCTTCAGTCCCGAGGCCTCCGCATCGGCGGCCGCCTGGGAGACCGCGACCTCCAGCGTGCCGGACATGTCGTGCGGCACCTTGTCGCCCAGCGTGCCAGCGAACTCCGCGGCCGCCTCGCCGATCAGATAGGCCTTGCGGATGCGCGGGAAGAAACCCGCGAGGCCGGTGATGCCGCCGGCCTTCGGTTTGCCGCCGGCGATCCAGAAGATGTCGGCGAAGGACGACAATGCGTGCGCGGTCGCGTCTGCGTTGGTGCCCTTGGAGTCGTTCACGAACAGCACGTTGCCGCGACGGCCGACCTGCTCCATGCGATGCGCCAGGCCCGGGAAGCTGCGCAGCCCCTGCTGCAGCACGTCCTCCTTCACACCGATCGCGAGCGCCGCGGCGGCGGCGCAGGCCGCATTCTGAGCATTGTGCTGGCCGCGCAGCGAGCCGATGCCGCCAAGCCGGGCGACCTCGCTGCGGGCCCCGCCTGCACTGCACACAATCGTCTCGTGCTCGACATACAGCCCGTCCGCCAGCGGGTTCTTAACCGAGATGCGCACGACGCGCTTGCCGGCCCGGTCGAGCCGGTCGGCGATCGCGCGCGAGAAACCGTCGTCGACGCCGACGATCGCGGAGCCCTTGGACTGGACATTCGCCACCAAGCGCTCCTTTACGGCCGCGTAGTTCTCGATCGTGCCATGCCGGTCGATGTGATCCTCGCTGACATTGAGCAGGATGCCGACGCTCGGATCGAGCGATGGTGTCAGGTCGATCTGGTAGGACGACATCTCGATGACGTGGACGCGGCCCATGCGCGGCGGCTCGAGGGACAGGATCGCGGTGCCGATATTGCCGCCCATCTGGGTGTCGTAGCCGGCGACGCGCATCAGATGCGCGATCAACGCCGTCGTGGTCGATTTGCCGTTGGTGCCGGTGATCGCGACGAACGGCGCATCCGGCGCGTGCCGCCTGCGCTCGCGGCAGAACAGCTCGATGTCGCCGATCACCTCGACCCCGGCCTCGCGCGCCTTCAATACGGTCCAATGCGGCACGGGATGGGTCAGCGGCACGCCCGGCGCCAGCACCAGCGCGGCGAAGTTCGCCCAGGAGACGGTGCGCAAATCGGCGGTGATGAAACCCGCCTTCGCCGCTTCCGTCATCCGATCGGCGCCGTCGTCGGCCGCGATCACTTCGGCGCCGCCGGCCCGCAGGGCATGACACGAGGCCAGCCCCGAGCCGCCGAGCCCGAACACGGCGACGGTCTTGTCGGCAAATGCGGTGACGGGGATCATGTCAGCGCAGCTTCAGCGTCGAGAGACCGACCAGCGCCAGCATCACCGAGATGATCCAGAACCGGATCACGATCTGCGGCTCGGTCCAGCCGAGCTGCTCGAAATGGTGGTGGATCGGCGCCATCTTGAATATGCGCTTGCCGGTCAGCTTGAACGAGGCGACCTGCACGATCACCGACACGGCCTCCAGCACGAACAGGCCGCCGATGACAGCCAGCACGATCTCGTGCTTCACCGCGACCGCGATCGATCCGAGCATGCCGCCGAGCGCCAGCGAGCCGGTGTCGCCCATGAAGATCGACGCCGGCGGGGCGTTGAACCAGAGAAAGCCGAGGCCCGCGCCGAGCACCGCGCCGCACAGAACGGCAAGCTCACCAGTGCCCGCGACATAGTGGATCTGCAGGTAGTCCGAGAACACCGCATTGCCGGCGAGATAGGCGATCAGGCCGAAGCTGGCGGAGGCGATCATCACCGGCACGATTGCCAGGCCGTCGAGCCCGTCGGTCAGGTTCACGGCATTGCCGGCGCCGACGATGACGAACGCTCCGAAGATGACATAGAGCCAGCCGAACTTGATCACCAGATCCTTGAAGAACGGAATGGCAAGCCCGGTCGAGGACGGATCGCGCCCGAGCCGCACCAGCGCGTAACAGGCGACCAGAGCGATCGCAGCCTCGATCAGCAGACGCAGTCTGCCGGCAAAGCCGGAATGCGACTGCTTGGTCACCTTCAGATAATCGTCATAGAAGCCGACGAAGCCGAAGCCGAGTGTCACCGCGAGCACGATCCAAACATAGGGGTTGAGCGGATTGGCCCACAGCACGGTGGAGACGACGAGGCCCGACAAGATCATCAAGCCGCCCATCGTGGGCGTGCCCTTCTTGCTGATGATGTGCGATTGCGGGCCGTCGGTGCGGATCGGCTGGCCCTTGCCCTGGCGCAGGCGAAGATGATCAATGATCCAGGGCCCGAACAGGAACACGAACAGCGCCCCGGTGACGACGGCGCCGCCCGTACGGAACGTGATGTAGCGGAACACGTTCAGCAATCCGCGAAAGACGGACAGGCTCGGAAACGTATTCGTCAGCTCGATCAACCAGTAGAACATCCAACCCGCCTATGCCGCCTCACCGAGACCGCGAACACGAATTCGGTCGCGAATCCGGTCCAGCCTCTTTTAACCATGATCGGGGCCGGGTGCGAATCATAGCCCGGCGGAATGACCCATCCGGCACGACCGCTTCGACCACCAGTGGAAAATATCCTTCTGCCGCGCCGCGATATCGCCCGATTTTCAAGTGGGCCGCTGCAGCGCCGCGGCGAGCTTCGACACGAACTTATTGACCCAGAAGATCTTCTTGCTGCCCTTGATGACGACGACGTCGCCCGGCGCAAGCAGCGCCGCGACCCGACCGGGATCCAGAGTCACCGGATCCTCGTGCCAGCCGAGCCGCTTCGCGTGAGGCAGGCTGTCGAACAGGTGACGCATCAGCGGACCGACGCAATAGACGCCGTCGACCCCCGCGAGATGAGCGACCATCCCCTGATGATAGGCCGGCGCCTCGTCGCCGAGCTCGAGCATGTCGCCGATGATGGCGATCCGCCGTCCCCGCACCGGTCGCGCCTGCAGACTGTCGAGCGCCGCCGCCATGCTGGCCGGGTTGCCATTGAAGCTGTCGTCGATCAGAACAATGTCGCCGACGGTCTGCTCGACGCCACGGCCGGTCATGATGCCGACATCGCCGAGCGTCGGCGCGAGCAGCGCTGGATCGAGCCCGGCCGCTGCGATGGAGGCGAGCGCCGCCAGCGCATTGTGCAGGCGATGCGGCGCCCCCGGCGTCAGCGTGAAGGCGACGCGGCGACCGGCGATGTCGGCGCTCACATCCCAGGTCTCGCCGCGCGAGTCGTGCGAGAGCTCGCGGACGTCAGCGCCGCCACCGAAGCGGATCACCTTGCCGGTCCATTCCGGTGCTGCGAGATCGGCCGGCAACACGAGGACGCCGTCAGCCGGCAGCCCAAGCGCGATCGAGACCTTCTCTTTCCTGATCGCTTCCAGGCTGCCGAGCTTCTCCAGATGCACCGGCTGCACATTCACGACCAGCGCCACCGTCGGCTGCGACAGCTCCGTCAGCCGCGCGATCTCGCCTTTTTGATTCATGCCCATCTCGACGACCCACACCGAAGCGGAGGGATCGGCGTTGCACAGCGTCAGCGGTACGCCCCAGAAATTGTTGAAGCTCGACGGACTCGCAGACGCACCGGGATAGGCGGCGATGAACTCCTTGGTCGAGGTCTTGCCGGCGCTGCCGGTCAACCCGATCACCGGGCCATGGAAGCGCGCCCGCGCGGAGCGCGCCAGCGCCCACAGCCCATCGATCAGCGTGTCCGGCACCACGAGCTGCGGCACCGTGATCCCATCGATCCTGTGGGGAACGATCATCGCCACCGCGCCGGCCGCTTCGGCATTCGCCGCGAACTCCCAGCCGTCGCGGCTGGAGGCGAAGCTCGATACGAAGCCGCCACTCGGCGTGCCACTCAGTGCCACGAACAGGCTGCCGGGCTTCACCGCGCGACTGTCCTGCGTGACGAAGTCGATCGGGGTCTCCGGGTAGTCGCCGGCGAGGCCGAGCGCGCGCGCCGCCTCTGCCACGGTCCACAGCGCCTTCGTCATGATGTCCTCGCTGCCAACGCGTCCGCGACCGCTTCATGATCGCTGAAATGCAGAATAGTGCTGCCGATGATCTGTCCGGTCTCATGGCCCTTGCCGGCGATCACGAGCGCATCGCCGGGCTGCAGCTCGCCGATCGCGACGCGGATTGCCTCCGTTCGGTCGCCGATCTCACGCGCACCGGGCGCGGCGGCCAGGATTGCAGCGCGGATCGCAGCCGGATCCTCGCTGCGCGGATTGTCATCGGTGATGATGACACTGTCGGCCTCTTCGGCGGCGATCGCGCCCATCAAAGGGCGCTTGCCGGTGTCACGGTCGCCGCCGGCGCCGAACACGACGACGAGCTTTCGCGGAGCATAGGGCCGCAGCGCATGCAGCGCCTTGGCGAGCGCATCCGGCTTGTGCGCGTAGTCGATGAAAATGGGTGCGCCATTGTGCTCGCCGACCAGCTCGAGCCGGCCCTTGGCGCCCTCGAGCTGCTCGAGCGATTCGAACACCGCTTGCGGATCGCTGCCGGTGCCGATCGCGAGGCCCGCCGCGACCAGCGCGTTCTCGATCTGAAACGCGCCGACCAGCGGCAGGCGGACCGCATGCATGCGGCCGCAATGCTGGATCTGGAGCTGCTGCGCAAAGCCGTCGATTGCAACGGCCACGAGGCGAATGCCCTCGCCTGCACCGTCGCCATGCGTCCCCACCGTCATCAGGCGAAGACCGCGCGTCTGCGCCGCAGCGATGACTTCCGGCGAGCACTCATGATCGGCCGAGATCACCGCAGGCCCGCCCGGCGGCACGAGATCGCGGAACAGCCTCAGCTTGGCGTTGAGGTAGTGCGCGATGTCCGGATGATAGTCCATGTGGTCGCGCGACAGGTTCGTGAACCCGCCGGCCGAGACCCTGACACCGTCGAGCCTGAACTGATCGAGCCCGTGCGACGAAGCCTCGAACGCTAGATGGGTGACGCCATCCTGCGTGATCTCGTCGATCTGCCGATGCAGCGCGATCGGATCTGGCGTCGTCAGCGAGCCGTAGACGGTGCGCTTGTCCGACACCAGCCCGACGGTGCCGATGCTGGCCGAGCTGTGGCCGAGGCGCTGCCAGATCTGGCGCGTGAAGGCCGCGACCGACGTCTTGCCGCTGGTGCCGGTGACGGCGGCAATCGTCGCCGGCTGGCGCGGATAGAACCGGGACGAAGCGAGCGCGAGTGCCCGCCGCGGGTTCGGCAGCGCGATGAATGGAACGGCCAGCCCTGTTCCAGGGCCCGCCGCGCCGGCCACGGCGACCGCACCGGCCGCGATTGCCGCCGCAATAAAGCGGGAGCCATCGGTCTTGGTGCCGGAGAGTGCAAAAAACAGGTCGCCGGGCCGCACGGCTCGGCTGTCGACGGCGAGGCCGGATATCTCGACTGCGGCGATGGGAGCGTCGAGCGTCGCCTGATCGCCCAGGAGGTCGTGAAGTTTCATCCTGGTTCCGTGCCAGTCCTGGCCCCGCCCGGGATGGCGGCAGCTCCAAAGCCTGCGATTCGACGACGGCTTACTGTGTCAGCCGCGATGCCGCAAGAATTTGGCGGTCGGACGGCGGGAGGTCGAAACGGGGCTCAATTCCCAGCAGCGGCCCGATCCGGGAGATCACGTTGCCAGCGGTCGGCACCGCGTTCCAGCCCGAGGTGATGAAGCCATAGGTTTCCTTCAGCGGCTGCGGCTCGTCCAGCATGATCAGGAGCTGGTATTTTGGCTTGTCCGCCGGGATCACGGCGGTGAAGAGGGTCAGCACCTTCTTCTTGGCGTAGCGGCCGTTGATCACCTTCTCGGCGGTGCCGGTCTTGCCGCCGATGTAGTAGCCCTTCACGTCGGCCTTGCGCGCGGTGCCGACCTCGGCGTTCAGACGCATCAGATACCGCATCTTCTCCGAGGTCTCCGGCTTGATCACGCGCTTGGCGACCTGCATCGCCTCTGCCTCGGTGCGCTTCATGAAAGTCGGCGGGATCAGATAGCCGCCATTGACCAGCGCACTGACGCCCATCACACCCTGCAGCGGCGCCACCGCCATGCCGTGACCGAACGCGATCGTGACCGTGTTCAATTCGCCCCAGCGCTTGGGCAGGATCGGCGAGGCGCTCTCAGGCAGCTCGGTGCGCAACCGGTCGAACTGGCCCATCTTGCGCAGGAACGCCTTGTGCGCTTCCACGCCCTGCGTCAACGCGATCCTGGCGGCGCCGACGTTGGACGAGAAGTAGAACACTTCCTTCATGTTGAGGAAGCGGCCCTTCGGCTCGTCGTCATGAATCGCGAACTTGCCGTAGTGCAGCGGCCCGCGTGCATCCCACAGCGAATTGAGATCATATTTGCCGGTGTCGAGCGCCATTGCCAGGGTGAACGCCTTGAAGGTCGAGCCCATCTCGTACACGCCCGTGGTCAGGCGGTTGATCCGGTCGGGATCGTGCGCTTCCTTCGGGTTGTTGGGATCGAAATCCGGCAGCGACACCATGGCGATGATCTCGCCTGTCCTGACATTGACGACGAGACCGGAAGCTGCCTTGGCCTTGAACTTGTCCTTGGCCTTGAGCAGTTCGTCGCGCAGCGCGTGCTCGACGCGCAGATCGACCGAGAGCTCGATTGGGCGCTGCAGGCGATCGGTGGCGAAGCCCGCGCGATGCAGGTCGGCAAGGCCCTGATTGTCGAGCCACTTCTCCATGCCGGCGATGCCCTGGTTGTCGATGTTCACCAGGCCGATCAGATGGGCCACCTCGTTTCCGGTCGGATAGACGCGCTTGTTCTCGCGCAGGAAGCCGATGCCCGGCAGGCCGAGGCGATGAATGTCCTGCTGCTGCTTCGGCGTCATCTCGCGCTTCAACCAGACGAAACCCTTGCGCGACAACAGTCGGTCGCGGACCTCGCCCGTATCGAGATCCGGCAAGGTCGCCGTCAGAAGCTCGATTGCCTCGTCCTTGTCGATGAGACGACGCGGCTCGGCGAACAGGCTCGGCGTCTTCACGTCGGTGGCGAGAACGGCGCCATTGCGGTCGACGATATCGGGGCGCGCGGTGGCGATGGCGTCCTGCTGCGCGGCGCGCCGCGCGCTCGGACCATCCGAGCCGATCGCGAACATCACGAGGCGGCCGCCGATGACCGCGTAGACGGCAGCAAAGGCAATGATCGCGAGGCCGACTCGCGCGCGCGCCTTGGCAGTCCGATCGACATCGCGCCCATACAGCAGCGTGCGCACCAGACGTTGCCGCCAGGGTTCCTGCGGCTTGACGTCGGGCCGAAGCTGATCGGTCATTGCTGATCCTCCGGGCGACGCACCGACCCGGTCACGGGGGGCTCTTCGTTGATCGCGTCGATCGCATCGATCATCGATCCGATCGGATCCGGATTGTCCGGTCGCGCAAATCGCGGCGGCCGCTCCGGCAGATTCTTCAGGCTGTCGTATTGTGTGGCGTTGAGCGGCTTCAGCGGCAGATGCCGCTCGACCAGCCCTTGCAGCCGCAGCGGCGCGTCGAGCTTGGCCCATTCCGCGCGCAACACTGCGATGGCCTCGCGCTGCTCGCGGATCTCGGCGCGCAATTGCAGCACGCGCTCGACCCGCGCCGTGGAGTCCATCTTGATGCGATAGACATAGGCCGCCGCGAAGATCAGCGAGCAGATCACGACGAGATGCAGGAGGCGCATCGGTCACCCTCCTCGCAGGACATCGGCCAGCCGCGGCCAGGGCGACGAGGATGCCGAAGCGTGCGCCGGCGCCGCCGTGCGCTCGGCACCGCGCAGCTTGGCGGACCGCGCCCGCGGATTGGCTTCGGTCTCAGCCTCCGCGGCCACGACCGGCTTGCGGTTGAGCAACTGGAAGCTCGGTGCCTCCTGCGCGATCTCGGGCAGATGGCGCGAGCCGCCGCCGGTCCTGCTGCGCTCGGCGAGGAACGTCTTGACGATGCGGTCCTCGAGCGAATGGAACGAGACGACCGCCAGCCGGCCGCCCGGCGCCAGCACGCGCTCCGCTGCCGACAGCGCCTGTTCGAGCTCGTCCAGCTCCTCATTGACGAGAATCCGCAGCGCCTGGAACGTGCGCGTCGCCGGATGGATGTCGCCAGGCTTGGATCTCACCACGCGCGCGACGATGTCGGCGAGTTGCCGCGTCGTCGTGATCGGCTGTTCCTTGCGCGCGGCGACGATGGCCCGCGCCACGGCGCGGGAGTGCCGCTCTTCGCCAAAGATGTAGATGACGTCGGCCAAAGCGCGCTCGGCAGCGTTGGCGACGACATCGGCGGCCGTCGGTCCCGTGCCGCCCATCCGCATGTCGAGCGGGCCGTCGAACCTGAACGAGAAGCCGCGCGCGGCGGAGTCGAGCTGCATCGAGGAGACGCCGACATCCATCACGATGCCATCGACATGCGCAAGGCCTCGCGATGCACAGATGTCGGCCAATGCCGAGAAACGGTTCTCGACCAGTGTCAGGCGACCGCCCGCCTCAGTGAGGAGACCTGCGCCGCCGGCGATTGCGGTGCTGTCGCGATCGATCCCGATGACGTGTGTTCCCGCCGTTGCCAGGATCAGGCGCGTATAGCCACCGGCGCCAAAGGTCGCATCGACGTAGGTTCCGCCGCCACGTGGCGCCAGCATCTCGACCGCTTCGGGGCCGAGCACCGGGATGTGTCGCTGGTCAGCCGTGCTCACCCGGCCGCTCCGCACGCGCGCCGTTGCTTCAGACTGACTTTGGTTGGCAGCGAGCCCATCGCGCCCTCGATCCTCGCGCCCCGTCAATTCGCCAAGCCATCTCCCGGGACGCTCCGTCATCCGTCGCGCCGTCACAACATCAGCAGCACGATCCGGCCATGTCGAGATCCTCGATCCGACAGCGATCGCGCGGCGCCGGAGCGCCCCGGAACCGCTTTCGATCGTGATCTGCCGTGCAGGACCTTGCATCGTGGCGGCTTGCCGTCCCGAAAGCCGGCTTGGCTCTTCACCACTCAGTAACGGCGTTTAGCGTTAACAAACCGTTGATGGTCTGTGGCGGATGTTGGGCACTTGGACCGCGAGGCGGAGCTGCCCGGTAGACCTTTCGTCCTGCTCGCCGCCGTGCCGTTCGGCGGACCGGCGATCGCGATACAACGGTCCGCTCAATAGCGAGGGCTCGCATGCGATTTCGATTGCGGCTGGGTCATGTAAAAGAGTAGTGCCTGCCCATATCCGGTTTGAGCCACCGCCGCCGCCGTCCGCTTCGAGTCGTTCATGCCAAGTCCCTCCGACAAGCCGGAATCGAAGCGT
Organism: Bradyrhizobium sp. HKCCYLRH3097; assembly: GCF_051167875.1. Classification (NCBI taxonomy): domain Bacteria; kingdom Pseudomonadati; phylum Pseudomonadota; class Alphaproteobacteria; order Hyphomicrobiales; family Nitrobacteraceae; genus Bradyrhizobium; species Bradyrhizobium sp. HKCCYLRH3097. The sequence continues at coordinate 248,927 of NZ_JBNPTX010000003.1, forward strand.
CCTCGTGCGCTGCCGGTCCCCAAAGGCGTTTCCAACCTGCCGGTCTTCACGCCGGACTCGTCGGTTGCCTCCGACGTGATCCCGTCGGCCAATTTCGGCGAGCGCAAGGGTGGGCGCCAGCCGGACATGATCATTCTTCATTACACCGGCATGCCGGATGTCGAAGGGGCGATCACCAAGCTGTGCACCGCCGGCAGCGAGGTCTCCGCGCATTACGTCGTGCTCGAGGACGGACGCATCGTCCAGTGCGTGCCGGAGGCCTTGCGCGCTTGGCACGCGGGTCTCTCGTCATGGGACGGCGAGGAGGACATCAATTCCTGCTCGATCGGCATAGAGATCGTCAATCGCGGCCACGATTGGGGCTATCCGGATTTCCCACCGCGGCAGATCGCGGCGGTCATCGCGCTGTGCCGGGGCATCATGCTCCGCCGCAATGTCCCGGCGCATCGCGTGCTCGGACATTCCGACGTTGCACCCGCGCGCAAGAAGGATCCGGGTGAGAAATTCCCGTGGCATTCGCTGGCGAATTCGGGCGTGGGCCACTGGGTGCAGCCGGCGGCGATCACCAAGGGCGAGACGCTGAAGCTCGGCAGCATCGGCGACGACGTCAAGGGCTTGCAGAAGGCGCTCGCCAAATACGGCTATGGCGTGCCGATCACGGGTAAATTCGACGGCATCACCATGGACGTCGTCACCGCGTTCCAGCGGCACTTCCGCCCCGAAAAGATCGACGGCATTGCCGACCGCTCGACCTTGTGGACGTTGCATGCGCTGCTGACGAGCCTGCCGGCCGAGGATCAGGCGCCGCGCGTCTGACACGTCAGGCCTCCACATCGAGCTCACCGAGCCGCCGTGCATAGAGACGCTTGAGCGGCGCGAGCTGCGTGGCTGCGCTCGCCTCGCGGTAGGCGGCGCGCGCCTCGTCGCGCCGACCGAGCCGCCGCAGAAGGTCTGCCCGCACCGCCGGCAGCAGATCGTACTGCTTCAATCCGCCGCGCGCGGCCAGCGCATCGACCAGTGCCAGCGCCCGCGCCGGGCCGTCGACCATCGAGACAGCGGCCGCATGATTGAGCTCGATCACAGGCGATGGCGCGATCCGCAGCAGAACCTCGTAGAGCCCCACGATCTGCCGCCAATCCGTTTCAGCGTAGCTGGCGGCCTGAGCATGAAGCGCGGCAATCGCGGCCTGGACCGTATAGGGCTGCGGGAGCCCCTTCATGCCCAGGGCCTGTTCGACCAGCCCAAGCCCTTCGGCGATCTGCTCACGATTCCACAGCGAGCGGTCCTGCTCCTCCAGCAGGACGATGTCGCCCGCCGCATTGGTACGGCCGGCGCGCCGCGCATCGTGCAGCAGCATCAACGCGAGCAGGCCCTTGATGTCGCGCGCCTCCGGCATCAAGCCAAGCAGCAGGCGACACAGCCGGATCGCCTCGCGCGCGAGATCCTCGCGAATCAGCTCGGTGCCTGAGGTCGCGAGATAGCCCTCGGTGAACACCAGATAGATCACGGTCAGGACGCCGCGCAGCCGCTCCTCGAGCGCATCGCGTCCCGGCACCTCGTAGGGAATCCCGGCGAGGCGGATCTTCTGCTTGGCGCGCACCAGGCGCTGCGCCATCGCCTCCTCGCCGGTGACAAGTGCGCGGGCGACCTCGGCGGTGGTGAGGCCGCAGACCGTGCGCAGCGTCAGCGCCACCTGGACCTCCGGCGCGAACGACGGATGGCAGCAGGTGAAGATCAGCCGCAGCATGTCGTCGTCGAGATCGGCCGGCGCGTCGGCGTCGTCGTTGGCGGCATCACGCTCGATGGCGTGAACGATCTCCGCCTCCTTGTCGCGAAAATTGCTCCGCCGCCGGATCCGGTCGATCGCCTTGTTGCGGGCGACATTGACCAGCCACGCCCGCGGGTTGGCGGGGGCGTCGGACCCCCGCCATTTGAGCAGCGCCGCAGCGAACGCATCCTGCAGCACGTCCTCGGCCAGATCGAAGTCACCGACGAGCCGGATCAAGGTCGCGAGTGCGCGGCCGGCCTCATCGCGGAACACCTTGTCGATCGCATCAGGCGTCATCGGTGACCCTTCTCGGCCGCGAGCCGCACCGGTCTCAATGATTATATTGCCAGACCGGCCGCACCTCGATCGAGCCAAAACGGGCGCCGGGAATCCGCGCGGCAATCCCGATCGCCTCGTCGAGATTCTTGGCCTCGATCATGTAGTAGCCGCCGAGCTGCTCGCGGGTCTCGGCGAACGGACCGTCGGTGGTGAGGATCTTGCCGTCGCGCACCCGCACGGTCGTCGACGTCGTCGTCGGCTGCAGCCGGTCGCCGCCCTTGTAATTGCCGCTCGAGATGATCGACTGGGTGAAGGTCTGGTACTCCGCCAGCATCTTGCCCTCGGCCTCCTTCTCCATCTTCGCGTAGTCGACTTCGTTCTGGTAGATCATCAACAGATATTGCATCGAACTTGCTCCCTTGTTTCGGCCGGATCGCCGACATCCAGTCGAACGGCGCGCTCACGAAACGACACGCCCAGGATAATATTCTTGCCGGCGCAGCGATGGCTTGACCTGATGGCCGGGAAGCCCCATTCAAGCTGCGTCAGTCGGCCGGACGGCCGCTCCGGCAGGCGCCGAAAGGCCGCCGGGGAGGAAAGTCCGGGCTCCATCGACATGCGGTGCCGGATAACGTCCGGCGGGGGCGACCCCAGGGATAGTGCCACAGAGAACGAACCGCTTCCTCCCGCGAGGGAGGCGAGTAAGGGTGAAAAGGTGCGGTAAGAGCGCACCGCGGGGCCGGCAACGGAACCGGCATGGTAAACCCCACCGGGAGCAAAACCGAATAGGGACGGCCACGCGGAGACAATCGCCAAGGCAGATGATGCCAAGGCGATGACGTCCGCGGGAGCGATGTCAGGCTCGCCGTCCGGGTAGGTTGCCCGAGGTCGCGCGCAAGCGCGATCCCAGAGGAATGGCCGTCACGTATCGTCATGCGCAAGCATCACGGTGCCCTACAGAACCCGGCTTACAGGCCGGCTGATATGTTCATGAGGGGCTCGGCGCACCAGCGCCGGGCCCCTCACCATTTTTGTCAACCGGCGGCCGAGAGCTGGCCGAACTCGATGGCCTGGCGCTCGAACAGGCTGCGATAGAGTCCGCCGGGTCTGCCGACCAGCGTGGCGTGGCTGCCCTGCTCGACGATGCGGCCGCGGTCGAACACCAGGATGCGATCGAGGCTGCGCACGGTCGCCAGCCGATGCGCGATCACGATCGCCGTCCTGCCCTTCATCAGCCGCTCCATCGCCTCCTGGATCAGCGCCTCGGATTCCGAATCGAGGCTCGAGGTCGCCTCGTCCAGGATCAGCACCCGCGCGTCCGCCAGGAACGCCCGCGCCAGCGCGACCCGCTGCCGCTCGCCGCCCGACAGCTTGACGCCGCGCTCGCCGACCAGCGTGCCGTAGCCCTTCGGCAGGCGCGTGATGAACTCATGCGCGTTGGCGAGCCGCGCCGCCTGCTCGATCTCGGCCTGGCTGGCGCCAGGACGGCCATAGGCGATGTTCTCGGCCAGCGAGCGGTGGAACAGGATCGGCTCCTGCTGCACGATCGCGATCTGGCTGCGCAGCGAGTCCTGCGTGGCATGCGCGATGTCCTGCCCGTCGATGAGGATGCGGCCGCCGCCAACGTCGTAGAGCCGCTGCACCAGCTTGACGAAGGTCGTCTTGCCGGAGCCGGAGCGCCCGACGAGGCCGATCCGCTCGCCCGGCCGGATGTCCACCGACAGCCGGTCGTACAGCGGGGTGCGATGGCCGCCATAATGGAACGTCACCGCATCGAACACGATGTGCCCACCGGTCACCGCGATCGGCCTGGCGTCCTTGGCATCGACGATGCCGATCGGCTCGCTGTGGATCGCGACCAGCTCGTCCATGTCGTTGACCGCGCGCTGCAGGTTGTTGATGTGCATGCCGACGTCACGCAGATACGCATGGATGACGTAGTAGCTCGTCAGCACATAGGTGACGTCGCCTGGCGAGGCCTTGCCCGCCATCCACAGCAGCACGGCGCCGCCGATCACCGAGGAGCGCAGGCACAGCAGCACGCCGAGCTGCACGGCCGCCGTCGTGTTGTAGCGCAGCCAGGTTCGGTTGACGCGACGGCTCCAACGGCTGACGACGCGCATCAGCCGGCCGTCCTCGCGGGCTTCCGCCCCGAACGACTTGACCACCGCATTGCAGCTCAGCGCGTCCGCCAGCGTGCCGCCGACCTTGGTGTCCCAGGCGTTGGAGATCCGTGCGGCCGGGGCGATGTAGCGGGTCGAGAACGCGACGGTCATCGCGACGTACAGCACCGCGCCGACGGCGATCACGCCGCCCAGCGCGCCCCAGTGCAGGCCGAGCAGCACCATCGAGCCCAGCAGCACCGAGAGCGACGGCAGCAGCGCCAGCAGGATGGTGTCGTTATAGAGGTCGAGCGCCCACATGCCCCGGGTGATCTTGCGCACCGTGGAGCCGGCGAAGCTGTTGGCGTGCCAGTCGGTCGAGAAGCGCTGCACGCGCACGAAGGCGTCGCGCGCCACGTCGGACATGATGCGCAGGGTGAACGGCACGATCAGCTGCAGGCCCGACAATCGCAGCACGATCGAGGCGAAGCCGAGGGCTACGATGGCGGCGAACGCCACCAGCGCACTGTGCCGTGCATCGGCATTGCCTGGGCCCAGGGTGAGCGCATCGACCAGCCGGCCGGAGAACAGCGGCATGAACAGATCGGCGGCGGTGGCGCCCAGCAGCGCGCACGCAATGCCGAGCGTCATGCGTGGCTGCTTCAGCCAGTGGCGGGTCACGAACGGGATCACGACGCGGATCGCGGCGGGACGCTTGTCGGCCTTCAGGCCGGAGACGTCGACGGTCATGGCATCATCCGGCCGCGCTCGCAGCGCCAGCCGGCTCCAAATAGTGCAGACGCGACGCGGCGCGCGGTCTGCGGATGAGTAACTCAGGCGTTGGGAAGTTAAGCGATGGTGCTCAAAGCGAGCGGCCGAACACCAGAACAGGCATCGAGCGGGTGCATGCGATCTGCAGATGCGATGTGGTCATGCAAATCTCCCCGGTTCGAGCGACAATTCTTGTTCCATACCATCGACGGTATGATTTGGCAACCCGCGGCGCGCGCAGGAGCCGCTCACGTCAATGTGCGTCGCCGCCGCCCGCCATCGGCGAGCTCGGCTTGTTGAGCAGCATCACCATGAAGCTGAGCGCGATGTAGAAGCAGGTCAGCATGAAGAACGCATCGCCATAGCCCATCACGACGGCCTGGCGATGCACGATCTGCGACAGCTGCTTCATCGCCATCAGCGCCGAGTCGCCCATGCCCTGCAGCTTCTGCTGCAGCATGTTGAGGGTCTCGACCGCGGTGGCATTGCCCCAGTTGACGCGCTCGTGGAGGCGGGAAATGTGCAGGTCGGTGCGATCGTTCAGCACCTGGTTGATCACGGCAAGGCCGACGGCGCCGCCGAGATTGCGCATCAGGTTGAACAGGCCGGATGCATTCTTGACCCGATCCGGCGCCAGCGTGCCGAGCGCGATGTTGTTGGTCGGCACCATCGCGAACATCATGCCGACGCCGCGCAGCACCTGCGGCAGGAAAAGCTCCCAGAAGTCGTAATCGCGGGTGATGCCGGTCATCTGGTAGGAGCCGATCGCGAAGATCACGAGGCCGAACGCGATCATCAGGCGCATGTCGATCTTCAGCATCAGGCGGCCGACCACCGGCGCCATCAGGAACATGGTGACGCCGGAGACGAACATCGTCTCGCCGATCATCAGGGCGCTGTAGCCGCGAACTTCAGCGAGATAGCGCGGATAGATGTAGGTCAGGCCGTAGAGGCCGATGCCGATGCAGAACTGCAGGAGGCAGCCGACCGCGAAGTTACGGTTGCCGAATGCGAAGAGGTCGACGATCGGCTCGTCGGCCGTCAGCACCCGCCAGAAGAAGGCGACCGCCGACACCGCGCAGACCGCGGCGAAGATCGCGACCGACGTGTCCTGCAGCCACTCATATTGCGGCCCCTCCTCCAGCACATATTCCAGCGAGCCGAGGAAGCCGGCCATGAACAGCAAGCCCCACCAGTCGAAGCGGTCGAGCAGCTCGAAATGCGGCTCGTCGAAATCCACCAGCGCCAGCACGCCTGTCGTGATGATGATGCCTGGCACGATGTTGACGAAGAACAGCCAGTGCCACGACATCGCGTCGGTGATGTAGCCGCCGACCGTGGGACCCACCGTCGGCGCCAGCGTCGCGACCAGGCCGATGATGGGACCGACGATGTGGAATTTGGTGCGCGGGAACACCGTGTAGGCCGAGGCGAACACGGTCGGAATCATGCCGGCGCCGAGGAAGCCCTGCAGCGCGCGCCACACGATCATCTGCTCGATCGACGAGGCGAAGCCGCACAGGAAGCTCGAAATGGTGAAGCCGGCCGCCGAAATCGCGAACAACAGCCGCGTGCCGAGCGCGCGCGACAGGAAGCCGGACAAGGGAATCGCGATCACCTCGGCGATCAGATAGGCCGTCTGCACCCACGACACTTCGCTGGAGCTCGCCGACAGTCCGGCCTGGATCTCGCTCAGCGACGCCGAGACGATCTGGATGTCCAGGATCGCCATGAACATGCCGAACACCATGATCAGGAACGCGATCAGCCGCCGCGGCGCGATGCGGTCCGACGGCGCGGCCGGTGCGCTCATAGTGGGGTCGGCTGTCGTTGCGGTGGCCATGTTCTAATGAGTCCGCTGGAGTCGATGACCGCGCCGCGTCACAGGTGCGCTCCCCTCCCCCCGCGCGAAGCGGAGCTTCGCTAGGCGGGGAGGGGTCGGGGGCGGGGGTCCCCAACGGCGGTCTCGCCCGGAGACCCCCCACCCCAACCCTCCCCCGCAAGGGGGGAGGGAGCTGACTTCCGATGACGCAACAGCGAATGCAATCGCGTCAGTTAGATCACCTCGCTACTTCCCCTGCACCGTCGCCGGCGCGTCGAGATCTCCGTCGCTGTCGGCATCCTTGGCGCCGTCGGTGGTGTCGACGGTGACGTAGACCGACATGCCGGCGCGCAGCAGGTTCTGCCGCGCAACCTCCTTCGGCACGCGGATGCGCACGGGCAGGCGCTGCACGATCTTGGTGAAGTTGCCGGTGGCGTTGTCCGGCGGCAGCAGGGTGAACACCGAGCCCGAGGCCGGCGAGATGCTGTCGACCACGCCCTTGAAGCCGCGCGCGCCATAGGCGTCGACCTTGATCGTGACCGGCTGGCCCGGACGGATGCGCCTGAGCTGGGTTTCCTTGAAGTTCGCGTCGATGAAGACGTCGTCGAGCGGCACGACGTTGCCGAGCCGCTGGCCGACCGCGACGAAGTCGCCGGTGTTGACGAGACGGTTGGAGAAGGTGCCGTCGACCGGCGCGCGCACGGTGGCGAATTCGAGATCGCGCTCGGCCTTTGCAAGCGATGTCTTCAGCTCGGCGAGCTGCGCCTGGGCCTCGACCTGCTGCGCCTTCGTCACCTCGACATTGTCGCGCGCGGCGTCGTACGCGGCACGGGCGGCGCGGACCGCCGCCATGCCCTGGTCGCGCGCGGCTTCCGACTGCTCGAAGGTCGCATGCGAGGCAAAACCCTTGCTGCTCAGCGCCTGCTGGCGCTCATAGTCGAGCCCGGCGCGCTTCATCGCGGCTTCGGATGAGGTGAGATTGGCCTGCGCCTGCTCGGCGGCACTCTGCTGTGCGGCGACCTGGCGACCGATGCGCGCGATCGTCGCCTCCTGCGTGGCGATCTTGGTGCGGGCGGCGTCGACCGCGATCTTGTAGTCGCCGTCGTCGATGCGGAAGATCACGTCGCCCTTGCGAACCACCGAATTGTCCCGCGGCACGATCTCCTGGATGTGCCCGGAGACGCGCGCGCCCAGCATGGTGTTGTTGGCGCGGACGTAGGAATCGTCGGTCGAGACCATGAAGCGGCCGACCAGATAATAGTGCGTGGCATAGCCGGCGGCGGCGAGCGCGAGCAGTACGCCGATGCCCGCCAGCACGCGCTTGCGTTTGCCGGATTTCGGAGCGGCGGCGGGCGCGGCTTGCGGCTTCGCGCCCGTGGGAGCGCCGGCCGGCGCCGGCCGTTCAAGCGGCGCCTCGGTGCTGACGTCGGCCTTCGGGTCAGCCGGCTTGGCATCAACCGGCTTGCGCTGTGCCGCGTCGCTGGCCTGCGGCCGGACCGGCTCAGACCTCGTCTGTTCCAGCGTTTCCTCAGCGTCCGGACGGCGCGCCCGCACAGCCTGATCTCTCGCAGCGGCCATCAGAGACTCCCACCCATGACAGCGGGGCCGCTCAGGCCCCGAAAATCGAAAATCCCGACCGAACCGTTCGGTCAATCCACATCTATCATTGACCGAACCGTTCGGTCAATCTATATCTTCGCTACCGCAACATATCCGCGCAGATGCTTTTGTGACGTTGGCACCGGCCAAATCTTCGGGAACAGCCTAAACCAATGATTGAGCCGTACCAAAACACCACCCAGGCGACGACGGACGACGATTCCTCGAAGCGTCGGCAAATCCTCGAGGGCGCCCGCAAGGTGTTCATGGACATGGGCTTCGACGGCGCCAGCATGGGCGAGATCGCGCGCGTCGCCGGCGTCTCCAAGGGCACGCTGTACGTCTACTTCGCCGACAAATTCCGCCTGTTCGAGGCAATCGTCGAAGAGGAGAGCGTGCATCGGGGCGCCTCGAATTTCAGCTTCGACCCGGATCGCGATGCCGCGACCGTGCTCAGCGAGTTCGGCAAGGCCTGGATCGCGGTGGTCTGCCGGCCGGGCGGCGGATCGGCGATCCGTACCGTAATGGCGATCGCCGAGCGGATGCCGGACGTCGGCCGCCGCTACTACGAGTGCGTGCTCAACGGCACGATCAGCCGGCTGGCGGCCTATCTGCAGGCCCGTGTCGACGCCGGCGAGCTCGCCATCGACGACTGCCATCTGGCGGCCTCGCAATTCCAGCAGATGTGCCAGGCCACGCTGTTCCTGCCCTTCATCTTCCAGGCCGAGCCGGCCCCCTCTCCCGACCGCGTTCACAAGGTCATCGCCAGCGCCGTAGGCATGTTCCTCGCCCACTATGGCGTCAAGAACTGAGGACGGGCCGCGGATGGCGGCATCTGCGGCTCTGTTCTCACCAGCATCGGGCATGCGCTTTCCTTCTCGCGACGGATGACGTCCGAGCTTGGCGTCCGGATCACCCTCGAATCGATCGGAGGGTGCAGGGAAGGCCGGGCGCTGGCCGCGCCCGTGGCCCGCCTGCTCAAAAAAATGCAGGCGGCAGGTACCACAGGTTCAGCCGAGATCACCCGGCCCTCCCTGCGCGATGGGCTTACGACTTATACGTAGTCTCCCCGGTGTCCGGGCTTGTAGCCACCGTCATCAGCGCGATGCGCTGGGCATCGTCGCCAACTTGGCGCCAGCATCGGGGCGCCAGGACCATACGACTTCATCGTCCTGCCGGTCGCGTTCGTCCGCTCGCGATTTCAGCGCGCTGCGCGCCGACAGGCCACCGCTCCCCGCCTCCAACGCTCGTGACGACCGCGAAACGTCCCTCTTCGATCGAGGCGGGATGGCGGTAGACAACCATGAAATTCGGAAAAATGGAAGATCAAAATTTTTGCGCGAGGGACTGGACAGGGCAAATCAGTTTGATCGGGCAAACGAAATCGAATTCTGCGCGCAGCCGGCTTTAACCGCGCGCGACCGCAGCAGCAGCGGGCGACGATACCTCGGCGCCGTATCCGCGGAAGGAGCCTAGCGTCCGAGAAGGGTCGCGAGCCGACCTTGCAAGCGGTTGCGGATTGGGGCAATCGAAGCTCGGCAGCCGCGCATCCTGGGCCTACCATGTCAAAGTTCTTCGCTATGGAATCCGTCGGATCTCCCTGGGGTGACTACGGCGATATTCTTTTGAACGGCCTCGTTGAAGCGACCGAGTGCGTCGGGCCGCCGATCATCCGCATCTTGCGCACTGGCCCATATGTGCCGCCGATGACCCAGCCATTCGGCTTCATCATCGTCACCGACGAATTTCGACGTGACCTTGAACGCAGCCAGTTGACTGGCTTTGACTTCGAGCAGACTCAGTATGGGAAAGTCGTCCGCCTCGATTGGCAGACTTGGAGCACGGACACCAATGAGCCGATGTCGTATCCCGAGACAGGCGAACCAGAGGACTACATTTTGGGATGCCCCCACGACCCCACTCTTCTGGCGCAGATGCCTCGGTTGTGGGCTCTCGCCGTCCGGCCTACGCCCGAATTGCAGGTCCAGGGCACACATTCCTTCCGCGCAGATCGACATCCGGGCACGGACATCGCTCGTGAGCATACGCTCCATTGGGTAAGCGAGCGTATGAAGGTTTGGCTCGAAAGATCGTCGGCGGCGAGATGGATTGCGTTTCGTTCGATAAGGCCGCGATGAACAATGTCCGCTTCGGGACGAGACTGTTGACTAAGCCGCTGCTTAACGAGAACTGTCGTCGCCAACAACGTCTCGCTGCTGGTCCAAAATGCGCCTCAGCACCGACGAGGGTCGACGAATTGCTCGCTTGGCGCGTCGGCCAATCGATCTGCTGTGTCGGAAAAACGCATAACCAGCGAGCAGAATTGCAGTGACGCCAGAAATCACGTGACCAGCCGCTAGAGTCGCAAAGCAGAGCGGCCCACCGACGCAGATCACACCGGTCCATAGTAGACAGAATCCAAGGTAAGTCTTGCCTGTCGGGATGCCGCTGCTCATGGTCACAACCGTAGCGCCTTTATGATCTCTGGGCCCCGGCAAAATCGTCCGCGCCGCATCCGCACGTGGCCAATGGTGAATCTAGGATTGACGCTATCTGCCATTGTCCCGGTCGGACCAGGCGCTAGGTGTTTCGCCGACGGCATCCGCAGGCGCATGACCGGGCGCTGGCCCGCCGGCTCTGGGAGCGCTCGGAGCAGTTGCTCGACGCCGCCCCGACGATGTCACGCGCAGCCGTGCGGGCCATCTGATGGGTATCGGAAACATCAGTTGTAGGGTGGGCAAAGTAGCCGCCTGCAGGTCGGTCGCGTGCCCACCATCGCCCCGCGCACGAGAAAGCGGGATGGTGGGCACCGCGCGCGATGCATCACGTATGATCAGCGGCATCGGGGGCGCGCCTTTGCCCACCCTACCCTGTCGCCAACACAAGCGAAGCAGTCAGAGGCGCGGGAAGAGTCTGGATTGCTTCGGCGCAAGAGCGCCTCGCATTGACAGAGAGTGGGCAGGCTCCGCGCCAAAACCTCAACTGTCGTCGCCCGGCCCGACCGAGCGATCCAGTATTCCGCGGCGGCTGTGATGACACGCGACGTCATGGCGTACTGGATGCCCGCCGGAGCCTGCCCTCGGGCTCGCCAAAGGCGAGACCCGGGGGGCGGGCATGACATTGGAGGATTTGGCCGGCAGTGTGCCAAATCTCTTTCTGCTCTACTTCTTACCGCTCTTGGTCGTGTGGGAATGCGAATGGCTATGACTATGGGCGTGGCTATGACTATGCGCGTGCCCGTGGTCATGCGCCGGATCGACCGGCATCATCGCGACGTGGCCGTGGCGGACGCCGCGTTCGGCGATGACGTGGTCGGCGAAGGCCTTGACCTCGCGGCGCTCGCCCTTGAGCACGGTGACCTCTAGGCAGCTCTCCTGGTCGATGTGGACGTGCAGGGTCGCCTGGGCGAGACCGGAATGGTCGTGAGCCTCCTGCGTCAGGCGCTTCGGCAGTTCGCGCGCAGCGTGATCGTAGACGTAGCTCAGCGTCGCGATGCAATGGCGGCTGTCGCTGGCGCCGGCGTCAGCCGTTTCGAGGCCGCTGCGCAGCAGATCGCGAAACGCCTCCGAGCGGTTGTCGTAGCCGCGCCGGGCTATGAAGGCGTCGACCTCCGCGAGCAGATCGTCGTCGATCGTGATCGTCAGGCGCTGCATGTCCGTCTCCTCGATCTGCGCGGCAAGCGCCTATCCACCAGATGAGTATGATGTTTTCACGTTGACATCATACTGGTGTCACCTTAGCGTTCTTTAACACTCGACATCAGGGCGAACCAAGTGCGCGTGTCGCGGGCCAACGACGGCTCGCGGCAGATGATGACGCACGCCCGATGACGAGACCGAGGGGCGTGACGATGCGGTGGCGTGGGGCAAGTGTTGGCGTGCTGATGGCGGCATTGGCGCAGCAGGCAAACGCCCATCCGGAACGGGCCCCTGCCGAGTTGCCGACGGTCGACGTCGACGCCCCCCGACGCGCGGCCAAGCCCAAGCCGCTGGTCCGGCGCGCGGCGCAGCCGCCGAAGCCGAGCGCGGCCGGTGCGGCTGCGCATGTGATGCCGACCGCCACGACGGCGGCTGCACCGTCCGGCGCGCCCAATGTCGGCTCCGGCCCCGCGCGGCCGCAGGGCATGGCGAGCGAGGTCGTGATATCAGGCGAGGAGATCAACGCCCGCCCGGCCACGCGGCCCGGCGAGGTGCTCGAAGCAGTGCCCGGCCTGATCGTCACGCAGCATTCCGGCGAAGGCAAAGCCAACCAGTATTTTCTGCGGGGCTATAATCTCGACCACGGCACCGACCTCGCGCTCCATGTCGACGACGTGCCGGTGAACATGCGCACCCACGCGCACGGCCAGGGCTATGCCGATCTCAACTGGCTGATGCCGGAGACGATCGGCCGCGTCGACGTGCGCAAGGGGCCTTACTTTGCCGACGAGGGCGACTTCGCCTCCGCCGGCAGCGTCCATATCGGCCTGATCGACAGCGTGCCCAAGGCGATCGCGCAGGTGACGGCGGGCAGCTTCGGCTATCGCCGTTTCTTCGGCATGGATTCGGTGCATGTCGGCGACGGCCATCTGCTGATCGCCGGCGAGGCCGGCCGCTATGACGGACCCTGGACCACGCCCGACGACGCCAAGAAGCTGAACGGCCTGATGCGCTATTCGCAGGGCACGGCGACCGACGGCTTCTCGATCACCGGCATGGCCTATGCGAACCGCTGGACCTCGACCGACCAGGTGCCGGAACGCGCCATCACCTCGGGCGATCTCGGCCGCTACGACGCATACGATCCGACCGACGGCGGCAAGACCAACCGCTTCGCGCTGTCCGGCCGCATCGCCGGCACCGACGACGCCGGCTTCTGGAAGGCCAACGCCTACGTGGTGAAAAGCCAGCTCGATCTCTACAACAACTTCACCTACGCGCTGAACAACCCGACCTATGGCGACCAGTTTCACCAGCACGACGACCGGCTGATGCTCGGCGCCAATGCGTCACGCACCTTGAACGGCAGCTTCGCCGGCCGCCCCATGGAGACGACGTTCGGCGTCCAGACGCGCTACGACGACATCGCGCTGGCGCTGACCAATACGCGTCAGCGGGTGCTGCTCTCCGACATCGATCCCTTGAGCACCGGCGTCGTTCGCGCCGACAAGGTCGGCGAAGGCAGCGTCGGGCTCTATGTCGAGAACACCGTGCGCTGGACCGACTGGCTGCGCACCACGGTCGGCTATCGCGGCGACTATTATCAGACCCACGTCTATTCGCTGACCAACGGCAACAACACCGGCGATGCCGCGGCCAGCCTCGGCAGTCCGAAATTCAGGATGGTGATCGGGCCGTTCGACAAGACCGAGTTCTTCGTCGGCGCCGGCTATGGCATGCACAGCAACGATGCCCGCGGCGCGACCACTACGGACGATCCGGCTGCGCCGGGCACCAGGATCGACTCCTCGCCCCTTCTGGTGCGCACCAAGGGCGCCGAGGTCGGCGTGCGCACGCGCATCATTCCGGGGCTCGACTCGTCGCTCAGCTTCTTCCTGCTCAACCAGGATTCCGAGATCCTGTTCTCGGGCGATGCCGGCAACACCGAGGCGAGCCGACCGAGCCGGCGCTATGGCTTCGAGCTGACCAACCATTACCGCCCGGCGTCGTGGATCGACATCGATGCCGATCTGGCGATGACGCATGCGCGCTTCGTCGGCGACAACACCGACCAAGCGGCGGTCTACGCCTCGCTCGCAGGCTACCCCCAGGCCCAGCTCGGCAATGCGCCCGGCAACTACATCCCCAACGCGCCGGCGATGATCGCGTCGGCCGGCATCACGCTCGGCGAGAAGACCGGCTGGTTCGGCGGTCTGCGCTGGCGCTATCTCGGCTCCACGCCGCTGACCGAGGACAACTACTTCCGCTCCACCCCGACCAGCGTGTTCAACGGCCGCATCGGCTTCCGCGACGCCAATGGCTGGCGCATCCAGCTCGACGTGCTGAACCTGCTCAACACCAAGGCCAGCCAGATCTCCTACGGCTACGGCTCGCTGCTGCCGACTGACCAGCTCTACCAGGCGTGCTACGGCTCATCGACCTCCCCGTTGCCGCCCCCGCCGGTGCCGCCGGCCCAGGTCTGCCAGACCGGCGTGATGGACCGCGTGCTGCACCCGATCGAGCCGCTGACGTTTCGGGTGACGGTGGCAGGGACGTTTTGATGCGGAGCTTGCTAGGTCTCACGCCCTCTCCTCGCGGACGGTGAACTCCCCTCCCCCTTGCGGGGAGGGGTTGGGGGTGGGGGACCACGAGTCCCGCTGTTCGTGATGGAGAGTCGATCTATCAAGAACACTGGAGAATCATCGCGCGCGTCGAACGACCGCAGTCGAACGCGTGAAATCGTTCACGCGTGAAGTGTGCCCCATGGAACGTTCAGCGCGTGGGGACCCCCACCCCCGACCCCTCCCCGCAAGGGGGAGGGGACTCACCGCCGGCTGGGCAAGAGTTCGAGCCGTCGCGTGCTATAATGTGTGCCTCTTCTCGGGACCGAAACCATGTCCGACCGCACCACCCATTGGCAGAACGTCTACACCACCAAGGCCGAGACCGAGGTGAGCTGGTACCAGGACGACCCGGCGACGTCGCTGCGGATGATCCGCGAGGCCGGTGCGACACCGACATCGCGGATCATCGACATCGGTGGCGGCGCCTCGCGGCTGGTCGATGCGCTGCTCGCGGCCGGCTACGGCGCGCTCGCCGTGCTCGACATCTCCGACGCGGCACTGGCGACGGCGCGCCGCAGGCTTGGCGCGGCGGCGGCCGGGGTGACGTGGATCGCCTCCGACGTCACCACCTGGACGCCGGACGCGCGCTACGATGTCTGGCACGACCGGGCCGCCTTCCATTTCCTCACCGCGCCCGAAGACCGCGCCGCCTATGTCGACCGCCTGCGCGCGGCCGTGGTGACCGGCGGGGCCGTCATCATCGGCACGTTCGCGCCCGATGGTCCGGAGAGGTGCAGCGGACTGCCGGTCGTCCGCTACGACGCCCACGGACTGGCCGCTGCGCTGGGTCCTGCTTTCACGCTGGAGGACAGTTGCACCGAGGTGCATCGCACGCCATGGGACTCGACGCAGCAGTTCCAGTTCTGCCGCTTCCGCGCCGGTTAGAGCATGATCCGGAAAAGTGGAAACCGGTTTTCCGAAAAGATCATGCTCAAACAAGGAGATGAGATCATGATGCGATTCCGTGGAATCGCATCATGATCTAGTCAGCAGCACAGAGGCGGGCCATCCGACACGACGAGAACCTCGGTGTCGGCATCCTCGCTGCGCGCGGCATCCTCCGCTCCACCAGCCGACGTCTCGCTCTCCGGCGGCGTGCGCCAGGGAATCGGCTTCGGCGGCATCCGCTCCAGACGCTGCGCATCGGCGACGGCGCGGCGTGCCGTCTTCAGCGAGCGGCAGACCAGCACGGCCTGCTCGGCGGTGCCGACCTCGAAGCCCGCCCCAATCGCCTTGATGCGATACGATGCCATCTCCGCCTCTCCCAATCCGGCAGCAACCAGAACCCCGCGCGCCTTGTTCCTGGCGACTGTGGCAGGTCTAGTGTCGGCCAAAGGCGGACGGCAAAACTGGTCAACGGACTCCTAATCTGCAGCGCGTGACGTCGGGGTTTCCGTTTCGGGGCGGGACAGAGCGCGGTCAGGCGCGGCTGACGGCGAAAGAAATCCACAGCCGCGCACAGGAGGGGCGAATGGCGAATGGCGAATGGCGAATGGCGAGCAGGTGATCGCCCCGATCCCGATTCGCTACTCGCTGTTCCCTATTCGCCCTCTCAATAGTCCCGGAATTCGTCTTCCTCGTTGATCAGCTGGCCGATGCTGCGCGGCTGCTTGCGCGACGGGATCGAGCTGGTCACGTCGGGCTCGCGCTGGCCGTAGCCATAGCGCCGCTGCTGCGCACGTGCCGCCACCGCCTCGCCGGATTGCGCGGCTGGCTGGCAGATCATGCGGCGGCTGGCGCGGCGCATCAGGTCCACATGGATGTGGTCGTAGTGATAGACGTTGGAGCCGGGCGCCAGCACGGTGGTGAACTGCTGGCACGCCCCGCCCTGGATGTCGCGCAGAAAGCCCTGCTCCTCGGGCAGGCCGATCCAGCCGTCCTTGACGCTGATGCGGCGGCCGTCGGCGAGCGTGAAGGCGGCGATATCGAGCGCGTTGCCGAAGGCATGCTCGGAAATGTGCGCGCTCGGATTGCCGTTCATGCCGCGGCAGGAATAGGCCGAGATCTGCTTGATCTCGACGACCTTGGTGCCGAACCAGCGCTGGGCTGCCGGCTGCACCGACTCCGCGATCCAGCGGTCGAGTGCCGAGACGATCGGACAGGCGAGCGTCGCGGTCGGCTTCACCGCGACCGGGCCGACGGTGCCGACCGGATCGCGCGACGGTCCGAGCCGCGGCGGCGGTTCCTGCTGCGGATAGGCGGTGCGAGCGGCCGGCTGACCGCCAGAGGGCGAATAGGCCGCGTCGGCCGGCTGATCGACGTCGTCCTCGCCGACCGGCGGCTCGAGCTGCAGTGGCGCGCCGGGAGGGGCGCCATGGGACGGCGATGCCGAATTCGGATAGGCCGCGCTCGACGCGGGATAGGCCGGCTGCGGCGCGGCCTGCGGCTGATAGGTCGCGGGCGGGGCGTAGCGTTGCGGCGGCTGGTTGATCGGCCAGCGCGGCTGGCCGCCGATCGCGGCCGGTGGACGCAGGCTTTCATCGGCGAAGCCATAGCTCGTGGTCGCTTCGCCGAGCGCCGCCACCTTCAGCGGATAGTCGGCGCCGCACATGCCGGGGCCGGAGATCGGATTGATGCGGACGATATCCGCGCTCTCCTTCACCGCGCCCGATTTCAGGCAGGCGATCTCGGCCTCGGCCCGCCACGGCTCGCGCTCCTGGAAGAATCCACGGCCGCAACCCGCAAGCGAGACAAGGACGATGGAGCCGACGAGATACAAACGAACTCCGCGCGTCATATGCAGAGGTTTGCGGCAATTTGCTTAAGGACCTGTCAATGCCGTCCATTTACGGCGCGCAAACCATCGTGACGTGAAAGGCAGTCCATTTACGGGGAAGCGACAACCGCGCTGTCTTTTTTGCCGATGCCGATCGGATAAGTGTGGCGCGCGCTTTGCGGAGCAGGCGTCAAGCGCGAGCGCACGCCAGGTGCGCGAGATGCGAAACGGGAGCGGTCCCATGAGCCTTGCCGATCGGCTGAGCATGGTGGTCACGTATGTCGTGTTTGCATTTGTCGGCGCGATCATCGTCGGGATGATCTGATCGCTGCGATCCGACCTCGATCGATTGACGGGCCGCGGTGGGCCGCGTGCGGCCCCAGCCGCATTGCCTTTTCGGCTGTGACCCTTGTCACAGATCGCGCCGTCACCCGCGTCTAAGAGTTCCCTCCAGGTTCACGACGCCGTCCGAGGGAGCTCATTCATGAAGACCGTGTATCTGGCCGCAGCAGCCGTTCTGATCGCGAGCAGCGCCGCGCAGGCCGGCAGCTCGATCGCGTTCAATTTCGACGGACACAAGATCCGCGTCACCGTGCCGCGCAACTGCCAGTCGCTGTCCTGCCTGCAGGTGTCCGGCATCGACCTCAGCGGGCTGAAATCATCCAAGCTCGACGATGACGATGCGCCGGCGGGCAGCGCGCCTGCGGCCGGCGCTCCGGCCCCCGCTGTCGCGGCGCCCGTGGCGGCTCCGCCGGTCGTCAACGCGCCGGCGCCCGCCGCCACCGCGCCAGCCGCGGCCGCGCCAGCCCCTGCATCGCCCACTGCCGCTGCGCCATCCACGACCGTGCAGATGCCGGTGCCGCCGGCGCCGGTCGCGGCGACCGCGCCTGCTCCACAGCCAGCCCCGGCACCCGCGCCGGTCACGGTTGCCGCGGCGCCTGCCGCAGTTCAGCCGGCGCCGGCAGCCGATCCGAACTCGCCGCTCGGGCTGTGGGCCACCGAGGGCGGCAAGGGCAATGTCGTGATCGAGCCGTGCGGCGCCAACATCTGCGGCTTTGCCGAGAAGACGCGGGAGAAGATCCTGATCAACATGAAGCCGAAGGACAGCAAATGGGTCGGCCGCATCCACGATCCGGACGGCGGCGGCAACTACGACTCCACCGTGGTGCTCAAGAATCCGAACACGCTGCGGGTCCAGGGCTGCGCCTTCGGCGGCCTGTTCTGCGGCGGACAGACCTGGAAGCGCGTGAGCTGATCGCCGTCCCTCGACATCGGCGAACGCAAAGGCCCCGCCGGGCTCGGCACCGGCGGGGTTTCCTCCTCGTGGCGTCTGCTACGCCACCTTGGCGGGGATCGCCGCGGGCATCGCGAGGCGCAGCGGCAGCGACAGCCGTACCCGCAGGCCGCGCGGGGCGTTGGGCATCAGCGCGATGCCGCCGTCATGCTTCTTCATGATCTCCTGCGCGATCGACAGGCCGAGGCCGAAGCCGCCGGCGGAGCGCGCCTGGTCGAGCTTGACGAACGGCTCCAGCGCCCGCGCCTGCAGCGCCTGCGGAATGCCCGGGCCGTCATCGGCGACCTCGATCGCGATCATGCCGTCGGCCAGGGTCGACAGGCTGACCACGACCTCGCTGCCGTGCTTGACCGCGTTCTCGACCACGTTGGTGACGGCGCGCGACAGCGCCCGCGCCCGGCCCTCGCAGACCAGCCGCGACGGTCCATCGAAGCTGACGGCGTGGCCGACATCGGCGAAGTCGCAGCAGATCGTCTCGAGCAGGCTCGCCAGCTCGATCCGCGCCGGCTGCTCGGCCTTGGTGTCGTCGCGCAGGTAGTCGAGCGTCTCGTCGAGCATGCGGCTGACCTGGTCGATGTCGCGCAGCATCGCGCTGCGCATCTCCCCCTGCCCGATGCGCTCCGAGCGCAGCCTGAGCCGCGTCAGCGGCGTGCGCAGATCGTGGCTGATGGCCGCCAGCATGCGCGTGCGGTCATCGAGCAGCGCGCGGATGCGCGCCTGCATCTCGTTCAGTGCGTCGGCGACCTGCACGATCTCCTTCGGCCCGCGCCGGCCGAGCGGCTCCTGCGCCCCCGGCGAGCGGCCGAACGCGGCCGCCGCGCGCGCCATGTCCGACAGCGGCCTGATGATCGCGCGCGCCGCGTAGATCGACAGCAGCACGCCGAGGATCAGGATGAGAAACAGGAATACGGCGGTCGGCTTGAGCACGATCGACCAGAATTCCAGCCGCGGTACGTCGTCAAACACCAGCGCGCGCTCGCCATCGACCTGGACGATGATCTGGGTCGGCGGCGCCGCGCCATAGCCGACGCCGTGCAGCAAGGTGACGTCGCGCAGCACGCCGAGCTGGCGGCGCGCGAGTTTCGATGTCAGCGGCACGCTGCGCTCGGGCTTTGGCAGCGAGGTGAGCGCCGTCAGAGGCACCAGCTCGACCTGGATGCCGGAGCTGCGCAGGCTGGACAGGCTGCTCTCGACGGCGACGGGATCGTTGGCGGCGCGGACGAAATGCACCGCCTCGCTGACGCGGGCGACACCATAGGCCGGCGATTCCTGCTCGTCGGGCGGATCGAAGAACAGCAGCACCGCCGCGATCATCACGACCATGCCGAACAGCACCGACAGCGACGCCAAGGTCACGATCTGCGTGGTGAGGCCGAGGCGCGGGCACGGCTTGCTATCTGGCGTCATCGGTGGTCTCGACTCTTGGCGTGAATACGTAGCCGCCGAGGCGCACCGTCTTGATCAGGGTCCAGCTCCTGGCGCCGGGCTCGATCTTCTGGCGGATGCGGCTGATGTGAACGTCGATGCTGCGCTCGACCGGCCCGGCCTGCCCGCCGTGCGCCAGCTCGATCAGCTGCTCGCGCGACAGCACGCGGCCGGCATTGCGGCAGAACGCCAGCAGGATGTCGAACTCGGCGCTGGTCAGCGTGATCTTGACGCGGTCGGGATCGAACAGCGTACGCGTCGCCGGCTCGATGCGCCAGCCGTCGAACGTCATCGG
Organism: Bradyrhizobium sp. HKCCYLRH3097; assembly: GCF_051167875.1. NCBI lineage: Bacteria > Pseudomonadati > Pseudomonadota > Alphaproteobacteria > Hyphomicrobiales > Nitrobacteraceae > Bradyrhizobium > Bradyrhizobium sp. HKCCYLRH3097. The sequence continues at coordinate 269,260 of NZ_JBNPTX010000003.1, forward strand.
CGCCTGCCGCGCCGCGATCACGGCGGGATGCAATTGCGACCGGCGCAGCAGCGCGCGGATACGCGCCACCAGCTCGCGCGGATTGAACGGCTTGACGACATAGTCGTCGGCGCCGAGCTCAAGGCCGAGGATGCGGTCGATGTCCTCGCCTTTTGCGGTCACCATGATGATCGGCACGGTCGAGATCTGGCGCAGGCGGCGGCAGATGCTCATGCCGTCGTCGTCCGGCAGCATCACGTCGAGCATGATGAGGTCGACCTGCTCGCGCTGCAGGAGGTCGTTCATCGCGGCCGCGGAGGACACGAAGCGCGGCGCGAAGCCGTGCTCCTGCAACAGCTCGGTGAGCAGCGCCGCAATCTCCCGGTCATCTTCGACGCAGAGAATGCGCGCGGCTGCCGGTATGTTCGCGTCTGCGGACACGGCGGTATCGTGTGACGACATCATGCGCGGAACATGGTCGATTTGAGTCCAAAAGAACAGCCCGAAGCGAGGTCCGATCGTGGCGAAAGTAAGCTGTATTGTTAAGGCGGAAACATTTCTTCACGCGACTTAATCCTGCGCAATCGTTAACCTGCCTAGGCTCCGCGCATCAAACAAACACGGGGAAGTCCTGCGGCGTGGCCGACCAGCCGGCGCGGCCTCCTTTCGAACCGCGATAGTATCAGCCGCCGTGAAGCCCGTCCTGCTCGCACTCTGCCTCGCCACGCCGCTGCTCGCCGGCTGCGCCGTCGGCCCCGATTACGTGACGCCTGAGTTCGGCGTGCCGAAGCGCTGGAGCAGCGACCGCAATCGGCCGGCGCAGACGCTGAAGCTCGCGCATTGGTGGCGCAACCTCAATGATGACCTGCTCGATCAACTGATCAGCGAGGCGGTTGCCGGCAATCTCGACGTCGCCGCCGCCAAGGCGCGCATCCGCGAGGCGCGGGCGACGCAGCGCCAGGCGGTCGGCGCGCTGTTTCCGTCCGTCAGCGGCACCGGCACGGCAACGGAGACCCGCAGCGCCGGCAGCTCGACGAGCGGCATCGCGATCGCTCCGACCACCTACAGCCAGTACCAGGCCGGCTTCGATTCGAGCTGGGAGCTGGATCTGTTCGGCGCCAACCGCCGTGCGGTCGAGGCGGCGACCTACGGCGTCGATGCCGCCGAGGACGATCTGCGCGCGACCTTGCTGACGCTGCTCGGCGACGTCGCCTCCAACTACATCGATGCCCGCGCCTACCAGGCGCGAGCGGCGCTGGCGCGGCGCACTGCCGCCTCGCAGCGCGAGACCGCGGCGCTGACCGAGCGCAAGCAGAATGCCGGCTCTGCCTCGGCCGTCGACACCGCCAAGGCGAGCGCGCTGGCCGCGAGCACCGAAGCAACCATCCCGACCTATGAGAGCAGCTATCAGCAGGCCGTGCATCGGCTCGGCGTCCTGCTCGGCCGCGACCCGACGGCCCTGAATCTCCGCCTGTCGCGTGCGACGCCGATCCCATCGCCGCGCCTGCCGCTGCCGAAGGGCATCCCGGCCGACGTGCTGGTCATGCGGCCCGACGTGCGCAAGGCCGAACGGCAGCTCGCGCAGTTCACCGCGAAGATCGGCCAAGCCACCGCCGCGCTGTACCCGGATGTCAGCCTGACCGGCACGGTCTCGACCACGGCGCTGAAGCTCGGCGATCTCGGCAAGAGCTCGACGATCGGCTGGTCGATCGGCCCGAGCGTCTCGGTGCCGATCTTCAACGGCGGCAAGCTGCAGGCCGCCGTCGAGGTCGCGGAAGCGCAGCGTGACGAATACCACGTCGCCTGGCGCAGCGCGGTGCTGAGCGCGCTCGAAGACGTCGAGAACGCCATCGTGAGCCTCGGCCAGGAGCGCATTCGCATCCGCAGCCTGAGCGAGTCGGCGCGGCGCTATGGCGAGGCCGCGCGGCTGTCGCGCTCGCTCTACCAGACCGGCTCCAGCACGTTCCTCGACGTGCTCGATGCCGAGCGCTCGCAATTCACCGCCGAGGACAGCCTGCTCGCGAGCCGCGCTACGCTCGCGAAGAACTACGTGGCGCTGGCCAAGGCGCTGGGCGGCGGTTGGACCGCAGCGATCGACAGCTCGCTGCCCGAGGTCGTCGACAGCGGCACCGGCCCGCATCTCGCACAGGCCGTCGCGCCCAAATAATCTACGATCTGAACTTCAAAAAGTGCCTCCGAAGTGATCCGATGAACGCACCCTTATCCCACATGCCCCGACCGGTCGCGGTCGATGGCGGCCTCGCGCCGGCGCCGAAGCCGAAGCGGCCACGCCGCTGGCCGCTGCTGATCGCCGGAGCGCTCGTCGTTCTGGCCGCCGCGATCGTGCTGGTCATGAGGCTGACCAGCAATCCCAACGCCAATCTCGTCACCGCGCCCGTCACGACCGGCGACATCGAGCAGACCGTGCTCGCCACCGGCACGCTGAAGCCGGTCAAGCTTGTGGCGGTCGGCGCCCAGGCGTCGGGACGGCTGGTCGCGCTCAACGTCAAGCTGGGACAGAAGGTCAGGGCCGGCGATCTGATCGCCGAGATCGACTCGCTGACGCAGCAGAACACGCTGCGCACCAACGAGGCGAGCCTGCGGAGCGTGCGGGCGCAGCGTGACGAGAAGGTCGCCACCCTGGCGCTGGCCGAGGCGAACCTGGCGCGGCAGCAGGTCACGCTGGCGCAGAAGGCCTCGTCGCGCGCCGACTACGACAGTGCCGAGGCGACCGTCAAACAGACCCAGGCCCAGATCGCGCAACTCGACGCGCAAATCGTCGAGGCCGAGGTCGCGATCGAGACCGCGCGCGTCAACCTCGGCTACACCAAGATCACGGCCCCGATCGACGGCACCGTGCTGTCGATCGTCACCCAGCAGGGCCAGACCGTGAATGCGGTGCAGTCGGCGCCGACCATCGTCGTGCTCGGCCAGGTCGAGACGATGACCGTGCGGGTGGAGATTTCCGAGGCCGATGTCGTCAAGGTCAGGCCCGGACAGAACGTCTACTTCACCGTGCTGGGCGAGCCCGATCATCGCTACGAAGGCACGCTCGGGTCGATCGAGCCGGCGCCCGAATCGATCAAGAGCGATTCGAGCTTCTCGTCGAGCACGACGACCACGTCGAGCAGCAGCTCCTCCTCGTCCACCACGTCCTCCGCGATCTACTACAATGGCGTGTTCGATATCGCCAATCCGGACGGGCGGCTGATGACCTACATGACGGCCGAGGTCCACATCCTGCTCGGCGAGGCCCGCAAGGTCCCGACCATTCCGTCGTCCGCGCTTGGCAACGCCAATCCCGATGGCAGCTACACGGCGCGCGTGCTGACCGGCGCAGGAACGCTGGAGAAGCGCACCATTCGCGTCGGCCTCAACAACAAGATCCGGGCCGAGGTGCAGTCCGGCCTGCGCGAGGGCGAGCGGGTCGTGATCTCGGCGCCCGAGGAGGGCACGAAGCGAACCGTGATGCCCCCGCCCGGAGGCGCGTGATGACGGAGGTCCTGATCGACCTGCAGAATGTCGGGAGGCGCTACGCGTCCGGCGAAGGCACGGTCCATGCTTTGCGTGGCGTCGACCTCCAGATCGCGCGCGGGGAGATGGTGGCGATCATCGGCCAGTCGGGCTCCGGCAAGTCGACGCTGATGAACATTCTGGGCTGCCTCGACCGCCCGACATCCGGCAGCTACCGGATCGCCGGCCGCGAGATGGGCTCTCTCGATCCGGACGAACTGGCGGCGTTGCGGCGCGAGCATTTCGGCTTCATCTTCCAGCGCTACCATCTGCTGGGCGAGCTCAGCGCCGCCGACAATGCCGAGGTGCCTGCGGTCTATGCCGGGCTCGGCCCGGCGGCACGCCACCGCAAGGCCGAGGCGCTGCTGCAGCGGCTCGGCATGGGCAGCCGTACCGACCACAAGCCGGGTCAGCTCTCGGGCGGCCAGCAGCAGCGGGTCTCGATCGCCCGCGCGCTGGTCAACGATCCCGACGTGATCCTGGCCGACGAGCCGACCGGCGCGCTCGACCGCGCCAGCGGCGAGGAGGTGCTGCGCATCCTCGACGAGATCAGCGCCTCCGGGCGCACCGTCATCATCGTCACGCACGATCCGAGCGTCGCGCAGCGCGCCCGGCGCATCATCGAGATCGAGGACGGCCGCGTCATTTCCGACCGGCTCAATCCGCGGACTTCGGAACCCGCGCCAGCCGCAGCGACCGAAGACCACGCAGCGCAGGCGGCGTCGTGGTGGCGCAGCCAGCTCGACCGTTTCCGCGAGGCCGCGCGGATGGCGCTGCTCGCCATGAATGCGCACCGGATGCGCGCATTCCTCACCATGCTCGGCATCATCATCGGCGTCGCCTCGGTCGTGCTGGTGCTGGCGCTCGGCAAGGGCTCGCAGGCCAAGGTGCTGAAGGACATCAACCGGCTCGGCACCAACACGCTGGAATTCTTTCCCGGCAAGGATTTCGGCGATACGCGCTCCAGCAAGATCAGGACGCTGGTGCTCGCCGATGCCAAGGTCATGGCGCAGCAGCCTTATGTCGATGCGATCTCGCCGACGGTCTCGACCACCAGCACGCTTCGGTTCGGCGCTATCGAGGTCAGCGCCCAGATCTCCGGCGTCGGCGAGCAGTATTTCCGGGTCAAGAACACCGAGCTTGCCGAAGGCAGCTATCTCGATGCCGATACCGTGCGCTCCTACGCCCAGGACGCCGTGATCGACGACAATGCGCGCAAGGCGCTGTTTCCCGATCCCGACGTCAGTCCGCTCGGCAGCGTGGTCCTGATCGGCAAGGTGCCCTGCCGCGTCGTCGGCATCACCAAGCAGCAGCAGGCCGGCTTCGGCTCCAGCTCCACGCCGATCGTGTACCTGCCCTACACGACCGTGCAGGCGCGCTTCCTCGGCAACCAGGTGCTGCGCAGCATCAGCGTCCGCGTCGACGAGGCGACGCCGATGGCGGCGGCCGAGCGTGCCGCAACGGCGCTGCTGACGGCGCGGCACAATGCCAAGGATTTCTTCGTCCTCAACACCGATGACATCCGCAAGACCGTCGAGAGCACGACGCAGGTGCTGACACTGCTGGTGGCGGCCATCGCCGTGATCTCGCTCTTGGTCGGCGGCATCGGGGTCATGAACATCATGCTGGTGTCGGTGTCGGAGCGCGTCGGCGAGATCGGGGTGCGCATGGCGGTCGGCGCCCGCCGCAGCGACATCCTGATGCAGTTCCTGATCGAGGCGGTGCTGGTCTGCCTGCTGGGCGGTGCGCTGGGCCTTGCGCTCGCGGTCGGCTTCGGCACGGTCTTCAACGCGCTCGACGTCGGCTTCCAGCTGATCTATTCGCCGCTCGCCATGGTCGGCGCCGCCGTCACGTCGATGGCGATCGGCATCGGCTTCGGCTACATGCCCGCCCGCAGCGCCTCACGGCTCGATCCGGCAACGGCTCTGGCAAGGGAGTAGGTCGGAAAGAATGAGCTCCACTCCTCCGGACAACAACCGGATCGATCTACTTCACCGGGCGCTTCTCCAGCTTGCGCGCGAGCGTCCGGCGATGCATGCCGAGCCTCCTCGCAGCTTCGGAGATGTTGAAGTCGGTCTCGATCAGGGTCTGGTGGATGCGCTCCCATTCCAGCGTCTTGATCGAGGTGGAGCGCTCCGCCAGGGCCACTTGCGCATTGCCCTGCGCCTTGCGGAACGCCTCCTCGATGTCGTCGGTGTTCGACGGCTTGGCCAGATAGTGGCAGGCGCCGAGCTTGATCGCCTCGACAGCAGTGGCGATGCTGGCAAAGCCGGTCAGCACCACGATCAGCATCTCCGGATCGTGCGCATGCAGCTTCTCGACGCAGACGAGGCCGGAAGCGCCGCCGAGCTTGAGATCGACGACTGCATAGCCGAACGTCTTCTTCTTGAGGATCTCGTCGACGTCCTCGAGCGAGCCGGCGACGACGGCCTCGTAGCCGCGCCGTTCGAACGAGCGCTTCAGGGTGCGTGCAAAACCGTCATCGTCCTCGACGATCAGGAGGGACAGGTCATTCGCCATCGCGCTCTCCAATGACAAGCGTCGACAACGGCAGTGACAGCCGGACGGTCGCTCCACGTCCCCGGTGGTTCCAGGCGGAAACGCTGCCGCCCAGCTTGCGGATCACGTTGACCACCAGGAAAAGACCCAGGCCGCGGCCCGGGCGGCCCTTGCTCGACTGATAGGGACGTCCGAGTTGCCCCAGCATCGCCGGATCAAAACCCGGCCCGCGATCGCTGACGCTGAGCAGCAGCTGATCACCATCTCGTTCGACCACGAACTCCACCCACTCGCGCGAGACTTCGAATGCGTTGTCGAGCACGTTGACGATCGCCTGCTTCAGGGCGACGTCGGAGACGATCGCCGGATCCGAGCCGAACTCGTTGCGGAACATCAGATTGCGCGCCGAGCGCGCCGCGCTCCATTCGGCGACCAGCGTCGTCAGGAACGCCTTCAACGTGGTCGGCGCCGAGCCTTCGCCGCGCGCCTGACCGGCCGAGACCAGGATGTCAGTGACGATCGACTTGCAGCGCTGCACCGCCGCTTCCATTTCGGTGAAATCCTCCGCGAGCGTCGGATCGGCAGAGATCGCGGTCATGCGGCGCCAATCGTTCAGGATGACCGAGATCGACGCCAGCGGCGTGCCGAGCTCATGCGCGGCGCCAGAGGCGAGCAGGCCCATGCGGATGATGTGATCCTGCTCGACGGCGTGCTGGCGCAGATCGGCGAGTTTGGCGTCGCGCTCGCGCAGGTTCCGGTTGATGCGGGTGACGAAGACGACGAGCAGCACGGCGTCGAGCATGAAGCCGACGAACATGCCGGTGATGTGCAGGGTGAAGGCATCGCTGACGTGATGCTGCGGCAGTTGCAGCGGGCGGTACTCGATGGTGAGCCAGATGAAGCTGAGCACCGTCAGCGCGACCAGCGACCAGGACGAGCGCGCGTCGAGCAGTACGGCCCCCAGCGTCACCTGCAGCAGATAGAGGCACGTGAACGGGTTCGACGCGCCGCCGGTGAGATAGAGCTCCGATGTCAACGCCACCACGTCGAGCATCAGCGCGATCAGCAAATGGCGATTGCCGACGTCGTCGCGCCTGCGCAGCCAGATATGGCTGGCGATGTTGAGCACCACCAGCGCGCAGATGATCGCCGCCATCGGCAGCACCGGCAGCGCAATGCCGAACCAGGTGGTCACGAAGCCGATGGTGACGATCTGGCCGACCACGGCGATCCAGCGCAGCTGGATCAGCAGCACCATGTTCTTGCGGTTGGTCGCGTCCTTGGTCGGCAGCGGCGCGTTGATCTCGGGTGTGGCGATCGCGGCCACGACTCCGAACGGCAAATTGGGGGCCTCGCTGCTCATGAGGGCCCGTCCGATCTCCGCCGGCAGAACGGCAAGCGTCGATCGCTCAAGACGCCGTCCCGCATCCACCCATGTCCTGCCGCTGCTGATCCCATTCCACATCCTGCGCTGCCGGCGCGCCGGGCTCATGCTGCGCGCGGCGGAGCCGCTGCAGCCCGGCGCCGGCCAGCATGAGGGCCAATGTAAACCAGGTCAGCGCGTAAACCAGATGGTTGTTCGGAAACGAGATCACGGTGAGTCCGCCGATTGGAAGTCCGCCAGGATTCGGGGTCGCATCGGCATCGACGAAGAATGGTGCGACGTCGGACAGACCGCGCGCCGCCGCGATCGCCGCGACGTCACGTGAATACCAGCGATTCCCCGCGGGATCGTTGTGGCGAAGGAAGCCGCCGCCAGGCTCGGAGATCCGCAGCAGTCCGGTCACGCTGACCGTGCCATTCGGGTTCCCGGCGCTGCGGCTTGCGGGCGCGCGGCGATCCGCGGGCACAAAGCCACGATTGACGAGCACGGCGCCGCTGGCGGTCTGCAGCGGCGTCACCACCCAATAGCCGGAGCCCTCGACCGTCAGCGCCTGGACCAGCGTCTCGCGGTCGTTGAGGAAGCGGCCGCTCAACGTTATCAGCTTGTACTCGTCGTTGCTGCGATCGATGGCCGGCCAATCCGCCCGGCTCGGCGCCGGCACGGGCGCGGCATGAACGCGGCGCTCGACGCGATCGATCAGGTCGAGCTTCCAGGCCCGCCGCTCGATCTGCCAGACGCCCAGCGACAGCAGCATCGCGACGCAGGCAACCCACGCCGCAACGATCGCGAGCCGCAGCGCGCCGGATCGCCCGCGGCTGGCCTCGTCGCGTTCCCCTGCCCCGTCGGCAGGAGCTGACATCACGGCGTCTGGCCCATCTCGTGTACCGGCATCATGTTGGTGGTCAGGTGATGCATGACCCAGAGCGAGCCGCTGAGCGCGATCACCACCATGATGATGGTGAAGATCAGCGCCATCATGGTCCAGCCGCCCTCGGCCTTGGTGTTCATGTGCAGGAAGAAGATCATGTGGACGACGACCTGCACGGCCGCGAATGCCATGATGATCAGCGCCGTGGCCTGCTTGTCGAGCGAGCCGTTCATGACCAGCAGAAACGGAATCGCCGTCAGGACGACGGAGGCGCCGAAGCCGATCAGTTGGCCCGAGCGCGTGCCGGCATGGTCGTCCGCCGAACCGTGCGCGTGTGCATCAGAGCTCATCGAAGCATCCCCATCAGATAGACGAAGGTGAAGACACCAATCCAGATCACGTCGAGGAAGTGCCAGAACATGCTGAGGCAGACCAGCCGGCGGCGGTTGGCCTCGATCAGGCCGTGGGTCCCGACCTGCACCATCAGGGTGACCAGCCAGACCAGACCGAACGTCACATGCAGGCCGTGGGTTCCTACCAGCGTGAAGAACGACGACAGGAAGGCGCTGCGCTGCGGCGTCGCGCCCTCGTGGATCATGTGCGCGAACTCGGTCAGCTCGATGCCGAGGAAGGCGAGGCCGAACAGCCCGGTCACCACGAGCCATGCCTGCATCGCGCCAACGCGGTTCCGCTGCATCGACAGCATCGCGAAGCCATAGGTGAGCGACGACAGCAGCAGGAACGAGGTGTTGACCGCGACCAGCGACAGGTCGAACAGGTCCTTCGGCGCCGGCCCGGCCGCGTACCTGGCGCCGAGCACGCCATAGACGGCAAACAGGATCGCAAAGATGAGACAGTCGCTCATCAGATAGATCCAGAAGCCGAGCATCGTGCTGCTGCCTTCGGGATGCTCGTGCTCGTCGACGACATAGAAGACCGGCTCCCCGGCCTTCATCGTGCCCATCGCAACGGTCATGACTTGGCTCCTGCCACGAGCAGCTTGGTGCGCGCGCGCTCGACGCTTATGACCTCATCGGCCGGGATGTGGAAGCTGCGGTGATAGTTGAAGGTGTGGCCGATCGCGACCGCGAGCAGCGCGACGAAGCTGCCTGCCGCCATCCACCACATGTACCAGATCAGTCCGAATGCCATGGTGGTGCTGAGGCCCGCCAGGATCACGCCGGTACCGGTGTTGCTCGGCATGTGGATCGCCTTGAAGCCGGCGAGCGGACGCGCGTAGCCGCGGCGCTTCATGTCCCACCAGGCGTCGTTGTCGTGGACGACGGGCGTGAAGGCGAAGTTGTAGGCCGGCGGCGGCGACGACGTCGCCCATTCCAGGGTGCGCGCATTCCAGGGATCGCCGGAGAGGTCGGCGAGCTGCTCGCGGCGGAGGATGCTGACCGCGATCTGGATCAGGAAGCTCGCGATGCCCAGCAGGATCAGGAACGCGCCGATGCCGGCGATGATGAACCATATCTGCAGGCTCGGATCGTCGAAGGTGCGCAGCCGACGGGTCACGCCCATCAGGCCGAGCACGTAGAGCGGCATGAAGGCGAAGTAGAAGCCCACCGTCCAGAACCAGAACGACATCTTGCCCCAGAACGGATCGAGCCTGAAGCCGAACGCTTTGGGGAACCAGTAGGCGATGCCGGCGAACAGGCCGAACAGCACGCCGCCGATGATGACGTTGTGGAAATGCGCGACCAGGAACAGGCTGTTGTGCAAGACGAAGTCGGCCGGCGGCACCGCAAGCAGCACGCCGGTCATGCCGCCGATCACGAAGGTCAGCATGAAGGCGACCGTCCACATCATCGGCAGCTCGAAGCGGATGCGGCCGCGATACATCGTGAACAGCCAGTTGAACATCTTCGCGCCGGTCGGGATCGAGATGATCATCGTGGTGATGCCGAAGAACGAGTTCACGCTGGCGCCGGAGCCCATCGTGAAGAAGTGGTGCAGCCAGACCAGGTAGGACAGGATGGTGATGACGACGGTGGCGTAGACCATCGAGGTGTAGCCGAACAGCCGCTTGCCCGAGAAGGTCGAGGTCACCTCGGAGAAGATGCCGAAGGCCGGCAGGATGAGGATGTAGACCTCCGGATGGCCCCAGATCCAGATGAGGTTGACATACATCATCGGATCGCCGCCGAAATCATTGGTGAAGAAGTTGGTTCCGACGTAACGATCGAGCGACAGCAGCGCCAGCACCGCCGTCAGCACCGGGAAGGAGGCGACGATCAGCACGTTGGTGCACAGCGAGGTCCAGGTGAAGACTGGCATCTTCATCATGGTCATGCCGGGCGCACGCATTTTCACGATCGTGCAGATCAGGTTGACGCCGGACAACAGCGTGCCGACGCCGGCGACCTGCAGCGCCCAGATGTAATAGTCGACGCCGACATCCGGACTGTAGGAGAGATTCGACAGCGGCGGATAGGCCAGCCAGCCGGTGCGCGCGAACTCGCCGACGAACAGCGAGCACATCACCAGCACGGCGCCCGACGTGGTCATCCAGAAGCTGAAATTGTTGAGGAACGGGAACGACACGTCGCGGGCGCCGATCTGCAGCGGCACGACGTAGTTCATCAGGCCGGTGACCAGCGGCATCGCCACGAAGAAGATCATGATCACGCCGTGCGCCGTGAACACCTGATCATAGTGGTGCGAGTTGAGATAACCTTCGGAGCCGTTGAACGCGATCGCCTGCTGCAGCCGCATCATCAGCGCATCGGCGAAGCCGCGCAGCAGCATGACGATGCCGAGCACCATGTACATGATTCCGATGCGCTTGTGGTCGACGGTCGTGAACCACTCCTTCCAGAGATAGCCCCACAGCCGGAAATAGGTGATGGCGCCGAACAGCGTGAGGCCGCCGAGCGCGACCATCGCGAAGGTGCCGACGATGATTGGCTCGTGCAACGGCAGCGACTCCAGCGTCAGCCGGCCGAAGATGAACCTGGTGAGATTGGCAGTGTCGAACATGATGTGACCCTCACGAATCCGACTTTGAGGTTGGCCCCGTGATGAAGGATGCCTTGGATGGCCGCAGCAGTCCGGGCCGCGCCAGTCCGCGCCCCTGCAATGGCGTCCAGTCCAGCGGCGCCAGCACGGTCGGCGAGGAGTCCTCGGCCATCCGCGTGACCTGATCGCCCGGCACGCAGACGCCGCCGGCGACGAAGCTCGGCCCGGCGCCGAACACGGCGCCGCGCCCGGCGAACTTGTCATAGGCGAGCGGCAGCGTGTTGCGGACGCCGGCCATGCCCATGCCGCCTCTCGCGTCGATCGCCATCATCTCGCTCATGCACATCTTGCCGGGCTCGACGCACATGTTGAGAATGGCGCGAAACAGGTCGCTATCCACCGATGCGTAGTAGCGGACCGGCTCGTTCGCGCTGGGACGCTCCAGCTTGAGATAGTCCGGCTTGCCAAGCTCGGCACCGCTGGCCTTGGCCTTCTCGATCCAACCGGCGAATTCGACATCAGACAGGCCATGAAAGGCAAAGCGCATGCCGGAGAAACCGGCGCCGCTGTAGTTCGCCGAGAAGCCGCGATAAACGCCGGGCTTGTTGATGACGGCGTGCAGCCGGCTCTGCATGCCAGGCATCGCATAGATCTGGCCGGCGAGCGCGGGGATGTAGAACGAGTTCATCACCGACGACGAGGTGATCCTGAAATCGAGCGGCCGGTTCACCGGCGCCGCAAGCTCGTTGAGGCTGGCGATGCCATATTCGGGATAGATGAACAGCCACTTCCAATCGAGCGCGACGACGTTGACCTCGAGCGGCTTGTCCTGCGGCGTCACCGCGCGCTCGGCGGAGATGCGTCCGAGCGTGCGATAGGGATCGAGCAGATGCGTGCCCATCCATGTGACCGCGCCCAGGCAGATGATGATGAGCAGCGGCGCCGCCCAGATTAGAAGCTCGAGCTGGGTGGAGTGATCCCAATCCGGCGTGTAGGTCGCCGCCTGGTTCGACTGGCGGTAGCGCCAGGCCACGATGGCGGTCGCCGCCATCACCGGCACCACGATCAGCAGCATCAGCACGGTTGCGATGATCACGAGATCGCGTTGCTGGGCGGCCACGTCACCGGAGGGCGAGAGCACGACCAGATTGCAGCCTCCGAGCGCGAGCCCCAGCGGCAGCAGTGCCAAGAATTTCCAGTAACGCACGCTCAACCTCGTCGCACGGCGGATCTCTGAACGAGACCTCACGTAGCGACCGGACGACACGGCCGACATTGGACAATTTGTCCAATACCGGAGCGGCGCCGAGGACGACAATTACGGGGCGACAATAGAGTATGAGAGGACTGCAGGCAGCGCGATGACACAGGCAGCGGCGACCGCCGACGGCGAAACCCATCTCTCCCGCACGCATGAGGCGCATCCGGGCGAGATCGCGATCGGCGTGATCATCGGGCGCACGTCGGAGTTCTTCGACTTCTTCGTCTATGCCATCGCCTCGGTGATCGTATTTCCGCGCCTCGTGTTTCCGTTCGCCGACGAGCTGACGCAGACCCTGTATTCGTTCGCGCTGTTCGCGCTCGCCTTCATCGCACGCCCGTTCGGCAGCGTGATCTTCATGGCGATCGACCGCCGCTACGGCAAGAGCGCCAAGCTGATCACCGCATTGTTCCTGCTCGGCACCTCGACCGTCGCGATCGCGTTCCTGCCGAGCTACCACACCGTCGGCGCCGCGGCGATCTGGCTGCTGGCGCTGGCGCGGATCGGCCAGGGCCTCGCCTGGGGCGGCGCCTGGGACGGGCTGGCGTCGCTGCTCGCCATGAATGCGCCGGAGCACCGGCGCGGCTGGTATGCGATGATCCCGCAGCTCGGCGCGCCGCTCGGGCTGATCGTCGCCAGCGTGCTGTTCGCGTTCTTCGTCGGCTATCTCTCCGCGGCCGACTTCTTCGACTGGGGCTGGCGTTACCCGTTCTTCGTGGCGTTTGCCATCAACGTCGTGGCGCTGTTCGCGCGGCTGCGCATGGTCGTGACGCCGGAATATGACGAGCTGTTCCAGTCGCGTGAATTGCAGCCGGCACGCGTCGCCACCACGATTCGGCACGAGGGTCGCAACATCGTGATCGGCGCCTTCGCGCCGCTGGCGAGCTTCGCGCTGTTCCACATGGTGACGGTGTTTCCGCTGTCCTGGGTGTTCCTGTTCACCAAGGAGACGCCGGCGCGCTTCCTGCTTATCGAGGCCATCGGTGCGGTGTTCGGCGTCGTCGCCATCGTGGCGTCCGGCATGCTGGCCGACCGCATCGGGCGCAAGTCGCTCCTGATCGGCTCGGCGATCGCGATCGCGGTGTTCTCCGGCTTCGCGCCGCAACTGCTCGACGCCGGCCCGGTCGGCGAGACCATCTACATGGTGCTCGGCTTCATCCTGCTCGGCCTGTCGTTCGGCCAGTCCTCGGGCGCGATTGCCGCCAACTTCGCGCGCACCTATCGCTATACGGCCTCGGCGCTCACGGCCGACCTCGCCTGGCTGTTCGGCGCCGGCTTCGCGCCGCTGGCGGCATTGGTGCTCGCCGCCCATCTCGGCCTGCTGTCGGCCGGCGGCTATCTCTTGTCCGGCGCCGTCTGCACCCTGCTCGCGCTGTGGCTCAGCGCACCGCGGCAGATCCAGCAGGTGTAGGGCGCTACGAGCCCCGCCACTTCCGCTCCGCCTCGTCCCACGCCGCGAGCGGCTGCAGGTCCGGCACCCAGGCGAGGCCAGTCTTGGCATCCGACGACACCGCTTCCGGCGTAACGACCATGTCGAGCAGCGCCGGGCGGTTGGCCAGCGCGCGCTGGATCGCGGGGCCGAGCTGCTCCGCGGTCTCGACGCGCTCGGCATGCATGCCGAAGGCGCGCGCCAAGGCGGCGTGATCGGCGAATTGCAGCCTGGTGCCGACGACCTTGCCATGTGTCACCGCCTGGTCGTGCACCTCGATCTGCCAGGCGCCGTTGTTGGCGACGACGATCAGCACCGGCGCCTTGTGGCGCACGGCGGTGTCGACCTCAATCGCGTTGAAGCCGAAGGCGCCGTCGCCGGTCGCGACCACCACGGGCTTGTCCGGAAAAGCGAGGCTCGCGGCGATGCCATAGGGCACGCCGATGCCGATGCAGCCGAACGGGCCGGGATCGAGCATCAAGGGCGCGCTCAGGCCGACGCGGGCAAAGGACAGGAAATCACCGCCGTCGGTGATGACCACGGCGTCATTGCCGATCGCGTCCTGAATGGCCGAGAGCACGCGATTCGGATGCAACCGGCCGTCGGAGCCGGCCGGCGCCATCGCCATGCTCTGCTTCAGCTTGGCCGCGCGCTCCTGATGCGCCGCCCGCAGTCTTGCAGCCCATTGCCGATCGACGGCCGACTCGCGATTGCCCGCCAGCGACACCATCGCGTGCAAGGTCTCCGCTGGTGTCGCCAGGATCTCGGCCGCACCGCGACGGTTGTCGCGCAGCTCGCTGGCGGTGTCGCTGATGCGGACGAATTTGGCGTCCTTGAACACAGCCGGGGAGCCGTAGGCGAGCTGGAAGTCGAGCCGGCGGCCGACCGTCAGCACGACATCGGCATCGCCCATCACGGCGCCGCGCATGGCGCCGACCACCGAGGGGTGATCGTCGGGCACGAGCCCCCTGCTCTCGCCGGTGTCGAGATAGACGGCGCCGAGCCGGTCGAGCAGCGCGATCAGCTCAGGGCCGGCGCCGCGCGCGCCGCGGCCGGAGATGACGAGCACGCGGCGCGCCGACCACAACAGCTCGACCGCCTTCTCGACCTCGGCCGGATCAGGCCGCGCTGCCGAGCGCGGCTTCGGCGCGAGATGCTCCTCCAGTTGCAGCGCCTTGGGCACGATGCCGCGCAAAGTATCCACCGGGAAATCGATGAAAACGGGCCCGGGCTCGCCGCCGTCGCCGAAGGCGCGGGAGATCGCCTCGTCGAGCTCCTGCAGCACCAGCGACGGCTCGCGCACGGTGCGCGCATAGCGCGTGATCGAGCGCACCAGCTGAGTGTGGTCCATGTCCTGCAGGCCGCCGCGGTTCTCCTGCGGCCGCGGATTGCCGCCGGACATCACCAGCACCGGCGCGCGTGAGACGTGGGCATTGGCGATGCCGGTGATCGCGTTGGTCATGCCCGGCCCGGCGGTGACCAGCGCGACGCCGAGCTCGCCGGTGAGCTCCGTATGCGCCTGCGCCATGTGCACGGCGGCGCGCTCGTCGCGCACGTCGATGATGCCGATGCCTTCCGCGTCCAGCCGCATCCAGATCGGCATGATGTGGCCGCCGCACAGCGCGAACACGCGGCTGACGCCGCGGCGCTTGAGCAGGCGGGCGATCAGATCGGCGGCACTGTCGGGAGAGATCTTCATCTGACGACTCCTGCGGATGGTGACGTGATCAGCCCGGCGCGAGCCAGGCCACGAGCAGCGAGACGGTGAGAACGGCAAAGATGTGCGAGACGAGAATCGAGCCCGAGGTGACGCCGGCCTCCAGGCCGTAGAGCTTGGCGATCGTGAATGGTCCCGAGCCGATCGGCAGCGCGCTCAGGATCACGGCCGAATGCGACCACAGCGGCGGCATCGAGAACACGTGAAAGGCGAGCAGCGCGGTCACCGCCGGCTGCATCACGAGCTTCAGCGAGACGAGGATGACGATCGAGGTCGCATCGCGCGTCGCGACGCGCTCCTGTGCCAGGAACAGCCCGATGCAGACCAGCGCGGCCGGCGAGGCTGCGCCGCCGAGCAAGGTCGTGAAGCTGAGGAATGGCGCCGGCAGTGAGAATCCGCTGAGGCCGACCGCGAGTCCGGCGACGGGCGCGATGAACAGCGGGCTGGTCAGCAGCGAACGCGCCACCTTGGCGACCGTCGCGCCCAGCGTGGCGCCCTTCTGCAGATCCATCTCGACGACCACGATCGCGAACAGGAACAGCACGCAGGCCGTGAACAGGGTGGCGATGATCGAGGCCGGCGCGCTGTCCGGACCGAACACCAGGAGGCACATCGGAATGCCCATGAAGCCGACATTGCTGTAGCCGGCGTCCAGCCCCTCGATGCCGGCGTTGGCAACGCGACGGCCGCGCAGACGGCTGATCACGAAGCCCGTCGCGAACGTCGCGGCGATGCCGCCGCAGAACGCGCCGATGAAGCCGAACTGGCTGACCTGCTCGACGCCGATCTTGGACATCGCGGTGAAGATCAGCGCCGGCAGCGCCAGATAGACGGCAAAACGGTTGAGATTGTCGGTCGCGGTGCGATCGAACACGCCGAACCAGCCACACAGGAATCCGGTCAGGATCAGCGCGAAGATCGGAAGGGCGGAATTGAGGACGGCCTGCATCGCAACTACATATCAGACCGTAAGCCATTGCAGCGACTCACTGCGAGAATCTCTTCTTCAGCTCGCGATGCAGGATCTTGCCCGTCGCGTTGCGCGGCATCTCGGCGTCGGTGATGAAGGCGTAGGAGCGCGGCCGCTTGAAGCCGGCGAGTCGTTCTTTCGCCCATTCGACCAGGTCGCTCTCCTTCACCGCCATGCCGTCGCGCGCCACGATCACGGCATGAACGCGCTCGCCCCATTTGTCGTCGGGCAGGCCGATCACCGCGATGTCCTTGACACCCGGATGCGCGCCGACCTGCGCTTCGACCTCGGAGGGATAGATGTTCTCGCCGCCCGAGATGATCATGTTGCTCTTGCGGTCGGCGAGATGGATGTAGCCGTCGGCATCGCGGCGCGCCATGTCGCCGACCGAGCAGTAGTCACCGCGGAACGCCTCCGCGGTCTTCTCCGGCAGGCGCCAATAGCAGTCGAAGGTGTGCGCGTTCGACGAATAGAGCTCGCCCGCCTCGCCGTCCGGCACCTCGTGGCCGGCCTCGTCGAGGATGCGGATCGGTGCGGCGCCGACACACTCGCGCCCGACCGAGCCGGGCTTGGTAAACTGCTCATGCGGATGCAGCATGGTGACCCAGCCAGTCTCGGTCGCGCCATACAGCTCATAGAGCCCGGACTTCGGAAACATCTCCATCACCTCGCGCTTGGTCTCCGGGCGCGCCGGCGCCGAGGAGATCATCAGCTTGGTGACGGCGCTGAAATCATGCTGCGCGCGCACCCCGCGTGGCAGGTCGAGCATCATGATGTAGTGCGTCGGCACCAGCGAGGTGAAGGTCGAGCCGCCGTCGGCAAGCGTCGTCACGGCGTGTTCGGGATCGAAACTCTTGCGCGAATAGATCGAGTTGACGCCGCCGATATAGCCGAACGCGCCGAAGAAGTTCAGCGAGTTGGCATGGCACATCGGCATCACCAGCAGCGCGCCGTCGTTGCGGCTCAGCTTCAGTTCGATCTCGGTGACCATCGACAAGAGGACGGCGCTGCGATGGCTGCGCAGCACGCCCTTGGGCTTGCCGGTGGTGCCGGAGGTGTACATCAACGTCCAGGGATCGGACAGCGCGACCTGCTGGTCCGGCTCGCGGTCCGCAGCCGCGGCGATGACGTCCTCGTAGCCGCGATAGCCTGCCGGACGCGGCCTGGTGCCAAAGTGGATGAAGCGGTCGTCGGCGATGCCGAGATCCTTGCGCGTCTCCTCGACCAGGCCCACGAGTTCGTCCTGCACGATGACAGCGGCCGCTTCGGCATTCTGCACGATGAACTGCATCTCGGGCGCGGTGAGGCGGAAATTGATCGGCAGCGCCACCAGGCCGGCCTTGGCCGTGGCCGCATAGATCTCGCACCATTCGACACAATTGTAGGCAAGGATCGCAACCCGATCGCCCTTGGCAAGGCCGAGCCCGAGCAGCGCGTTTGCGAGCCGGCACGCGCGCTCGTTCCACAGCGCAAAGCTCATCGCACGTTCGAGATCTCGGGCACCTGTGCGCTCCGGCGACATGCGCGCATGGGCCGACAGCATCTGCCCGAAATTCAAGAGATCCCTCATCGTCGTTTCCTCCCGGCAACCGGGTTCACGACGCCGACTGGCGCGCGCCTCCAGCGGAGCGCGATGAAGGTCGGCGGCGGATTAGTTGATATCCTTGGTGATCCGCACCAGCGTCTGATCGACGAAGCTCTTGGCGTCCTGATCCGGCTTGCGGAACAGCTCGCGCTCGACCGTCAGCGTCCGGCCGGGCACCGTCTTCTTGCAGACCTCGCGCAGGAACACGCCCCCGACGGGCTGCTCGCCTGCGGTCGGCTGCTGCTCCTTGCACTCCCAGCCCTCGGCGCCATAGCGCGACTTCACCTGGTTGCCGAGCAGGAACGCCTTCTTGCGAATATAGAGCCGCGCCTTCGGATCGGTCTCGATCGTCAGGCCGGTGACGGTGCCCTTGTCGTCGACCAGGACCGTCAGCAGCACGGGATGACCGGCCACCTTTGTGCCGTCCTGGCTGGTCTCCGGATCGAAATCGAAGCGCACCGCATGCCGCGCCTGCTCGTCCGCGGGACAGTCGCGCCACGCCGACCACGCATTGAGCTTGCGATTCGGGTCCTTGGCGCAAGTCAGATTGACATAGCCCTCATTGGGCAGGTCGCCGACCGCCATGCCGACGGTGATGTCACGCAAATCGTAGTTCGGCACGGCCTGCGCGGAGGCCGCGTGCATCACGAACGACAGCACGAACGTGGCGAAGATCGCAGCGCAGGTTGACCGCTTCATTTCGATGGCTCGCTTGCAGGCTTGGTGGCATTTGCCTTGTAGATATCGCAGACCCGCGACGTGTTGCCGAAGAAGGCGGTGCACTCGTCGTAGGTCGGCTCGCCGCGCCCCTTGATGTGGGCGAGCACGTAGTCCGCGACCGCCTCGATGTCGTTCGGCCGCAGGAATACGCCGCCTTCGGGCGGCATGCGCTCGCCGACATCCTGGCGGCTCATGCCGTAGCACTTCGCCGTGTCGTAGGAGCCGCGCGCGAAGTACGGCATGCCCGTCCCGGGCCGGCCGCAGGTCACGGTCTCGATGATCTGGTCACGAGTGAGTTGCGTCCTGCGCAGCGACAGCGCGTCACCGCCATAGCCACCACCGCCATTGCCGTGCCATTTGTGGCAGCCGACGCAGTTCGCGCGCTTGAACACGGCCTTGCCGGCCTCGGTCGGATCCGCCGACGCCGCGGACTGCGCCAACGCGAGCGAAGCGGAGCCGAGGACGAGAGCCGACGTTACGGCGAACGTGATCGCACTGAGTTTCATCTGATTTTCTTGTCGAACAGGGGATGGGGGGCGGAGCGGAGGCCATGCCTCCGCTCCGCAGCCGACTTCACAGCGAGAAGACGTAGAGCATCGAGCCGGGCTGGATTTTCTTCAGCTCGGGCGTGGATTCGATGAACCACTTGTCCCAGGCGCCGCCGAGACCGACCAGGATCGCGACATACTGCTTGCCGTCGACCGAGAACGTCACGGGAGGCGCATTGACGCCGCCACCGGTGTTGAACTCCCACAGCTTCTGCAGGGTCTTGGCATCGAGCGCCATCACCTCGCCCGAGGGCTGGCCGGTGAAGACGAGATCGGGCGTCGACAGCATGCCACCGAGATTCGGGAACGGCGTCTCCATCTTGCCGGCGATCTTGCCGGTGGTGACGTCGATCGCGGTCACGCTGCCCGTGATCTTGAACGGCTGGCTCGGTCCGCCGCCGGTCCAGAACTCGCGCGGCTTCAGCTTGTCCTTGGTCGCTTCTTCCACGGTGATCCGGTTGCAGCTCTCGATGACGGGGATGTACCAGAGCTTCAGGTCCGGATTGTACGAGGTCGGCGGCCAGTTCTTGCCGCCCATGTTGCCTGGGCAGATGTCCGCGACCTTGTTCTCACGATGCGGCGACACCGACGCATTGTAGCGCTGCACCGGGTTCTTCGGGTCGTACTCGATCGGC
The DNA here is from genome assembly GCF_051167875.1 of Bradyrhizobium sp. HKCCYLRH3097. NCBI lineage: Bacteria > Pseudomonadati > Pseudomonadota > Alphaproteobacteria > Hyphomicrobiales > Nitrobacteraceae > Bradyrhizobium > Bradyrhizobium sp. HKCCYLRH3097. Next base: position 289,329 of record NZ_JBNPTX010000003.1, read on the forward strand.
TTGCCGGTCTCGGCATCGAGCCCCTTGGTCCAGGTCACCTTCTTGACGAAGGGCAGGCCCCAGATGAACTTGCCGCTGGTGCGGTCGATCGCATAGGCAAAGCCGTTGCGGTCGGCCTCGAGCGCGAGCTTCAGGGTGGAGCCGTTCGGCGCGGGCACATCGACCAGGACGTTCTCGGCGACGCTGTCATAGTCGAAGGGATCGTTCGGCGTGTGCTGATAGTGCCACTTGATCTTGCCGGTGTTGGCATCGAGCGCCAGCGAACTGTCCGTGTAGAGGTTGTCGCCCGGACGATAGGCGTTGTCCCAGTCCGGACCGGGATTGCCGACGCCCCAGATGATGGTGTCGGTCGCCGGGTCGTAGGTGCCGGTGACCCAAGTCGAGCCGCCGCCGGCCGCAGCCGCGTCGTTGCTGTCCTTCCAGGTCTCGCTTCCCGGCTCGCCCTTCCCCGGAATGGTGTGGGTGCGCCAGACCTCCTTCTGCGTGCCGAGATCGGTTGCCGCGATCCAGCCGCGGATGCCGTATTCGGCGCCGGCCACGCCCGAGATCGCCATGTTCTTCACGATCAGCGGCGCGCCGGTGATCACTTCGCCCTTGTCGGGATCGGCGACCTGACGCTGCCAGGCGACCTGTCCGGTCTCCTTGTTGGTCGCGATCAGACGGCCGTCGAGCGTGTGCGAAATGACCAGATTGCCCCACAGCGCGACGCCGCGATTGTCGACGCCGCAGCAGGCGATGGCGCCGGCCCAGTCGTGATCCGTCTTCGGATCCATCTTCCAGACCAGTTGGCCTTTGCCGCCGCGCGCGTCGATCTTGTAGACCGAGCCCCAGCCGTCGGTCACGTAGATCATGCCGTTCTCGACGATCGGCGTGCCTTCGAGACCGCCGTGGCTCCAGATGCCGCCGCCCTCGACGCCGCCGAGATGCATCGTCCAGGCGACCTTCAGGTTCTTGACGTTATCCTTGTTGATCTCTTTCAGCGCCGAGAACCGTGTGCCCGAGTAGTTCTTATGATGGTGCAGCCAGTTGCCGGCTTCCTTGTCGGCGTTGAGAAGCCGTTCGGGGGTCATCTCGTCGGCGGCCTGCGCCGGCGATGCAAGCTGGAAACAGGCGAAGGCTGCGCTGGCCAGCAGCACCGCCCGCAGGGTCGACCTGACGTTAGTCCTCATCGTTTCCTTCTCCCATTATATTGATTATGAGTTGGAGCGAATACCGCTCCGCCAAGCGCGACGGCGGAGGGCAGCAGGCGACAAACACGCTTCAAGGGGACTTGCGAACCTCGACCTCCGTTTCGATGGATCCTGCTTTCTGGAACACGATCGTGCAGGTGAAGCGCTGGCCTGGCTCGAGCGGCTCCCGCGTCTGCAGCAGCATCACGTGATAGGCGGTCGGCAGCAGCACCAGCGTGCTGCCCGCGGCAATTGGAATGTTGGGAATGGAGCGCATCGCCGGCGCGCCTTCGCCGCGGTCGACGGTGTGCCGCTCCGAAAAATTTGCGATCGGACAACGCACGCGCATCAACGCTTCCGGCGCGCTCGTGTCATTCTTGATCGTGATCAGCAACGGGATGTCGCGTCCCACCTCGGGCGCCGCCGGCACCCACGCATCCGACAGGGTCAGGCCTTCTCCGGCCACCCCGAGCGCAGGCGCCATCGCTGCAACCGACGCCACAGAGGCCGCCAGCAATGCGCGCGAGACCGCCGGCATCACGCCGGCGCGCACGCTGCCCTCCGAGCGCGCGGACCAAACCTGATCGCGCTCCAGACTGGTCGGATCTTCCGACAACGGAGTCCCTCCCCTATATGGCCGCCTCTTTAACTTGCCCTAGGGCGGCGCCCTTTTTTGAATTCGTACTCTGAATTCGAATACGTCGCAAATGGATTTTCTGTCTTGACATGCTAATGTCCGGCAAAATGTGATGACCCATGCGAATCGTGCCCGCCGCTCCCTCTCTGGTCGACCAGGTCGTCGAAGCCATCACTGACGAGATCGTCAGCGGCGTTCTCGCGCCGGGCTCGCGGCTGATCCAGGACGATCTGGCCCAGGCTTACGGAGTGTCGCGCCAGCCGGTTCAGCAGGCGCTGATCCTGCTGCGCGGCTGCGGGCTGGTGCAGAGCGCGCCGGGCCGCGGGTTGATCGTGGCGCCGCTCGACCCCGGCTTCGTCCGGGACCTCTATGAGATGCGGGCAGTGCTCGAAGGCCTCGCGGCGCGACTGGCCGCCGAGCGGGCGAGCGATCGCGCTGCGCGCGAAGGTCCGGCCTACATCGCGGCCGGCTACGAGGCGGTGAAGAGCGAGCTCGTCAACCGCAAGATCGAGACCGACATCGCCTTCCATCGCTTCCTCGGCGACCTCTCCGGCAACGCGCTGATCGGCGAGACGATGGCACCGCATTGGCCGTGCCTGAAGCGGGTGATGTCCGACGTGCTGCAGAAGGAGCAGAGCATGTCACGGATGGTCTGGGACGAGCATGAGGACATTCTTGCAGCCGTCATCGAGGGCCGCAGCGCCGAGGCCGAACGGCTGAGCCGGGAGCACATTTCGCGCGCGGCCAGCGTGTTCATCCATCACCTCGAAATCCAGCAGGACAGCAAGTCCAAGCAGCGGCGGACGCTCACTGCGCGGAAATTCCCGCTATGACTCCGTTCAAACCGACAGCGGCCGCAATGCGAGCGCTGGGCTCCGGCACGGCAGCCTCGCATTCGCGACCGGACATCACACCTGATCCCGTGGAGGCCGTGTGCCGCCGCTGAAGACCCAGCCGAGCCTGACCGAACGCGTCTACGAGCGCATTCTCTCCGACATCGTCGGCGGGGAGTTGCCGGAATCTGCCCGCCTCATCCAGGACGATCTGGCCCGCGACCTCGGCGTCTCGCGCCAGCCGGTGCAGCAGGCCCTGCTGCTGCTGCGCAATCAGGGCTTTGTGCGCGAGGCGCCGGGCCGCGGCCTGGAAGTCGCGCCGATCGACACCGACTTCATCCGCAACCTCTATGAAATACGCGCGGTCGCCGAGGGCCTCGCCTGCCGGCTCGCGGCGACCCGCGGCGCCAAGCGAGCGGCCGAGGAAGGCCCGAATTTGATCGAGCAGGGCCGGCGCGCCGAGCGCGAGCATTCGGTCGAGAAGCTGATCGAGGCCGACGTCAGGTTTCATGAATTCCTCTACGAGATCTCCGGCAACTCCGTCATCCAGGACACCACCCTGCCGCATTGGCTGCATCTGCGCCGGCTGATGGGCGAGGTGCTGATGCGCGACGAGACGCCGCGGCGGATCTGGGATCAGCATGAGGACATCCTGCGGGCGGTGATCGCGGGCGATGCGCAGACAGCCGAGGATCTTGCCAGGCAGCACATCACGCGAACCGCAACCGTGCTGCTGGCGCGGTTGACCAATCAGCGCGAGCGCGTGCCGGTCGCAACGGCGTCCTGATCACCTCGGGCTTGGCTTCTGCCCGCAACATCCGACGGCACCGCCGTCAGGAACCCCAGCATCGTTTCGAAGGGATACCCAGCATCCCACTTCAGCGTCGGCAGCAGCGCCGCCGCTATGGTCAAGCCGCCGGCAAGCTGAAAGAGAACGTGGCGCCGCCCTGCGGCTCGTTGCTGGCCAACAGCTCGCCGCCGTGCTCGCGGACGATGCCGTAGCTGATCCACAGCCCGAGCCCCGTCCCCTCCCCGACGCGCTTGGTCGTGAAGAACGGCTCGAAGATGTGGGTCAGATGATCCTTGTCGATGCCCGGGCCGTTATCGGTGATGCGAAAGGCGATCTCGCTGCCCTGGCGCGCCACCGCGACCAGAAGGCGCGGCAGGTCGGTCGATCGCATCGCGTCGATCGCGTTCTCCACGAGGTTGACGATCACCTGATGCAGCTGGCCTTCGTTGCCCAAGATCCACAGATCCGGCTCGACCTCGATCTGGATGTCGACACGATGCTGCTTGGTGCGCCCTGCCCACAGCACGGCCGTATTGATCAGTCGCTCGATGTTGACGCGCTCGACCTCGCCGAGCTTCGAGAACGACAGGCGGCGCAGGTTCTTGACGATCTCGCTGATGCGCACCGCGCCTTCCAGCGTGCCGTCGATCAGCGGCCCGAAATCCTCGAGGATGGCGTCGATCCTCAGATCCGAGCGAAGCGCGGCGATGTCCTCGCTGACCGGCTGCTCATGGATGGCATCGAGATAGCCGACCAGCGAGGTGCGGTAGCGCATCAGGGTGTGGATGTTGCCATAGACGAAGCTGATCGGATTGTTCAGCTCGTGGGCCACGCCGGCGACGAGCCGGCCGAGGCTCGCCATCTTCTCCTGCTCGACCAATTGCCGCTGCGCCCGCTGCAACTCCTGATGCGCCTTGTGCAGGGCCTCATAGGCGCGGCGCAGCTCGCCGATCGGACGGCCCGTCAGCACGACGCCGATGAAGCGGCCGCGATGGTCATGCCGCGGCGAGCTGTTGATCGCGAACAGATCGGAGCTGACGCCGGCTGCCGCGGCAAAGCGCAATTCACCGTCGACCACATCGGCGCTGCTGCGCGGCTTCAGCAGCGAGGCGAGCTTGGGCCGATGATCGGGATCGATCATCTCGGCGATATCGCGACCGGCGATGTCGGCCAAGGCCCGTCCCGATGTCTGCAGGAATGCGGAGTTGGCCTGCTGTACCGTGCCCCTGGCGTCGCAGACGACCAGGATGTCGGAGACGGACTCGATCACGTTGGTGACGAAGGCCTGGGCTTCCTCGAGCTCGGCGTTCTTGTGCTCGAGATCGACCTCGTAGCGCAGCAGGTCGGAATAGACCTCGTCCATCTTGCGGATCACTTCGATCCACACGCCTTCGCGCTCGCTGTCGAGTTCGAGCGTGCTGCTGCTCGCGATCAGCTTGAGCAGCGTGTCAGCCCCGGACTCAGGAGAGTGAGTGGCCTTTGCCATGTTTCTTCAGATCGTATCTCGACAATTTGTTCCGGAGCCCCACCCTTGACAGGCCGAGCTCGCTGGCGACGCGACTGATGTTACCATCATATTTCTCCAGACAGTGAACGATGATGGTCTTTTCAAGATCCTCGACCCTGTCCTTCAGGCTCCCGGAACCGTTGAGCTTGCCATTGGCGATCGCGGGCGCGGCGCGGCGGCCGTTGCGCCGGCCGGCGAACGGCGGACAGCGCAGTTCGTCGGCATCGGCCAGCACGGCCATGCGCTGGATCTCGTTCTGCAACTCGCGAACATTGCCGGGCCAGTGATAGCGGGAGAATTCCTCCAGCGCCGCCGGTGCGAACCGCAGATGCGGCCGGTTGAACGATGTCTTCACCGCCGACAGCACGCCCTCGGCGATCAGCGGAATGTCCATCGGACGCTCGCGCAAGGACGGCATGTGCACCGGAAACGCGGCGAGCCGGTAGTACAGATCGCGGCGGAAGCGGCCGGCTTCGACTTCGGCCTCGAGATCCCGGTTGGTGGCCGCGACCACGCGCACGTCGACCTGGCGCACGCGCTGCGCGCCGAGCGGCCGGATCTCGCTCTCCTGCAGCACGCGCAGCAACTTGACCTGAAAGGCAGGGGATGTCTCGCCGATCTCGTCGAGAAAGATGGTGCCGCCGTCGGCGACCTCGAACAGGCCGATGCGGTCCTGATAGGCACCGGTGAACGCGCCCTTCTTGCAGCCGAACAGCTCGCTCTCGAGCAGCTCATCGGGCAGCGCGCCGCAATTCTCGACCACGAAGGCCTTGGTGGCGCGCGCAGAGCCATAGTGAATCGCACGCGCCAGGAGCTCCTTGCCGGTGCCGGATTCGCCGGTGATCAAGACCGAGATGTCGTAGTCGGCGGCGCGCCGGCCGAGCTCGATCACGTTGCGCATCGGGCTCGCCGCCGAATGCACGATGCGGTCGAAATCATAGAGCTGCTTGGCGGCGCCGCGCTTGACCGACACCACCTTCTTGATGTGGGCCGGCGTGGCCTTCACGTCGACGCCGGCGGTCTCCGTCTCCTTCTGCAGCCGGTACAACTGCACGGCCTCGCGGACGATCTCGATCAGGCGATCCGGCTGCCAGGGCTTTGTGATGTACTGATAGATGCCGGCCTCGTTGAGGCCGGCGATGATGTCCTCGGAGTCCGAATAGCCGGAGATGATCATCCTGACAGGGTCGGGCCACATCTCGCGCACGCGCTTCAGGAAGCTGACGCCGGATTCCTGCGGCATGCGCTGGTCGCAGATCACGGCGTGCACGATCTCGCCTTCGAGCAGCTTCTCCGCGTCGTTCGTGTTGCCGGCACACAAGACCTCGAAGTCCTGGTTGAGGACGCGGCGCAGCGCCTCCTGCGACCGGACCTCGTCATCCACGACCAGTATCGTTCCCTGGATCCCCATCGCGCGTCTCAGCAGATCCGCGGCAACTGCTCGCCGGACAGCCAGTCGACGATGCGGCCGCCGCCGAAGCTCGTCGCCATCTGGACGAAGCGGTGATCATCGGCCACCGCTTCGCCGATGTCAGCCGCATCGCGGCCGAGCGGATGCGCCCTCATGGCGGCGAGCACGGCGCCGGCCAGCTCCGGCGCGACGATCGCGACGAGCTTGCCCTCATTGGCGACGTGGAGCGGATCGAGCCCGAGCAGCTCGCAGGCGGCAGCGACCGCAGGCTTCACCGGAATCGCTTCCTCCTGCAGACGGAAGCCGAGATTGGACTGCTGCGCGATCTCGTTCATCGTGGCCGCAACCCCGCCGCGCGTGGGATCGCGCATCAGCCGGATGCCGGCGCCGCCGGCTGCAACCATGTCGGCGACGAGCCCGTGCAGCGAGGCCGAGTCGGAGATGATCTCGGTGTCGAAGGTGAGGTTCTGCCGCCGCGACATGATCGCCACGCCGTGATCACCGAGGCTGCCGGACAACAGCACGCGGTCGCCGGGCCTGGCCTTGTCGGCCGAGAGATCGAGGCCGTCCGGCAGCACGCCGACGCCGGCGGTGGAAATGAACACGCCATCCGCCTTGCCGCGCTCGACCACCTTGGTGTCGCCGGTGATGATCGCAATGCCCGCCTCGCGCGCCGCCTCGCCCATCGCATCGGCGATCCGTTTCAGGTCGGAAAACGCAAACCCCTCCTCGATGATGAAGCTCGCCGACAGATACAGCGGCCTGGCGCCGGCCATGGCGATGTCGTTGACCGTGCCGTGCACCGCCAGCGAGCCGATATTGCCGCCGGGGAAGAACAGCGGCGAGACCACATAGCCGTCGGTCGTCATCACCATGCGGCCGGCGGCGACGCCGAACGCCGACTGGTCGTTGCCACGCGCCAGCCATTCATTGCCGAACGCCTCGTGGAACAGGCCGGCAATCAGTTGCGCCATCGCGCGACCGCCGGCGCCATGCGAGAGATCGACGCAGCCGTTCTTCATGTCGAGCCGGCGCTGATGCATGCTCATGATGCAAGCCTCCGCTGATGGTCGCGGAAGCGGCCATAGGTCCAATGCGCCGCGCAGGCGCCTTCCGACGACACCATGCAGGAGCCGATCGGCGTCTCCGGCGTGCAGGCGGTGCCGAACAGCCGGCAGTCCACCGGCTTCTTCAGGCCGCGCAGAATGGCCGGACATTCGCAGGCCGGATTGTCGGCCACAACCAGCTCGGACATGGCGAAGCGCAGCTCGGCGTCGAGATGCGCGAAGGCGGGCCGCAGTTTCAATGCGCTCGCCGGAATGCTGCCGAGGCCGCGCCATTCGAACTGGTCGCGCAGTTCGAAGATCTCGGCGACCTCGCGGATGGCGCGCTGGTTGCCGCTGGCGGTGACGGCGCGACGGTACTGGTTCTCCACCTCGTGGCGGCCGTCATTGACCTGCTCGATCAGCATCAGGATCGCCTGCATCATGTCGAGCGGCTCGAAGCCTGCGATCACGACGGGCTTGCCGTCATCGCGCGCGAACGGCGCGTAGGGCTCGGTGCCGATCACGGTCGAGACATGCGCCGGCCCGACGAAGCCGTCGATCTCGACCGTGTCGTCGCTGTCGAGGATCGCGCGCATCGCCGGCGGCGTCAGCACGTGGTTGCAGAACACGGTGAAGTTCGACAGCTGCTTCTTCTCGGCGGCCCGGATCATCACGGCGGTCGGGGGCGTCGTGGTCTCGAAGCCGATGGCGAAGAACACCACCTCGCGACCAGGATTCTGCTCGGCCAGCGCGATCGCATCCAGTGTCGAATACACCATGCGGATGTCGGCGCCGCGCGCTTTCGCCTTGAGCAGCGAGGACCCGCGCGAGCCCGGCACGCGCATCAGGTCGCCATAGACGCAGAGGATGACCTCGGGCCGTTCGGCCAGCGCGGTCGCCATATCGATGCGCCCGGCCGGCAGCACGCAGACCGGACAGCCGGGGCCATGGATCATGCGCACATTGTCGGGCAGCATGTCCTCGAGGCCATAGCGCGCGATCGCATGGGTATGGCCGCCGCAGAACTCCATGAAGCGATAGGCGCGCGCCGGATCGGCCTTGGCGCGGATGGCGCGCGCAAGACCTGTCGCCAGCTCCTTGTCGCGAAACTCGTCGGCATATTTCATGGTCTGACCTCCGCCACAGCCTCGCCCATCTGCCGGAGCAGGTCGAGCGTCTCGCGCGCCTCCTCCGGATCGATCTTGGCCAGCGCGTGGCCGACATGAAGAATGACGTGGTCTCCGACGGCGATCTCCTCGATCAGCGCGACCGAGACCTCCTTGCTGACACCGTCGATCGAGACGATCGCCATGTCATCGGCCAAGAGCTTGATCACCTCGGCGGGAATGGCCAGGCACATCAGACGGTCCCTCCAGACATCATGTTGTTTTGTGTGAGATGCAGACCGGCCACCCAGGCCTGCCCGAGGCTGAGGCCGCCGTCATTGGGCGGCAGACGGCGCGGCAGGAACGGATCGAGCCCTGCGGACCGGCAGCCGCGCACGATCTGTTCGGCCAGATGCGCATTGAGAAAACAGCCGCCGCTCAGCACGATCGTACCGATGCCGGTGGCACGCGAGGCTCTCACGATCCAGTCGACGCAGGCCGCGGCCAACGTGCCGTGAAACAGCCCCGCCGCTTCGACGGCGTCGAGATCACGCGCGATCAGATGCGCGAGCAGCGGCCGCAGCGACAGCACGCCATCGGCAATGGTCCAGCCGCGCTCCAGCGCCGCCGGTTCGCGCACCAGCGCCTCCAGCTTCATGGCCGCCTCGCCTTCGTAGCTCTGCACCGTACTGACACCTAGCAGTCCGGCCACGGCATCGAACAGCCGGCCGGCGCTGGTGGTGACCGGAGCATCGGCACGATCCAGCAGCATGGAGATGTTGCGCGACTGTGTCTGGGCCGCGAAACGCCGCCCGATCTCGTCACCGCGACCGATGTCGTGCAGCACGGACGCCGCCATCCGCCACGGCTCGCGTGCGGCCCGGTCGCCGCCCGGCATCTTCAACGGAGCGAGATGGCCGAGGCGCCGGAAGCCGGTGCCGTCGCACGACAGCAGTTCACCGCCCCAGGCGCCGCCATCGCTGCCATAGCCGTAGCCATCCAGCACCAGCGCGAGGGCGGGGCTGGTCACGCCATGCTCGGCCATGACCGAGGCCGCATGCGCCTGGTGATGCTGCACCGGCAGCGTCGGCAGACCGTGTGCCTGCGCGAACCGCGTCGACGCCATGTCCGGATGCAGGTCATGCGCGATCGCGACCGGCTGGACGTCGAGGATGGCGGTGAGATGCGCAATCGTCTCCTCGAAGAAGCGGATCGCCGCCGCCGTGTCGAGATCACCGAGATGCTGCGACACGAACGCCTCGTCGCCGCGCGTCACCGTGACCGTCGCCTTCAGGTGAGCGCCGACCGCGAGCACCGGCGGCATGGTGCGCGCGAGCCGGATCGGCTCCGGAACATAGCCGCGCGCACGCCTGACGAAGCGGGGAACGCCGGCCACGACGGCAAGCACGGAATCGTCGGCGCGGATGACGATGTCCCGGTCGTGGGTGACGATCAGGTCCGCAATGTCGGCAAGATCCGCGAGCGCCTCGGCGTTGTCGGTCAGCAGCGGCTCCCCGCTCGGATTGGCGCTGGTGCAGACCAGCGCCCATGGTCTGTCGGCAGCCGCACGGCGGCCCGCCTCCAGCACATGGAAGATCAGATGATGCAGCGGAGCGACCGGCAGCATCACCCCGATCTTTGCGAGGCCTGGTGCGACCGAGGACGCAACACGCTGGCGTGAGCGCAATAGCACGATCGGCCGCGCCCCCCGCTCCAGCAGCGCGCGCTCAGGCGCATCGATCTCGGCAATCTCAGTTGCGGCGTCGGCCGTGGCCAACATCACGGCAAACGGCTTGCCGTCGCGCTGCTTACGCGCGCGCAGTCGCCGGACGGCCTGCTCATCCTGGGCGTCACAGAGCAGCTGATAGCCGCCGAGACCCTTGATGGCGACGATCCTGCCATTCGCGAGCGCGGCTGCGATATCATCGATGCCATGGCTGAGCCGCGGACCGCAGCGCGGACACGAGATCGCCTCGGCATGAAAGCGGCGCCCTGCAGGATCTTCGTAGTCGGACCGACACGCCTCACACATCGGAAAGTGCTTCATCGCCGTGGACACGCGATCGTAAGGCAGGCGCTCGGCGATGGTGAAGCGGGGGCCGCAATGGGTGCAGTTGACAAAAGGATAGAGATGGAAGCGGCTGCCGGGATCGAACAGCTCGGCCAGGCATGCGGCACAGGTGGCGGCGTCCGGCACGATCCGCGTCGTGACGCGCCCGCCCACGCTCCCGGCGATCCGGAAGCCCGTGCCGATACCGGCCGCGATCGGCTCGACGGCGATGTCGTCGATGCGCGCCAGCGGCGGCGTCTGCCGCGGCAGGGACTCGACGAATTCGGCGACCTCGTCGCCCTCGACCTCGATCAGCACGCCATCGGCATCGTTGGCGACGAAGCCGCCGAGCCGATGGCGGGTTGCCAGACCATAGACATAGGGACGAAAGCCGACGCCCTGCACGGCCCCGCGGACGCGGAGCCGGAGGCACGTATGGTTCGCCGCCGATGTCCGGCCGGGCGTGCTCATCCCCGCACCGCGTTCGCTGCGCCCGCCCGCATCCGCTCAGACTGCTTCCTGATCCAGGCGTAGAACGCCGAAAGGCCCTCGCCTGTCTTCGCGGAGATCGTCAGTACCTCGATCTTCGGATTGACTCGGCGGGCATATTCGATCGTCTGCGCAAGATCGAAATCGAGCACCGGCGCCAGATCGATCTTGTTGATGAGCATCAGCGATGACGCTGCAAACATGTCGGGATATTTGAGCGGTTTGTCCTCGCCCTCGGTGGTCGAGAACACGACGATCTTGCAGGCCTCGCCGAGATCGAAGGCGGCCGGACATACGAGGTTGCCGACATTCTCGATGAACAGCAGCCCGCCGCGCAGTGACGGCAGCCGGCCAAAGGCTTCGCCGACCATGGCCGCGTCGAGATGACAGCCCTTGCCGGTGTTGATCTGGATCGCCGGCACGCCGGTGGCGCGGATGCGCTCGGCATCGTTGGAGGTCTGCTGGTCGCCCTCGATCACCGCGACGGGCCGACTCTGCTTGAGATCGGAGACGGCGCGGACCAGCAGCGAGGTCTTGCCGGCGCCCGGGCTGGAAACGAAGTTGAATGCCAGCACGTCATGCGCGGCGAAGCGCGCGCGGTTTTCTGCCGCGAGCCGGTTGTTCTTGCCGAGAATGTCGCGTTCGATCTGGATGATGCGCCCGCTGGAAAGGCCGGCAACCTCCTGCCCGGCCGGATTGGCCGAACAGTCGACGTGGTCGGCAGCATGATCATGTTGATGATCATGCGCGCGACCGTGATCATGCGGGTCATCATCGTGATGGTGACCATGCTCGTGAACATGATCATGATGATGATGGCCGTGATGGTGATGATGTCCGGACTGATCATGGCTGTGATCATGTCCATGAGCCTGATGATGCTTACCGTGATCGTGATGATGATCACCGGATTCGACGGAGGGCTTGCCGTCGCTGCAGCCACACACCGTGCACATTACTCGACCTCCAGCTCCTTGACCCGCATGTCCTCACCGCCCGTGACCTGCAGCTGATGACTGCCGCAGGCCGGACAAGACTGATAGCGTTGACTGATCTCGACGCCGCGCGAGCAGCCCAGGCACCATGCCGTGCCCGGCTGTTCGATGATCTCGAGCGCTGCCCCCTGCAACAGGGTCTTCGCTGTCACCGCCTCGAAACAGAATCGCAGCGCCTCCGGCGCGACATGGCTGAGCGCACCGATCTCCAACCACACGGTCTTCACCGTGGAGAAAGCGCCCTTACGTGCCTCCTGCTCGACGATCTCGACGATGCCTTCGCACAACGCCATCTCATGCATCGGCCATCCCCCGGAACGCCAGGTGATAGCCGACGCAGGGATCGAACGATCCGACCATCGTATGGATGGCCTGGCGATCGACGGTGCCGCGCAGCGCAACCCCCGTGAGGCTCCTCACGACAGGACCGCGCGGGTGAAAATTCCATTCCGTCGGCGCCAGATACTCGAAACGCGAGACCGCGCCGTGCGCATCCAGCTCGATCGCGTGATGCAGCCGGCCGCGCGCGCATTCGACTGCGGCGGCGCCGCGCCGCGACCCGAGCGCGTAGCTTGCGACGGCATGCGGGTCGGCCGCCTGGTCCTCCGCCTCGCCGGTCTCGATCCAGCGGAACAGCTCAGCAATCTCAGCTATCTTGGCTGAGAGACGTTCGACGGAACCAGCCGATGCCAATTGATGGCGCTCCGCATAGCGGGCCCAGACTCCGGTCTCCGGAACCCGGCCGTCGAGCTCGGGAGCCTCAGCAAAGGCAGATCCCACGTCGATCAATTGCGTGACGATGGCGCCATCATCGGCGGCCGACAGGATGTCATGCTCGGCCGGCATGTGCCTCCATCCTCCATCATCGGCGGCCTTCCGGGCCGCGTCCATCATCGATGCAAGCGGAGTTCCCGGCAGAACCGGCTCCGCTGGCAAGCCTATGCCCAGAGCCACCATGCCCGTCTTGATCTGAGACAAGGTTGCAGCGCGAGATTGCTGCGGGGCATCAGCGCCGGAATGCATCTGCAGCGACGCAACCGCTTGCAACAACCGTTGTGTCAGCGGGGCCGCACTGCGATTGTCCGCCATTGAAGCAATCAGCAGACCGCGCATGAGTTCTGCGAAGCGTTCCGTCAGCACGGCCTCGATCCGACGATGATGCGTCGACGGCTTCGCCTGCTCGCCGCGCGCCGCTTCCAGCGCCGAGAGCAGCGCGACCTGATGCGCACCGGCGCACAGCGAGAACAGCCGCGGCAGCGCCGCAAGCAGCATTTCGGCCGGCTTGCCGGCGAACAGCCGTCCCAGCGGCGGCCGCGTGCGCGGCTGAATGTCGACGCCTGTGATCCGCCGATCGGCGACCGACAGCGTCACGTCGATGCGGTTGCGAAAGCCGAGGGTCATGCGCGGCCCTCGGAGAGGGTGCCGCGCAGGAACGCGCGGCGATCGATCGTCGACGCCTTCGCGGCGCGTTCGGACAACGCCTCGTCCTCAGGTGCCGCCATCAGCGCGGCCAGCGCGGCCTCCGCCGCCGCACGCGCCGCGGCCATGTCCGCGAACTCGAACATCGGCGAGAACAGCGAGCAGCTCGCGATCCGCCCGATCCCGGCGATATCGCCGATCGTGAACTCGAACGAGCCGGCCGGAAGCACGATCTTGACGACGGATCCCGCGGAGTCCTGGGCGGCCGGAGTGACCACGTTCATGAACCAGGGCGTGACGACGATGCCGAGGATGCGGCCCTCAACCACCGAAAATCCGATCGCCTCGACGTCGAGCGCGTCGTGATAGATCGGCAGCTCGCGCATCGCACGCGCGCCGATCCCACGATAGACGCCGGCGAGACGCTCGCCCCACGCGACCGGCGTGACGTCAGACGTGCCCTGCGCGTCCGCGCTCATTGCTCGACCACCATGAACTTGGTCTTCGGCGCGTCGCAGTTCGGGCAATGCCAGTCGTCCGGCAGCGCCGCGAACGGCGTGCCCGGCGCAATCTGCGCGACGCCGTCACCGTCGGCCGGATCGTAGCGCGTCCAGCAGATGCCGCACTCCAACAGCGCGTCATCAGCGAGATCGCTGCGGACACCGTAATTCTCGAAGCCGCCGTTCATGTGAAATAGGCCTCGATGATCTGGGTCAGGCGCTCGGCCGAATCCTCGAAATCCTCGGCCGCGGCGAGCGCGACCACCGGCACGCCGCCGACTTCGAGGGTGTCGAGAATGATCGTATCCATGGCGTTGAAGAATTGCACCGACCAGACATGGCGGATGCCGGTCGCGAGCACGCGGCAGGTGCCGTAGCCGCGCGACATCAACTGGATCGGGCCGTTGCCGAGCGTCTGCTGCAGGAAGCTCATGTCGGCCGGGCTCATCGGCAGCAGCGTGAAGTTGATGGTCTGCGAGCGCTGGCCCGGTCGCCAGGACAGCGCGCGCTCGCGGATCTCGGCGAGCACCGGCAGCGCGTTCATCGTGCCCTCGGGCACCGGTCCGATCGCGATGTCATTTGCGGTCAGGTCGGCGGCCGCGCGCGACACGATCTCCGGCACGGCGCCGACTTCGATGTAGTCGTGGCGCTCATCCGCTTCCAGCCGCACCCGCCAGATGCCGGCGAGCACCGATTCCTGGATCTGGGCGAGCGTCCCGTCGGGAAGAGCCACGACGCCCGCGACCTCGCCCTCGCCCAGCACGTCGTCGATCAGCCGCCGCTCGAGATCGTTGAGGCCTTCGAGACGGAATAATTGCGTCAGTGCGCCGGCCGTCTGCGCCGCGGTGGCGGATGCAATCGTCGACAGCAGTTCGACCGCGCGCGGACAGCTCCGCGCCAGCGCCTCCGAGTCGAGCGAGGCCAGCTTGGCCAGCGCTCCGGAGGCGGTCAGCCCCTTGTGGGAGGTATCGAGCGCCTCTTCGCCGATCGGAAAGATGTTGACCGGCTCCTCGGCTCCTTCAGGCGCGATCCAGAATCCCGGCTTCATCGCTCGACTCCCGCAGGCTGATGGACTGGGACGATGCTGGCGACGACCGCCGCCGTCGCGCCCTGCGGCCGGTCGATCAGCCGCGAGATGCGATCGACATAAACAGACCAGTCCTGGATCTTGGCAATCAGGCCGAGCGTCTCTCCCCCGCGGCACAGGATCAGGCTCGGCTGCACACGCACGCCGAATCGCGCCCCGATCTCGGCCTCCGCTTCGCGCGCGACGACCGCGCCGCGCAGCCGGCCCTGAAACGCCGTGATCAGCTCCGGCAGCACGATGGCCACGTCCAGTGCCTCTGGAAACCGCGCGGGATCCCCGGCCGACAGCAGCACGGCGACAAGCCCGGCGCAATCAGCCTCGGAGAGAAAGGCATCGACGGTGCCCGTATCGACCTCCGGCAACCCGCCTCGCGCGCGCGCGGGGTCACGCTGCTGCATTTCCATCGGTGTTTCTCCCTGACCAGTTATCGTTGCCATATTCCCCATGATCAGCAATCGACGTGCCAGACGCCCACGCCGGGCCAGGAATGCTCAAGGCATTGAAATATATTAAGTTTTTATTGCAACTAAAGGATTGCGCGAGAAATTGGAAAGGTGCTTTCCAGGCAAGGCCTGCAAACTTACTTCGTCTATGGAAATCTTGTTATCAGTAATTTGGCGCCGCCCGAGGGCATGACGCCGCTACCGCAGATGCTCCGGAAGCTCCGGCTCGCGCCCGATCAGATCCGCAAAGAAGTCATCGCAATTCTCGCCGTTCACGGCCGCCTGCAGGCCGCGCAGCGCTTCGCCGATCAGCCGCGCCTCTTCGTCATCGAGCAAGCGAACGGCGTTGTCGATATAGACGAGCACCTTGGCCCCCACCGGCGGGTTCGACAGCAGCAACACCGAGACGCGGCGCTCCTCGCCGTCGAAGCTGCACAGCGCCGAGACGCCATCGGTCTCCAGGATTGTCATCGGCAGGCCAAGACACATGGCGGATTCCCTCGCGGCGCGGTCAATCGGCCGTGCGCGCCCCCAGTTCGTAGCTGTGATGGTCGATGTCGTTCGCGAGCAGGCGTTCGTCGCCGGCGAGCGGTGCACGCCGCGACACGGCCGGCGAGCCCCATTCCGCCAGCAGGGCGCAGGCCAGCTCGATCGCCGGCGCGATCTGCGCACGAACCGGCGCAGTCAGCGGGCCACCCCAATCCTCGAGGTCGAGCGGCTGGCAGCCGATCAGCGCTAGCCGCTGCGGATAGCGGCCGAGCAAGTCGGCCGCGCTCAGTACTTCCTGAAAGCCCGTCTGGTGCAGGCTCATCTTCTTGGCGCCGGTGAAGCGCGGCACCTCGTCGTCGCGGACGAGCTTGAGCTCGCCCGGCACCAGGCCATAGTCGATGGCGTCGAACACGATCAGGCCGTCGGCTTCCTCGACATAGTTGACGAGGTAAAGTCCCTGCGTGCCGCCATCGAGGATCGTGACATTGTCGGGCACGGTGAAGCGGCGGTGGAATTCCTCCACCACCCGCACGCCAAAGCCTTCGTCCGCCCAGAGAATGTTGCCGATCCCGAGCACCAGAATGCGATCGCGCCCGCGCTCATCGACCATGCCGGCCCCCCCTGCTACTCGCGGAACTGCCGCTCGCCCGAGATCATCGAGGAGATGATGCTCTGACGTGACATGATGTCTTCGCGAATGGCGGCATAGACGTGCACCATCACGAAGGTGACCAGCGCCCACATCCCGAGATGATGCCAGGTGTGGACGTCCTGGCTGTTCGGCCAGATCGCGAACACCCAACCGAACAATTTGTGCTGCCAGCTGTCGATGCCGGTGCCTTCCGAATAGAGCGCAAAGCCGGTGACGATCATGAAGGTCACGAACAGCGTGAAGCCGGTAAACATGGCTGTCTGCGCCAGGGGATTATGGCCGACATACATCTTCGGCTCACGCTCAAGGAAAGCGTACCAGCGGATCTCGTGCAGCACCTCGTTCCAGAACTGCTTGCGGTGCACCGGAATGTAGAAGATCTGCCGGGAGTGGTGGTTGCCGACGAAGGCCCAGAAGATGCGGGCAAGGAAGAACACCGCCAGCACCTGTCCGGCCGCGAAATGGGCAAAGCGGATGTAGCCCATCACGAAATTCGCCGACGCCTCGCCTTCGACGCTGGGGAGCGGAGTCCCGATCAGATAGCCGGTGATCATCAGCACGACGATCGCGAACGCATTCACCCAATGGCAGATGCGCACCGGTGCTTCGTACACGTAGACCGTGGGCCGGCCGACCGCGTGTTCACCGGCGGCGTCGGCCGCGATCGCCGCAAGGTTGGGCTCTGCCTCGGCGGGACGTGCAATGGCATCCATCATGGTGCGTCTCCCACTACCTGACCGTGACCGTCGCCATTTGCTGGCCGTCCGGGCTCATCACGTGGGTCGAGCACGCGAGGCACGGATCGAACGAATGGATCGTGCGCAGGATCTCCAGCGGCTTCTCCGGATCCGCCATCGGCGTATCCATCAGGGAGGCCTCGAAGGCGCCGATATTGCCCTTGGGATCGCGCGGCGAGCCGTTCCAGGTCGTCGGCACGACACACTGGTAGTTGTCGATCTTGGTGTCCTTGATCTTGATCCAGTGCGCCAGCGCGCCGCGCGGCGCCTCGGTGAAGCCGTAGCCCTTGGCCTCCTTCGGCCAGCTCTCCGGCTTCCACTTCTCGATGTTCGCGGTCGAGGAATCGCCGGCCTTGATGCGTGCCACCAACTTGTCCTGGAAGTAGCGCATCTGGTTCGCCGCCCATTCGCATTCGAGCGCCCGTGCCGCGGTGCGGCCAAGCGTGGAGAACAGCGCTGTGACCGGCAGGTTCAGCGTCTTCAGAAGCCTGTCGGTCGGCTCCTTGAACTCCGGTCGCCCTTGCGCATAACCAATGATGTAGCGCGCCAGCGGTCCGACCTCGACCGCGTTGCCGCGCCAGCGCGGCGCCTTGATCCAGGAATATTTTCCGCCCTCGTCGAGCTCCTTGATGTCCGTCTTGGTGCCCTTGGCGTTGGGGCCGAGCTGGTAGTTCGGCTCAGTGACGCCGTCCCAGGGATGCAGGCCCTTGCTCTCGTCGGGATATTTGTACCAGGAGTGGGTGACGAACTCCTGGATCTGCTCGGGGTCGCCATGATCGATCGGCAGGATCTCGTTCAGATTCCCGTTGAGGATCACGCCACGCGGCAGCTTGAGATTCTTCCCTGAATAATCGTTCGCATTCTCCGGAATGTCGCCGTAGGACATCACGTTCTTGCCGGAGAGACCGCCGCCATAGAGCCAGTCCTTGTAGAAGGAGCCGATCGCCGCCACGTCGGGCAGATAGACCTTCTGCACGAACTCGATCGAGCGATCGATGATCGAGGAGACGAGGTTCAGCCGCTCCATGTTGATCGCACCGACCGCGCCGGTGCCGTCGACATTGATCGCACACGGCACGCCGCCGACCAGCCAGTTCGGATGCGGGTTCTTGCCGCCGTAGATGGTGTGGATCTTGACGATCTCCTTCTGGAAGTCGAGCGCTTCCAGATAGTGCGCCACCGCCATCAGGTTCGCCTCCGGCGGCAGCTTGTAGGCCGCATGACCCCAATAGGCGTTCTTGAACGGACCGAGCTGACCGGACTCGACGAACTTGGTCAGCCGGATCTGCAGGTCCTTGAAATAGCCCGGCGAGGACAGCGGCCAGTCCGAGACCGACTGCGCCAGCGCCGAGGTTGCCTTTGGATCGGCCTTGAGCGCCGAGACCACATCGACCCAGTCGAGCGCATGCAGATGATAGAAGTGCACGAGGTGATCGTGCACCTGCAGGCAGAGCTGCATGATGTTGCGGATCGAGTTGGCATTATCGGGGATCATGATCCCCAGCGCGTTCTCGACCGCGCGGACCGAGGTCAGCGCGTGCGTGCCGGTGCAGACGCCGCAGATCCGCTCGGTGAAGGCCCAGGCGTCGCGCGGATCGCGGTTCCGCAGGATGGTCTCGATGCCGCGCCACATGGTGCCGGTCGAGACCGCGTTGCGGATCACGTTATTGGAATCGACATTCACCTCGACGCGCAGATGGCCCTCGATGCGCGTCAGCGGATCGACGACGACACGCTTGCCGGAATTGTCGAGATTGAAGCCGTTGGGAGTCTGGATGCCCATCGTTGCCTGCCCTGAATTCGATTAATGATCTTGCTTGGCGTCGTCGCGCTTGCCGGCGAGCCGCTTCACGGCCGTCACCGCCGCATGCGCCGCAACCGCTGCGCCCACCGTGCCCGCAGCCACCATGCCGACCTGGTCGGCGTTGTGCTCGATGCCGAACTGCTTGATGTTGGTGAGGCGGTCGTAGAACGAGCCCTTGTCCCAGAAGCCGTCCTCCGAGCAACCGATGCAGCCGTGACCGGACTGGATCGGGAACGACACGCCGCCGTTCCAGCGCACCGTCGAGCAGGCGTTGTAGGTGGTCGGACCCTTGCAGCCCATCTTGTAGAGGCAGTAGCCCTTGCGCGCGGCCTCGTCGTCCCACTCCTCGACGAACTGGCCGGCGTCGAAATGCGGTCGGCGATAGCACTTGTCGTGGATACGC
This sequence comes from Bradyrhizobium sp. HKCCYLRH3097, assembly GCF_051167875.1. NCBI lineage: Bacteria > Pseudomonadati > Pseudomonadota > Alphaproteobacteria > Hyphomicrobiales > Nitrobacteraceae > Bradyrhizobium > Bradyrhizobium sp. HKCCYLRH3097. The sequence continues at coordinate 308,896 of NZ_JBNPTX010000003.1, forward strand.
TGTGAGTAGAACATCTTCGGCCGACCCTGGCGGTCGAGCTCGGGCAGCTTGCCGAACGTGGTGATGAAGGTGACGACGCCGGTCATGACCTCGGCGATCGGCGGGCAGCCCGGCACCTTGATGATCGGCTTGTTGGTGATGACCTTGTCGATCGGCGTCGCCTGCGTCGGATTCGGCTTCGCCGCCTGCACGCAGCCCCAGGACGCGCAGGCGCCCCAGGCGATGATCGCCATGGCGTCCTCGGCCATCATCTTGAGCTTCTCGACGAACGGCTTGCCGCCGTCGATGCAGAACATGCCGCCCTCGTTCAGCGGCGGATTGCCCTCGACTGCAAGAATGTACTGTCCCTTGTACTTCGCACGCGTCTCTTCGAGGATGGCCTCCGCCTGGTGGCCGGCCGCCGCCATGATGGTGTCGTCATAGTCGAGCGAGATCATCGACAGCACGGCATCCTTCACCAGCGGATGCGCCGAGCGGATGAAGCTCTCCGAGCAACACGTGCATTCGAGCCCGTGCATCCAGATCACCGGCGTGCGCGGCTTGGTTTCGAGCGCGTTGGCGATGCGGCTGGCCGCGAGCGGCCCGAGGCCGAGGCTCGTTGCGGTGAGGCTGCAGAACTTGTGAAAGCTGCGCCGCGTGATGCCCTGACGCCTGATGACGCTGTAAAAAGTTTCCGTTGCCGCGCCCATGAGTCCTCCCCTGACATCGCGTTGGCGATCATCTGATCGCGTTCTGGCGAGAAGGACAGCAAGATGCGGGCCAGCATCATTGCTGGATTTGAATCATAATGATTCCAGATGCTTGCAGCAGCGAGGCCGCGATCGTGGATCCTTGGAAGGCGGATCGCGCGCGATAATCGGAAATCACGCGCTTTGCACCGACAAGCTTGTTTCCGCTTGCTGCCTGCCTGTGTGCAGCGCGCTCAATGGGCCGTGCAGACCATGCAGGGATCGAACGACCGCACGACGTGCTGAATGCCGACCGCACGCGCGCCGGCAGTGCCGACCTCGGTGCCGACCAGCGCCTGTTCGAGCGGGCCCGCGACCCCATCCGCGTCGCGCGGAGAGAAATTCCAGCTCGTCGGCGCGATGATCTGATAACGCTCGATCCGGCCGGAGCGCACCGCGAGCCAGTGGCCGAGGCTGCCGCGCGCAGCTTCCACGAGCCCGACGAAATTGCCGTCGACCGCGCTGGCGCTGTTTTCGCAAAACGGCTCGTTGAGACGCAATGCCTTGATCCAGTGCTCGATCGACAGCGCGAGCTGCGCGGTTTCGATCAGCCGGGCGATGACACGATTGCGGACATTGCTGCGACCGCTCGCGAGCAGCGCGGTGATCAACGGCTGACCGTCGATGGCCTGCCTTGCGAGAGCGCCGACCTCGACCGGTTCTCCCGCGAGACGCGGCGCCTTGCACCAGCTATAGGCGTCGGCTTTGTCGGCATCGGGCACGGTGCGGCTCTCGGCCGGATCGAGCGACGTATCGTGCATCCAGGCGTGCGAGACGTCCTCGGTGATGCCGTCCGACGGCAAAGCCTGGACCTCGCCACTGCTCGTGCGGACGCCAGCGCGAAAACGAGCCCCATTGAAGTCGTGATACGCGCCGAAGCTCATCAAGAGACCGGGTCCGCTTCCGAGGTCGGCCAGCGCGAGCGCATCGGCCAGCCGAAGGAAATGCGCGAAGTCGCCGGCGCGGCCCTCCCGCCAACGGTCGAGCTCGTCCGATGTCGACAAGGCGAGCACGTTCTCCAGCTTGTCGGCAAACACGACGCGTTCAAGGAAGCCGCGAAACGACGCCGCGATCGCGTTGAGCCGCACGCGCTCGCCGAGCTCGATCGCGCGCGTCGTCCCGCCTGGCTGGAAGGCGAGACTGTGCGGCCATTTGCCGGCGATCAGGCCCATGATCTCGAGCAGCCGCGCGCGGGCAGGCAACGCATCGCGGGCCGCGCTGCCCTTCGTGGCCGCGAAGCGCTCGGCCGTAGCCGAATGCCAGGCATGCGAGGCGTAGACGTCGCGGGCGAAGTCCGGCATGAAGAAGATGTAGAAATGCGTCAGATGGTCGGCTGCGTTCTCGGCCGCGTGCGCGATGTTGGCCGCGAGGACGCCGTTTGGCGCTGCCGCAATACCCATGGCCTGGCGCAACGCCGCGGCGGCGGCGATCGATTGCGACACCGAGCAGATGCCGCAGATTCGCGGTGCGATCACCAGGGCGTCCAGCGGCGGCCGCCCCTCCAGGATCTGCTCGAAGCCGCGATAGAGCGGCGCCGTCACCTCCGCCCTGGTGACGCGACCGCTCTCGATATCGAGCCTGACCTCGAGATCGCCTTCGACACGATTGAACGGTCCGACCGTGATCCGCGTCATGGACGGCGCTTGTCGCCGGCACGGCCCGGCGGCACCACGACGTGATCCGCCGTCGCATTGACTCGGACGCGACGCGGCGTGGCCGATTTCGACAGCGCTGCGAGCGCGACGAACCAGGCCTTGGGCATGTCGGTCGGAAGCCCCACGGGAATGCCGGCGAGCTTGGCCGTCTGCAGATAGTTCTGCGCGCTCTCGAAGCCCGGCGAGGTGCAGGCGATGCAGGCGTAGCCGCCCTTGGTGCAGGAGCCGCCGCCGTTCCACGAGCGCTGATTGCAGTCGCCGACCGCTTGCGTCGCGCGGCAGCCGAGATGCTCCATCAGGCAGCCGCGCTCCGACATCGTCTCCGCGCTCGCCTTGAACTCGTAGAACTCGTTGCGCGAGCAGCCGTGATGCGCCAGGTGATTGGCGATGAAGGTCGGACGGCCGACCGCGTCGAGGCCGTCTGCCGACAGATCGCCCGAGGTGAGCGCCAGCAGGCTTTCCATCATCCAACCCGGATGCGGCGCACAGCCTGCGACGTTGATCACCGGCAGCCCGCGTTTCGAGCGGAAGCCCGCGCCGAGCGCGCCGCCGATGTCGCTGCCCTCGAACTGCAATCCGACCGCATCGGTCGGGTTGATGCCGGCAGCAGGAATGCCGCCATAGGCGGCGCAACTGCCGACGGCAACGACGTAGTCGGCCAGCGGCGCCAGATCGAGCAGCCAGTGATAGATCGAGCGGTTGGTGCCGGCGAGCATGTTGAAGCGGCCGGTCAGACCAGGTCCGCGCGCCACCGAGCCTTCGAGCACCAGCAGATCGAGCCGCTCGCGGCCGTCGCGGATCGCCTCCAACAGCTCCACGACCTCGTCCCCTGTCTGCTCGCTGACGGAGGGATGCCACACCAGATCGATGCCGGATTGGCGCAATTCGTCGAACCAGCCGGACGCGCCGCTTTCCAGGATCGACATGGTGCAGCCGCCGCAGCTCGCACCCTGCAGCCATAGCATCCTGATCGTTCCCTCAGAGCCGACCATCATAAGGCCCCGCTCCTAGCCCGTCTTAAGCGTTCCGCTTCGTATCACCGGCGGGTTTAGCGCCCCCGCATGAACACTGGCAAGCGCTTCCCCGGGGATAGCCTCGGAACCGCGCTGGCTGCGACCGAGCAGCATGGCGACCGCCCAGATCAGTCCGAACAGGCCAATCGCGACGATCCCGAGATTGGCGACATCGTCGCCCAGCGCGGTGGCGACCCCCGTCCATCCCCCGGTCAGGCCAAGCCGCGGCGCCAACAGCGTGATCGCCTCGAAGCCGCCGATCACCAGCGCGATGGCAACGGATGCGCCGGTGATCACGAGGTTATAGCGCAGCTTGCGTGCGGGATCGGTCAGCGCCCAGCGATAGGCGCCCGCCATCAGCATGCTGTCGGCGGTGTCGACGGTGGCCATCGCAGCCGCGAACAGCGCCGGAAACACCAGGACATGGGCGAGGCTCGCGCCGCGCGCTGCCTCGGTTGCCGACAGGCTGAGAAGCCCGATCTCGCTCGCAGTGTCGAAGCCGAGACCGAACAGGAAACCGAGCGGATACATGTGCCAGGCGCGTCCCACCAGGCGGAGCACCGGGCGCAGCAGGCGGATGAGGATGCCCCGTCCGGAGCTTCCGGCGGTTTCCATCTCGGACTGCGGCTGTGCGGCGCGGCGCCAGAGGTTCACGAACAGAATGAGGTTCGCCAACGCGATCAGCAGCAGGAAGCCGGCCGACACCGACGTGCCGATGACGCCGCCGATCGCCCTGATCGCGCTCTCTTCATCCAGGAGGTCGGCGCCGGCGATGAGGCTCACGACGATGGTGGCGATGACGACGACGCTGGAATGGCCGAGCGCAAAATACAGGCCGGCGGCGCGCGGGGCGCTACCGTCCTGCACCAGCTTCCGTACGACGTTGTCGATCGCCGCGATGTGATCCGCATCGACCGCATGGCGCAGTCCGAGCAGCCAGGCCAGCATCGCGGTGCCGACGATGGCGGGCCGGTCGGCATAGAGCGCGAACGCCCAGGCCCAGGCGAGCGCGTTGGCGGCGACCAGCCCGCCGACGAGCGCAACGTTGCGGCCGGGCTGCGATCGCCACCACAGCAGCCGAGGGGCACGAGGATGATCAATTTGAACAATCGTCATACTCGGACTATAGCAAGAGCCAGGCCAGTTCGGTAAAGCCCCCCGCTGCAGGCAAAAGCTGCGGGAAAACGTGGGCGGCCCTTCCCGGATTGCCCTCTTGCTTGGCAACCCGCTATCCAGTCACGCACAGATCATGACCAGCGGCGGGACATCCTCTTCTCTCGTCCCTCCTTCGCTCACCGCATCGAGGCACTCTGTGCCGCGATCTCGCGCCGCACGACCGCCTCGAACTGGCTCGCGGGGGCGGCGAACATCAGCCGGGTCTCCTCATGGAACGCCGAGAAGATGCCGACCACGGCCGGCTGTCCGCCGACTTCGGCCATGATGGGGGAGCCCGAATAGCCGAAATTGGCGAGGCAATGCACCGTCAGCAGCATCCCGTCCTTGGTCATGCCGGCGCTGCAATTGCGCTGGCCGGTCGGCGAATAGCGCCGCTCCTGGCCATAGCCGATCTCGGAGATGGTTCCGGCCGTGGTCGCAGCCTGCAATTCCTCGCGCGTCAGCGCCCTGACCTCAACCGGCTTCGACGGCAGCGCGTCCTTCAGCACGATCAACGCCCAATCGGCGGGCGAGCGGTCGAGCGACCACCTGTCGTGCCGGGTCGGGACGAAATCAGGCGCCACGATCAGCTTGTCGGCGACAGACGATGCCGCCGGCGTGCCCCTGTTCATGCCGGCCAGGAAGCGGACGTTGCCGGGGCTGACCTGCGCCACGCCGTTGAACACGCAATGTGCCGCGGTGAGCACGACGCGCGGCGCGACCAGCGTGCCGGTGCACCAGCCGCCGGTCGAGTATTGCGCGACGGTGACGACGCCGATCGACGACGCCGGCCACGAGGTGGGATCGACGACCTCGCCGATGTGGCGGTCGAGCCCGAGCAGTTGCTCCGGACGCGGAGCGGCGATGCCGGCCTCCGCCGATTCCGGCTTCGGCCGCCAGGCCGCAATGGCACTCTGGGCCTGGACGCGCTGCGGCTCGGTCAACTTGACCCGCTGCACGTCGCGGCCGGCCGATCGCACGCCGCTACGGCCCGCCATCACCAGCCAGGCATAGCCCTGCACGACGTCCTGTTTCACACCGCGGCCGTCGAGCAGCATCAGGCCGAGCATGTATTGCGACTGGGCGAAGCCCTGCGCCGCGGCGCGGCTGAACCAGCGGCCGGCTTCGCCGTAATTGCTCGCAACACCTTCGCCATTGACGTAGGCGATGCCGAGATAGTGTTGCGCGACAGCGAGCCCCTGATCGGCGGCCTTGCGGTACCACGCCAGCGCCTCGGCGGGGTTGCGCGGTTGGCCCCAGCCGAAGGCGTGCATGAAGCCGACGTCGAACTGCGCCCGCGCATCGCCCTTGGCGGCCAGCGGCAGCAGCCGTCGCATCGCCGCCGCATGCTGCCCGTTGCCTGCCGCCGCGACCGCGTCTTCGAGCTCGGCGGCCGTGGCGCCCGCCGCGCCGCCGAGCAGCACGGCAAGAGATATGATGATGGTCTTGATCAAGGGCGTCCGCTGGGACCGAAACATCGTGACGGGCCACGAAGCAGACACGATCAAGACGGCGGCGGCGTGGCGGAAAGCGGACCGCGATCTCCTCAATCGGGCCGCCTCGCGCCTCACACCTGCTTCGTGCTCACGCCGGATCGCCCCTTACACCTGCTCGCTCTTGGCGAAGCGGTCATCGAGCGCATAACCGGCGCCGCGCACCGTGCGGATCGGGTCCTGCTCGCGGCCGGGATTGAGCAGCTTGCGCAGGCGGCCGATATGGACGTCGACGGTGCGCTCGTCGATGTAGATGTCGCGGCCCCAGACACTGTCGAGCAGCTGCTCGCGGCTGAACACGCGGCCGGGATGCTCCAGGAAGAACTCGAGCAGGCGGTATTCGGTCGGACCGAGATCGATCGGCCGCCCCGAGCGCGCCACGCGGCGTTTCTCGCGGTCGAGCTCGATGTCGCCATAGGACAGCACGGTCGCCAGCCGCTCCGGACTCGCCCGCCGCAGCAGGCCTTTCACCCGCGCCAGAAGCTCCGGCACCGAGAACGGCTTGACGATGTAGTCGTCGGCGCCGGTCGCGAGGCCGCGCACGCGCTCGCTCTCCTCCCCGCGTGCGGTGAGCATGATGATCGGCAACTGCCGGGTCTCGGTCCGCGCCCGCAGGCGGCGGCACAGCTCGATGCCGGACAGGCCCGGCAGCATCCAGTCGAGCACGACGAGATCGGGAACACGCTCCTTCAGGCGCGTGTCGGCTTCGTCGCCGCGCGCCACGGTCTCGACCTCGTAGCCTTCGGCCTCGAGGTTGTAGCGCAGCAGCGTCGTCAGCGCCTCCTCGTCCTCCACCACCAGAATTCGGGCGCCCATGTCTGAACCGTCTCTCTCAGTTGCCGGGGATCGTCGATGCGAAGCTCGTCATGTCGCCCTTCGGGCGCTTGTCCATGATCTGCTGGCCTTCGATCATATAGAACACCGTCTCGGCGATGTTGGTCGCGTGATCGCCGATGCGCTCGATATTCTTGGCGCAGAACATCAGGTGGATGCAGAACGAGATGTTGCGCGGATCCTCCATCATGTAGGTCAGGAGCTCGCGGAACAGCGAGGTGCAGATGGCATCGACTTCCTCATCGCCCTTCCACACCGTCATCGCGGCCGGCAAATCGTGCGCGGCATAGGCGTCCAGCACCGTCTTGACCTGCGACTGCACGAGATCGGTCATGTGCTCGAGCCCGCGGATCAGCTTCAGCGGATGGAAGTCGCTCTCCAGCGCCGCGACGCGCTTGCCGATGTTCTTGGCGAGATCACCGATACGCTCCAGATCGGTCGCCACGCGCATCGCGCCGACGATCTCACGCAGGTCGACCGCCATCGGCTGTCGCCGGGCGATGGTAAGAACGGCGCGCTCCTCGATGATGCGTTGCAGCTTGTCGACCTCGGCGTCGGTGGCGACCACCTTCTGGCCGAGCGCGATGTCGCGCCGCACCAGCGCATCGACGGAATCGACGATCAGCCGTTCCGCGAGGCCGCCCATCTCCGATACCAGACGGGTGAGGTCCTGCAGATCGCTGTCGAACGCCTTGGCGGTATGTTCACTGGCCATGATGATCTCCTGAAGACAATGTCGTCGGCGTCAGCCGAACCGGCCGGTGATATAATCCTGGGTCCGCCGATCGCTCGGCGAGGTGAAGATCTTGCTGGTGTCGTCGAACTCGATCAGCTCCCCGAGATACATGAAGGCGGTCTTGTCGGAGACGCGCGCCGCCTGCTGCATGTTATGCGTCACGATGGCGATCGTATAGTTTTCGGCGAGTTCCTGGATCAGCTCCTCGACCTTGGCGGTCGAGATCGGATCGAGCGCCGAGCACGGCTCGTCGAACAGGATCACCTCCGGCCGGACCGCCACGGTACGCGCGATGCACAGCCGCTGCTGCTGGCCGCCGGACAGCGACAGGCCCGAGGCGTTGAGCTTGTCCTTGACCTCGTTCCACAGCGCGCCGCCGCGCAGCGCCTTCTCGACCCGGTCGTCCATCTCCGACTTGGAGATCTTCTCATAGAGGCGGATGCCGAAGGCGATGTTCTCGTAGATCGTCATCGGGAACGGCGTCGGCTTCTGGAATACCATGCCGACCCGGGCACGCAGCAGGTTCAGATCGAGCTTGGGATCGAGGATGTTGGTGTTGTCGAGCATCAGCTGCCCGGTCGCCCGCTGCCCCGGATAGAGATCGTACATCCGGTTGAAGATGCGCAGCAGCGTGGACTTGCCGCAGCCGGACGGGCCGATGAACGCGGTGACGCGGTTGGTGCCCAGCGACAGGTTGATGTTCTTCAGCGCGTGATGGTCGCCGTAGTAGAAGTTGAGGTTGCGCGCGGTCACCTTGGCCGGCGCATCCGGAAGCGCCTTGCCGTGAAGAGCGTGATTGGGCTGACTGACGGAGACGGACAGTTCGGTCATTTGGTGTTCCTCTCGGCGCCGAGAATGCGTGCACCGATGTTCAGGGCGAGCACGGCCAGAGTGATGAGAAGGGCTCCGCTCCAGGCCAGTTGTTTCCAGTAGGCATAAGGGCTCTGGACGAAATTGTTGATGGTGACGGGCAGGTTCGCCATCGTCTTGGAAAGGTTGAGGCTCCAGAACTGGTTCGACAGCGCGGTGAACAGCAGAGGCGCGGTCTCGCCGGCGACGCGGGCGGTCGCCAGCAGCACGCCGGTGATGAGGCCCGAGCGCGCCGCCCGATAGGCGATGCGGCGGATCACCAGCGAGCGCGGCAGGCCGAGCGCAGACGCCGCCTCGCGCAGCGGGTTGGGCACGAGCAGCAGCATGTCCTCGGTGGTGCGCAGCACCACCGGGATCACGATGACCGCCAATGCAAGGGAACCCGCGAGTGCCGAGAAGCCGCCCATCGGCACCACGACCGCACCATAGATGAACAGGCCGATGATGATCGAGGGCGCCGACAGCAGGATGTCGTTGATGAAGCGGATCACCGAGGTCAGGCGGTCGTTGCGGCCGTATTCGGCGAGATAGGTGCCGGCAAACAGGCCGAGCGGCGCGCCGATGCCGACGCCGATGATCGTCATGATCAAGGAGCCGACGATGGCGTTGCGCAGGCCGCCTTCGCTGGAGCCGGGCGGTGGCGTGTCGGCGGCAAAAACCTGCAGGCTGAGGCCGGCGAGTCCGTTATAGAACAGCGTGAACAGGATCAGCGCCAGCCAGGTGACGCCGAACATCGCGGCGGCAACGCAGAGGCCGCGGATCACGATGTCTCTGCGGCGCCGGCGCGCATAGATCGGATTGACCGGCGCATCGAGTGTAAGCGTGTCAGCGCTGGACATGGCTTATTTTCCCGCCTTGGCTTCGAGCCGCATGAGCATCAGCCGCGCGCTCGCCAGCACGAAGAAGGTGAGCACGAACAGCAGCAGGCCGAGCAGGATCAGGCTCGACTGGTGCAGCCCGTCGCTCTCCTGGAATTCGGAGGCGATGGCGGCCGAGATCGTGGTGCCCGGTGCGAAGATCGAGGATGAGATCCGGAACGAGTTGCCGATGATGAAGGTCACCGCCATCGTTTCGCCGAGCGCACGTCCCAGCGCCAGCATGACGCCGCCGATCACGCCGACACGGGTGTAGGGAATGACGACGCTGCGCACGACCTCCCAGGTGGTGCAGCCGACCCCGTAGGCGGCTTCCTTCAGCACCGGCGGGACCGTCTTGAACACGTCGACCGAGATCGAGGTGATGAACGGCAGCACCATGATCGCCAGGATCAGCGAGGCGTTGAACAGGCTGAGATAGGACGGCGGACCGGCGAAGATGTCCTGCAGCACGGGGATGCCGGCGCAGAGATTGATCATGAACGGCTGGAACGTATAGGCCAGGAACGGCCCCAGCACGAAGAAGCCCCACATGCCGTAGATGATCGAAGGAATGCCGGCGAGCAGCTCGATGGCAAGTCCGATCGGACGGCGCAGCCATTGCGGGCACAGCTCGGTGAGGAAGATCGCAATGCCCAGACCGACCGGAATGGCGATCAGCATCGCGATGAAGGACGTGACCAAGGTGCCGTAGATCGGGCCGAGCGCCCCGAGCACCGGCGGATCGGCCGACGGCGCCCAGCGCCGCGTCCACAGGAATTCGAAGCCATATTCTCTCATGGCCGGCCATGCGCCGACGATGAGCGACAGGATGATGCCGCCCAGGATCAACAGGACGGAGATCGCGGACAGCCGCGTGATCCAATAGAAGGTCACGTCGCCGAGCTTGAAGGCGCTGAGCGCGCGTGCCCGGTCATAGGGTCCGGCAGCAGCCGCGATATCGCTGACTTCGGTCTGAACCGCCATCTCTGCCAATTCTGCCCCCTGTTCCTTGGACACGCCTCAACCCCGGTAGCGCCCCTCCCCCGGAGGCCGGGAGAGGGGGATTTTCGATACGTCCGGATCAGCTCTTGATGTCGGCCGACCAGGTCTTCTCGATCAGCTTCACGACGCTGTCGGGCATCGGGATGTAGTCGAGCTCCTCAGCCATCTTGGCGCCCTTCTCGAACGACCACTTGAAGAACTTGATGGCTTCGCCGGACGCCGCCTTGTCGGCCGGCTCCTTGTGCATCAGGATGAAGGTCGCCGCCGTCATCGGCCAGGACTTGTCGCCGGGCTGGTTGGCGAGGATCACGTAGTAGCCCGGGGCCTTGGCCCAGTCGGCATTCGCGGCCGCGGCCTGGAAGGCCTCGACGGTCGGCTGCACGGTCTTGCCGGCCTTGTTGATCATGCCGGTGTAGGTGAGCTTGTTCTGCTTGGCATAGGCGTACTCGACATAGCCGATCGAGTTCTTGGTCTGGCCGATGTTGCCGGACACACCCTCGTTGCCCTTGGCGCCGACACCGACCGGCCACTCGACGGCGGTGTTGAAGCCGATCTTGCTCTTCCAGTCGGCGCTCACCTCGGAGAGGTAGTAGGTGAAGTTGAAGGTCGTGCCCGAACCGTCGGAGCGGCGCACCACGGCAATCGCGTCGGACGGCAGCTTGACGTTGGGGTTCAGCTTCTTGATCGCGGCGTCATCCCACTTGGTGATCTTGCCAAGATAGATGTTGGCGAGCGTCTCGCCGTCCAGCACCATCTCGCCCGGCTTCACGCCCTCGAGGTTGACGACCGGCACGATGCCGCCCATCACCATCGGCCACTGCACCAGGCCGTCCTTCTCGAGCTGCTCGGCCTTGAGCGGCGCATCGGTGGCGCCGAAGGTGACGGTCTTGGCCTGGATCTGCTTGATGCCGCCGCCGGAGCCGATCGACTGATAGTTCAGACCGTTGCCGGTCTCCTTCTTGTAGGCGTCGGCCCACTTGGAATAGATCGGGAACGGGAACGTCGCGCCCGCACCGGTGATGTCGGCAGCGAACGCCGACGTCGATGCGGCGACCAAGCCGGCAGCGACGATAGCTTTGATGAAATTCATAGCTGGTCTCCATGCTTGGGAAGCGAAGCGCCATCTGCGCCCGATTGCGCTTCCCCGGCCGCTTTACGGGGCCTCAGTGTGGCTTTTATAAAGGTTCGATGACAGTCGGATGACAGTCACAAGCCGTTGATAATTCTAGGTATTTAGATTTTTATCCGAGTTTTTACGGATCGAGGGCGGTCGTTCGGGGAGGCATCGCCCCTGGCCTTTCGCAAGCATCGCTCAATCAAGATGGGCCTCCTTTGCCCGTGTCGCCCGCCGCACCTTTCGGTGTCGTCCCGGCCTTGCGCAGGGACCCATAGCCACCGGCGGATGTGGCCGGGCGGGATCGGTCGACCATCGTGCCTCGCACGCCTCCCTGGAGTTTTCGGTCCCGGATCGGCGCACGCGGTGCGCGCTTGTCCGGGACGACGCCATGAGGATTGGGTTGGCGCCGTTGGCCAACGAGACACGATCTCGCCGTCTCGCGGCTGGTGAGACCCGAGTGATGCATTCGTCGTGTCCCTCTGAACAACAAGAGGGCGCGAGGAAGGCCGGACCTCGGCTGAGGCCCGTGGCCCGCCTGCTCAAAAGAATGCAGGCGGCAGGTACCACAGGTACAGCCGGACAGACCCGGCCTTCCCCGCGCGACGGTGTTAACGGTGTCCTTCGTGCTCTCCCTGGGGATCGGCTTTCTTGCCCCCATCGCCCGCGCGTGCCGTCAAGCAACGACCACGGACTTGACCTCAGCATCGAGAGGCCAGGACCACACGACTTCGCCGTCCGTGCCGCCTGCGCTCGTCTGGCACAGCCGTCACGTCCATCGCAGCCCGCCTCCACGTTCGTGACGACGCGTACGTCCCTCTGCTCGAGGCGGGTTGCACGCAAGAGACCACGATTTCCGAAAAATAGCAAGATAATTATTTTTCTCAGAACATGATCCGCCCTCCCCCCGCACGCGGGCATCGGCTCAATCCGGCTTGGGCGGCTCGATCCAGATCCCCGGGTCGGAATGGGCGCGGATGTGGTCGACGAGGAAATCGGCGAACACCCTGATCTTGGCCGGAAGCCTGACGCGGTTCTGGTAGGCGATGTTCATCGTCAAGAGCGGCAGCTCCCAGTCGAGCAGGACCGGCACCAGCCTGCCGGCCAGAATGTCGCTCTGCACGATGTAGAGCGGCTGGATCAGGATGCCGAGCCCGGCAAGCGCCGCCCCCTTGATCACCTGGCCGTCATTGCTGTCGAGCGTCGGCGCGATCCGAATGCTCTGGGCTGTCGCGCCGTTGCGCAGGGACAGGGAATACGGATCATTGGCAAGATTGTAGATCAGCATGTCGTGGCGCACGAGATCACCGGGAACGACGGGACAGCCACGGCTCGCGAGATAGGACGGCGCCGCCGCCAGCACGCGCCGCATCTGCCCGATGCGACGGACGACGATGCCCGAGTCCGGCTCATGCTCGCGGGTGCGGATCGCCACGTCGATGCCCGCCTCAATGAAATCCGGATAGCGGTTGGCGGCGATGATCTGCAGGTTCAGCTTCGGATACATCGCGCGGAACGCCGGCAGCATCGGCGCGAGATAGATCGTCGCGAACGACAGCGAGCTGGTGACGCGCAGCATGCCCTGCGGCGACAGCGCGCGATCGCTGACGGCATCCTCGGCCTCGGCCAGCTCGTTGAGCAGCGGGCCGCAGCGCTGCAGCAGCTCCTGCCCGGCTTCGGTCAGCCAGAGACGGCGCGTGTTGCGCTCGATCAGGCGCACCGCGAGCCGTTCCTCCAGCGCGCTGAGATGCCGGCTCGCCGCGGCGTTGGACATCCGTAAGGACTCGGCGGCCTTGGACAGGCTGCCCAGCTCGGCCGTCCGGGAAAACACCTCGAGCTGGAGCAGACGGTCCATTGTTACGCTGAGCGGAAAACAGAGTTACAATTTTTGGCCTTTATTTCCATTTCCTGCAAGGCAAAATCGTCCGACAAGAACAAAGCCCAAGAACAAAGCTCAGGTGAGGACGCTGGAATGACGGGGCCGATCAGGCACATCGTGATGTGGCGGCTGCGCGCCGAGACGGCCGCCGAGCGCGCGGCGGCCCGGCTCAAGGTCAAAACCCTGTTCGAGGGCCTCAAGGGCCGCATCGACGGCCTGACCCACATCGAGGTCGGTCTCGATGTCAGCGACGTCGACTATGCCTGCGACGTCGTCCTGTTCTCCGAATTTGCCAGCAGCGCCGCGCTGCGGGCCTATGCCTCGCATCCCGAGCACCTGCGCGTGCGCGAGGAGCTCGGCGACCTCAGGATCGGCCGCTTCCAGGTCGATTATCCCATCGCTGCAGCGCCCCGCGCGTGACGGAGGCGTTCACCTTCGACGGCCTGCCCGGCCGCGGGCCCGGCACGTGAAGCAAGCAACGGACGGCATCGATGTCATTTCCTGATAAGCGCCTCGCCTTCATCGGCATCGGCAAGATCGGCCTGCCGATCGCGGCGCGGCTTGCCAAGGCCGGCTATGACGTCACCGCGTTCGATCCCAACGCCGCCCGGCTCGATGAGGCACGTGCGCTCGGCATGGCCGCCGCGTCGTCCGCGACGGAGGCGGTGCGCGACCATGCCGTGGTCATCTCGTCGCTGCCCGACGACGCCGCACTGCGCGCGGCGATGCTCGGCAGCAACGGACTGATCGCAGCCATGGCGACCGGCGCGATCCTGATCGAGACCAGCACCGTGGGCGTCGATGCGTCGAGCGAGGTCGATGCCGCCACGGCCGCCCGCGACGTCGCTTATCTGCGCACGCCGATCTCCGGCAATGCCAGCATCGCCCACACCGGCGAGCTGACCTGCTTCGTATCCGGACCGAAAGCGGCCTTCGCGCGGATCACGCCGCTGCTGGCAAGCTTCACACGCGCGCAGACCTATCTGGGTGCGGCGGAAGAGGCACGCTACGCCAAGCTCGCCGTCAACCTGATGATCGCGACGACCGCGGCGATGATGGCCGAGAGCCTCGCATTGGCACGCAAGGGCGGCATCGCCTGGCCGGACATCTTGCAGGTGCTGCACGACAGCGCGGTCGCCTCGCCGATGGTGAAGTACAAGACCGCGCCGCTGCTGGCACGCGACTTTGCCGCCACGTTCTCCTGCGCGCAGATGGCCAAGGATCTCGATCTCATTCTCGGCGCCGGCCACGCCGTCGGCGTGCCGCTGCAGCTCGCGGCGCAGGTGCGCGAGACCTATGCCGCGCTGATCGCACAGGGCGATGCCGCAACCGACTTCCTCGCCACCGTCCGGCATGTCGAACGGCTGTCCGGGCTCGGCGAGCCCCTCTGAAAGGAGCCGCCTCTTGCGCAACTTCAACGAGACCACGATCACAGATGCCGTGCTCGAACGCCTGGCGGGCGCGCGTGATGCGCGGATCAAACAGGTCAGCGCGGCGCTGGTGCGCCATCTCCATGCCTTCGTGCGCGAGGTCCGTCCGACCCAGCAGGAATGGGAATACGGGATCGACTTCCTGACCCGCACCGGCCGGATGTGCGACGACAAGCGCCAGGAGTTCATCCTGTTGTCGGACACGCTCGGCGTTTCGATGCTGGTCGACGCCATCAATCATCCGGTGCCGGAAGGCGCCACCGAGACCACGGTGCTCGGCCCCTTCTTCGTCCAGGCGGCGCCGGAACGCGCCAACGGCGACGACATCTCGGGCCCGATGAAGGGCGATCCGCTGCTGGTGACCGGCTCGGTGTCGAGCGCGGACGGCGCGCCGCTCGCAGGCGCCGTGGTCGACGTCTGGCACTCCGACGACGACGGCTATTACGACGTTCAACGACTCGAGCAGATCGGCGATCTCGCCATGCGCGCGCGCTTCCACACCGACGGCGACGGCCGCTTCCATTTCTGGTCGATCAAGCCCGCCGCCTATCCGATCCCCAATGACGGGCCGGTCGGCGACATGCTGGCAGCGCAGGGACGGCATCCGTGGCGGCCGGCACATGTGCATTTCATGATCTCGGCGCCGGGCTTCGAACGGCTGGTGACGCATGTGTTCGTCGCCGGTGATCAGTATCTCGATTCCGACGTCGTGTTCGGCGTCAAGGACAGCCTGATCCGCGACTTCGCGCGCTGCCCGCCGGGTCGTGCGCCAGATGGCCGCATGGTGGCGCAGGGATATTTCCATCTCAACTATGATTTCGGCCTGAAACGGCTTGCGGAGCGCGCCAATCGGGTTTGAGCTGAGCGGACGACAAGGACCGTCAAGAGTCCGGTATCGTCGAGGAAGCGGACGGGAGGAATGATGGAGTTGCGGGTCGGCACCGGTGCATTGGCCGAGCGGCTTTCGAGCCTGATCGGGCCACGCGCGAGTCTTGCGCGCGGCGTGCTGGATCAGCACGGCCGGAGCGAGTCGTACTATCCGGCGATGCCGCCCGACATCGTCGTGTTTCCCGAGACGACGCAGGAGGTCGCCGACATCGTCAGGCTGTGCGCCGAGGCCGGCATGCCGATCGTGCCGTTCGGCGCCGGCACGTCGCTCGAAGGCAACGCTGCGGCTGTCGCGGGTGGGGTCTGTTTCGACTTCGCCCGCATGAACGAGGTGCTGGCCGTGCACGACGCCGACATGGACGTCGTGGTGCAGCCCGGCATCACGCGCAAGCAGCTCAATGCGGAGCTGCGCACGACCGGCCTGTTCTTTCCGATCGATCCCGGCGCGGACGCCTCGATCGGCGGCATGAGTTCGACCCGCGCCTCCGGCACCATGGCGGTGCGCTACGGCACCATGAAGGACAACGTCCTCGCATTGGAGGTGGTTCTGGCCGACGGCAGGGTGATCCGCACCGCGAAGCGTGCGCGCAAATCCGCCGCCGGCTACGACCTGACCCGGCTGTTCGTCGGCGCGGAGGGGACGCTCGGCGTGATCACCGAGATCACGCTGAAGCTGCATCCCGTGCCGCAGGCGATCTCGGCCGCGACCTGCAGCTTCCCCACCCTGCATGACGCGGTCGACACCGCGATCACGCTGATCCAGTCGGCCGTCCCCGCCGCCCGCATCGAGCTCGTCGACGACGTCATGATGCGCGGCATCAACGCCTATTCCAAGCTCGGCTACCGGGAGACGCCGACCCTGTTCCTGGAATTCCACGGCTCCGAGGCCGCCGTCGCCGAGCAGGCGCAGACCGCCGAAGCGATCGCGACCGAGCATGGCGGCCGCGGCTTCGCCTGGGCGAAGGCGGCCGAGGACCGCAGCCGGCTGTGGCACGCGCGCGACAACACGCTGTATGCCGGACTGGGCCTGCGGCCCGGCGCGCGCGCCGTCATCACCGATGTCTGCGTGCCGATCTCGCGGCTGGCCGAATGCCTGACCGAGACGCACCGGGACGCCGACGTCAACGGTTTCCTTGCGCCGATCGTCGGCCATGTCGGCGACGGCAACTTCCACATGCTGATCCTGGTCGATCCCAACGATGAGAACGAGCTCGCCGGCGCCAAGGCGCTGCAGGCGCGCATGGTGGCGCGCGCGATCGCGATGGACGGCACCTGCACCGGCGAGCACGGCATCGGCCTCGGCAAGGTCGACTATCTCCGGGACGAGCTCGGCGAGGCCGTCGCGGTGATGCGCGCCATCAAGGCCGCGCTCGATCCCGAGGGCCTGATGAATCCGGGCAAGATCTTTGCCGGCGGAGCGCAGCCATGAGCGCGGCAGCCGCCACCGCAGCTCCATCGCCCGCGCCGCTGCTGGAGCTACGCGGCATCAGCAAGTCGTTTCCCGGCGTCAAGGCGCTGGACGACGTCTCGTTCGCCATCTACCCGGGCGAGGTCCACATGCTGCTCGGCGAGAACGGCGCCGGCAAGTCCAGCCTGATGAAGGTGCTGTGCGGCGCCTACAGCGCCGATGCGGGCGAGATCACCTACAAGGGCGAGAAGGTCGAGATATCATCGACGGCCGACGCGCAGAAGCTCGGCATCGCCGTCATCTTCCAGGAATTCTCGCTGGTGCCGTTCCTCGACATCGCGCAGAACATCTATCTCGGCCGCGAACCCAGAGGCCGGCTCCCCGGCACCATCGATCGCCGCAAGATCCTGGCCGACGCCAAGCGCGTGCTCGACAGCATCGGTTTCGACATCGATCCCTCTGTCATCGTCGACACGCTCGGCGTCGCGCAGCAGCAGATGGTCGAGATCGCCAAGGCGATCAGCCAGAACGCGCGGATCCTTGTGATGGACGAACCGACCGCGGCGCTGTCCGACCGCGAGGCGGAGCTGCTGTTCGCACTGATCAGGCGGCTGAAGGCGGACGGCGTCGCCATCGTCTACATCTCGCACCGCATGGCCGAGGTGTTCGCGCTCGGCGACCGCATCACCGTGCTGCGCGACGGCCGCCGCATCGACGATATCAGGCCCGCCGACGTCACCCCCGACCAGCTCGTGCGCATGATGGTCGGGCGCACTATCGACATGAGCTATCCACGCCATTTCGCGGCAACGCCCGGCGAGCTCGTGCTCGAGGTCAGGGGACTGAGCGCGCCGACCGGCATTGCCGACATCAACATCGAGGTGCGGCGGGGCGAGATCGTCGGCCTGTGCGGTCTCGTCGGCTCCGGCCGCACCGAGGTGGCGCGCGCGATCTTCGGCGCCGATCCCGTCAGCGAAGGCGAGATCATCTTCGACGGCAAGCCGATCGCGGGCGAGCCCGACATCGCGGCCCGCCGCGGCATCGCGCTGATCCCCGAGAGCCGCAAGAGCGAGGGCTTGGCGCTGCTGCGCTCGGTCGGCGACAACCTCGTGGTCTCGGCGCTGAAGAAGCTGTTTCCCAGCGGGCTCCACGATCCCTGCGGCGCGCAGCGCACGGCGGACGGGCTGATCCGGCAATTGCGCATCGCAACACCGAATGCGCGGCAGACGGTCGGCCTGCTCTCGGGCGGCAACCAGCAGAAGGTCGTGATCGGCAAGTGGCTGGCGGCAGGCGCCAGGCTGTTCATCTTCGACGAGCCGACGCGCGGCATCGACGTCGGCGCCAAGTCCGAGATCTTCGCGCTGATCGACCGGCTGGTCGCCGATGGCGCGGCCGCGCTGATGATCTCATCCGAGCAGATCGAGATCTGCCACGTCTGCGACCGCGCCTATGTCATGCGCGAAGGCCGCATCGCCGGGCACCTGGCGCGCAGCGAGCTGACCGAGGAGAATATCGTGCGACTGGGGATGCATGATGAGTGACGCCACCATCGTCTCGCCGCTCCGGACCTTACAGCGCATCCCGGGCGTGGCGATCGTGCTGGTGCTGTTGATCGCGCTGTTCGGCGCGATCGCGCCGGGCTTCCTGTCGGCCGCGAACCTGTCCAACGTGCTGGTGCAGTCGACGATCCTGACCATGCTCGCGCTGCCGATGACCCTGATCATCATGACCGAAGGGCTCGACCTCTCGATGGGCGCGGTGCTGACGCTGACATCGCTCTGCGTCGCCATCGTCTCGCTCGCGACCAAGTCCGTGCTGCTGGGCCTCGGCGCCGCGGTGCTGGTCGGCGCGGCGTTCGGCACCGTCAATGGCTGGCTGGTCGCGATCGTCGGGATTCCGCCGTTCGTGGCGACGCTCGCCACGCTCGGCATGGCGCAGGGCCTGTCGCTGATCGTGAGCGACGGCCAGAGCGTGGTCGGCATTCCCCACGGCGTGCGCGACATCTATTCGGCGACGCTGCTCGGCATCCCCGTGCCGATCGTGATGGGGCTTTTGACCTACGCTGCGTTTCACGGCCTGCTCTATCACACCAGGTTCGGCACCTACATCTTCGCGCTCGGCGGCAATCGCGAAGCGCTGCGCTATGCCGGCCTGTCGCCGACACGACTCCTGATCGCGGTCTACGCGATCGGCGGCACGATGGCGGGCATCGCCGGTCTGCTGATGACCGCGCGGATGAATTCGGGACATCCGACCGCAGGGCTCGGGATGGAGTTCGACGCCATCGCGGCGGTCGCGGTCGGCGGCACCTCGTTCGAGCGCGGCAATGGCTGGCTGCTCGGCACCGTGCTCGGCGTCGTCGCCGTCGGCGTGCTGCGCAACGGTCTCAACCTGGTGTCGCTGCCGTCCTCGGTGCAGGTCGCAAGCGTCGGCGCGCTGGTCATCATCGCGATGTTCCTCGACGGCCTGCGGAGCCGGTCATGACCGACATCGCCAAGGACACGCTGCCGCCGCCGCGCTCGCTCCTGTCGCAGAACGCCGCGCAGGTGTTCTATCGGATGCTCGCCGCGCTGCTGATCTGCGCGGCGCTGACCGTGCTGAGCGACTCCTTCCTCAGCCTGGGCAACATCCTCAACGTGCTCAGGCAGGCGAGCCTGACCTTCTTCATCGCCTCCGGCCTCACCCTGGTGGTGCTGACCGCCGGCCTCGATCTGTCGGTCGGCGCCAACGTTGCCTTGTCGGCGTGTCTCGCCGGCACCGTGATCCATCAGACCGGCTCGCCCGCACTCGGGATCCTGACCGGGCTGCTCGCCGGCGGCAGCGTCGGCTTCCTCAATGGCTTCATGGTCACGGCGCTGCGCATCCCCTCCTTCATCGCCACCTACGGCATGCTCTGGGTGCTGAACGGCGTCACCTACTGGTACATGGCGGGCGAGACGATCCACGGCTTTCCCGCGGGCTTCCGCCAGATCGGCAGCGGCTATCTGCTCGGGCTGCCGATCCCGGTCTATCTGCTGCTGGTGTTCCTCGCGATCGGAACGTTCTTCGCGCAACGCACGATCTGGGGCCAGGAGATCTACGCGATCGGCGCCAATCCGGTCGCGGCCCGGTTGTCCGGCATTCCGGTCGCGCGCCGGCTGCTGCTCGTCTACACCGTCTCCGGCACCATGGCCGGGCTCGCCTCCATCATCTTCCTGTCGCGGCTCAACTCCGCCGAAGCCGACATCGGCGAGAGCCTGACCTTGCCGGCCATTGCCGCGGTGCTGATCGGCGGCACCTCGCTGTTCGGCGGCGTCGGCACGGTGTTCGGCACCTTCATCGGCGCCCTGATCCTGACGCTGGTGCTGAACGGCATGAACCTGCTCGCGATCAGCGCCAACTGGCAGCCGCTCGTCACCGGAATCATCGTGATCGTCGCCGTCTGGCTCGACATGAAGACCCGGCGCCGGGCGCAATGAACCTGGAAGACAACCAAAAAACGAGGGAAGGAAACGACATGCAACAAAGGATCACGCGCTGTCTCGCTCTGTCACTTCTGATCGCCGCAGGCGCGACGCAGGCCCGCGCCGACGGCGAGACCATCGCCGTCTTCACCAAGAACCAGACCAATCCGTTCTTCCAGACGGTGCGCGTCGGCGCCGACAACATGGCGAAGGTCCTCAACGCCAAGATCCTGCACTACATCCCGACCAAGCCGGACTCGATCCCCGAGCAGCTCAGCCAGATCGAGGACGTCGTGGTGAAGAAGCCGAGCGCGATCGTGTTCACGCCGGTCGACTACAAGGCGATGGTGCCCGGGGTCGAGAAGATCAACGACGCCAAGATCCCCGTCGTCAACATCACCGACCGCTCCGCCGGCGGCAAGTTCGTCGCCTTCGTCGGCGCCGACGACTACAGCCTGGGCCTTGAGACCGGACGTTTCCTGCTCAAGACGCTCGGCGGCAAGGGCAACATCGTCATCATCGAAGGCGTCAAGGGCTCGCTGACCAATGTCGACCGCGTCCGCGGCTTCAACGACGCGCTCAAGGAGAACCCCGGCGCCAAGCTGCTGGCGTCGCAGCCCGGCAACTATCAGCGCCTGCAGGCCCTGCAGGTGATGGAGAACCTGATGCAGTCCAATGCGCAGATCGACGGCGTGCTCGCCGCCAACGACGCCATGGCGGTCGGCGCGATCGAGGCGCTGGACGGCGCCGACCGCAAGGCGCAGGTGATCGGCATCAACGGCACCAAGGAGGCGATCGACGCCATCAAGTCCGGCAAGCTGCTCGCCAGCGGCGACTACAACGGCTTCGCCCAAGGCTGCCTCGGCACCATGATGGCCGTCCGCGCATTGCGCGGCCAGCCCGTCATCAACGAGATCGTGCTGAAGCCGACCGTCATCACCAAGGACAACTATCAGCCGTTCGACGTGACGCTGGAGCAGCGCACCTGCCCGAGCTTCGAGGATGCAGGCAAGCTCAGCGCGAAATAGGATCAGCCATCAGTCGGGAAGCAGGCCGGCACGCAGCCGTCCTGCTTCACTTTGCGGAGAGAATTCATGCTGTTTGCGATTCACGCGCTCGACAAGCGGGACGCGCTGCCGGTCCGGCTTGCCAACTACGACGCGCACAAGGCCTATCTCGGCGACAGCGCCCGCCTGCCCGTCACCATCGTGATGTCCGGCCCGCTCGTCTCCGACGATGGTTCGACGATGATCGGAAGCCTGTTCCTGGTCGAGGCTCCCGGCCGCGCCGAGGTCGAAGCGTTCAACCGCGCCGACCCGTTTGCCGCGGCCGGGATCTGGGAGAAGGTGACGATCACCGGGTTCCTGCGGCGCCAGGGTTAATCCGACTGCGTCACGCGGATCTCAGCAGTTGCAGTTTCCGCCGTCACCCGGAATCTGGAAATTGTCAGGTGTGGACGCAAAACAATCTCGAGATTCCGGGTTCAAGGCCCGCGGCCTTGCCCCGGAATGACGGTGGTTGCGACGCAGTAGCACCAGTCACCCCTTCAGCTCGACGCCGGCCAGCGCCTCGCTCAGCTTCGCCAGCGCGGTGTGATCCTGCCCGGGTCCGAGCATCCCCTGCGCGCTGGCGCTGAGCTCGCGGCAGAGGTTGGAGAACGGCGCGGCGACGCCGGCGGCACGCGCGACCTCGAGCGCGATCGACAGGTCCTTCACCATCAGGTCGAGCCCGAAGCCGCTGTTGAATTGGCGCGACAGCACGAACTGCTTGAACTTCTTCTGCGTCGAGTTGTTCATGCCGGTCGAGGCGTTGAGCACGTCGGTCATCAGGCCGGGGTCGATGCCGAACTGCTGGCCGATCAGCAGCGCCTCGACGCCGATCAGGAAGCCGCCGGCCGAGACGAGGTTGTTGAGCGCCTTCATCGCCTGGCCCGAGCCGAGGCCGCCGATGCGGTGGATCGTGGTGCCCATGGCGCGCAGCAGCGGCTCGACGCGGTCGAGCGCGCCCGGCTCGCCGCCGGCCATGATCGCGAGCTCGCCGGTCACGGCGCGCGGCACGCCGCCGCTGACGGGCGCGTCGAGCATGGTGACGCCGAGCGGGGCGAGATCGGCGGCGATCGCCTGCGTCGCCGCCGGCGCGCCGGAGCTCATGTCGATGACGATGTGATCGCGCGTCAGGCCGGCGCGCAGTGCGCCGACGGCCTCCGCGACATGTTTGCTGGTCGGCAGCATCGTGATGATGACATCCGCCTGCCCCGCCGCGGCCGCGAGGTCGCCGGCCTCGACACCGCCAACCTTGGCGACAAATTCCGCAGCCCGCCCGGGCACGGCGTCATTGACGGCGACCGCAAAGCCGGCGCCGAGCAGGCGCGCGGCCATCGGCCAGCCCATGTTGCCGATGCCGACGAACAGGACCTTTTGCGGCGCGCTCATGCGCCGTCCTTCTTGGCGATGGCACCCTCCGCGACCAGCACCTCATGCGCGGCCTTGAACGCCTCGAGGCCCGCGGGAATGCCGCAATAGACGGTCGCGTGCAGCAGGATCTCCTTGATCTCGTCGACCGTGACGCCGTTGGTGAGCGCGCCCTTGACGTGCAGCTTCAGCTCGCTCGGCTTGCTGAGCGCGGTCAGCATCGCGAGATTGATGATGCTGCGGGTGCGGCGATCCAGCCCTGGCCGGGTCCAGGCATAGCCCCAGCACATTTCGGTGGTGATGTGCTGGAAGGCCATCATGAAGTCGTCGGCCTTGGCGAGGCTGCCATCGACATAGGCCGCGCCGAGCACCTCGCGGCGCACCTTCAGGCCCTTCTCGAACAGTTCTTTTTCGTCGCTCATCCGCTCGTCTCCTTCTGCAAACCCTGATGTCATCTCGTTGTTTGAGCATGATCTCCGCGCAAACGCCTTCGGCGTTTGTCGCGAGGGAAAACCGGCTTCCACTTTTCCGGATCATGCTCTGGCGCCTCGCCGCGCGGACTGACAACAACAACGCCGGGCGGCGTTGTCAGTGACGTCCGCACGGCGGAATTGATCGGAGATGCGAATCCGCTAGCCGTGCTTGACGATCAGGGTCTTCATCGCGGCAAGCTCGTACAGCGCCTCGAAACCCTTCTCGCGGCCGTGTCCCGATTTCTTCATGCCGCCGAACGGCAGCTCGATGCCGCCGCCGGCGCCGTAGCCATTGACGAACATCTGGCCGACCTTGACCTTGCGCGCGACGCGCATCGCTCGCGAGCCGTCGCCCGACCAGACGCCGGCGACCAGGCCGAAATCGGTGGCGTTGGCGAGCCTGACGGCGTCGGCCTCGTCGTCGAACGGCATCGCCGCCAGCACCGGACCGAACACCTCCTCGCGCGCCAGCTCGGAGTCGCGCGCGACGTGCTGATACAGCGCCGGCGCCACATAGAAGCCCTCGCTCGGCACGCCCTCGGCGATCCTGCCGGTCGCCACGCGCCTGGCGCCGCCGCTTTCGGCACGCGCCAGCATGTTTTCGATCCGCGTCTTCTGGACCGCGCTGATGACCGGACCAAGATCGAGATCCATCTCCGGCGTGCCGGCCGTGATCTTCTCGAAGCGGAGCGTGAGGTCGGCCAGGAAGCGGTCCCAGATCGAGCGCTCCACCAGCACGCGCGAGCCGGCCGAGCAGGTCTGGCCAGCGTTCTGCACGATCGCCGCGGCCACCGAGGTCAGCGCGGCATCGAGATCGGCGTCGGCGAACACGATCTGCGGCGACTTGCCGCCGAGTTCGAGCGTGCAGCCGATGTGGTTCCTCGCGGCCGCCGTCTGCACGAGCGTGCCGACCTCCGGGCTGCCGGTGAAGGAGATGAAATCGATGCCGTCATGCGCCGACAGCGCCGCACCTGCCTCCTCGCCAAGACCCGGCACGACATTGATCGCACCGGCCGGGAAGCCGGCTTCCGCCGCGAGCTCGGCAAGACGCAGCGGCACCAGACAGGCCTCCTCGGCCGGCTTGATCACGGTCGCGTTGCCCATCGCCAGCGCCGGCGCGACGGTGCGACCGAACATCTGGCCCGGATAGTTCCAGGGAATGATGTGGCCGGTGACGCCGAGCGGCTCGTACACCGTGGTGACGAAGAAGCCGTCGAGGAACGGGATGGTGTCGCCATGCACCTTGTCGGCGGCGCCGCCGTAATATTCGAAATAGCGCGCGACGGCGACGACGTCCGCCTTGGCCTGCTTCATCGGCTTGCCGGTATCGGCCGCTTCGAGCTTCGCGAGCTCCTCGGCATTGTCCTCGACGAGGCGGCCGAGCTTCGACAACAGGCGCCCGCGGTCCACCGCGGCGAGCCGGCCCCACGGGCCTTCCAGCGCGCGGCGCGCCGCCGCCACGGCAAGATCGATGTCGGCCGCGTCACCGGCGGCAATCGAGGCGATCACCTGTCCGGTCGCCGGCGCCAGCATCGCAATGGTGCGGCCCGACTGCGCGGGCTGCCACTTGTTCTCGATGAAGACGCCCTTGGCGGCAGGCAGTTTGACATTGGCGTTCATGGCAGCTCTCCGACTTCCTTTGCAGCTCGTCCGCGGGTCATATCAGACCTCGGCACGGCGCATCCCCTCGCGGCCGCGCGACAGCCGGTCGGCAATGGAGGCGTGTCACCAGGGCCGGACTGACCGGCCCCTCTCTCCGTTTGCGCTGCAGCGGTCATGATGCCCGATGGATGCGTCCGACGTTTCTGTCAGACAATCCGGGAGCCGTCCAGAACGGGACGTGGGGCGCACGAGAACGTGCGGCGCGCGGCCCTGCGGGGCTCGCGCGCGATCGGCCGCGACATGATCGTCGCAAGGCTCGTCATCTGGCTGACCGCCCGGTCCGCCATGCGGTCGGGAACGCTCGTGGCCGGCGCGCGATTACGCGCCGGTTCTCGCCTTGCTCGCCGCGATCTGGTGCAGCGCCCATCTCGCATTCTTGCGCACGTCGGGATCGAGATCGTCGGCGACCAGCGCGAGGTACGGCTCGCCGTCGGGCGCGGCGATCTCGCCCAGCGCAGCCGCCGCCTCCTTGCGCAGATTGGCCTGCTCGTGGGTGATGCATTGGCCGATCGGCCGCACCGCATGCGGCACCTTCATGCGTCCGAGGCTGCGGATCGCCTTCAGGCGCACCTGCCAGAACTCATCCGCCAGGCAGGCGATCAACGGATCGGCGGCGACTGCACCATTGACGTTGAGCCCGAGCGTCTCGGCCGCCATCTCCCGCACCATCCAGTCGGAATCCTTGAGCGCGCGTGTGATGGTCTCCGCGGCGATCTTCATGTGCGAGAAGGCGAGCGCGCTGACCGCCGCGCGCCGGACATGCGCATCGGGATCACTGATCAGCGCCGTCAGCGCCGGAATCGACTCCTCGAGCTTGAGGAAGCCGATGACGCCGATCGCCTGCACGCGGACCGCGGCATCCGGATCCTGCAGCGCCTCCAGCGCCGGCTTGAGCGTGTCCTTGCGCCGCAGCTCCTTCAGCGCGCGCAACGCGCCCATCCGGACGAAGGCGTGGGCATGCTTCACCAGCGGCAGGATGGCGTCGGCCGAAGCGGGATCCTTGAACTCGGCGAGACTGTCGGCGGCTGCCGATGCAACGATCCGCTCGGGATCGACGAGCAATTGGACCAGCGCCTCCGCCGCCTCCGGCCCGTCGAACTCGCCGAGCGCCATGGCGACCTGCTGGCGCACGCCGGCGTCGGGATCGGCGACCATCTTCGCCAGATGCGCGACCGCGGCGGGATCGCCGGAATGTCCCAACGCGATGATCGCGACCCGCCGCTCCGCCGGATCGGCGGCGCCGAGCCGCTCGTCGGCGTCGTCGAGATCGTCGTAGGATTCGAACGGGCTCGACATGATCACCTCAACAGATAGGGAATGTTGACGGTGACGGCGCCGGTCGGGCAATCCGCCTCGCAGGGCATGCAGTACCAGCATTCATCATAGGCCATGAAGGCCTTGCCGGTCATGTCGCTGATCCGGAGCACATCGAGCGGGCAGACGTCGACGCAGACCGTGCAGCCCTTGTCGGCGATGCATTTGGCGTCGTCAACGACGACCGGGACCGACGTCTGATAGGTCGCAAGAGGCATGTCTCGTTCTCCTTCTGATCGTCAGGCGCTGGCGCGGATGCGCTGCTTGTCGTAGAGGTCCTTCTCATCGTCCGCGATCGGCACGACATAGGGCTGCACCGCCCGCTTCTCGCTGGTCATGCGGCCGTCCAGCTTGCTCAGCAGCGTGTGACAGAACCAGTTCTCGTTGTCCTTCTCCGGAAAATCGGTGCGCCAGTGATAGAGCCCCCAACGGCTCTCCTCGCGGAACAGCGAGGCATGGGCGGCCATGTCCGCGCAATCCATGATCGACTGTACCTCCAGTGCGCGCAGCAGTTCATGCGCGTTGCGTGCGATCATGCGCTCCTGCATGTCCTCGCGGACCTCGGCGAGCCGGCGCATCCCGAGCTCGTACTTCCGCGTCACCTTCGGCGGCTGCAGATAGTCGTTGACCAGGCGCCGCGTCTTGTACTCGATCTGGTTCGGCGGAATGCCATCCTCGCGCTTGGTCGGCGCAAGCACGCGCTCGCGCTCCAGCGCGATCTCGGCGGCATCGATGTCGCCGAAATCATGATTGTCGGCGAACTCCATCGCGTCGAGCCCGGCGAACGAACCGTTGGTGAATGCGCCCAACATATAGTTGTGCGGAACGCTGGCCATGTCGCCGGCCGCATAGAGCCCGGGGACGGTCGTGCGGGCATTGTCGTCGACGAACACGCCCGACGCGCTGTGGCCGGAGCAGAAGCCGATCTCCGAGATGTGCATCTCGATCGATTCCTTGCGGTAGTCGACGCCGCGGCCCTCCTGAAACAGCCCCCGCGTGGGCCGCTCGACCTTGTGCAGGGTGTGCTCGATCTCCCCGATGGTCTTGTCGTGCAGGTGCTTGAGCTGCAGGAACACCGGCCCCTTGCCGGACAGCAGCTCGTTGTAGAATTCCAGCATCATCTGGCCCGACCAATAGTCGCATTCGATGAAGCGGCGATCCTCGTTGTTGGCGGTATAGGCGCCGAAGGGACCGGCGACATAGGCGCAGGCCGGACCGTTGTAGTCCTTAATCAGCGGATTGATCTGGAAGCATTCGAGATTGGCGAGCGCCGCGCCCGCGTGATAGGCCATCGCATAGCCATCGCCGGAATTGGCCGCATTCTCATAGGTGCCGAACATGTAGCCCGAGGTCGGCAGGCCGAGCCGTCCCGCCGCGCCCATGCACAGGATGACGGCCTTGGCCTTGATCACCAGCATTTCGGCGGTGCGGGTGTTGACGCTGACGGCGCCGGCGATGCGGCCATCGCTCGACTTCAAGAGCCGCGTCGCCATGTAGCGGTTGGAGATCAGGATGCGTGCGCGGCGCAGTTGCCGGTACAGCGCCTTCTTGACGGTCTCGCCGTTCGGCATCGGCAGCACGTAGGTGCCGATGTGGTGCACCTTCTTGACGGCATAGTCGCCGTTCTCGTTCTTGAGGAAGCGGATGCCGAAGCTGTCGAGCTCCTCGATGATCCCGTAGCAGCTCTGGGCGTATTTGTAGACCGCCTTCTGATCGACGATGCCGTCATTGGCGATCGTGATCTCCTTGGTGTATTGCTCCGGCGTTGCATAGCCGGGGATGACGGCGTTGTTCAGGCCGTCCATGCCCATCGAGATCGCGCCGGAGCGCTTGACGTTCGCCTTCTCCAGCAGAACGACGTTCGCCTTGGGATTCTTCAACTTGGCCTTCAGGGCAGCCATCGGACCGGCGGTGCCGCCGCCGATCACCAGCACGTCGCAGGACACCTCCGAGAGGCCGTCGACGATCTCATCCATTGCCATTCTAAGCTCCTGCTTGGCCGGGGTCACACCGGTCCGGATCAGACTTGTTCAGCGGGGCACCCGGCGATAGCAATTAGTTGTCGCCTGAGCGCATTTCTTCGCGCCGGCCAGTCAGCGCTCGACGAACGCCTTCTCGACCACGAAATGGCCGGGCGTGCTGTGGTTGCCTTCGACGAAGCCGCGCCCCTCCAGCATGGCCTGGAGCTCGGCCAACATCGCCGGGCTGCCGCAGAGCATGACGCGGTCGGTCTCGACATCGAGGTCGGGCTCGCCGATGTCGGCGAACATCTGCCCCGATGCGATCAGGTCGGTGATGCGGCCGCGGTTGCGGAACGGCTCGCGGGTCACCGTGGGGTAATGAAGCAGCCGGTTCCGGACCAGCGGTCCAAAGAATTCGTGGCCGCGCAGGCCATCGACGAGCTGCTCGCCATAGGCGAGCTCCGAGACCTGGCGGCAGCCATGGGCCAGCACGATGGTCTCGTAGGTCTCGTAGATGTCGGGATCCTTGACCAGGCTGGCGAACGGCGCCAGCCCGGTGCCGGTCGACAGCAGCAGCAGACGCCTGCCCTGAATCAGGTTGCCCGCGATCAGCGTTCCCGTCGCCTTGCGCCCCACCAGGATGCGATCGCCCTCTTTGATCTTCTGCAGCCGGGAGGTCAGCGGCCCGTCCGCCACCTTGATGCTGAAGAATTCCAGCTCCTCCTCGTGATTGGCGCTCGCCATGCTGTAGGCGCGCATCAGCGGCCGGCCGTCGACCTCGAGCCCGATCATCGCGAACTGCCCGTTCTGGAAGCGGAAGCCGGGATCCCGCGTGGCGGTGAAGCTGAACAGCGAATCGGTCCAGTGCCGGACCGACAACACCGTCTCGGTCTGAAAAGCGCTCATCGTCGTCTCCTGAGGCGCGGGGCGCGCCGTGTGGCGGTTGCTGACGACGATGTCGCGGAAACGGCGCGGTTCGGCAATTTCGAACGCGCCGCGGCGGTGGATTAGTTGCAAAGATTGTTCCGCGGGAAGGCGAGCGCGCGGCAACGAAGCACCTCGCGCTCCACATTCCGTCGAACGAGGCAATTAGTTGCTGGGGGCCCCGGTCCGTCTCCCCTAGCGTGACGACGCCGGCTTCGGCACAACCAGGAGGCGCCATGATTCCAGCCGATACCCTCAACAGCGAAGTCAGTCCCGACCTGGCGTCGTTACGGCTGCGGAATGCCGGCGGCGCTCCCGCGGAGCTGTCCGCCGAACGGCTGCGGCTGTCCTGCATGTGCGCGCATTGCAGGCGGGCCCGCCTCGACGGCCGCTTCCCGGCGCAGTTTCCCGGGATCGGCATCGTCGGGGTCGGAGATCTCGGTTACGGCTTGAACATCGCGTTTTCCGACGGCCACAATCGCGGCATCTATCCGAAATCATACCTTTGGGAACTCGTTGCCGCCTGAGGTGCGTCGCGCGGTGACGGATGGCACGAACATTGCTCCGCTTCTGATCAGTATGATCAATGCGGAGGCAAGACATGTTGCTGCAGGCAGCCAAATCAGCTGCGGACGCCGTGCCCTCTCCCATGACGTCAGCGCGCGCGGTGACCAGTTCGTCGCTCCTGCTCACCGAAAGCCAGCAATCCATCGGCGGCCCGCCGTCGCTGATCGAAAGGCTCAGCCTGCGCGAGCGTGAGCAGGTGCTCAAGCAGGGCCGCCGCAAGGTGCTGAACCGCGGCCAGACGCTGTTCAGCCAGGGCGCCAGGCACGACGGCATCTTCCTGGTCGAGAGCGGCCGCATCCGCGTGTTCTATACGTCGCCGCAGGGGCGCGAGATCACGCTGGCCTATTGGCATGTCGGCAATTTCGTCGGCGGTCCCGAGGTGTTCGACACCGGCGTGCATCAATGGTCCGGCATCGCCGCCAGCAATGCCAGCGTGATCCAGCTTCCCGGCAAGGAGCTGCGAACGCTGGTGGCGGAGATCCCCAATCTCGCGATCGGACTGATCGAAGGGTTGAGCTTCAAGGGAAAATGCTACTCCGCCCTGGCCCAAATGCTGGGGACGCGTTCGATCACCGAGCGGCTCGCTCATCTGCTGCTGCATCTCGTCGACCTCTATGGCGTGGATGATCCCGACGGCAAGGTCATTGCCGCGGCCTTCACCCATGCCGACATCGCCCACATGGTCGGGGCGACGCGGCAGTGGGTGACGATCAGCCTCAAGCGGATGCAGGAAAAGAATATCGTCCGCACCAGGCGTTCGCAGATCGTGGTCTGCCGGCCCGACGTCCTGGACGAGATGCGCGGCCAGGCCGCGGATTAGCCGGCCTGCTCATGCAAGCGGCTGTCATGAGCGAAATTGCCCAAGGAGTACGCAACCGGATTTTGACGGCAACTAATCCACCCGCTGCCGAACTCCGGATTTGCGCTCGTGGACGCGGCCTTCATCATGGCGCCATCAGCCATCCAACCGAACGGGGATGAGAATGGTCCGCTGCCGTCACGCGCTCTTGCTATCCGTCACCTGTCTGTCCCTGATCGCGGCGCAGCCCGTCGCAGCAGAGACAGTCACGATCGGCATAGGCACCCAGGACACCACGACCAACACGGTGACGGCCGGCACCATCGTGCGGCAGCTTCACCTGCTGGAGAAGTATCTGCCCAAGGACGGCAAATACGCCAACATCAAGTTCGAGATCGAGTGGCAGAACTTCACCTCCGGTCCGCCCGTCACCAACGGGATGATGGCGAACAAGCTGCAGTTCGGCATGATGGGCGACTACCCGCTGATCGTGAACGGCTTCACCTTCGAGAACAATCCCGAGAGCAAGAGCCGGCTGATCGCCGTCGCCGCCTACAGCCTCGCCGGCTCCGGCAACGGCATCGTCGTTCACAAGGACTCGCCCTACTACGAACTCTCCGACCTCAAGGGCAAGCTGGTCAGCGTGCCGTTCGGCTCGGCCGCACACGGCATGGTGCTGAAGGCGCTTCAGGACGGCGGCTATCCGGCGGATTTCTTCCAGCTGGTGAGCCAGACGCCGGAGGTCGGCTCGACCAACCTGCAGGAAAAGAAGATCGACGCGCACGCCGATTTCGTGCCGTTCGCGGAACTGCTGCCGTTCCGCGGCTTTGCGCGCAAGATCTTCGACGGCGTCCAGACCAACCTGCCGACATTCCATGGCGTCGTCGTCCGCACCGACTTCGCGGAAAAATATCCCGAGGTCGTCATCGCCTATGTCAAGGCGGTGATCGCCGCCAACCAGTGGCTGCGCCAGGATCCGAAGGCGGCGGCCGAAAAGATCCAGGAATGGACCGGGATCAACAAGGAGGTCGTCTACATCTTCCTCGGCCCCGGCGGCAACATGACCACGGATCCGACGATCAAGCCGGCGCTGGTGGATGCCGCCGCAACCGACGTCAAGGTGTTGCAGAGCCTCGGCCGCATGAAAGAGTTCGATCCGAAGACATGGGTCGACGACAGCTACATCCGCAAGGCCTATACCGAGCTGAAGCTGGACTACGACAAGGATCTCGCCAGCACCGCGAACTACGAAATCTCCGGCGAGGACAAGTTCTGCAACAGGCCGATCACCGAGCCGCGCAAGGCCGGCGAGGTCTGGGTCGACGGCGAGGGCATCATAGCCTTCAGCAGCGCGACCTGCACGCTCGGCGCCTATGCCGACTACAAGGCCAAGGGCAAGAAGATCAACGTCGCCTACGTCTTCGACACCGCGCGCGGTATCAAGCTGTTCGCCGACCAGGCGTTCTTCGCCGCGGCCAATGGCGAGATCGCGCCGTTCCTGCTGAAGAAGGATGCCGAGGCCTATGCCGCCAAGATCGGCGGCAAGGTGATGGGACTTGATGACGCCGTGAAGCTGGCGATGGCGGGAGGCAAGACTTGAGCAGCCCCGCTTTGATGACATCCCCCGACCAGGCTGCGGCGACCGCCGCGCCTGGCACCGCGATCCCGCCGAGCCGTCCGGACGTCTCCGCCCGCGCGGCACGCTGGTTCCGGCTGAACCAGGACAGGCTGCAGTCGGTGCTGATCGGCACCGCGTCGCTGATCCTGTTCCTGATCGCCTGGCACATGCTGACGACCTACCGCGTCGTCTTCTTCGTGAAGTTCGTCAACGTGCCGGCGCCGCTGGCGGTCTATGCGAGCTTCACCAAGGCGATCCACGATCCGAAATTCCTGATGCACATCCTGCTCAGCTGCCGCCGGATCTTCATCGGCTTCTCGCTGGCCGCATTGGTCGGCGTGCCGCTCGGCCTGATCATGGGCCGGTTCAAGCTGGTGCACGAGATCGTCTTCCCGGTCGCCGAGGTGCTGCGTCCGATCCCGGCGATCGCCTGGGTGCCGATGGCGATCATGCTGTGGCCGACCAACGAGCAGAGCATCGTCTTCATCACCTTTCTCGGCTCGTTCTTTCCGATCCTGGTCAACACGCTGCACGGCATGACGCTGGTCGACCCCGTGCTGGTGCGGGCCGCCAAGTGCCTCGGCGCGCGGGAGACCGCGATCTTCCGCGAGGTCTATTTCCCGGCGTCGCTGCCGCACATCTTCACCGGCCTCACCGTCGGCATGGGCGTCGCATGGGTGTCGCTGATCGCGGCCGAGATGATCTCGGGGCAGTTCGGCATCGGCTACTTCACCTGGGAAGCCTATTCGCTGGTCCAGTATGCCGACATCGCGCTCGGGATGATCGCGATCGGCGTGCTCGGGCTCGGCTCGAGCCTCGTGATCCGCGCAGCCGGACAGTTGGTGATGCCCTGGAGGTCGCGATGAGCCAAGCCGCAGCGGATACGAGACAGGGCCATATCGAGGTCCGCAACTTCGCCCTGAGCTACGAGACCATCGACGGCGCCGTCGAGGCCGTCACCGACACCCAGATCCACGTCGAGCCCGGTGAGTTCGTCTCGATCGTCGGACCGTCGGGTTGCGGCAAGTCGACACTGCTCAACGCCGTCGCGGGTTTCCTCAAGCCCACCAGCGGCGTCGTCACGGTCGACGGCCATGCCGTGACGGGTCCGAGCGCCGAGCGCGGCATGGTGTTCCAGCAATATTCGCTGTTTCCCTGGAAGACGGTGCGCGAGAACGTCGAGTTCGGGCTGAAGATGCGCGGCATGCCGAAGTTCGAGCGCGCACGCGCGGCGCGCACTCTGCTCGGGCTCGCCGGCCTCGAGGCGTTCGAGAACCATTATCCCGAGCGCCTCTCCGGCGGCATGAAGCAGCGCGTCGGCATCGTGCGCGCGCTCGCCACTGGTCCCAAGGTGCTGCTGCTCGACGAGCCGTTCGGCGCGCTCGACGCGCAGACCCGCATCATCATGCAGCAGATCCTCACCAACATGTGGCAGCGGCTGAAGATCTCGGTGCTGTTCGTCACCCACGACATCGACGAGGCGATCTTCCTGTCCGACCGCGTCTACTGCATGACCGCGCGCCCGGGCTCGATCAAGGCCGAAATCCAGATCCCGCTCGAGCGGCCCCGCCAGCAAGCGATGATGATGTCGTCGGAATTCCTGGCGCTGCGGCGCGGGCTGATGTCGCTGATCCGCGAGGAAAGCCTGAAGGCGATGGGCGGCGAGATCACCGATCTCGGCATGCAGGGACTCAGTATCGAGCTGCAGGGCCAGTCGATCGCCGAAATCCTCTGAGGCGCTCGATCCGCGACGTCCGCTCCAGCTACGCCCGAAGCGCCCGATGGTCGCACCCGGGCGGCGCATCAGTGCTGGCGTCCCTGCCGGTCCTGACGCAGAATGCCGGAAAGCCAAACAAGGGCATCGCAGGGGAGCGCCCGGATCCGTCAGCATCGGCATCGGGCGCGAGAGTTGCCCGCAGGCGCACATGAAGGGGTTCAGGCGAACGCGCACCGGCCGTGCATCGCACGGCACGGACGACGTTCGAGATCCGGCCAGTGTCGTCGTCGGGCGCGGCTGCTCTCCAGGCGCAACTGAGAGGAAGCCAATGCAGGGCACCATCTATCCAAGCCTCAAGGATCGGGCCGTCCTCGTGACCGGCGGCGGCTCCGGCATCGGGGAAGCCATCGTGCGCAATTTCGTCGACCAAGGCGCGCGTGTCGGATTCATCGACATCGATCTGGAGGCGTCGCAGCAGCTGCTGGCGAGCCTGCCCGCGGAGGCGAAGGTGCACTTCGCGCATGCCGACCTTCGCGACATCGGTGCGCTGAGGGCTGCGGTCGCCGGCGCCCGTGCGGCGCTGGGGCCGATCACCATTCTGGTGAACAACGCCGCGCGTGATGACCGCCACGCGATCGAGGACGTCACGCCGGACTATTGGGACGAGCGCATCGCCGTGAACCTCAAACATCAGTTCTTCGCGGCCCAGGCGGTCGCACCGGACATGATCCAGGCCGGAGGCGGCGCGATCGTCAATCTCGGCTCGGTGAGCTGGGTGCTGGGCCAGGGCAACATGCCCTGCTACACCACGGCGAAGTCGGCGATCCAGGGACTGACCCGCGCCCTCGCCCGCGATCTCGGACCCAGCAACGTGCGGGTCAATTCCATTCTTCCGGGCTGGATCATGACCGAGCGGCAGCAGAGACTCTGGCTGACGCCCGAGGGCGAGGCCGAGCTCATGCGCCGCCAATGCCTCAAGCGCAAGCTCGTGCCGGACGACATCGCCCGCGTGGTGCTGTTCTTCGCCGCCGACGACAGCGGCGCCTGCACCAACCAGAACTACATCGTCGACGGCGGCTGGGCCTGAGGCTCGACCATCATCACGAAGCCACGAGGTGCGGTCCGGTGCTGCCGCGTGCGACGATCTCGAAGCCGAGGTCGATCCGCCGCGTTCTCGGCCGCTTGCCGGTGGCGATCACCTGAAGCACCAGTTCGGACGCCACGCGCCCCATGTCGGCGCGCGGCGTCAGCACGGTCGACAGCGGCGGATTGGAGGCCGCCGCGAATTCCAGGTCGTTGAAGCCGATCAGCGACATCCGGCGCGGGACCTCCAGCCCCGCCTGCTGGCAGGCGAATAGCGCACCAAGCGCGATGTTGTCATCGCAGCAGAAGATCGCATCGGGAACTTCGCTCGCGAGCATCTCCTCGGTCAGCTTCCGCCCCAGCGAGATCGTCGCCTGCGCCGGCAGCCAGGCCACCAGCGACGTGCCGTCCAGCCCCGCTTCGGCCAGCGCCGCGCGATACCCCTCGAGCCGGGCGCGGGCCCGGTCGTCGCGCTGTCCCGAGAGATAGGCGATCCGCCGATGTCCCAGCTCGATCAGGAAGCGGGTCGCGGCGTAGCCGCCCTGGCGCTGCGAGAGTCCGACATTCAGATCGATCGGATCGTCGGTCAGCTCGAACGTCTGCACCACCGGAATCCGCGATCGTTCGAGAACGCGCCGCGCGGCCCGCGTCTGGTTCACTCCGACGAGGATCAGCGCCTCGATGTTCTGGCCCAGCAGCGTCCTGATCGCGCCCTCTTCCTCCTCCGCCGAGTAGCGGCTGCTGACGACGACGGGACGAAAGCCGAGCGGCAGCAGGGTGTCGTAGATCGCCTGCAGGTAGTCCGCGAAGATGCCGTTGGAGAGCGACGACACGACGATGCCAATCGAATGCGTGCGGGTCGAGGCGAGCCGGCTCGCCGCGAAGTTCGGCACATAGGCCAGCCTGTCGACCGCGGCATCGATCCGCTTGCGCAACTCCGGCGACACCATATCGGGCCGCCGCAGCGCCCGCGACACAGTGACAGCGCTGACATGGGCGATGCGCGCGACGTCCTCCAGCGTGGTGCG
Source organism: Bradyrhizobium sp. HKCCYLRH3097 (assembly GCF_051167875.1). Taxonomy (NCBI): domain Bacteria; kingdom Pseudomonadati; phylum Pseudomonadota; class Alphaproteobacteria; order Hyphomicrobiales; family Nitrobacteraceae; genus Bradyrhizobium; species Bradyrhizobium sp. HKCCYLRH3097. The sequence goes on from NZ_JBNPTX010000003.1 coordinate 344,958, forward strand.
ACGCTTCTGAGACATGATCCTTGCAACATTGATTCACGCGGATTTGTCCGAACCATATTCATGACATGCGACCGGCCGCTTGGCAAAAGCCGCGCGACGGTAATTGACAGCGCTGTCATTGATCAGTAACGCTTGGCGGGTCGAGATGACGAGCAATGCTCGCACAACCTCCGGAAACAAAGAGGCGTCTCGCACATGCGTCATTGATTTGGCGCGACAACAACAGGGGAGGTCACGAATGTCGTCCATGTCGATGAGGGCGCGATGCCTTGCCACTTGTGCATCGCTGGTGTTGGTCACGGCGTTTGCCGGCAAGGCGCTGGCGGAGCCGGAGATGGTCAAGGGACCGGCGACCGAGCCTGAATGCATGGTGCCGTGGACCGCGAACACCAAGTTCTTCAAGTTTCCGGCCAAGAAGGGCCCGTACCGCATCGCACTGGCGAACGGCTACATCGCCAATACCTGGCGCATCCAGATGATCCAGACCGCGAAGGCCTATGCGGCGCAGCCGGAGGTCAAGGCCAAGCTGAAGGAATTCAAGGTCGTCTCGACCGGCGAGGACGTGCCGGCCCAGATATCGGCAATCAACAACTTCATCGACTCCGGCTATGACGCCATCGTCGTCAACGCGCAGAACCCGACCGCGTTCGGGCCGGTGATCAAGCGCGCCAAGCAGGCCGGCGTGATCCTCGTCGCCTTCGACAACATCCTCGCGACGGAAGATGCGATCAACGTCAACGTCGACCAGAAGGGTCTCGGCGAACTCTGGGCGAAGTGGCTGGTCAAGAACGTGCCCAGCGGCGGCAAGGTGCTCGAGGTGCGCGGCGTCGCCGGCACCTCGGTCGACACCGACCGGCACAACGGCTTCCACTCCGTTCTCGATGCCTCCGGCAAGAAGTGGCAGGTCACCGAGGTCGTCGGCAAATGGGACGACGGCGTCGCCCAGAAGGCCACGGCGGATGCGATCGCGACCAATGGCCCGTTCGATGCGATCTCCGGCCAGGGCGGCGACACCGGCATCGTGCAGGCCATGCTCGACGCCAAGCACAAGATGGTGCCGTTCGGCGGCGAGACCGAGAACGGCTTCCGCAAGTTCTGCGCCGCCAAGGCGTCCGAAGGCCTGAAATGCTCTTCCGCCGGTACCGGACCTGCGCAGGTCGCGGTCGCGATCAAGGTCGCGCTCGCCGCGTTGGAAGGCAAGGTGGTGCCGCAATCGGTCAAGCTGCCGCTCGCCGTCGTGGAAGATCCGAACTTCAAGAAGGATCAGGACTACTTCCCGGCCCAGTCCGACAACTTCTTCGTCGGCAACTCCTTCCCGACCTGCGGCATCAACTTCACGGCGCAGGAGATCATGGGTCAGTCGAAGGAAAATCAATAGGCCGGTGTGATCGCTGGTCCGCGAGTTCTCTCGCGGCCAGCCCGTCCCTATTGCCCAAACGACTGAGGGAGCAAGCATGATCGCGGCCGAGCCGCTGTTTCGCGCCGAAGGACTGTCCAAGCGCTACGGCGGCGTGATCGCCCTCGACGGTGCGGACCTGGAGGTCCATCCCGGCCGCATCCACGCCATTCTCGGCGAGAACGGCGCCGGCAAGTCGACGCTAATCAAGCTGATGGTCGGCGTGGTCGCGCCGGACGAAGGCCGGATGACGCTTGAAGGACGCGCGGTCGCCTTCAGCGGTCCCTCCGCCGCGAACGATGCCGGCGTCGTCTGCATCTTCCAGGAGCTGTCGCTGATCCCCGACCTGTCGGTCGCCGACAACATCATGATCTCGCATCCGCCGACGCGGTTCGGCATGATCGACCGGCGCGCCCAGCGCCGACTTGCCGAGGAGGCGCTGCACCGCGCCGGCGCCAGCGACATTCATCCGCGCGCGCTGGTGAAGGACCTGCCGCTGTCGCGCCGCCAGATGGTCGAGATCGCGAAAGCGCTGTCGCGGCAGCCGAAGATCCTGATCCTCGACGAGGCAACCTCGGCGCTGACCGCATCCGACGTGACCAAGGTGTTCAAGGTGCTGAAGCGCCTGCGCAGCGAGGGGCTGGCGCTGCTCTACATCTCCCATCGCATGCACGAGATCGCGGAGCTCGCCGACGATTGCAGCGTGTTCCGCAACGGCCGCCGCATCTCGACCTTCCCGGCCGGCACCAAGACGGATGCCGAAGTGATCGAGCTGATGATCGGCCGTGAGTACAAGCATGCCTTCCCGGAAAAGCCGCCGCGGAAAATCATTGGCCGGCCGCCCGCGCTGCAATGCAGGAGCATCAGTTGGGGCGACCGGCTGAAGGACATCTCGTTCTCGCTGCAGGCCGGCGAGATCATCGGTCTCGGCGGGCTCGATGGCCAGGGCCAGCGCGAGCTGCTGCTGGCGCTGTTCGGCGTGCTGCGCGACTGTCGCGGCGACATTCTGATCGACGGCAACAAGGTGACGATCGACAGCCCCGTCACCGCCAAGTCGGAGCGCATCGGTCTCGCGCTCATCCCGGAGGACCGCAAGACCGAAGGACTGATGCTGCCGATGTCGGTGCGCGACAATCTCTCGGCCGCCGCCTTCGACCGGTTCGCGACATTCGGCATCATCGACCGGCAGCGGCAATCGATGCTGATCGAGGAGATGATCCGCCTGATCGAGATCAAGTCCGCCTCCCCCGATCTCGCCGTCAGCGCGCTCTCCGGCGGCAACCAGCAGAAGGTCGTGATCGCGAAATGGCTGATGAACAAGCCGCGCATCATCCTGCTCAATGATCCGACGCGCGGCATCGACGTCGGCACCAAGCAGGAGATCTACCGGCTGCTGCGCCGGCTTGCCGACGAGGGCGCCGCGATCCTGCTCTATTCGACCGACTATGACGAGCTGATCGGCTGCTGCGACCGCGTGCTGGTGATGTACGATGGCGCGATCAGGCGCGAGCTCGCGGGCGCCGAGATCACCGAGCGCGCGCTGGTCAGCAGTGCGCTCAATGTCGACGAAGGCGAGCGAGCGGAAGCGAGTCTGGCATGACCGAGTGGCGGTACTGGCTCTCCGAACAGCGCGGCACCCTGCTCGCGATCGGGATCTTCGTCGCGATGTTCCTGCTCTATGCGACCAATCATCCGGCCGGCTTCAGCGCCAACATGGTGCAGACCGCGGCCAACAAGGCGACGCTGCTGGCCTTTGTCGCGATGGCGCAGGCGATCGTGGTGATCACCGCCGGCATCGATCTGTCCGTCGGCATGATCCTGACCCTGACCAACTGCCTCGCATCCTGGATCGTGGTCGGCACCGCCACCGAGACCGCGCTGGGCGTGGCCGGCGTGCTCGGCACCGGCATCGTCTGCGGCATGATCAACGGCGCGATCGTGATCTTCGGGCGCCTGCAACCGATCGTGACGACGATCGCCACCGGGGCGATGTACTACGGCATCGCGCTGTTCCTGCGGCCCAATCCCGGCGGATCCGTCAACGAGACTCTGGCGGATGCCTTGACGGGAAGATTGTTCGGCGTGCTGCCCACGAGCCTCGTGGCACTGGCTGCGGCGGCGCTGCTGATCTGGGTACCCTATAGCCGCTCGGTCATCGGCCGCGCCGCGTTCGCGACCGGCTCCTCCGAGGTCGCAGCCTACATGTCCGGCGCGCCGATCCGGGCGGCCAAGTTTGTCGCCTACACCTTGGCTGGCCTGTTGTCGGCGATCGGCGGCCTGTTCCTGACGTTCTTCTCCTACACGGGCGAAGCCGCCTATGCGAGCGGCAATGCCTACACGCTGTTCTCGATCGCGGCCGTGGTGCTCGGCGGCGTATCGCTGATGGGCGGACGCGGCAGCGCGATCGGAGCGATCTTCGGCGCGCTCGCCTTCCGCACCATCGGCGATCTGCTGTTCGTGTTCGATTTCGATCCGCTGTGGCAGCCGCTGTTCCAGGGTCTCGTGCTGATGCTCGCGGTCTCGATCGGCGCGTTCGGCCTGGTGCGGGTGCGCAATCGGCTGGAGTGGTTCGGATGAGCGACGCAACGGCACCACGACCGGCCCATCGCGGGATCGCCATGCTGCGTCGGATCGATCCGGCGGTGGCGGCCTCGTTCGGCTGCATCCTGCTGCTGCTGCTGGTGGGCAGCCTCTATTCGCGCAGCTTCCTGTCGCCGGATTATCTGCTGCAGCAGTTGAAGGTCGCGAGCTTCCTGGGCGTGATCGCCACCGGCATGATGCTGGTGATCCTGCTCGGCCAGATCGATCTCTCGGTGCCCTGGGTTGTCACGACGGGCGCGATGATGGCCTGCGCGGCGGCCGCCCATGGCACGACCGGCGCCATCATCGCGATTCCCTGCGGCATTCTCTGCGGAGCCGCCATCGGTCTCCTGAACGGCATCGGCGTCGCCTATCTGCGCATTCCCTCGATGATCATCACCCTGGCGACCAACGCGGTCGCGCAAGGGCTGATGGTCGCCTACACCGGAGGCTTCGCGCCGCAGGATTCCGCCTCCAAGGCGATGCGCTATCTCGCCACCGGCAATATCGTGCCCGGCCTTCCCAACGCGGTGCTGGTGTGGGCGATCATCGGCGGCGCCGCGATCTGGCTGCTGTCGCGGACCACGTTCGGCCGCGCCATCTATGCCATCGGCAATCGCGAGCGCGCGGCCTATCTCTCAGGGATCGATACACGCCGCATCACCATGCTGGCGTTCGCGCTGTCCGGCGCCCTCTCCGCCTGCGGCGGCGTACTGCTCGCGGGCTACGCCTCCAAGGCGGCGCAGTCGATGGGCGACGCTTATCTGCTGCCCTCGATCGCAGCCGTCGTGCTCGGCGGCACGCACATCCTCGGCGGCCGCGGCAGCTATCTCGGCACCGTCGCCGGCGTCGTGCTGATCACCCTGCTGCAATCCATTCTGTCGGTGATGCAGATCAGCGAGGCCGGCCGCCAGCTGATCTACGGCGCGGTGATCATCCTGATGCTCCTGATCTACGGCCGCCAGAAGCTGTGATGCATGCGACGTCGCGACGGACTTTGCTGACAGCGACCACCTCTCGCGCAAGCCCGCGAGCGATCGGCCGCTGACCCCACAGCACCACCACAAGTAGCTCGCCCGCGACGACTGGTGAAGCCCTTCAAACCAAAGCTGCCTCGGATTCGCTCTCAGTCTCTTCTCACCGATTTACCCGTTTTCTATGGGCGCGAAGGCGGCCTCATCGCCGAATGTGCGTTCCTGTCCGGCACAACCGAAACAGGGTTCCAGGCTACGCTTGATTAAGCATCGTTGCACGGTATCTGCGTATTTTACCCGCCGAGGTTGATTTATTAGCCCGACCGGCCGTAACAAAACACCGACGGGAAACAAATCGAAATCCATTTGAAATGTGAGAGCGGACGACAATGTCGGACACCGCAGCCGGTGGTCTATTGCCTGATCTCAGCCGCCGCTGGCTCCCCTGGACAAAGAGCATCTTGCAACGGGCGCGTGACAGCGAGGATGCCGCGACGGCCTGGGCCGTGTTCCGGTTCAACTGGGCTGTCATGACAGCTCTTTGGGTGCTGTTCGGACTGTGCCTGATCTTCACGGATTTTCGCATCGAACCCGTCGGCTACATCATCGTGCTATCGACATCGGCCATCTATGGTCTCATCGGCTACGCCAACGCACGGTCGGCGCGGCGTGCCAAACCCTGGATGTTCTCATTCCTGACAGGAATGGCCCAGACCACACTGGCATCCACCGTGCTGGCATCACTGTCCTACATTGCGACGGCCGCCAACTTGCCGCTTCAGGACGCCAACCTGCTCGCCCTCGATCGCGCCCTTGGCTTCGACTTTCGCGACTACTTGTCGTTCGTCAATGACCGTCCCTGGGCCGTCCTGAGCCTCGCGTTCGGCTATCGATCCATTTCCTGGACGATCTGCATCATCGTCGTGGCCCTTCCCTTGTTGGGCCACTATCGCCGGTTTGCAGAGTTCAACCTCGCGATCAGCCTGACGCTGGCGCTGACATGCATCATCACCTTGTTTGTTCCTGCACTCGGCGTGTACCACGCTCTGGAGCTACCACCGTCGGCCTACGCAAACCTCATTCCCCAAGCCTATTTCGACACGGCGCGCGAGGTGCCCCTGGTTCGCGACGGGACGCTGCGCCTGTTGGACACCAGCCATCTCGCGGGGATCGTGACCTTTCCGAGCTTTCACGCGGCGGCCGCGATCCTCGACGGCTGGGCGCTGTGGTCATTGCGCTGGTTGCGACCGTTCAATGTCCTGATCCACGGCGCGATGCTGCTCTCGACCCCGATCGGCGGCGGACATTTCCTCGTCGACATGATCGCCGGCATCGCGATCGCGACGGCGTCGATCTGCATCGCGCGCCGTGTTGCCCTGAGGCTACGCGAACGCCACACCGCGTTTCCGCGCCGCATGCTGCGACATCCATTGCCTCAGACCTGAAGGATTCGGACAAGGCGTGTGTCTGTGGCACATCTGCCCGAGCTGCATCGGCGAAAACGTGCCGGCTGCTCCTGCGCCCTCATACTTCGAGCCACTCCTGCCGGACCGCGGTGTTGGCCTTGAGCTGATCCGGTGTCCCTTCGAATACGACGCGACCGTGGCCCATCACATAGACGCGTTTCGAAATGCGCATCGCGATCGAGAGCTTCTGCTCGACGAGCAGGATCGCGACGCCCGCCGCTGCGATCCGGGCAATCAGATCGCCGACCTGCTGCACGATCAGCGGCGCCAGACCTTCGGTGGGCTCGTCGATCATGATCAGGTCGGGGTCGCCCATCAGCGTGCGGCAGGTGGTCAGCATCTGCTTCTCGCCGCCCGACAGCACACCCGCAGGCGTATCGGCGCGCGCGGCGAGGTTGGGAAACATGTCGAGCATGTCCTGAAGGCGCCACTTCCCCGGCCGCCGCGTGTCCTTGATGCCGAGCACGAGGTTTTGCCGAACGGTGAGGCTCGGGAAGATGTCACGGTGTTCAGGCACATAGCCGAGCCCAAGGCGCGCGATCTTGTAGCTCGGCAAGCCGGCAATGTCCCGGCCCTTGAAGCGGATCGTCCCCTGCGGACTGACCTCGCCCATGATCGCCTTCACGGTGGTCGAGCGGCCGACACCGTTGCGGCCGAGCAGGCTGACGACTTCGCCGGCGGCGACGTCGAGGTCGACGCCCTGCAGAATATGGCTCTTGCCGTAGTAGGCGTGGAGGTTCCTGACCTCGAGCATCAGTGGGCCTCCTCGCCGAGATAGGCTTCCTTCACCTTCGGGTCGCGACGGATCTCCTCCGGCGTGCCCGACGCGATGATGTGGCCATAGACCAGCACCGAGATGCGATCGGCGAGACCGAATACCACGCTCATGTCGTGCTCGACGATCACCAGCGTCCGCCCCTCGGTGAGCCGCCGGATCAACGAGACGGCGCGCTCGGTCTCAGCGTGGCTCATCCCGGCGGTCGGCTCGTCGAGCATGACGACCGTCGCGCCGCTCGCGATGGTGACGCCGATCTCCAGCTCGCGCTGCTCGGCATAGGTCAACAACCCCGCGGGAATGTCACGCCGATGCGTGAGATGGATGTCATCGAGGATCTGGGCGGTCCGCTCGCGCACCTCCGGCAGGCTGTCGACGTTCTTCCAGAACGCGTAGCGATGTCCGGTCGCCCACAGCACGGCGCATCGGACGTTCTCCCAGACGGTCATGCGGGCGAATACGTTGGTGACCTGGAACGAGCGCGACAGGCCGCGCCGATTGATCTCGAACGGCCGCAGGCCGGAGATGAGCGTGCCGTTCAGCCTCACCTCGCCGGAGGTCGGCCTGATGTGTCCGCTGATCAGGTTGAACGTCGTGGACTTGCCGGCGCCGTTCGGGCCGATGATGGCGTGGCGCTCGCCCTTGGTGACGCTGAGATTGAGGTCGCGGATGACGCCGACATTGCCGAAGCGCTTCTCGACGGCGCGAACTTCGATCGCTGCGGTCATGCCAGATACCCCCGATCACGCGCCACGGTGGCGGCCCTGTCCCAGGCTCCGGCGATCCGCTGCCACGTCGACCGCGCGACAAAGAAGCCGGCGACCACCAGAATCGCGGCGACGCCCCATGTCGCCGGCGATTGCGGATTGAAGGCCACGCCGAACAGGTTGATGGCGTCACCACCCGAATAGCGCGCGACCGTCTCGATGGTCAGGATGACGCCGTAGGCGAGCGCCGCGGTCGGCACGACCGCAACGAGATAGGACGGGATCACCATTCCGAGCGTTCCGGCACGGACCAGCGGCCGGTGCATCATCAGCAGACCGGCAATGCCACCGGGTGAGAACATGACGATGCCGATGAAGATGATGCCAAAGTAGAGCTGCCATACGCTGGTGAGGCTCGTCAGCCCGAGCTGGAGATAGGTCACCAGGATCGCGCCGAGGATCGGACCGAAGAAGTAGGCCGTCCCGCCGATAAAGGTCGCGAACAGCACCAGGCCAGACTGGATTGCACCGAGATAGGCGGAATTCGCGATCTCGAAGCTGATCGCCGCGAGGCCGCCCGCAACGCCGGCGAAGAATCCGGCAAAACAATAGGCGAGATAGCGGACGACGTGCGGGTCATAGCCGATGAACTGGACCCGTTCGGGATTGTCGCGCACCGCATTGCTGATCCGCCCCAGGGGCGTCCGGGTCAGCGCATACATCGCGATTGCCGACAGCACCAGCCAGAACGCGATCAGGTAATAGACCTGCAGCTGCGGCCCGAAGGTCCAGCCGAACATGCGCGGCAGAGCGGTGCGGTCGGTGGTGATGCCGGCTTCGCCGCCGAACACCGAGCGCAGGATCAGCGACGACGACGCCACGAGCTCGCCGATGCCGAGCGAGATCATCGCAAACACCGTGCCGGCGCGCTTGGTCATGACCCAGCCGAGGATGATCGCGAAGGCGAGCCCGCCCAGCCCGCCGAACAGCGGAATGAAGGGCAGCGGAATCGGCCAGCCATGCGCCACCACCGCATTCATCATGTGACAGGCCGCGAAGCCGCCCAGGCCGTAGTGAACCGCATGACCGAACGACAGCAATCCGGTCTGACCAAGGAGGATGTTGTAGGAGAGCGCGAAGACGATCGCGATCCCGATCAGGCTGAACGAGGTCAGCGATCCGCCCGAATTGAACAGCAGCGGCAGCACGATCAGCGCCGCCACGCCGATCACCCAGACGGCATAGAAGCGGAGACGGGATCCGGCGGGCTTTGCCGCGAGATGAGACGCGGAGGTCACTGCTGCGGTCATGATTCGCGAGTCCCCATCAGGCCCACGGGGCGCACGATCAGGACGAGCACCAGCAGCAGGTAGGGAACGATCGGCGCGACCTGCGCGATCGTCACGTTCCAGATGTCGGTGAGCACCGATGGCCCGGCGGATGGATCGAGCGGGCCGAAGGCGCTTGCCAGCGAGCCGTTCAGCGCGACGGCGAAGGTCTGCACCAGGCCGATCACCAGCGAAGCGATGAAGGCGCCCGGCAGCGAGCCCAGGCCGCCGAACACGATCACCACGAACAGGATCGGCCCGAGCGCCGCGGCCATGTCGGATTGCGTCACCAGAGCGGGACCGGCGATGACGCCGGCGAGACCGGCCAGCGCGCTACCGACCCCGAACACCACCATGAACACGCGTCCGACGTTGTGGCCGAGATGGCCCACCATGTGGGGATGGGTCAGCGCCGCCTGAACGATCAGGCCGACCCTGGTGCGCTTGAGCACGATCAGCAGCGCCACGAAGATCGTCACCGACACCGCCAGCATGAACAGCTTGTAGGCCGGATAGTTGGTCGAGAAGATCGTGAACGCGGGAAAGTCCAGCAGCGCCGGGACGCGATAGTCGAGCGGCGTCTTGCCCCAGATCATCGAGACGACTTCCTCGATCGCGAATGCAAGGCCGAAGGTCAGCAGCAGCTCGGCGACGTGGCCATGCTTGTGCGTGTTGCGGAGCCCGTAGCGCTCGACGGCCATGCCGATGGCCCCGACGAGGAGCGGCGCCAGCAGCAGGGCCGGCCAGAAGCCGACCCATTTCGTGAGCTGGAAGCCGAAAAAGGCGCCGAGCATGTAGAAGCTGGCGTGAGCAAAATTGAGCACCCCCATCATGCTGAAGATGACGGTCAGCCCGCTCGACAGCAGGAACAGCAGCATGCCGAACAGCACGCCGTTGAGGGTGGAGATGACGATGAGTTCAAGCACGGTGCACCCGCGAATGTCCGGGGCTTCGATGCCCCGCCGCTCATTCCCTAACAGATCGACGCAGGGCCGACGCCGCTTCCCGCACGGTGAGGACGTGCGGGAAGCCAGCGCGGATCGGTTACGGCCGCGCCATCTTGCACGTCGTCGACACCATGGCTTGGGGCGTATCGACCCTGGAGACCAGGTGCCATCCCCAGCCGGTGTTCTCCTCGTCGAACGGCTCGTTCGCCGCGAGCTTGCCGAAGGACGAGACGTAGATCGGCTGCAAGAACTGGTGATCATCCTTGCGCATGAAGCCGGTGCCGCCGTCCAGCACCTCGAGCTTGAGGTCCTCGAGCGCGGCCGCGACCTTCACCGGATCGATGGAGTTGGCCTTCTCGGCCGCCGCCTTGAACATGCGCATCTCGTTGACCGCCCGCGGATACCACAGCGACATGTTGACCTTGGCGCGGAACGCCTTCTCGTAGTCCATCGCAGCCTGATGGCCCGAATTGGCGAAGCCTTCGGTCAGCTGGAAGACCTGATGATCCAGGCCGGTCTGCTTGATGGCGGTCGGGCCGCCGGCGCCGCCCGCATAATAAGTGTACCAGTTGACCTTCAGGCCGGCATCCGCGGCGGCCTTGAGCAGCAGCGCGATGTCCTGGCCCCAATTGCCGGTGATGACGCTGTCGGCGCCGGACGCCTTGATCTTGGCAATGTAGGGCGAGAAGTCCGTGATCTTCAGCAGCGGATGCAGCTCGTCGCCGACGATCTGGACATCGGGTCGCTTCGCCGCCAGCATCTTGCGCGCATCGCTGCGGACCGACTGGCCGAACGAATAGTCCTGATTGATCAGATACACCTTCTTGATGGAAGAGATGTCCTTCATGTAGTTGGTGAGCGCCTCCATCTTGATGTCCGAGCTGGCGTCCCAGCGGAAATGCCAGTAGCTGCATTTCTCGTTGGTCATGCTCGGATCGACGGCGGCATAGTTGAAGTACAGCACTTCCTTGCCGGGGTTGCGCGTGTTGTGCTTGTTGACGAAATCCTCCAGCGCGAGCCCGACGGATGATCCGTTGCCTTGCGTGATGTAGCGGACGCCGGCGTCGATCGCCTTCTGGGCCTGGATCAGGCTCTCTTGCGGATTGGTCTTATTGTCGAACGGCACGATCTCGACCTTGTGGCCGAGAATGCCGCCCTTGGCGTTGAGCTCGTCGGCCAGGTACTGGAACGTCTTCAGGCCACCCTCGCCGATGCTCGCGCCGCCGCCGGACAGCGGATCGATATAGCCGATCTTGACGGTGTCTTCGGCCTGCGCGGCATGACCGAGCATCGGGACGATCAGGGCAATGGCTAAAGTTAACTTGCGCATAGTCTTGTTTCCTCGCTGGCTGTCGACTTCAGTCGATCGATACGCATGATCGCGCAATTTGAAGAAGCAATGAGCAGAATAACGGCCGGATGACAAGCTCGGCATGACGTGAACGCCAGTTGCAGCTCCGGCAATGTGGAAGACAGGCCGCCCGCCGCCGATCGGACGTTTCATTCGGCGGAATGTTGGCGTCCACATCTTGGACGAACCCGCCGGGCACCCGAGGGGTGACAAGCGCTGCCCCGTTCATGTCGCTTGTTCCGCAAGCTGGGACAGCGCGGCGTAGGTTCCACGCTGATAGACAGGAAGAGCACGGCGGCCGGCAGCACCGCGCCCAGTGGCAATCGTGGCCCCTGTTCCCGCCGAGACCGGCACGTGATGCTGAATCAGATAGATCATGATCAGGTCATTGACGGGATCGGCCTGCCACCAGGTGCCGAAGATGCCCGGCCAGGTGATCGTGCCCGGTGCGCCACAGGCATAGGGATTGCCGGCGGCATCCTCGACGATCGCAAGCCCGAGCCCAAATCCACAGGTCTGCCACAGCGGCATGCCGGCGAAGGGAATCTGGCGCTGCGCGTCGATCAGCCGGTTGGTGCGCATCAGGTTGACGGTTTCGGGCCGCAACAGCCTGACGCCGTCCAGCTCGCCGCCTCCGAGCAGCATGCGCGCGAACCGATGATAGTCGGGCGCGGACGAGATCAGCCCGCCGCCGCCCGGCGTATAGGCCGGCGGCTCGTCATACATGACCGGCTCGACCTTCGCGAGCCGCCCCGCCGTCTCGTCATATCCGTACAGGCTCGCCAGACGATCTCGCTTGGCGTGCGGCAACCAGAAATCGCTGTCGACCATGCCGAGCGGCGCGAAGATGCGCTCCTGTAGCACCTGCCGAAGCGGCCTGCGTGCGACCCGGCCGATCAGGAAGCCGAGCACGTCGGTCGAATGACCGTAGTGGAAGCAGTCGCCGGGCTGATACGCCAGCGGCAGCGTGCCGAGCGCCGCGAGCCATTCGTCGGGCGTCGACCGGTTCATCGCGGGATCGCCGAGCGCGCGCTCATAGGCGACCTTCAACGGGCCTTCCGAGAAGAACGCGTAGGCGATGCCCGAGCGGTGCGTGAGCAGATCCTCGATGGTGATCGCGCGCCGGGCGGGCACGGTCTCGTCGAGCGGGCCGGCGGCGTCACGCAGGACCCGCAGATCGGCGAGCTCTGGAATCCAGCGGGAGATCGGGTCGGCCAAGGCGATCCTGCCTTCCTCGACCAGCATCATCGCCGCCACCGAGGTGATCGGCTTGGTCATCGACGCGATCCGGAACAACGTATCCGGGCGCATGGGGCTCCTGGTTTCGACATCGCGCCAGCCGATCGTCTCGGCATGAACGACCTCGCCGCCGCGCGAGGTGAGAGACACGATGCCGGCGAGCTCGCCGCGATCGACGAATTCGGCGAGTCCCGGGCCGATCGCTGCAAGCGCCGCAGGATCGAAGCCCCGACGGCGGCGGACGGCTTCGCTGGTCATGAGTGGCGCTCCGACGGACAGAGTTCGGTCTTCGGCGCCGGCCGGCGCGGGTGACGGAGAGACAGCAGGGTATCCTGGCGCGCAAGCGACGCTCGGTCAGGCCATGGCCGATGAGAGGATTAGTCCGCCTTGACGTCGTCGGTCAGAATCGGACCCGATATGATCCAGCGCTGACCGTCGAATTTCATCATCTGGAATTGCTTGCTGATGCGGTAGTCATCGGGGGTTGTCGTCACCGACATCCCCGGCAGCCCGAGATCGGGAACGAAGCCCTTGATGCTGGTCGCCTGCTTCATGATGTTGGCGCGCGTCAGCTCGTCGCCGCATTGCCTGAGAATGTGGACGAGCAGGGCCGCCGTCGAGTAGCCATAGGTCGCAAAGCCGCTGTTGGCGTCCTCGCCGGGCGCGTATTTCGCCATGAACGCCTTGTAGCGCTTCATGCCCTCGTCATCGGCCCATTGCGGATCGAGCGGATCCTTGCCGTAGGCGACCGAGATGATGTCCTTGGCATTCTCGAGCCCTGCGGGCACGAGCACCTGACCGACCGCCGTCGCGTTGACCTCCAGGATGTGGACGGGCTTCCAGCCAAGCTCGCCGGCCTTCCTGATCGATTGCGCCGCGAATTTCGGCGTCGACATGTTGTAGAACAGATCGGCACCTGAGGCCTTGAGCGTCACCAGCTGGGAATCGATCGTCGGATCGGACAGCTCGTAGGACAGCTCCTTCACGATCATGCCGGCCTTGGCGCCGAGCCCGTCCTTCAGCCCCTTGACGTAGTCTTTGCCGAGGTCGTCGTTCTGATACAGGATGCCGATCTTCGCGTTCGGATGGTTCTCCAGAATGTATCTGGCGTAGATGTGCGCTTCCGACTGGTAGTTCGGGTTGGCGGAGATCGTCCACGGAAAGTTCTTGGGATCGGTGAAGCGGGACGCTCCGCTTCCCGCCAGAAGCTGCGGAACGCCCTTGCCGTTCAGATATTTCTGGACCGCAGCGTTCGGCGGCGTGCCGATGATCTGGAACGTGGTCAGCACCTCGTCGCTTTCGACCAGCTTGCGCACCTGCTCGACGGTCTTCGGCGGGCTATAGGCGTCGTCATACTGGATGAGGTTGATCTTGCGCCCGTTGACGCCGCCCTGCACGTTGATCATGCGGATATAGGCCGCTTCCGCCTTGCCGATGGCTCCGAAAGCGGAAGCCGGCCCGCTGAGCGGGTTCGTCTGGCCGATCTTGATCTCGGTGTCGGTGGCGCCGACGTCGTATTTCTTCTGGGCGAACGCCGGGGCTGAAAGCGCCACACCGAGCATCAGCACGGCAGCCGCCGTCGACTCGATCCGTGTCATGTGTCCTCCCGTGAGCGGCTGATCCATGGCCAGCCGATTCTCTTTGATGATGTCCGCGCACGACGAGACTGGCAGCGCGTTGGCCGCCGCCCGATCGTCGACCGTTTTCCATCAGGTCTCCGAGACCTACCGTCCGACCGGCCGGCGGTCAAGTTCATTCATTTAGCACTAAATGAAAATGTTGGAAGCCCGAAGTCCTGCTTGACCGGGCGCGCCCACCCCCTCATCGTCAAACACCAACGGCGCCGTTCCTGTCTGCGCCGATCAGGGACCATGGAGAGCATGCCAGCACAGCCGAAATCCGAGGGACGCCGCACGCGCGCGGAACAGCGCGCGACGACGGTGAAGCTGATCCTCGACACCAGCGAGGAGCTGTTCGCGCAGCTCGGCTATTTCGGCGTGACGATCAAGGATGTGGCCGACAGGATGGGCATCCATCCCGCGCTGATCCATTACTACTTCGAGGGCAAGAGGGCGTTGTTCGATGCCGTGTTCGAACGCCGCATGGAATATGCTGTCACGGTGCGCACGGCCGGGCTGGATGCCTACGAGGCCAAGGTCGGAGATCGTCCGACCGTTGAAGGCGCGCTGCGCGCCTATTATGACGGCGCGTTCGACGTCTACGTCAACGAAGAGGACAACTGGCGACACTTCGGCCGCATCTTCGCACAGGTCGCCAACGCGCCGGGCTATGGCGTGGAGATGATGGACACCTATCTCGATCCCATGGTGCTGCGTCTCATCGGGCTGCTGCAGAAGGCGTTGCCCGACGCCACGCCTGAGGACCTGTTCTGGAGCTTCCAGTTCACCTCCGGCGCCTACTCGCTGATCCTGTCACGGACCGGCCGGATCGACCGCCTGTCCGGCGGCCTGTGCAAGTCCGACGATTTCGCCGCGGTCCGCGAGCGGTTCGTGACCTTCATGGCCGGGGGCTTCAACGCGCTCTACAAGCGGCGGAAGCAGAAGTCGAAATGAGCGCCTCTTGGCGTCTCCTGGCCGTACCATGCAAACAAGCCGGAACGAATGATGATAGCTCCCTACGTCCCGCAAATGGCTCTCTATCGGCAATGGCTGAGGGACAATCGCGGCCTCCACTTCGAGAACTTCGAGCAGATGCGGCAATGGTCCATCCGCGACCTCGACGGCTTCTGGCGCAGCATCTGGGACTATTATGACCTGCAGTCGCCGACCGCGTTTTCGACCGTCCTGGGCAAGCGCACGATGCCGGGAGCGGTCTGGTTTCCGGGCGCTTCGGTCAACTACGCCCAGCAAGTCTTTCGTCACGTCGAAGCCGCCGATGCGGCGGGCCTGCCTGCGATCATCAGCAGTCACGAGGACGGCAGGCTCACGGAGACGACCTGGCCCGAGCTCCGGCGAAAGGCAGCCGCCCTGGCGCTGCATCTGCGCGAGCAAGGCATAGCGCCCGGCGACCGGGTCGCCGCCTATCTGCCCAATATACCCGAGGCCATCATCGCGTTTCTCGCTTCGGCGAGCATTGGCGCGATCTGGAGCGTTTGCGCCCCCGACATGGCCGCGCCCGCCGTGATCGACCGGTTCAAGCAGATCGAACCCAAGGTGCTGATCGCCTGCGATGCGGTCACCTATGCCGGCCGCCGGCACGATCGCCGCGGTGTCATCGAGGAGCTGCGCCGGTCGTTGCCGACACTCGGCCACGTCATCCTGCACAGTGACGATGCCGGCGCGCCGGTGAGCGGCGGGGTTCGTCTCTCGGACGTTCTGGCAAGAACGAGCCCTGGCGTCGATGCCTTCGAACCGGAGTGGCTTCCGTTCGATCATCCGCTCTGGATCGTCTACTCGAGCGGCACCACCGGGCTGCCGAAGCCGATCGTGCATGGTCACGGCGGCATCATCATCGTCACGCTGGCCCTGCTCGGGCTGCACAACGACATCGGCTGCTCCTATCAGCCCAATTCGTTCGGCGAGCGCTATCACTGGTACAGCTCGACCGGCTGGATCATGTGGAACAACCAGGTCGGCGCGCTCCTGAACGGGACCACGTGCTGCGTCTTCGACGGCAGCCCCGCCGGGCCGAAGGATCGTCCGGACTGGACCACGCTGTGGCGATTCGTGGCGAATTCGAAATCCACCTTCTTCGGTGCGGGCGCGGCGTTCTTCGCGAGCTGCGTCAAGGCGGAGATCAACCTGACCGACGCGGGCGATCTGTCCCATCTGCGTTGCCTCGGGTCCACCGGCTCGCCGCTCAGCGCCGACACGCAGGCCTGGTTCGATCAGCGGTTCGCGGCGCTGTCGCAGGTCAATGGCAGCCGGGCGCAGGCGCAAATGTGGTGGGCCAACATCTCGGGCGGCACCGATTTCGCCGGCGCCTTCATCGGCGGCAACCGCGAATTGCCGCAGGTGCCCGGAACGATGCAGTGCCGCGTGCTCGGAGCAGCGGTCGAGGCCTTCAACGACCAGGGCCAGCCTGTCATCGGCGAGGTCGGAGAGCTCGTCTGCACCGCGCCGATGCCGTCGATGCCGCTGCGGTTCTGGAACGACGCGGGGAATGTCCGCTATCTCGCGAGCTATTTCGACGCCTTCGAGACGCGCGAGGGCGGGCCGGTCTGGCGGCACGGCGACTGGCTCAAGGTCGATCCGGACGGCTCCTGCGTGATCTATGGCCGCAGCGACGCGACCATCAATCGCCACGGGCTGCGCATGGGGACGAGCGAATTGTACTCGGCCATCGAAGCGCTGCCGGAGATCCTGGATTCGCTGGTCGTCGATCTCGAATATCTCGGCCGAGACAGCTACATGCCGCTGTTCGTGGTGCTGCGCGACGGCGTCGCGCTCGATGCGGCGATGAAGCGGAAGATCAACATGGCGGTGGAAGCCAGCCTGTCGCGACGCTTCGTGCCTGACGACATCTTCGCGGTTGCCGAGATTCCGCGCACGCTGTCCGGCAAGAAGCAGGAGCTCCCGATCAAGAAGCTCCTGCTCGGGCAGCCGCTCGACAAGGTCATCAACCGCGATGCGATGGCCAATCCCGATTGCCTCGACTGGTACATCACGTTCGCCCAGAGCCGTTTGCAGAGCGGCTCAGGGGCGACGTAGCAGACGTACCCGAGCGAGCCGCTAGACCACCAGCCGGTCGAAATCGATCGCGACACGGCTGTCAGGAAAGATCTCCCGCGCCTCGGCGAGGATCTCCTCGTCGGGATAGCGGCCGGAGATGTGGTTCAGGACGAGCTGCCTGACGTTGCTGGACGCCGCCAGCCCGGCGGCCTCCGCGGCCGTCAGGTGGCCGTAGTCGCGAGCCATGGCCGAATCGCGCCGGAGGAAGGTCGCCTCGATCACGAGCATGTCCGCGTCGCGGACGTACTCGTGCAGACCCTCGGTCGTTTCCGCATCGCCGGCGATGACGAGCTTCTTCGCCCCCTGCGGAGGCCCCAGAACATCCTCGGGATCGATGGTTCGGCCGTCCTCCAGCGTGACCGGCCGGCCCTCCGCCAATGCCTTCCGCACGGGCCCATCAGGCACCGCGAGCGCTGCCAGACGATCTGGCTTCAGATGGCGGCGCGCTCGACTCACAAATGCGAAGCCGAAGCTGTCGGTGTCGCGGTGCCGGACGGGAAAGCAGTTGATCATAAACTCGCCGGCGTCGAGAACCTCCCCGCGCCTGAGCGGAACGAGCTCAAGCGAGATCGGCGCGCGGCCCTCGCCCCACAGCCCTGCGAGCATTCGGACCACCACATCGAGCGTGTCGGGGCCGCCGTGGACGCGCATGATGTCAGCGCTCCTGCGCAGCCGCAGGGTGGAAAACAGCCCGGGAATGCCGAGGACATGGTCGAAATGGCCGTGGGTGAGCAGGATCCGATCGAGCCGGCGAAAGCCTGCCCCACTGCGGAGCAGCTGACGCTGGGTCCCCTCGCCGCAATCGACGAGAATGCGATGCCGGCCTGCTCGAACGAGAAGGCCGGGATGATTGCGGTCCGCCGACGGAACGCTCGCCGAGGTCCCCAGGAAAGTGAGCTCGAACATCACAGCTGCTTCAGGCCCATGGTCGCAACGTCGTGAGCGGCTTTGACGGCAGGTCCCGACTGCGTTGCTTCGTCTCGATCACGGTCGGCGATCCCTTCTCATGAGCGTGCTTCCGTCGTCGCCGATTGAAGGCTGAGGGAGACCGACGTCGCAACGTCTTTGTAAGGGACGTTGTTGGCAGCCAGCACTTGGCTGTGCAGACTTCATCGCCGCGCTCTGATAGAGCTTGGCCATGCCAAGCTCCGGCCCGGAACAGGATGGCGCGCCGACGGCCATTCGCAAGATCATCCACATCGACATGGATGCATTCTACGCGTCGGTCGAGCAGCGGGACAATCCCGAGCTGCGCGGCAAGCCCGTGGCCGTCGGGGGATCGCGCGAGCGCGGCGTGGTGGCAGCCGCAAGCTACGAGGCTCGGGCGTTCGGCGTGCGCTCGGCCATGCCGTCGGTGACGGCAAAGCGCCAGTGCCCGCACCTGATCTTCGTCAAGCCGCGCTTCGAGGTCTACAAGGCCATCAGCCAGCAGATCCGCGCCATCTTCGCCGAGCACACGCCGATCATCGAACCTCTGTCGCTGGACGAGGCCTATCTGGACGTCACCGAGAATCTGCAAGGCATCCAGCTGGCACGCGACATCGCCTTGCAGATCCGGGCCAAGATCAAGGCCGAGACCGGACTCAATGCCTCCGCGGGAATCTCCTACAACAAGTTCCTCGCCAAGCTGGCCTCGGACCATCGCAAGCCCAATGGGCAATACGTCATTTCGCCGGAGATGGGTCCGGCCTTTGTGGAGGGGCTGCCGGTCGGCAGGTTTCATGGCATCGGCCCGGCGACCGCAGCGAAATTCAACGCGCTCGGAATTCACACCGGGCTCGACATCCGCAACCAGACCCTGCCCTTCCTCCAGCAGCATTTCGGCAAGGCTGGCCACCACTACTATTGGATCTCGCGCGGCATCGACAATCGTCCGGTCCGAGCCAATCGCATCCGCAAATCAGTCGGCGCCGAAAACACCTTCTCGACCGACCTGACCGACTTCGAGCCGATGCTGGCGGAGCTGCAGCCGCTGATCGACAAGGTCTGGCAGCATTGCGAAGCCAGCGGCAACAGGGGCCGGACGGTCACGCTGAAGGTCAAGTTCGCGGACTTCGAAATCATCACACGCAGCAGGTCCGTCGCCAACCTGGTCGCGAGCCGGGAGGATCTGGCACGCTTGTCCGTCGCGCTGCTTCAGAGCGAGATGCCCCTGGCCAAGCCGGTGCGGCTCCTCGGCGTCTCGCTGTCATCCTTGCAGCAGCAAGACATCGCGGTGGAAGCCCAGCTGCCCCTGCTGATCTGAGGCGGGTCGACCCCAATGGCGACCGCGGCGGTCCCCCGATCGTTCCAGCACAGGGATGGGTTGACAGCCGAACAATCGAGCGCTTTATTCTGCCGCACGGGGATGTGCGATCTCCCCGCGAGGCAACATGCCCAAGAATCGCGTCCTGGTCACCAAGGGCGCAGCATGTCATCATCATACACCTCGATCTCACCCGAAAAATTGTCTCGACTGATCGGCACGGCGACCTCGCCACGGCTCGTCGACGTGCGTGTCGACGAGGATTTCGCCGCCGACCCACGCCTCATCCCCGGCGCCGCCAGGCGCTCCCATCTCGACGTCCAGCAATGGGCACCGAGCTTCACCGGCCAATCGGTTGTCGTGATCTGCCAGAAAGGCAAGAAGCTGAGCGAAGGTACCGCGGCCTGGCTCCGGTGCAGCAACGTCGCAGCCGAGGTCCTCGAGGGCGGCCACGTCGGCTGGACGGAGTCCCAACTCCCGACCGTGCCCGCAGACAGGATTCCCGCGAGGGACGACCGCGGCCGCACCGTCTGGGTCACGCGATCACGTCCCAAGATCGACCGCATCGCCTGTCCATGGCTGATCCGTCGCTTCGTCGACCCTGCAGCGGTCTTCCTGTTCGTGACGCCGGCCGAAGTCGAAGCCGTCGCCGAGCGTTTCCAAGCCACTCCCTTCGACATCGAGAATGTCTTCTGGAGCCACCGCGGCGAGCTTTGCACCTTCGACGTCATGGTCGAGGGGCTCGGTCTGCGGACACCACCCTTGGAACGACTCGCCACGCTGGTGCGGGCCGCGGATACGGCGCGACTTGATCTCTCGCCCGAGGCTCCCGGCCTCCTTGCCGCTTCACTCGGGCTGTCGCGAATGTACGACGACGATCTGGAGCAGTTGAGCGCGGGGCTGCTGCTCTATGATGCCTTCTACCGCTGGTGCCGCGACGCCACGAAGGAGGCGCACAACTGGCCGTCCAGCAAGGTGAAGTCATGACGGACCTCGTAGCATCGCGGAAGCCGGTTGCGGCCGAGCACGCCCATGGCATCTCCTTCAACGACGCGCTTCTCGTGTGGATCCGGGTGGCCTGTCTGAGTTTCGGCGGCCCCGCCGGCCAGATCGCGGTCATGCATCGCATCCTCGTCGAGGAGAAGAACTGGATCTCGGAGAGCCGCTTCCTGCACGCCCTGAACTACTGCATGCTGCTGCCGGGACCCGAGGCGCAGCAGCTTGCGACCTATATCGGCTGGCTGCTGCACCGGACCACCGGCGGCATCGTTGCGGGCACACTTTTCATTCTGCCCGGCATTTTCGCCATCATGGGCCTCAGCTACATCTATGCGGCCTATGGCAATGTCGGCGTCGTCGAAGCCTTGTTCTTCGGCCTCAAGGCGGCCGTGCTGGCGATCGTGATCCAGGCCGTCGTCCGCGTCGGCAAGCGCGCGCTACGCAATCGGATCATGATCGGACTGGCGGCCGCAGCCTTCGTCGCGATCTTCTTCTTCCGCGCGCCGTTTCCGATCATCATCATTGCTGCCGGAGTCATCGGCTTCGTCGCTGCCCGCCTCGGCCGGCCGGAATTCGCAGCCCTCGAACACGGCGGCAAGAACGCCGGTGCGATCGACAGCATGCTCGGCGAAGCCGTGCCGGATCACGTCCGTCCGAACGCTTCGCGCGCGCTGCGCGTGGCGGCCGTCTGGCTCGCGATCTGGCTCGCCCCCGTCTTCGCACTGCTGATCCTGCTCGGGCCGAACGACGTCTTCGGTCAGATCGCTATCTTCTTCAGCAAGATGGCGATGGTGACGTTCGGCGGCGCCTACGCCGTGCTCGCCTACGTCGCGCAACAGGCCGCGGAGTACTATCACTGGGTTGCTCCGCGCGAGATGCTCGACGGCCTCGGCATGGCGGAGACGACTCCCGGTCCCCTGATCATGGTCGTCCAGTTCGTGGGCTTCATGGCCGCGTTCCGCGGGGCGAGCGGGCTGTCTCCCATGCTCGCAGGCACGCTGGGCGGACTGCTGGCGACGTGGGTGACGTTCGCGCCCTGCTTTCTCTGGATCTTCGTCGGCGCGCCCTACATCGAGGCGTTGCGGGGAAACAAGGCGCTCGGCGGCGCGCTCTCGGCCATCACCGCCGCCGTCGTCGGCGTGATTCTCAATCTCTCGATCTGGTTCGCGCTGCACACCCTCTTCCGCGAGACCTTTCCGATCCAGGGATTCGGACTGTCATTCGACGCGCCCCGGCCGATGAGCATCGACCTGCCGGCCGTTGTCCTGTCGGTTGCGGCCGCCACGGCCATTTTCCGCTTCAACGTGGGAATGCTCGTCGTGCTCGCCGCCTCGTGCATCGCGGGCATCCTGATGCGCTTTGCGGGCGTCATCTGAGAGCACGCTGCGACGGAACATGGGGCAGTGCCAGACCAAAAGGAGCGAACGATGAGAAGCACGATCTGGAGTCTGTTGGGCCTCGGCGCCTGCCTCCTCGCACACGGCGCCGGACCGATCGTCTCGACGGCGCGCGCACAGGACATCGATTGGCAGAAGGTCGACGAGACATTGGGCCGGAAGCCGTCCGTGGCGGGAGACGTCCGCCGGTACGGCTTCCCGCGCACCGATCTCGCGGTGACCCTGGACGGCGTAACCATCAGGCCGGCGCTCGCGCTCGGCGGCTGGGTCGCGTTCAAGCCGGCGCATGGCGCCACCATGATCATGGGCGATCTCGTCCTGCTGGAATCAGAGATCAACCCGGTGATGGCGAAGATGATCGCCGGCGGGCTCGAAATCAGCGCCGTGCACAACCATCTGCTCCGCGCGAGCCCAGCAACGTCCTACATGCATGTCGTCGGTCACGGAGATCCGGTCAAACTCGCGTCCGCCATCCGCGACGCCCTCGCCGACAGCAAGACACCGTTGACGGTTGCGGCGTCGCCGACCACGCCGCCACCGGCCATCGATCTCGACACGGCACAGCTCGATCAGATCCTGGCGGTCAAAGGACAGGCCAATGGCGGAGTCTATCAGTTCAGCGTGCCGCGACGCGATCCCATCGTCGAGGGCGGACTATCCTTGTCTCCCGTCGCGGCGATGGGCGTCGCGACGGGCATCAACTTCCAGCCGACCGGCGCAGGCAAGGCCGCCGTCACCGGTGACTTCGTGCTGAGCGGGGAGGAGGTGAACCCCGTGATCCGGACGCTCCGTGCCCACGGCATCGAGGTCACGGCGCTGCATAGTCACATGCTGGACGAACACCCCCGCCTCTTCTTCATGCACTTCTGGGCGAACGATGATGCGATCAAGCTCGCCAAGGGTTTGCGGGCGGCGCTCGACAAGACGGCAAGCACCAAGAGCTAAGAGCAAAGAGCGAGGAAAGGCGCGGTCCGAGAGTGTGCGGGCCTTGCTCTGCCGGCAGGTGCGGCAACCTTTTGGTCTGGCCCACCTGCAACGGCCGCGCATGCGTGAGACGCCGATCGGTGGCAAGGCAACGCGCTGCCGGAGTCCATGCGAGCTCTCTCGTCCGAAGATTGGGGACGGGGGCAGATCCCGTCCCTCGACCCACGCGCGATCCTATGGCAAGTCTGGACGACGCCGATGTGGCGCAGCCGGATGTCGTAATGCCGTCGAAGCAGGACTGGACGCTCGCTTTCCCGCCGTTGCGGCAATTGCCGGAGGAGATCTCCGCGCAGTTGCGCGAGGCCAGCCTCATTGTCGAGCTTCCGGAAGGCAGCCGGATCTTCGGCCCCGGCCAGGCGCCGGACTCCTTCCTGCTGCTGCTGGACGGGACCATCCGCGTGCAGCAGACGTCCGAGTCCGGCCGCGAGATCGTGCTCTACCGCGTCCAGGCAGGCGAGAGCTGCGCGCTGACCACGGCCTGCCTGATGGGTTACGAGGAATACCAGGCCGAGGGCATCGCGGAAACCCGGATCCGTGCCGTGGCGATCCCGCGCGCGCTGTTCGACCGGCTGATCGCCAGCTCGCGCGAATTCCGCCAGTTCGTCTTCACCGCGTTCAGCCGCCGTGTCACCAATCTCTTCCGCATCATCGAGGAAGTCGCGTTCGAGCGGATCGATGTGCGGCTCGCGCAGAAGCTTCTGGATCTCGCCGGGGCGAAGCAGCAGATCGCTGCGACGCATCAGGAGCTCGCCAACGAGCTCGGCAGCGCGCGCGAGGTCATCAGCCGGCAGCTCAATGAATTCGCAAGGCGCGGCTGGTTGCGAATGGCTCGCGGAATCGTCGAGATCACCGACAGACCGGCGCTCGTCCAGCTGGCCCAGCATGGCTAGGAACCGGCGTCTCTTGGTGACTTAGTTACATACCCGCGCAATGTCCCGCTCTATCGTCTGCATCATCGCAAGCCAAAGGGAGCGCGACATGACACAGAACATTGGCAAGATCGACCGGCTGCTCAGGATCATCGTCGGACTCGCCATCCTCAGTCTCACGGTCGTAGGGCCGCACACCTTGTGGGGCCTTCTGGGCCTGATCCCGCTGGGCACCGCACTGATCGGCTGGTGCCCGCCCTACGCGATGCTCGGCATCAATACCTGCGGAACGAAGTCCAATCCGACGTCTTAGACCGTTCTGGACGACAAAACGGGGCGTGGGCGGCGATGCCGCCCCGGAGCCAAATCGTGGAGCAGCAGCCATGTCCTATCCAATCGATCTCGGCGTGCAGCCGAAGGTGGCCGGATTCTTCGATCCTGACACCAGCACGATCAGCTACGTGGTGAAGGACCCGTCATCGCCGTCCTGCGCGATCGTCGATCCCGTCCTCGACATCGACTACGCAGCCGGCCGCATCAGCACCCGCTCCGCCGACATGCTGATCGACTACGTGAAGATCAACGGCCTCAGGCCGGAGTGGCTGATCGAAACGCATGCGCATGCCGACCATCTCTCCGCTGCGCCCTATATCCAGGACAAGCTCGGCGGCAAGATCGGCATCGGCGAACATATCCTGACCGTGCAGGAGACCTTCGGCAAGGTCTTCAACGAGGGCACGGAATTTCGCCGCGACGGCAGCCAGTTCGACCGGCTGTTCAAGGATGGCGACACCTATCAGGTGGGACAGATGACGGCCTTCGTGATGCACACGCCCGGCCATACGCCGGCCTGTGCCACACATGTGATGGGCGATGCTGCTTTCGTCGGCGACACCCTGTTCATGCCGGACGGGGGAACGGCGCGGGCCGACTTTCCAGGCGGCGATGCGCGCACGCTGTACCGCTCGATCCGGAAGATCCTTGAGACGCTGCCGCGCGAGACCCGGCTGTTCATGTGTCATGACTATGCCCCCAACGACCGCGCGGTGCGCTGGGAAACGACCGTCGGCGAGGAGCGACTCCACAACATCCACGCGCGAGACGGGATGACCGAGAACGAGTTCGTCGCGCTCCGCGAGGCCCGCGACAAGACGCTCGGCATGCCGCGCCTGATCATTCCATCACTTCAGGTCAACATCCGCGCAGGACATCTGCCTCCCGCGGACGCGACGGGAAAGACATTCCTGAAGGTACCGATCAACGTACTTTGAGAACCACTCGCTTTGCTCACGCGATGCCGGCTTGGCCGCGAGCTCGCGGTGTCACGAAGATGTCAGTTGCCAGGAGCGGCCGGTCTGCGCGACCAGTCCAAACTGGAGATCTTGATCCAAGATGAGGCGTGCTGATTTCGAGATGCCAGCGATGACACGCCGCCTGATAGCGGCGCTGATCGCGCTCGTCTTGAGTCTGGCGCCTCTGCTCGGAACGTTCGAGGTTGCAACGGCAGACGCCGGCGCCGGTGCCGGTGCGCACCAATGGTCCCGAACGACCACGAGCGCGCCCAAGCCCTGCAGGAAGGCCGTCATCCCGGGCATGATCAACACGTGTCCGTTTGCCGCGGCTGGTCTGACCGCCGTCCCGGCGAGCGACAATCCTGCGGCACAGCCGGTTGCCGCCTCCCGGACGCTGTCCTGGCACGCCTATGATGAGGCGCTGACGACGCAATGCCACGCGTCTTCGCCCTACCGTCCTCCCTGTCGCCACGCCTGACCGTTCCGTGCCCATCGGCTCACGGGCAGCGTAACGCCGTGACTTGAGCGAACGAATATCCAAACATCGATCGCGGGTCACGCGGATCGGCTCGTGGTGCCCGTCTCCA
The DNA here is from genome assembly GCF_051167875.1 of Bradyrhizobium sp. HKCCYLRH3097. NCBI lineage: Bacteria > Pseudomonadati > Pseudomonadota > Alphaproteobacteria > Hyphomicrobiales > Nitrobacteraceae > Bradyrhizobium > Bradyrhizobium sp. HKCCYLRH3097. The sequence goes on from NZ_JBNPTX010000003.1 coordinate 370,785, forward strand.
GGCGCGCCCCGCGCCGGATCGCGCGGCGCAAACTGCCACCGCAATGTGCGATCAGCGCGCAGGAGATCATCATGTCCATCCGTCATCTTGGCCGGCTCGCATGGCTGCTCGGCCTGCTCCATCTTGCGGCGACGGCCGCCGCCGCGGGTCAGTTGCGGCCGCAGCCGAACGTCGACACGCGCCTGCTGGTCGGCGACGTCACGCGCGCAGACGGCGGCCCGGCCGCGGCATGGGCCGGACTGGATGTCAGGCTGGATGCAGGCTGGCACACCTATTGGCGCTCACCCGGCGATGCCGGCGCGCCACCCGAATTCGACTGGAGCGGCTCACGCAACGTCGCCGATGTCACCGTCGAATGGCCGGCGCCGAGCCGCTTCAGCGAGCAGGATATCGACACGTTCGGCTACGCTGAGCACGTGCTGTTTCCGTTGCGCGTGCGGCTCGAGGATGGAGCGGCGCCCGCACATCTCACACTGAAAATGGTGCTGTTCGTCTGCTCGGTCATCTGCACCCAGCAGGAGGCCCATCTCGAGGCCGACATCCCCGCCGTCTCGCACCGGCCGAACGATCAGGCGCTGATCGACGAATGGCGGCAGAGCGTCCCCCGCGCGAGTTCGCCCGGGCTCTCCATCACGGCGTTGCGCATCGATCGGCAACCAAAGCCGCATCTGCAGCTCGAGGCGCATGCGACGCCGCCGCTGCACGCGCCCGACGTCTTCCTTGATGGGAACGATGCCGTGTCCGGCGGCCGTCCCCGGGTGAGCCCGATGTCGGACGGCGGCGTACGGATCACCGTGCCGGTGCAAGGCCTCGATCAGGCCGGTCCGGGACAACGCCTGCGGGTCACCCTGGTCGATGGCGACCGATCGATCGAGGCCATGCTTCCGGTGGATGCCGATCAAGCTGCTCGCGCTTCTGCGGCCAAAGCAGCCACACCGGCACCGCGTCCTTCGGCGGCATCGATCTGGGCCATTCTCGGCGTGGCCCTGCTCGGCGGCTTCATCCTCAACTTCATGCCCTGCGTGTTTCCGGTGCTGTCGCTGAAGCTCGTTTCGCTGGTCGATCACGATCCCGCACACGCGCCCTCGCCGCGTCGGGCATTCCTGGCGACGGCCGCCGGCATCGTCGCCTCGTTCGTGACCCTTGCCATCATCCTCTCCGCACTCAAGGCCGCCGGCGCCGAAGTCGGCTGGGGCCTGCAGTTTCAGCAGCCCGCTTTCCTCATCGCGATGATCATCGTGCTCGCGGCATTCGGTGCCAACCTGCTCGGCCTGTTCGAGATCAACCTGCCGTGGTGGATCGCCGGCCGCCTCGGCAACGCTGCGAGCCGCAGGACGATGGCAGGTCATGCCATCAACGGCTTCGTCATGACGCTGCTGGCCACGCCGTGCTCGGCGCCGTTCGTCGGCACCGCCGTCGCTTTCGCGCTGTCGCAGGCCGCGCCGCAGATCTTGCTGGTGTTCACCACGCTCGGGCTCGGCATGGCTGCGCCATATCTGTCTCTCGCCGCGGCGCCGGGCCTTGCCGCACTCTTCCCGCGGCCCGGCCGCTGGATGCTGAAGCTGCGCGCCGTCGCAGCGGCGGCGATGGCGGCGACCGCGCTATGGCTGCTGATCGTGCTCGCCGACGTCAGTGGCTCCCCGACTGCGGCCATCCTCGGCGCTGCGCTGCTCGTGACTGCGCTGATCATGGCGGCGCTCCGCTTCCCGTTGCGGCGAACGATCGCTGGAGCCTGCCTCGCCATCGCGACAGGGCTGGCGCTGGCGGCAGCGACCTACATCAAGACGCCGGACGGAGCGGACCGGGTGGCCGGAATCGCCTGGCAGCCGCTGGTGCCCGCCGAGATCACGGCACAGGTGCGCGCCGGCCATACGGTCTTCGTCGATATCGGCGCCAGTTGGTGCGTCACCTGCAAGGTCAACGAGAAGCTCGTGCTCGACAGCACGGCCGTGCGCAGCCGACTCGCGTCAGGTGTCGTTGCCGTCAAGGCGGACTGGACCTCGCCCAGCGACGCGATCGCGACCTATCTGCGATCCTTCGGCCGCTACGGCCTGCCGTTCAACGTCGTGTTCGGCCCGGGCGCTCCCAACGGCATCCTGCTTCCCGAACTACTGACGTCGCAGATCGTGCTGGACGCCATCGACACCGCATCGACCATCCCTCATCAGGAGAACGACAAGACATGACCACGAAGACCTTTGCCGCATCGATCGCTATGCTGCTGCTGTTGACTGCGGCTATCCTGCCGCTCCAGGCTCGCGCCGAGGACGACGACACCGACATTCTGAGCGAGGCGCGCATCCTGCACGATCCCGCAATCCCTGCTGTCGGAAACGCCGAGGGCGACATCACGATCGTCGAGTATTTCGACTATCAGTGTCCGTATTGCCGCAAGATCAGCCCGGAGCTCGCCAAGGTGGTTCGCGACGACGGTCACGTCCGTCTCGTCTTCAAGGATTGGCCGATCTTCGGCGGCGCCTCGATCTACGCGGCACGCCTCACCCTGGCGGCGAGATATCAGGACAAGTTCGCCGAGGCCCATGAGGCGCTGATCTCGCTCAATGAGAAGCTGTCCGAGGCCAAGGTCGATGCGGCGCTCAGCGGTGCCGGAATCGACCTCGCCCGCGCCAAGGCCGACCTCGCGGCCAAGCGCGCCGACATCGACGCCGTGCTCGCGCGCAACCACGAGCAGGCCACGGGCCTCGGCTTCCGCGGCACGCCGGCCTTCATCATCGGCCATTTCCGCATCCCCGGCGTCCCCAATGCACAGGCTTTCAAGCAGGCCATTGCGGATGCCCGCGCTGCTGCATCCGCCAAGTGAGCAGGCACCTGACGCTCGCCATGGACAGCCGCAGCGCCGCGCCCGCAACGTGCGGCTCAGTAGCTGGCCACAACGGAGAAGGAGATCTCGTTCCGGACGTTTGGGACAGCGGAGCTTCCTGATTCACTTCCGCGATAGGATAGAGTGAGGTCGTGATGGGGTTGGCCGGCACGGTCAGGCCGATCTCGGCCTTGGCGAGGTGGCAGCCGGGGTCGTCGGCCGCGGCATGGCCGGCGATGCGCGGCGCACGCCGCGGGCGTATTGCATTGCAGATGTCAACATGTGCGCGGGCACCACGGCGGCCGGCGACTCGGGATTGCATCATCGCTTCGCTCCGCGCATGACGGCCGCGGCAGGCAGTGGCCCCGCCTGATGCGAACCGCCGAGCTGGGCGCGTCTGCCAAGCCGCGGCCGATGATCCCGCCAACATTCCCACGGCACCCAATCGATGCTACCAAGCCCGCACAATCCGCCGTATCCATGCCGAGGACGCATCGATGTTCGACCTCAACCAGCTGCGCTGCTTCGTCACCGTGGCCGAGGAGCTGCATTTCGGCCGCGCCGCGATCCGGCTCAACATGACGCAGCCGCCGCTGTCGCGGCAGATCCAGGTGCTGGAGCACATCATCGATGCGGTGCTGCTGGAGCGCACCAGCCGCTCGGTCAAGCTGACGCCGGCCGGGCGCAGCTTTTTGCCCGAGGCGCGGCGCATCCTGAAAATGGCCGAGAGCGCCGCCCAGGTGGCGCAGCGCATTGCCAGCGGCAAGAGCGGCTCGCTCAAGATCGGCTTCACCGCGGCCGCGGCTTACAGCTTCCTGCCCGATCTGGTCGCCGCCTGCCGCAGCGAGCTTCCAGAAGCCGATCTGTCGCTGAAGGAAATGGTCTCCGGCGACCAGATCGAGGCGCTGGCCTCCGGCCAGATCGACGCCGGCCTGCTGCGGCCGCCGATCGCGCGCCCCGAATTCGCCACCCGCCGCGTCGTCGCCGAGCCGCTCTGCGCCGCGCTGCCGCGCCGCCATCGTCTCGCCTCCGCCGAGGCCGTGTCGATCCGTGATTTCGACGGCCAGAACTTCATCATGTATTCGCAGACCGAGGCGCGCTATTTCCACGATCTCCTGGTGTCGCAGTTCATGCGTGCAGAGGTGCTGCCCCGCTACGTGCAGCATCTGAGCCAGATCCACTCGATCCTGGCGATGGTGCGCGCCGGCCTCGGGCTTGCGATCGTGCCCGAAGCTGCCTCCAGCCTGAAGATCGCCGATGTCCGGCTGCGGCCGCTGAAGCTGCGCAACCCGACGCCGGCCGAGCTGTTCCTGGTCTGGCGGCGCGATCACGACAATCCGCTGCTGCCGGCACTGGTCGAGCTGGCCGGCAATCTCGCCGTGCAGCACGCGGAAGATTGATATCTGATCCGCATCAATCGATACCGTCATTGGCTTGGACCGGCATCGAACTTGGTCCTACGACATCGCCCGGGGGAATGCGCGCCGGCGCCGGCCGCGCCCGTTCCCAAGGACATTCGTGAAGGACCCGCGCGATGAGCAAGATGACCCCGACGGAAATGGCTGCGAAGATCGGCAGCGGCCTGCTCTCCTTCCCCGTGACGCCGTTCAAGGCCGACTATTCGTTCGACGAGGCCACCTATCGCGCCAACATGGACTGGCTGTGCGGCTATGACGTCGCGGGCCTGTTCGCTGCCGGCGGCACCGGCGAGTTCTTCTCGCTGACCGCGGCCGAGGTGCCGGAGGTGGTCAAGGTCGCGGTCGACGAGACCAAGGGCCGCGTGCCCGTGCTCGCTGGCACCGGCTACGGCACCGCGATCGCGCGCGAGATCGCGATTGGCGCCGAGAAGGCCGGCGCCGACGGCCTCCTGCTGCTGCCGCCCTATCTGATGCATGCCGAGCAGGACGGCCTCGCCGCCCATGTCGAGGCGGTCTGCAAATCGGTCAAGATCGGCGTCATCGTCTACAATCGCGACAACGCCATCCTGCAGCCGGACACCCTGGCACGGCTGTGCGAGCGCTGCCCGAACCTGGTCGGCTACAAGGACGGCATCGGCGACATCGAGCTGATGACCCGTGTCTACACCAGGATGGGCGACCGCCTGACCTATATCGGCGGCCTGCCGACCGCCGAGACCTTCGCCCTGCCCTATCTCGACATGGGCGTGACGACCTACTCCTCGGCCGTGTTCAACTTCGTGCCGGAGTTCGCGACGAACTTCTATGCCGCAGTGCGCAAGCGCGACCACGCCACCATCCAGGCCGGATTGAAGGATTTCATTTTGCCGCTGATCGCGATACGCAACCGCAAGAAGGGCTACGCGGTCTCGATCATCAAGGCCGGCATGAAGGTGATCGGCCGCGATTCCGGCCCTGTCCGCCTGCCGCTGACCGATCTGACCGCGGAGGAGATGGCGGAGCTGACGGCGCTGGTGAAGGCGCTGCCGGGCGCCGTCTCGGCACAGCAGGCGGCGGAGTGATCTTGCTGTCATTCCGGGGCAAGGCCGCAAGGCCTTGAACCCGGAATCTCGGAGTTGATGGATAAGAAGAGACGCAAGCCAATCTCTGGATTCCGGGTTCAGCCCTGACGGGCTGCCCCGGAATGACGGAGATAGGAAGAAGACCGGGAGGAGCACATGAGTCACGCAGCCACCAGCACCGGAATCTCCGGTGCGCCGGTCGTCACCGGCATGGAGGTCATTCCGGTGGCCGGCCGTGACAGCATGCTGCTCAATCTCAGCGGGGCGCATGGGCCGTTCTTCACCCGCAACCTCGTCATCCTCACCGACAATGCCGGCCACACTGGCGTCGGCGAGGTGCCCGGCGGAGAGAAGATCCGGCAGACGCTGGAGGATGCGAAGAGCCTGATCGTGGGCAGGAGCATCGGCGCCTGTAACACCATCCTCGCCACGATGCGTACCGCCTTCGCCGACCGTGACGCCGGCGGCCGCGGCAAGCAGACCTTCGATCTGCGCGTCATGATCCATGCGGTGACCGCAGTCGAATCCGCGCTGCTCGACCTGCTCGGCCAGCATCTCGGCCTGCCGGTGGCGGCCCTGCTCGGCGAAGGCCAGCAGCGCGCCTCCGTCGAGGCGCTCGGCTATCTGTTCTTCATCGGCGACCGCAAGAAGACCGACCTGCCCTACGCCACCGGCGAGCGCGAGAAGGACGGCTGGTATACGCTGCGACATCAGGAGGCGATGACGCCCGAAGCTGTGGTGCGGCTCGCCGAGGCGACGCACGAGGCCTATGGCTTCGCCGACTTCAAGTTGAAGGGCGGCGTGCTCCGAGGCGAGGCCGAGATCGAGGCGGTGACCGCCATCGCGAAGCGCTTCCCGCAGGCGCGGGTCACGCTCGATCCCAACGGTGCCTGGTCGCTCGATGAGGCGATCCGGCTGTGCAAGGACATGCACGGCATCCTGGCCTATGCCGAGGACCCGTGCGGCGCCGAGGCCGGCTTCTCCGGCCGCGAGATCATGGCGGAGTTCCGCCGCGCCACGGGCCTGCCGACCGCCACCAACATGATCGCCACCGACTGGCGGCAGCTCAGCCATGCGCTGCGGCTCGGGGCGGTCGACATTCCCTTGGCCGACCCCCATTTCTGGACCATGCAGGGCTCGGTGCGCGTCGCCCAGACGTGCCGCGACAATGGCCTGACCTGGGGTTCACACTCCAACAACCATTTCGACATTTCGCTGGCGATGTTCACCCACGTGGCCGCCGCTGCGCCGGGCAAGGTCACCGCCATCGACACCCACTGGATCTGGCAGGACGGCCAGGCGCTGACCAAGGCGCCGCTGCAGATCAAGGGCGGCAGGATCGCCGTGCCCGAGCAACCCGGGCTCGGTGTCGAGGTTGACCGCGGCGCCATCGAAAAGGCGAATGCGCTGTACAAGAGCCACGGGCTCGGTGCACGCGACGACGCCGTCGCAATGCAGTATCTGATCCCCGGCTGGACCTTCGACGACAAGCGCCCCTGTCTCGTGCGATGACGGGGGCGATCGGTTAGATTGTCCGAGCAATCGCGCAAAGTCTGGAGAACAACATGAACGCGATCCTCAAGAATTTCATTGCCGGCGAGTGGGTCGACGGCAGCGGGGTGACCCGCAACATCAATCCGTCCAACACCAACGATGTCGTCGGCGAATACGCCAAGGCCGACAAGGCGCAGACAGAGAAGGCGATCGCCGCCGCCAAGGCCGCCTTCCCGGCCTGGTCGCGCTCGACGCCGCAGGAGCGCTATGACGCGCTCAACAAGATCTCGGCGGAGATCCTGTCGCGCAAGGAAGAGCTCGGCCGCCTGCTGGCGCGCGAGGAGGGCAAGACGCTGCCGGAGGGCATCGGCGAGGTCGCCCGTGCCGGCCAGATCTTTGCGTTCTTTGCCGGCGAGGCGCTGCGCCTCACCGGCGAGAAGGGCGCCTCGGTCCGTCCGGGCCTCGACGTCGAGATCACCCGCGAGGCCGTCGGCGTCGTCGGCATGATCACGCCCTGGAATTTCCCGATCGCGATCCCCGCCTGGAAGATCGCGCCCGCGCTCTGCTACGGCAACACGGTCGTGTTCAAGCCGGCGGAGCTGGTGCCCGGCTCGGCGCATGCGCTGTCCGAGATCATCGCGCGCTCCGGCCTTCCCGCCGGCGTCTTCAACCTCGTCGTCGGCTCCGGCTCGGTGGTCGGCCAGACCCTGCTCGAGCATCCGGATGTTCACGCGATCTCCTTCACCGGCTCGGTCGGCACGGGGCGCAAGATCGCGCAGGCCTGCGTGCTGTCGAACCCGATGAAGAAGTTCCAGCTGGAGATGGGCGGCAAGAATCCGATGGTCGTGCTCGACGATGCCGACGTCAAGGTCGCGGTCGAAGCCTGTGTCAACGGCTCCTATTTCTCGACCGGCCAACGCTGCACGGCGTCCTCGCGCCTGATCGTCACCGAGGGCATCCACGACAAGTTCGTCGCGGCGATGACCGAGCGGCTCAAGGGCCTCGTGGTCGATGACGCCGTCAAGCAGGGCACCCATATCGGCCCGGTGGTCGACGCCAACCAGCTCGAGCAGGATCAGCGCTATCTCAAGATCGGCCAGGACGAAGGCGCCAAGCTCACCTGGGGCGGCGAGCTGCTCAACCGCGAGACGCCCGGCTTCTACATGCAGCCAGCGCTGTTCACCGAGGCCACCAACGCGATGCGCATTGCCCGCGAGGAGATCTTCGGACCGGTCGCCTGCGTCATCCGCGCCAAGAACTACGACGAGGCGCTGGCGATCGCCAACGACACCGAGTTCGGCCTCGCGGCCGGCGTCTGCACCACCAGCCTGAAATACGCCTCGCACTTCAAGCGCAACAGCGAGGCCGGCATGGTGATGGTCAATTTGCCGACCGCCGGCGTCGACTACCACGTCCCGTTCGGCGGCCGCAAAGGCTCGAGCTACGGCGCCCGCGAGCAGGGCTCCTACGCGCGGGAGTTCTACACGACGGTGAAGACGGCCTACACCTTCCCGGTGTGAGCCTCGTCCGCCGTGAGCTAACAGACGGGCCGCATCGACGGTCCACTCCCTCTCCCCGTTCTTACAGGGAGAGGGGATGAAAGAAGCAAGTAGGCAGGCACGGCGCTCCGCGCCTTTGCCCACCCACCGGAGCGGAACGGAGCCAGCATGAACCAGCAGGTCGTCGCCAACCAGGAGCCCCGCATCATCAAGCTCAACGCGCGCGACAACGTCGCGATCGTGGTGAACGATTTCGGCCTGCCTGCCGGCACCAAATTTCCCGATGGCCTGACGCTGAGGAGCTTCGTCCCGCAGGGCCACAAGACCGCACTGGTCGACATCGCCGAGGGCGCGCCGATCGTCCGCTACGGCGAGATCATCGGCTATGCGAAGTCGCCGATCGCATCCGGCGAATGGGTGGACGAGGCTCGCATCGACATGCCTGAGGCCCCTGCCCTCGATCAGCTCGAAATCTCCACCGCGGTGCCGGCGCCGCTGCCGCCGCTCGAAGGCTACACCTTCGAAGGCTATCGCAATCGCGACGGCTCGGTCGGCACCCGCAACGTGCTCGGCATCTCGACCTCGGTCCAATGCGTCAAGGGGACGCTCGAATTCGCGATCAAGCGCATCAAGAGCGAGCTGCTGCCGAAGTACCCGAATGTCGATGACGTCGTCGCGCTCACCCACGCCTATGGCTGCGGTGTCGCGATCACGGCGCCAGATGCCGTGGTGCCGATCCGAACCCTGCAGAACCTCGCACTGAACCCGAATTTCGGCGGCGAGATCCTGGTCGTCGGCCTCGGCTGCGAGAAGCTCGCGCCGGAGCGGCTGCTGCCGGAGGGCACTGAAGACTCGATCGTCCGCATGCAGGACGAAGCCTTCGACGGCTTCGGCGCCATCGTCGACGCCATCATGACCCAGGCCGACCGTCGCCTCGCCGACCTCAACAAGCGCACCCGCGAGACCTGCCCGGCGTCCGATCTCGTCATCGGCCTGCAATGCGGCGGCAGCGATGCGTTCTCTGGCGTCACCGCCAACCCTGCAGTGGGCTTCGCGGCGGACCTGCTGGTCCGTGCCGGCGCCACCGTGATGTTCTCGGAGGTGACCGAGGTTCGCGACGCGATCCAATTGCTGACCCGGCGCGCCATCAACGAGGACGTCGGCCGCGCGCTGATCCGTGAGATGGACTGGTACGATTCCTATCTCGCGCGCGGCGGCGCCGATCGCAGCGCCAACACGACGCCCGGCAACAAGAAGGGCGGCCTCGCCAACATCGTCGAGAAGTCGCTGGGCTCGATCGTGAAGTCGGGCTCCGGTCCGATCCACGGCGTGCTGGCGCCGGGCGAGAAGGCCAGGCAAAAGGGCATGCTGTTCGCGGCGACGCCGGCCTCCGACTTCATCTGTGGCACCTTGCAGCTCGCATCCGGCATGACCTTGCAGGTGTTCACCACGGGCCGCGGTACGCCCTACGGCCTTGCGGCGGCGCCCGTCATCAAGGTCGCGACCCGCAGCGAGCTGGCGCGGCGCTGGAAGGATCTGATCGACTTCGACGCCGGCCGCATCGCTACCGGCGAGATGACGATCGAGGAAACCGGCTGGGAGTTGTTCAAGCTGATCCTCGACGTCGCCTCCGGTCGCACCAAGCCATGGTCGGACCGCTGGGGCATCCACAACGATCTGACCTTGTTCAATCCGGCTCCGGTGACCTGAGGGAGGGCTCACCCTGCCATGCCAATTGCCTCGCTCAAACCTCTCCCCGTCGTTGCGAGCGAAGCGAAGCAATCCAGGGTCCCAGCCACCATCCTGGATTGCTTCGCTTCGCTCGCAATGACGCGTATGTTGAAGCAACGAGCCTAGACAACGAAGGCCGGGAGGAAGAGCCAGATGTCCAGCTTCAGCCGCTTCGCCGCGATTGCCGTAGCAGCCTTCCTCCTCTCCGCCGGCCCTTCCCGCGCCCAAGACGCCATCCCCGGCGTTCCCCGCGAGTTGCTCGAGGACATCGCGACCGGCAGCCGCATCCTCGCCGATCTCGGCGTCGTCGACGCCTTCGGCCATGTCAGCGCGCGGCATCCCACCAATCCGCACCACTTCCTGATGGCACGCTCGATCGCGCCGGCGCAGGTCACGGCCAATGACATCATGGAGTTCGACGAGAACGGCGAGCCGGTCGATGCGAGGAACCGCGCGGTCTTCCTCGAACGCTTCATCCATGCCGAGGTCTACAAGGCCCGTCCGGACATCAACGCCGTGGTACACACGCATTCGCCGGGCGTCGTGCCGTTCAGCGTCAGCCATACACCCTTGAAGCCGCTGTATCACAACGCCGCCTTCCTCGGCACCGGCGCGCCGGTGTGGGACATCGGCAAGGAGTTCGGCGCCACCAACATGCTGGTCAGCAACAATGTGATCGGCAAATCGCTGGCGGCCACGCTTGGCGACAAATCGGTGGTGCTGATGCGCGGCCACGGCGACGTCGCGGTTGGACCGTCGGTCAAGGCCGCCGTGTTCCGCGCCTATTACACCGACGTCAATGCGAAGCTGCAGGCGCAGGCGATCGGGCTCGGCAGCGACGTCACCTATCTCAGCGCCGAGGAGGCCGCCAAGGCCGACGCAGTCAACATGGTGATCATGGACCGCGCCTGGGCGCTGTGGAAGCAGAAGGCGCAGTCGGCGAAATAGTCCCGGAGATTGAAGATCATTCCGGGGCAGCGCCGCCCCGGATTCCTGTGACGCGCCGAGCCCGCTGCACCGCGCCTTCCGTCTCGACATGGAGCGCGAGCGAGTGCGCGGCGTGCGCACGGAACTTTCCATTCCTTTTGCGGTATCGACCGACCACCCGTGCCGTACAGCGCCGGGCTTGCGCTGGCGCGATGTACGCTGCCGCCCTGGCGTCCGACCTCTTTTTGCCGCAAAGCTGACACATCGCTTAACCTCTCGCGCCGTCATGATTCCTCCAGGCTCACCCCGCGGATGCCCCTGCATTTTCCTCGTCTTGCTGCCGTTGCGCTCGGTCTCTTCCTGGGTACGCCCTGCCTGGCTCAGCAGCCGATGCCGGTGACGAGCTCGCCGGAGGAGCGGCCCGACATCGATCTCTACGCGCTGATGTCCGGCACCTGCCGGACCGCGAAGGTCGACGGCCGCGAATTTTCCTGCAAGACGGTGGCGTTCTTTCACAGCGAGAAGGGGCGCGCCCATTTCACCGTCGCGCTCGACGATCCCGCTGACGAGAGCCACATCATCGCGTTCTCCGGCATCAATGGCCGCAGGTCGATCCAGAACGTCTACGAACTGCCGATCGACAGGATGCTGCTGAATTCCAAGCATCGCCCGAAGGTCGATGGCATTCCGGTGCCGGTGACGAAGAGCTCGGCCGGCATGTGCCGTCAGGTCGGCAACTTCGCGATGCTCAAGGTCACGAGCGTGACCTGCTCCGCCAAGGACGACAGCGGCCGCGCCTATGAGCTGCAGTTCGTCTCCGACGGCACGCCCATCACCTTGCGCCGGGTGCGCCAGACGATGACGAACGCCGAGCACAATCCCTATGAATGAGCGCGTCGCGATTGCGGCGACCGCGCGCATCCGCGTCGCCTGACGCGCATCTGCTCCAATCCGCATCTCGAACAGCCATGAACATGAGGGCGCGTTCTCGCGGCAGATGATGCCCGAGGCTTACGATCCGTCTCGCCCTCGGAAGTGCAAAGGGCGCAGGGAATGCCGGGTGAAGGCCCCACCCATGGCCCGCCTGCGAAAAAAATGCAGGCGGCAGGTACCACAGGCAAAGCCGGTTCAACCCGGCATTCCCTGCGCGATGGTCTTCACGCTTATACGCAGTCTCCCTGGTGCGCCGGGCTTGTTGGCCACCATTGCGACAATGCGCTTGCGCGCACTGCGCGTGATACCAGCATCGGGGTATCAGGACGCTGCGACTTCACGTCCGCGTATTGCCGTTCGTCCGCACGCTTGACAAGCATGCTGCGGCAACAGCGCGGCCATCGCATCCCCACCTCGCGTGTCGTGACGATCGCGCGCTACGCCCCTCTGCGGTGAGGCGGGATGCGCTACCAAAGCACGATTTTCGAAAAAACGAAAGAGAAAAATGCAGGCGCGCGATCGGTCGTCAAGAGCGCGTTGAACGAACTGAACAAAATCCAGACCGGCGCGTTGCGCGCGACACGCAAGCGGAGCCTCTGTGTAGATTCCCGGAAGCTCATAGCCCTGCTGATTTGCCCGACGTGCCGGCTCGGCCACACTCGCGGCATCGATGATGCTCAGCGGCGGCGCGCCGCCGCGCCCAGGATGTCCTGGGTGGCGCGCCCGAGCCGCCTGGCGGCATCGGCGAGATCCTTCGCTGCAAAGCCCGAATAGCCCAGGATGAAACCGTCGGGCCCGCGCTGCACGATCCGTGCATCCGACAACAGCCGGCATTCGATGCCGGCCCGGTCGCGGATCAGTTTCGCCGTGCCCTTCGGCGCTGCCGGCGGCAAGGTCGCCAGCAGATGCAGTCCTTGCGACGGCGCGGCCAGTTGCAGGCTGCCTTTGCCGTGCTTGGCGAGCGCCTCGGCGACGACGTCGCGCGCCTGGCGATAGCGCGGGCGCAGCCGCCGCATGTGGGCTGCGAGCACGCCGTCGGCCATCAGGTCGGCCAGAGCGTCCTGCATGAAGGCCGGCGGAAACCGGTCCTGCGCCGCGCGCGCTGCGACGACCCGCGCGACCAGCCTCGGCGGCACCACGAGGTAGCCGAGCCGCAGTCCCGCGAACAGCGTCTTGCCGAAGGTGCCGAGATAGATCACGCGCTCGCCGCCGATGCCGGCCAGCGCGGTCAACGGCGGGCCGGCGAAGCGGTACTCGCTGTCGTAGTCGTCCTCGAAGATGTAGGCGTCCGCCCTGCGCGCCCAGTCGAGCAGCGCGATGCGCCGCGCCATGCTCATCGCAACGCCGGTCGGAAACTGATGCGATGGCGTCACGTAGGCGGCCTTGGCCGCCATGTACGCCGCCTCGCCCGAGCTCACTATGATTCCTTCATCATCGACGGGCACCGGGACCAGCTTCGCGCCGGTCGTGCTCAACGTATGGCGCGAGGCGACATAGCCGGGATCCTCGAACCAGACGGGATCGCCCGGCGCAAGCAACGCGTCGATGCATAGCCGCAGGCCATGCTGGGTGCCGCTCACGATGAGAATGCAGCTTGGGTCGCAGCGTACGCCGCGATTGGCGGCAAGGTAGTGCGCGACCTGGCTGCGCAGATGCAGGCTGCCGCGCGGATCGCCATAGCCGAGCTCATCCGGCGCGGCGCGGGCGATGCGGCGCCGGCTGGCCGCGGCGAGTCGCCGCAAGAGCACGGGATCGACCAGCGTGCAGCCGAGCGCGAACGGCCGGCGCGGCGGAATGCGAACATCCAGCTCGGCGACCGGCGCGGCGACCTGCGGTGCGGGCAGCCGTGCCGCGACATAGGTGCCGGCGCCGTGGCGCGCCTCGACCAGGCCGTCCGACAGCAGCGCCTCATAGGCTGTGACGATCGCATTGCGGCGGACGCCGAGCTGCTCGGCGAGCCCGCGCGTCGAAGGCAGACGAAGGCCGGGCGCGAGCAGGCCATCTACGATGCCGGTGCGCAGCGCGCCGTGCACCTGCTGCGACTGGCTGCGGATGGTGCGGTCGAGGTGGATCGGCAGCGCCAGCACGTCGTCTCGGCGCCGCGAAGTGGTTGGCTGCTTTCGCATCGAAGTGGAACTCCCGGCAACCACTTTGCCATGGCATGACGTCGACGGAAACAGGAGACTGACGATGTCCGAACAACAGATGCCGAGCTATCCCGTCGACGACACCAACCGGGTCAAGCGGCGGCATCAGCGCGCCCACTACGATCATGCGACCGTCCATGCCCTGCTCGACTCCGCAACGCTGTGCCACGTCTCCTATGTCATCGACGGCCAGCCCTATTGCACGCCGACGCTGTATTGGCGCGAGGAAACGACGCTGTATTGGCATGGGTCGAGCGCCAGCCGCATGTTGCGCAGCCTGTCCGAGGGACAGCCGGCCTGTCTCACCGTGACCCATCTCGACGGCCTGGTGCTGGCGCGCAGCGCCTTCCATCACTCGGCCGACTATCGCTCGGTGATGGCGTTTGGCCATGCCCGGCTGATCGAGGATCCGGCGGAGAAGGAGCGAGCGCTGGTGATGATGGTCGATCGGCTGTTTCCCGGCCGCACGGCGAGCCTGCGCCCGACCACGGAGCAGGAGCTCAAGGCCACGTCGGTCGTGACCATGGAGATCGAAAAGGCATCGGCGAAGATCCGCGCCGCGGGCGTCATCGACGATGAGGAGGACTACGCGCTGCCGATCTATGCCGAGCGCATTCCTGTGCACACCCTGATCGGGCCGCCGGAGCCCGATGGCCGGTTGCTGCCGGGCATCACCCGTCCCGCGACGCTGTCAGGTTTCAGCGCTGGACGGCGGCTCGATGAGGCGCTGACGGAGGCGTATGCGACGAGCTATCCGGCGGGGTAATGCGCGTAGCTACCACGCGATCCGAGGGTGCCTTGCGCAACCCTGGATCGCCTCGTCGCTACGCTCCTCGCAATGACGATCGGAGCAGGCGTAGCGCCACTTTCCGTCATCGCCCGGCTCGACCGGGCGATCCGGTACGCCGAGACGGCTGTGATGGCATCGAGAGCAACGGCGGACTGGATATCCCGCTTTGGCGGGATATGACGATGGAACTGCAAACGCGCTGGCTCCCCGGCCGTCATCGCGAGCACCAGCGAAGCGATCCAGGGCCGCATGAAAGGTCTGAATCGCTTCGCTCGCAATGACGACGGAACGAAGCCTGCCTACCGCTCGATCATCCTGTTCCAGCGCGTATTCCATTCCGGGCGCCTGGCGTTGATGACGTCCCAGTCGAGCGTGATCGCGCTCTTCATGTAGCCGTGGAAGGTCGCGAGCTTCTGCTCGGCCGCCGGCGTCGTGGCTTTCGCGGTGGTGTTGGACGGCACGATGTTGCCGGCCGCCAGCGCCTTGGCCTGCGCTTCCGGCGACAGCAGATAGGCGGCGAGCTTCTGCGCCAGCTCGGATTCGGAGTTGTTGGCGATGACGCATTCGGCGACCATCAGCACGACCGAGCCTTCCTTCGGCTGCGCGTATTCGACAGCGATGCCCTTCTCCTTCAGGGTCGACACGGCGGTCGGCGTCAGCGGGAAGATCGCGGCCTCGCCGGTCTGCACCATCTCGGAGATCTTGGCCGAGTTCGGAATGTATTCGAGCACGTTCTTGCCGATCGTGTCGGGAAACGCCTTGAAGCCCGGCTCGACATTGGCCTCGCTGCCGCCGTTGATGCGGTTGACCATCAGGAAGGCGTGCAGGCCGAAGGTCGAGACCGAGGCCGACTGGAACACGACCTTGTCCTTGAACTTGGGATCGGCGAGATCGAGCCAGGAGGTCGGCGCCGCCCAGCCTTTCTCGTCGAACAGCTTCTTGTTGTAGGCAAGGCCGGTCATGCCGATGTCGATGCCGGCGGCGATGTCGTCCTTGAGTCGCGCGAACGGCTCGAGCTGGCCGAGCGCCTCGCTCGGCTTCAGCTTCTCGCACAGACCAAGGCCGGCGGCGCGGATCATCACGCCGTCGTCGAGAAACATCACGTGCATCTGCGGCTTGTCTTTGGCCGCGATCGCCTTGGCGAGGATCTCCGACGAGGTGCCGGGCACGACGACGATCTTGACGTCGTTGGCCTTCTCGAAGTCCGGAAACACCGCCTGCGTATAGGTGCGCTCGAAATTGCCGCCGTTCATGCCGACATAGAGCGTCTTGGTTTCCGCATGCGCGGCCGATGCAGCGAGCATGAGTGCAAAGGCTGGGCCGAGCGTGGCGCGAGCATCGATCATGGCGAGGTCTCCTTCGATCCTGTCGTCATTGCTGCTTGAGAGGCATCGCCCGGCTGCGATGCAGGTGAGAAACGGGTGATGGCGAAAGGGACGATCGGCGTCGAGGTTTCGCCGTCGCGCACCAGCTCGGCCAGCACCTCGCCGACCCCCGGCGCGATCTGGAAGCCGGCGCCGGAGAAGCCGAAGGCGTGAATCAGTCCCGGCGTCGTCGCGCTCGGCCCGATCACCGGATTGCGGTCGGGCATCGTCGCCTCGGTGCCGCTCCAGAACCGGATCGCCTGGGCATGGCGCAGCGGGCCGAACAGCTCGCTGGCGCGCTGCATGATGGCAAGCACGCCGTCGCTGCGGGGGCGCGAATAGTCGGGATCGGCGAGCGGCGCGGCGCGTTCGCCGCCGACGACGACGTTGCCGCGCGTGACCTGCCGCGCGTAGATGCCGCCGCCCTCGATGCCGATGTTGACGCCGAGAAATAGATCGAGCGGCTCGGTCACGATCATCGACGGATAGGTGCGCTCCAGCGGCACGGGCTCGTCGAACGCGCGCGCCAAGCCGTCGGCCCAGGCGCCGGCGCTGTTGATCACGGTACGCGTCCTGATGGCAACGTCGCCGGCCTCGATCACGAAGCCCTCGAATGTCCTGGTGGCGCCTGTGACCTCCGTGTTCTCCAGCACCTCGGCGCCGGCGCGACGCGCCGCTGCGGCGAAGGCGGTGGCGACCAGCCGGGGATTGGCGTGGCCGTCGCCGGGACAGAATGAGCCGCCCACGACGCCGCCCGCGATGCCGAAGCGCTCGTGCAGTTGATTGTGGCCGATCAGCTCGAGAGCGAGCCCGAACGGCGCGACCTCGGCGGCGTAGCGCTCCAGGCTCGCCATGTCCGCAGGCGTCCGCGCCAGCTTGAGATGGCCGGAGCGCAGGAACTCGCCGTCGATGCCGATGAGCTGCGCGAGCCGCGGCCAGATTGCATGCGCGCGCTGCGACAGCGGCAGTTGCTCGGGCGGGCGGCCCTGGCGGCGCACGCCGCCATAGTTCACGCCGCTCGCCTGAGCGCCGCAGAAGCCCTTGTCGAGCAGCGTGACGGAGAAGCCCATGCCGCGCAGCGCCAGCGCGGCGGAGCTGCCGACCAGCCCGCCGCCGACGATCGCGACATCGCAGTCAATGCGCCGGGTCATGCTGCCTCTCGTCGAGGGACAGACTCACGGCCACCGGGATCGGCTTGATCGGCGCCTGCGCGCGCAGCCGGCCGACGGCGCCGACGTCGCGGCGTGTCTGCGCAGCCAAGAGCTCCGCGGCGGCCACGCCGCACATGCGGCCCTGGCAGCGGCCCATGCCGATGCGCGTCACCGCCTTCAGACGATTGATCTCGGTGAGCGAGAAATCCCTGATCGCGCGCCGCGCCTCGCCGGCATCGATCTCCTCGCAGCGGCACAGCAGCGTGTCATCGGCGATGTCGCCCGCCCAATGCGATGGATAGGGAAAGGCGGCTTCGAGCCCATCGCGCAGCCGGTCGATCCGCGCCAGCGCATGTTCGAGGGCGGTAGCGCGCATCGAATCATGCGGCAGGCCACGATCCTCCAACAATGCCAGCGCGGCCCGCTCGCCGGCGGATTCCGCGGCATCGGCGCCGGCGATGCGGGCGCCGTCGCCGGCGAGGTACACGCCCGCGATGCTGCTGCGGCCACCGGCGTCGCGAACCGGACGATGCGCGCCGTCGCGCGCATCGAAGCGAAAGGCGCAGCCGGCGAGATCAGCAGCCTGAGTCTCCGAGCGCAGACCGAGGCCGTAGCCGACGCCGTCGCAACTGATCGCGTGTTCGCGCCCGCCGGCCCGATAGACGATGCGCGCCACCCGGCTCTCGCCCTCGATCCGAAGCTGGGACACGCCAGACCGCACGCGCGTTCCGCGCAGCGTCAACTCCACCGCCATGCGCAATCCACGCAGCACGATGCCCGGCGCGAGCGGCAACGCGCGCAGCAGATTGAGCTTCGCAGACAAGGGCGCCGCGTCGAGCACGGCGGCGACGTCGACGCCGGCCTTCATGTATTGCCAGGCGACCAGATAGAGCAGCGGGCCGGAGCCAGCGAACACCACGCGCCGGCCGATCGCACAGCCCTGCGCCTTCAGCGCGATCTGCGCGCCGCCGAGCGTAAACACGCCCGGCAGGGTCCAGCCGGGGATCGGCAGCACGCGATCGGTCGCCCCGGTCGCGAGGATGAGTCCATCATAATTGATGCGATGGCTGATGCCGTCGCGGAGAATGGCGGCCGCGCCGTCGCGCAGATTCCACAGCAGCGTGTTCGACTGATAGTCGATTGCGGTGCCGAGCGCCGCAAAGTCGTGATGCAGCCGCGCGGCCTTCGAAGCCTCCGAGCCGTAGCGCGCCGTGGCATCGCGGCCGTCGGGACTCAGCGGCTGGCGATAGATCTGGCCGCCGCAGGCGTGGCCTTCATCGACCACGATCGGCCGCAGGCCGGCCGCGACCAATGTCATCGCGGCGCGGATGCCGGCCGGGCCGGCGCCGACGATCAGGGGAGATGCGCGCTCAGCCATGGCCGCGCCCTCGTCGTGTGATGATGTCCATGCCTTCGGTAAGCGGCGTCGTGCAGGCGCGCAGCCGCTCGCCGCTCGCGAGCTGCACCCAGCAGTCCTGGCAGGCGCCCATCTGGCAGAAGCCGGCCCGCGGCGCGGCGGAAAACTCGCTGTAGCGAAGCCGGTCGACCTGGCAGAGCATGGCCGTCAGCACGGTGTCGCCGGCGCGGCCGTCGCAGGGCACGCCATCGATCGTGAAGGAGATGACGGCGCTGTCGTTGCGGACGAGGCGATGCAACAGCGGCATGGTGTCAGCCTTGGCCCACGAGGATCTTGTCGAGGCCGAAGATGCGGTCGAGCAGCAGCATCGCCGCCGCCGTCACCGCGATCATCAGCGCCGATACGGCGGCCATCATCGGGTCGATCGATTCGGTCGCGTACATGTACATGCGCACCGGCAGGGTGATCGTGGCGGGCGAGGTGATGAAGATCGACATCGTGAGCTCGTCGAAGGAGTTGATGAAGGCAAGCAGCCAGCCGCCGGTGATGCCGGGCAAAATCATCGGCACGGTAATGCGGCGGAACACGATCCAGCCGGAAGCGCCCAGGGTCACCGCCGCCTGCTCGGCGCTGCGGTCGAGGCCGGACAGGGCGGCCAGAACCAAGCGGAGCACATAAGGCGTGACGACGACAATGTGACCTGCGGTCAGCCACAGCAGGCTGCCGGTGGCGCCGAGCAGCGCGAACAGCCGCAGCAGCGCAACGCCGAGCACGAGATGCGGGATCATCAGGGGCGACAGGAACAGCGCGTTCAGCGCCGCGCGGCCGCGGAAGTCGTAGCGATCGAGCGCGAGGCCGGCGGCGACCGCGAGCACGACCGCAATCGTCGCGGCTGTTGCCGCAACCCACAGGCTGTTGAGGAAGGAGGCGACGAAATCCGGATGCGCGAACACGGCTGTGAACCAGCGCAGCGAGACCTGCGTGGTCGGCAATGTCAACGTGTTGGCTGGCGTGAACGCGACGAGGCAGATCACGATGAGCGGCGCCAGCACGAAGCCAGTAACGAGCGCATGAAAGACCAGGGCGATCGGACCGTTGTGGCGCATGCCGCTCACCCCAACATCCGCCTGGCGCGCGCCTCGACGACGCGCTGATAGGCCAGCATGATGACGAGATTGATCACCAGCACGAGAATCGCGATGGCGGCCCCCAGCGGCCAGTTCAGCTCGTGCATGTATTCGTCATAGACCAGCGTCGCCGCCATCTTCAGCCGCCGGCCGCCGAGCAGCGCGGGGATCGCGAAGGCCGAGGCCGAAAGTCCGAACACCACCAGGCTGCCCGACAGCAGCCCCATCGTCACCTGCGGCAGCACTACGCGGCGCAGCGCCGTGAAGCGCGAGGCGCCGAGCGTCCAGGCGGCGGCCTCGACCATCGGATCGAGCTTCTGCAGCGAGGTCCAGACCGGGATGACCATGAACGGCAGCATCACATGGACGAGCGCGATGACGATGGCCGTCTCGGTGTAGAGGATCCTGACCGTGCCGAGCCCGAGCGCACGGAAGGCCTCGTTGACGAGGCCCGTGGGGCCGAGCAGCATGCTCCAGCCAAAGGCGCGCACCACGACCGAAACCAGCAGCGGGCCGATGATCGCGAGCAGGAACGCCGAGCGCCAGGGCTCGCGCATGCGCGCCAGGATGTAGGCCTCGGGCGCGCCGATCACGGCGCAGATCAGCGTGGTCAGCGCGGCGAGCCGCAGCGTGCGCCAGAAGATATTGAGAAAGTAGCTGTCGGAGAGGATGCCGATGTAGTGCGCCAGCGTGGTCTCGTCCTTGACGCCGGTCGCGGCGTCATAGACGTGGAACGACAGCGCCAGGGTGAGCCCGAGCGGCACGACCACCAATGCGGTGAACAGCAGCGCGCCCGGCGCCGCCAGCAGCCATGGTGTCGTCGCGCGCGTGCCGCTCATGCCGACTGCGCTCCGTCGGGCTTCGACGCGCGTGCGCTGGCGCTGCTCCAGGCGAGACCGACCTGATCGCCCTCGCACGCCGGCTCCTCGCCCGCATTGGGCAGGGCGACGCCGATCAATCCGGCGGGCGTCTCCACGGTGAAGAACCAGGTGCTGCCGAGGAAGAAGCGCGCTTTGATGCGGCCATCGAGCACGCCGGCGCCGGGAGCTGTCAGGCCGATCTTCTCCGGCCGGATCGCGAGCACGGCGGCCGTGCCGTCGGTGAGGTCAGCCCCCTCGCACGGCAGCAAGCGCCCGCCGATCTCGACGCCGCCGCTGCGCCGCACGCCGGACAGCCGGTTCATCTTGCCGACGAAGGAGGAGATGAACGGCGTCGCCGGATTTTCGTAGAGCCGATAGGGCGCGTCGATCTGCATGATGCGGCCCTGCTCCATCACCACCACGCGATCGCTCATCGACAGCGCCTCGCTCTGGTCGTGCGTCACCATGATCGTGGTGGTGCCGACGCGCTGCTGGATGCCGCGCAGCTCGAACTGCATCTCCTCGCGCAGCTTGGCGTCGAGATTGGACAGCGGCTCGTCGAGCAGCAGCACCGGCGGATCGATCACGAGCGCGCGCGCCACCGCGACGCGCTGACGCTGCCCGCCGGAGAGCTGGCGTGGATAGCGGTCGGCGAGCGCGGCGAGTTGCACCAGCGCCAGCGCCTGTTTGACGCGCGCCTCGCGCTCGGCCCTGATCACCTTGCGCATTTCGAGTCCGAAGGCGACGTTCTGCGCCACCGTCATGTGCGGAAACAGCGCGTAGCTCTGGAAGACGATGCCGAGGCCGCGGCGATCGGGCTTCTCGTGGGTGATGTCGCGACCGTCGAGCGTGATGCGCCCCGACGTCGGCTCGACCAGGCCGGCGATCATCTGCAGCGTCGTGGTCTTGCCGCAGCCGGAGGGGCCGAGCAGCGAGATGAACTCGCCCTTGGCGACGCTGAGATTGACGTCGCTGACCGCAGCGACATCGCCGTAGAGCTTCGTCAAACCGTCCAGCGTCAGGAAACCCATGCGTCCTCGCGCGGGAGGCTTCCTGTCATCGCCCGGGATTGCCGCCCTGGGGCTCTTTCATGCCGGCGGGCCACGCAGACGGTCAATCATGAATTCCGATATCCTGAATTTATCTATCTGATATTCTGCTATATGAAATCCATGTGACGAATTCGACGCCAACATTCACCGATCAGATGACGACAGCCGACACCGATTCGTCCTCCAGCCTTCGCCGGGCCCTGAAGCTGCTCCGCATCCTCGCCGAGGGCGACCCCGACGGGCTGCGGCTGAAGGACATCGCGGAGACCGCGGGCTGCAGCCAGCCGACCGCGCACCGCATGCTGCAGGACCTCGTGGCGGAGGGCTTTGCCGAGCAGGCCGCCGGCAAGCGCTATCGCCTGGCGCTCGACTTCTACGTGCTCGCCGCACGCGCCGGCCAAGCCAGCGGCCTGCGCGAGGCGGCGCGGCCGGCGCTGCTGCGGCTGTCGGCGACCTTGAGCGACACGATCTTCCTGCTGGTGCGCAACGGCTTCGATGCGGTCTGCCTCGACCGCGTCGAAGGACCGTTTCCGATCCGCTCCTTCACCGGCGACATCGGCGGCAAGGTGCCGCTCGGGCTTGGCCAGGGCAGCCTCACGATTCTCGCCAACCTGCCCGAGGACGAGCAGGAGGCCGTGATCCGCTTCAACATCCCGCGCCTGCTCGATCGCGGCTTCCTCGACGAGGCCTCGCTGCGCAGTGCGCTGGCGCAGGCGCGCGCGCAAGGCTGGGTCAATACCAGCACCGGCCTCATTCCCGGCATGGCCGGCGTCGGCGTGCCCGTGCTCGACGCGCAGGGCCGCGCGGTGGCGGCGCTCAGCGTGGGCACGCTGGCGGAGCGGCTGAACGCGGACCGGCTGCCGCATGTGGTCAAGATCCTGCAGGGCGAGGCGCAGGTGCTGGCCGGCAAGCTCAACCCGTTCGACGTGGCTTTGCGCTATCCATCACGGAGCTTGAGCACGATCGGGGGGAATTAGTCCTTCTCCATCACGACCACCGTCATTCCGGGGCAAGGCCGCAGGCCTTGAACCCGGAATCCCGACGTTGCCTTGCGTTCGTTTCCAACAATCTCGAGATTCCGAGTTCAATCGCGCACACGCCGTCACGTGTGCACGATTGCCCCGGAATGACGCCAAGTCCTCTCGTGCTGTCCAACCGAGACAACCGCCTAGGTCACCCACTCCGCGCGGATGCCGCCCCTCGCTGCTCCGCGCTCGGGCTCCCGCCAGGAGAACGTGAACAACCCCATCGGCTCGACCTGTTCGAGCTCATCGCGGGCAATGTCGCGCGCGATCACGACGATGAAGGGCGCTGGGGGCTTGTCGACGGTCAGTTGGCGTGGCGGCGAGAACACCGTGCCGACGCTTTCGACCAGCAATGGGCGCGGTGCTTCCTGCACCTTGACGAGCCCCTTGATGCGCAGAAGGCGCTCGCCGAGCCGACCCGCGACGTTGTCCAGCCAACTGGCGAGATCGGCATAGCCGATCTCATGGCGCGGCCGGACCAGGCAGAGCGCGAGGCGCGGATGCGCGGCGGCGAGATCAGGCGCGACGTCGCGCAGCGGCGGGGACGCCGTAAGCGGCGCAAAGGCCGCCGACACCACAGCGGCGCGATCCGCGTTGGCGACGGCCTTCGCGACTGGATTGAGCTGCGCGATCACCACCGGCGCATCGGTCAGCCCCTCCGGCGCAAGATCCGCCTTGGTTGCAATGATCCGATGTGCCGCGGCCCATTGGGCCGCGGCCTCCTCGAACGTCGCGACGTCCAGGCCGCGCGTGAGATCGTAGGTCGCGACGACGACGACGCGCATGCGGTGCTCGGCCAAGGTCGCGAGCTGGCGCAGCACCGGTCCTGGCATCGACAGGCCCGAGGTCTCCAGGATGATCCGGCGCAACGGCGGCAGGCCGGCGGGCCGCGGCGCCATGATCAGGCGGTCGATGGTGAAGGCGAGATCGCTGCCGACCTGGCAGCAGACGCAGCCGTTCGACAGCATCGCCAGCGGCACGTCATCGCCGCTCTCGCGCAGCAGCACGCCATCGAGCCCGACCTCGCCGGCCTCGTTGACGATCACGGCCGTGTCGGACGCCGTCTCCGCGCTCAGCACATCGCGGAGCAGCGTCGTCTTGCCCGATCCGAGGAAGCCGGTCAGGACGAAGAAGTCGATGATGCCGACGCTCATGGCGCCGCGGCGTCCTTGTCTTTATCCTTGGCGGCGTATTTCTCCGGCACGTCGCTCTCCCAGCTCGCCTTGACCAGCTCACGGACGTCGGCGAGCAGCTCCTCGGTGTCGTAGATGATGCCGTCCTTGATCGTGAATTTCAGGCCGCGATGCCACTCGACTGCATTGGTCGCATCGTTGAAGCGCATCGCGCCGGTGCCGTAGAGCAGCTTGAAATCGGTCAGCGGATTGTGGTCGTGGACCAGCATGTCGGCGCGCATGCCGATGTCGATGGTGCCGATCTCGTCCTGCAGGCCGCAGAGTGCTGCGCCCTGCGATGTCGCCGAGCGGATCACCTCCAGCGGATGGAAGCCGGCCTCCTGCAGCAACTCGAGCTCGCGGACATAGCCGAAGCCGAAGATCTGGTAGATGAAGCCGGAATCCGATCCGGTGCAGACACGGCCGCCGCGGTTCTTGTACTCGTTGATGAACGCCATCCAGAGCCGGTAGTTCTCCTTCCACTCGATCTCGTTCTGGGTCGACCAGCGATACCAGTACGAGCCGTGGCCGCCGCGCTGCGGCGTGAAGTAGTCCCACATCGACTTCCAAGTGTACTCCTTGTGCCAATAGGCCTGGCGCGCCCGCATCAGGTCGCGGTTGGCGTCGTAGATCGTAAAGGTCGGCACGAAGGTGAAACCGATCTCCAGGAACTGCTCCAGCACCTCGTTCCACTTGGCCGAGCCGGGCTCGGCGCCCTGCTTGAACATCTGCCCCGAGACCGAGAAGCGGAAATATTCATCGGTGTAGTTGTAGTCGAGCGGGAAGTTCTGGATCACGCGATCCTCGAACAGCGCCTCCGGCAGGCCGTAGTAATGTTCAGCGCTGGTCAGGCCCCAGCGCGCCGTGGTCAGCGCGTTCATGCGCGACACCGCCATCTGGGCGTGATGGCAGCCGGTGCGCAGGCCGATCTGTTTGCACTCGTCGAGCGCGGCTTCCATGATCGCGGGCGGCGCGCCGAAGAACTTGATGCCGTCGGCGCCGCGCTCCTTGACCTGACGCAGCCAGGTGCGCCCCTGCTCCGGCGTGTAGATCGTCTTGACCATGTCGTTGACGGCCGGGAAATAGGCATAGGCGAGCAGCCGCGGCGCGGCGATCGTGTTGTTCTCGGCGCGCTCTTTCTGGTCGAGCATCCAGGACAGCCCGTTCATCGAGCCCATCTCGCGCACCGTGGTGACGCCATGCGCCAGCCAGAGCTTGTAGACGTAGTCGACCGGCGGCACCCAGCCATTGGCGGAGTGATAGGCAACGCCGGCATGGGCGTGGCAGTCGACGAAGCCCGGCGTCACCCATTTTCCGCGACAGTCGATCTCGTGATCGGCCGGCTCGCCGGGGGTGCCGGCATAGCCATAGCCGACGATCTTCTTGATGCTGACGATGCGGCCGTTCTCGACGATGATGTCGACCGGCCCGATCGGCGGCGCCCCGGTGCCGTCGATGACAGTGGCGCTGCGCAGCGCCAGCCGCTTGAACGGCCCGATCCCGCGATCCCGCGTCGTCGCCTTCGGCACGATCGGCGCCGCGCCCTTGTTCCGGATGAAGGCGAGCTCATCGCCAGGGAGCATCTGTTCCGTCACGACGGCGTGTCCTCCATTTGAGACCGTAGGGTGGGCAAAGCGCAGCGTGCCCACCATGCGTCTGCTTTCTTCCAAGATGGTGGGCACAGCGCTGCGCGCCTTTGCCCACCCTACGCATCGTCTTCCCGTCATTGCGAGCGGAGCAAAGCAATCCAGGGCCAGGAAGCAAGTCTGGATTGCTTCGTCGCTGCGCTTCTCGCAATGACGGCGTCTACCGTCACCCCGCCCTGTACTTCCGCGCGAACGCCACGCTGCCGAACACCGTGAAGGCCATGGTCACCGCCAGCAGCATGAAGGCGAGGGCGGCGCCCATCGGCCAGTTGTTGCCGCGCACGAACTGGTCGTACACGGCAGGCGCCATCATCTTGAATCGCGGGCCGCCGAGAAGCACCGCCGTTGCATAGGTGTTCATGCACAAAACGAACACCAGGATCGAGCCGGCGGCGACGCCGGGACCCGACAGCGGCAGGATCACCCGCCAGAACACGCGCGCGCCTGAGGCGCCGAGATTGGCGGCGGCATATTCGAGGTCGCGGGGGATGCTCTCGATGACCGCGGACAGCGTCAGGATCATGTAGGGCAGCACGACGGCGATGATGCCGATGATGACCGCCTTGGTCGTGTACATGATCTCCAGCGGCGCGGAGATCAGGCCGAGCTTCATCAGAACCGTGTTGACGAGCCCGTCGCGCGCGAACAGCGCCATCCAGCCGGCCGAGCGCACGACATTGCCGACCAGCAGCGGAAACAGGGTCGCGATGACGACCAGGCTCTTCCAGCGGCTCTCCATGCGGCCGAGCCAATAGGCCGCCGGAAAGGCGAGAATCAGCGTGAGCAAGGTACACAGCAGCGCGATGCCCAGCGTGGCCAGGATGATCTGCTGGTAGTACGGATCGGTCGCGGCCTTGACGTAGTTGTCCGGCGACAGCGCCTGCATCATCAACTGGGTCGGGCTGAACTGGTTGAGCGAGATCCGGAACATCAGGATCATCGGCCCGACCAGCAGCGCCAGGACCAGCAGACAGGCAGGAACGACCAGCAGCGCCATCGCGCGAGCTCCGATTGCGAAAGTGTCGGCTGTTCAGCCACGGCTCCTGCGGCCTCGCCGCAGGAGCGCATCATTCAAGACTTACGCCTTGAACTCCTTGTTCCAGAAGTCGAGCGTACGCTGCGAGCGCCCGGCGGCATAGGCATAGTCCGGCTTCAGCAGCCGCGCGCGCTCGGCCTCGGTCAGGCTGACCTGCTTGGCGAGATCCTCCGGCAGCGGCGCATCGGTGACCGTCGGGACATAGCCCATCTTGTCGGCGAAGCCGCCTTGCGCCTTGGCGTCCAGCATCGCGTCGAGATAGGCGAAACCGCCGGCCTTGTTCTTGGCGTTCTTCGGCACCGCGGCCTGGAACACGATCGCCGGCGTGCCTTCCTTCGGCACGACATGGGCGAGCGGAATGCCGGACTTCTTCCACATGAAGCCGCGGGCAAGCCACATCGTAGTGATCCAGACCTCCTCCGACTTCAGCGCCGCCGCCAGCGCCTCGTTCGACGGATAGATCTTCACGTCGAGCGAGCGCCATTCCATCAGCTTCTTCTCGGCCGGATCGAGATTGCTGACGCCGCCGCCGCCGGCGAGCGCCGCGGCCAGCGTGTTGTTGGGATAGAGGATGTCGGCGAGACCGATGCGGCCGCGCCATTTCGGATCCCACAGATCGGCGAAGGATTGCGGCGGCGTCTTCACCTGGTTGGTGTTGTAGAGGATGACCTGCGCCGAATAGATGTGCGGGATCGCGATGTCGCTCTTGAGCTCCGGGAACACCTTGTCGAGCCGCTTCACCTGGGCTGCATCGACCTTTTCGAACACGTCCGACTGCGACACGATGTAGGTATCGTTGTCGGACAGGCACGACACGTCCATCGAGCCGCGGCGACTCTGTCGCTCGGCCAGCAGCTTGGTCTTGCGCGGATCGGCGTTGGCGACGTCCTGCACGATCTCGAACCCCTTCGGCGTCATGATCGGCTTATCGATGATGTCGGAGAGCAACTGGCCGTAGTCGCCGCCCCAGGTGCCGACCACGACCTGTCCGCCTTCGGCGCGGGCAGTGGGCATGCCGGAGGCCAGCGCGGCGACGCCGGCGCTGGCGGAGAGAAAATGTCGTCGCGAAATCATGGGAGAACCTCTCGCTGTGGATGGATGCGTTACGAAGATGTCTGCGGCACGAGACGCGGGACCTTGCGGTCCCACTGCAGGGACACGGGATCGTTCGGTTTGAGTGTTGCCAGCGGCTCGCTCGCGTCGGGCGTTGGCCTGACGGCCACCAGCGTCTCGTCGCCGATCGCCACCACATATTCGCTCTGCGCGCCCATATAGGTGATCGCCAGCACGCGGCCGCGCACCTCGCCGGACTCACCGGCCACCACTGCAATGCGTTCAGGCCGCAGCGCGAAAGCATCGGCATCGTCGCGCTCGCCGCTGGCGACATCGACCGGCAACAGCAGGCCGGCGCTGGTACGGAAGTTATTGGCGTCCGCACGCCGGCCGGCCAGGATGTTGCAACGGCCGACGAAGTCGGCGACGAAGGCATCCCTGGGCGAATCATACAGCTCCTGCGGTGTGCCGATCTGGCGCACGCGGCCGCCCTCCATGACCACGAGGCGATCGGCCATGGTCAGCGCCTCCTCGCGGTCATGCGTCACCATCAAGGTGGTCAGGCCGAGCCGCTGCTGCAGCGCGCGGATCTCGAGCCGCACCTCGGCGCGCAGCTTGGCATCGAGGTTGGACAGGGGCTCGTCGAGCAGGAAGATGCGCGGATTGATCACCAGCGCCCGTGCCAGCGCGACGCGCTGCTGCTGCCCGCCCGACAATTGCCGCGGCAGCCGGTCGGCGAGATGCGACAGCCGCACCAGCCTGAGCGCCTCCTCGATCTTCGTCTTGCGCTCGGCGGCACCGATGCCGCGCATCTCCAGACCAAAGCCGACATTGTCGGCTGCGCTCATGTGCGGAAACAGCGCGTAGGACTGGAACACCATGCCGGTCGCACGCTTGTAGGCCGGCAGATGCGTCACGTCCTCGCGGTCGAACAGCACGCGGCCGCTCGTGGCCGGCAGGAAGCCCGCGACCATGCGCAAGGTGGTCGTCTTACCGCAGCCGGAGGGTCCGAGCAGCGCGACCAGCTCGCCCTCGCCGACGGCGAGATCGAGCCCCTCCACGCCGATCGACGTCCCGAAGCGCTTGGTCAGCTTCTCCAGGGTGAGCTGCGCCATCACACCACCCGCGACAGCTTGACGAAGCGGTCGGTCACCACCATCAGAATGCCAACCAGCGCGATCTGCACAGTGGCGACCGCGGCGAGCGTCGGATCGATGCGGAATTCGAGGTAGTTCAGCATCGCAACCGGCAAGGTGATCCGGCCGGGACCGACCAGCAGCATCGACAGATCGAGATTCTCGAAGCTCTGGATGAAGGAGAACATCGCCGCGGCGACGATGCCGGAGCGCATCATCGGCAGGGTGATACGGCGGAACACCGTGAACGGGCTGGCGCCGAGATTGGCGGCGGCCTCCTCGGCGGCACGGTCGAGCCCCTGCAGGCTGGCGACCACGAGCCGCACCGTCCACGGAATCGCCAGCAGCGTATGCGCCGCGACGAGCCCTTCCGTGGTTGCCTTGATGTCGCGGTCGAGCAGGTCCTCGGCGACCACATAGAACATGTAGAGGCCGGAGCCGGCGACGACGCCGGGCACGGCCAGCGGCGCCAGCAGGAACGACGACAGCGCCTGGCGGCCACGGAACTCGCCGCGCACGATGGCAAGCGCCGCCGCAGTGCCAATGGGCACGCCGATCGCGGTCGCGAGCAGCGCGACCTGGAAGCTGGTCACGAGGCCACGCAGAAATTCCGGCTTGCTCAGCGCGTTCGCGTACCATTTCAGCGACAGGCCCGGCGGCGGAAAGCTCACGATCTCCTGCGCGAAGAAGCTGGTCACGACGATCATGACGACGGGCGCGAAGATGACGGCATAGGCTGTGACGATCAGTGTCCGCACTGCGAAATGGCCGAGTGACATTTGTCCCGTAAAACGGAACGGCATTGCAGACACCTCAACAAACAGATCAGCAACTTGTGCGGCGGCATCGTAGTCGGGAGCTCCGCTGCCGCCAAGCCTGGGCCACGAGTTATCGCAATGCACATTCGCATGGGCGCAGCGACGCGGCGATCCTGACGCGTGATGCGGCGGCAGCGCCATCTTGGCGCTAGCCCCGTGCGCACGTGAAACCGTCGCCGGCGCGCTCGATTTCCGACTTTCGGAATCTTCGAGGACCGAGCAGGCGGACTTGACGCCTGCGCGACGGTCCGTCGCAACGGCGCGGATTTGAGCAATGCGTGCTCAATTCTTGCACCGGCACGATCCAATATTTTGTGCGCCCACGGACAAGCCATCCGCGCAGGCCCGCACCTAAGCTTGCCTTCGAGCTTGGACCGGGGCGACGGCACCAATGCACCGCCGGACCAGCGCGACATCATCGTTCGAAGGAGCTGGCAACATGCAGACGAGGCTATTCACTGGAGCGCGGCGGGCGTGGCTTGCCGCGCTCGGCGTCATCATCGCGGCGGGACTTCTCGCCCCCATCGACGCGCAGGCGGCGACGCCCGCGGGCTGCGCGGCGCTGAAGGAGAAATATCCGGACTGGAAGGGCAAGACGCTGGTCAACGCGATCAATCCGCACACGCCGGGCTATGAGTCGATCAACCCGAAAGACCCGAGCAAATATGTCGGCTTCGACATCGATCTCGGCGAGGCCATCGGCGACTGTCTCGGCTTCAAGCTGACCTACAAGCCGGTGACCTTCGCCGCGCTGCTGACGACCTTGGCGAGCGGTCAGGCCGACATCGTCATCTCCGACATCTACGCCACCAAGGAGCGCGCCAAGGCCGCCGACTTCATCACCTACTCCAAGGTGTTCGACGGCGTGCTGGTCGCCAAGGGCAACCCGAAGGGCATCAACGGCATCAACCTGTCGATGTGCGGCGCGGCTGCGGCCGAGAACACCGGCTACGTCGAGGTACCGCTGATCCAGGATCTCGCGCCGAAATGCAAGGAAGCCGGAAAGCCTGAGCCGACGATCCAGCTCTACGACAACAACGCCAACTGTATCCAAGCCATCCTGGCCGGGCGCGCCGACACCTATGTCAACGACGTCAACACGGTCGACCAGGCGGTGAAGGCCTATCCGGACAAGCTCGAAAAGGCGATCGCGGTCACCATCCCCTATTCGGTCGGCATCGCCGTTCCCAAGGACAAGCCGAAGTTCCGCGACGCCGTCATGGCCGCGCTGATCGAGGTGCAGAAGGAAGGCATCCATCAGGAGCTGCTGAAGAAGTGGCAGCTCGATCCGGCGAACTTCAAGGAGCCGGATATTCTCACGGCGGACTAATGCCTCGTAATCGTCTCAAGGCGGAACCGCGGCCGCGCGCGCGCTGCGCTCCCCTCCCCTCGCGCGAAGCGGAGCTTCGCTAGGCGGGGAGGGGTCGGGGTGGGGGTCCACACGATGAATCTTTGCTGGGTACCCCCTCCCCACCCCTCCCCCACAAGGGGAGAGGGAGCGCACCAGTTACTTGGCGACTCGTGCGCGAGGCAACTTCGTAGGGCGGGCAAAGCGAAGCGTGCCCACCGTATTTCTTCCCGAACACCACGGTGGACACGGCGCGTCGCGCCTTTGCCCACCCTACGCATCCAGCAGGCCGCCCCCTCATGTCCCTCTTCCTGCACTATCTCAGCATGCCGTACATGATACAGGGCATCGAGCTGACCCTGCAGGTCACCGCGCTCGGCCTGATCGGCGGACTAATCCTCGGCCTCGTCCTCGCGGCCATGCAGCTCAGCCGGTTCTGGCTGCTGGCGGCGATCGCACGCGGCTACACCGTGATCTTCCGCGGCACACCCCTGATCCTGCAGATGGTGTTCGCCTACGACGCGCTGCCGCATATCGGCATCAAGCTGCCGGCGGTGCTGGCGGCGGGCCTCGCACTCGCCTGCAACGAGGCGCCGTTCATCGCCGAGATGCTGCGCTCCGGCGTGCTCGGCGTCGATCGCGGCCAGCTCCTGGCCGCCCAGGCGCTCGGCATGACGCCATCAGTGCTGATGCGCCGCATCATCGCGCCGCAGGCGATCCGCACCATGATCCCCGCCTTCGGCAACGAGGCCGTGAGCGCGCTGAAGAACTCCTCGCTCGCCTCCGTCATCGCGGTGCAGGAATTGACCTTGCGTTCGACGCAGCTCGCGTCGTCCACCTTCGACTTCTTCTCGATCTTCTTCGCCTCGGGTCTCATCTATCTCGTGCTGACCGGCGCGATCAGCGTCATCCAGCTCGCGCTGGAATGGCTGCTCGATCTCGACCGCACGGCGAAGCAGCGCAAGCTGGCGGACTACCTTGCGCTATTGCTACCCTGGCGCCGCATCGGCCACGCGACGAAGCTGGAACTCGCCGAGAAAACAGCCCCTGCCATCGAGGCCGCGCCGCCGGAGCCCGCCGAACTGAAAGAAACGCCGCGGCTAGCGCTGTCGATCGAGGATCGCGCCAGGCGCGCGGCGACGGTCGCCCGCAACAATGTCGCCGTCGAGGTCACCGGGCTGCGCAAGGCCTATGACGGCCACACCGTGCTCGACGGGCTCGATCTCACCGTGCGCATCGGCGAGGTGATCGCGCTGCTCGGCCCCTCAGGCTCCGGCAAGAGCACGCTGCTCCGCTGCATCAATCACCTGGAGAACTGGGATTCCGGTGAGATCCGCGTCGGCGGCCGCAAGCTCGGCTTTGACGAGGCCGGCCGCAAGCTGTCGCCGCGCGCGATCGCCAATGAGCGCGCCAACGTCGGCGTCGGCATGGTGTTCCAGCAGTTCAACCTGTTCGGCCATCTCACCGCGAAGGAAAATGTCGCAGGTCCCTTGCGCTGGGTGCACGGCCTGGGCCGCTTCGAGGCCGAGCGCCGCGCGGCGGAGCTGCTCGACCGCGTCGGCCTGTCGCATCGCGCCGATGCGCTGCCGCGCCATCTGTCCGGAGGCCAGCAGCAGCGCGTGGCGATTGCCCGCGCGCTGGCGCCGAACCCGAGCGTGCTGCTGCTGGACGAGCCGACCTCAGCGCTCGATCCCGAGCTCGTGGGCGAGGTGTTGGAGGTGATCCGCCGGCTCGCCATCGACGATGGGCTCACCATGATCATTTCCACGCATCAGATCCGCTTCGCCGACGAGGTCGCCGACCGCGTCGCCTTCCTCAACGGCGGCGTCATTCTCGAGCAGGGTCCGGCGCACGAGGTGCTCTCCAATCCGCGTCACCCGCTGACTGCGCGCTTCCTCTCGGTGATGGACGCCGAGCGGCCGAAGGATGCGGTCGCATGAGTTCATCCTTCACGTCAACATCAACAATCTCGCGTCCGATCTTTCATGAGGCCCTTGTATGAAGCACCATCTGCTGCCGGTGTCCCCGAAGACCATCCATTGGGGATATTTTTCCAAGGTGGTGACACCGGCTCTCACCTTGCGCTCCGGCGACCGCGCCACGATCGAGACGCTGACGCATCACGCCAACGACGACTACGAGCGCATGATCAAGGACGATCCCGGCGCCGAGAGCGTGTTCAAGTGGACGAGGGAGCACAAGGCCGTCGCGCGGCGCGGCTCCGGCCCGACCGAAGGCCCGTTCATCCGCGGCTCCGGCGAGGGCATCGGCGTGCATCTGCTCACCGGCCCGGTTGCGATCGAGAGCGCCGAGCCCGGCGACGTGCTGGAGGTGCGCATCCTCGACATCAGGCCGCGGCCGAGCCAGTGCGGCTGCCATGCCGGCAGATGCTTCGGCTCCAACGCCGCCGCCAATTGGGGCTTTCACTATCACGACCTGATCGAGGAGCCGAAGCCGCGCGAGGTCATCACCATCTACGAGCTGGACACCGCGGGGGAGCCGTTCGCCAGGGCGGTCTACAACTACGTCTGGACGCCGCAGACCGACCCCGACGGCATTGTGCATCCGACCATCGACTATCCCGGCGTGCCGGTCGACCACGCGACGATCAGGAAGCGCGAGAACATCATGCCGGGCATCAAGGTGCCGGCGCGGCTGCATTTTGGCACGATGGGGCTCGCGCCATCGGAAGCCGACTACGTGTCCTCGATCCCGCCGAGCTACACCGGCGGCAACATCGACGACTGGCGCATCGGCAAGGGCGCGCGGATGTACTATCCGGTCGCCGTGCCCGGCGCCTATTTCTCGGTCGGCGATCCTCATGCCGCGCAAGGTGACAGCGAGCTCGGCGGCACCGCGATCGAGACCTCGCTCACCGGCGACTTCGAGTTCATCCTGCACAAGAAGAACGATCTCGGCGGCACCCAGCTCGAAGGCCTCACACATCCGCTGCTCGAGACCAACGACGCCTGGTCGGTCTACGGCTTCACCTATCCGAACTATCTCGCCGAACTCGGCGCCAATGCGCAGACCGAGATCGCCAACCATTCCAGCCTCGACCGCGCCATGCGCGACGCCTTCCGCAAGCTGCGCCGCTTCCTGATGACGGTGCATCATCTCAGCGAGGACGAGGCGATCTCGCTGTTGTCGGTCGGCGCCGATTTCGGCGTCACCCAGGTGGTGGACGCCAATTGGGGCGTGCATGGCACGATCCGCAAGAACGTGTTCCGGTGTGAGTGAGGTCGACGTCGGGCACCCTCTCGCCCAGCGCAAGGTGCGCTCCCTCCCCCGCTTGCGGGGGAGGGTCGGGGTGGGGGCGCCCCAAGCGAC
This sequence comes from Bradyrhizobium sp. HKCCYLRH3097, assembly GCF_051167875.1. Taxonomy (NCBI): domain Bacteria; kingdom Pseudomonadati; phylum Pseudomonadota; class Alphaproteobacteria; order Hyphomicrobiales; family Nitrobacteraceae; genus Bradyrhizobium; species Bradyrhizobium sp. HKCCYLRH3097. Next base: position 405,081 of record NZ_JBNPTX010000003.1, read on the forward strand.
ACCGCCGCTGTGGACCCCCACCCCTAACCCCTCCCCGCAAGGGGGAGGGGAACAGACCGCGCGCGCGGCGACAGCCCCAGCGACAACGACACCAGGAGCCGACGACTGACGCGCACCGAAACGCCGATGCCAAAACGACAAACGGTCAAGCTCATCTGGCACGGGGGTTGCTTCGCGTTCCCGGACCCGGGGCGTGCCATGAGTTTTCGTCCGTTCACCAGCGAATCCTATTCCGAGGGCGAGCGTCCGGAGGCGTGGCGCGACGTGCTGAATGCGGTCGGGCTGCAGCCCGCGGCGAAGACGCCATTCTATGATGGCCATGCCACCGCCTCGCATCGCCATGCGCCGGGCATCGCGCTCTCGCGGCTGTCGGCCGGCGCGCAGGTGGTCACTGCGGTTCCGCAGCCCCACGAAGACCTGCCGATCGTGCTGCTGGCGATCGAGGACGGCGCCGTGCTCCGGAGCGGCGACAGCCACCGCATCGTGCCCGCGGGGCATCTGATGCTGCTGCCGCGCACGGGAGACTGGGGGATCGCCTTCCAGCGCGACCTGCGCGCGATCGTGCTGTCGGTGACGGCGGACGCCCTGCATGGCCGCATCAGCGGCAAGCTGAAATTGGCCAGGCCCCAGGTGATCGCGCCGAGCGGTCTTGCCGACGTGGTCTGCCGCACCATCGAGGCCACCGCGCGGGCGCTCGAAACCCTCAGCGATGCCGAATGGAGCACGGTCGCACAGAGCCTGGTCGATCTGCTGCTGACGCTCGCCCATCAACAAGCGGTGCCGGCAACGGAGGCCGGCAGCAGCGCGACGCAGGCCGCGATCCTTCACCGGATCTGCCAGACCATCGAGCGGCGGCTCGACGATGCCGAGCTGACGCCGGCGCGGGTGGCCCAGGCCGAAGGCATCTCAGAGCGCTATCTGCAGAAATTGTTCGAAGGCGCTGGTGATAATTTCAGTCACTACGTGAGGGAACGGCGGCTGCAGCGGGCCTGGACCGACCTGTCCAATCCGGCCGAAGCCAACCATTCGATCTCGGAGATCGCCTATCGCTACGGCTTCGCCGATTCGGCACATTTCAGCCGCAGCTTCCGCGCCCGCTTCGGCCTGTCGCCGCGCGAGTTCCGGCAGCAGAAGGCCGAGCAGGCGATCACGTCGGCGACTCCGCGCGGCCAGCGCGGCTGGCCGCAGGACGCGCTGGCGCAGCAGCGCGTCTGCGAGAGGCCGGCGTCAACCAGGAGCGACATCGCCCTACCCGCGCCGGCCAACGACCAGGATGCGCGGCGGCATCACCATCATCTCGCGGTGTCGGCCGAACGGGTGCATTGGGGCTATTTCAGCCGCTCGCTGCCGCCGCAGATCGAAATCGCATCCGGCGACACGATCACGGTGGAGACGCTGACCCAGCATGCCTCCGATGATCCCGAGCTGATGATCGCAGGCGATGCCGCTGCGCTCAGCGTGTTCGGCTGGACCAAGGCCAAGAAGAACGTCGACCGCCGCGGCGCCGGTCCGATGGACGCCAGCGTGTTCGGCCGCGGCGCCGGCGAAGGCTTTGGCGTCCACATCTGCACCGGCCCGGTCGCGATCAAGGACGCGCAGCCCGGCGACGTGCTCGAAGTTCGCATCCTCGACATCGTGCCGCGGCCAAGCAAGAGCAGGACGCATGAAGGCCGTGTGTTCGGCTCCAGCGTCGCGGCGTGGTGGGGCTATCACTACAACGAACTGATTGCAGCACCGGCGCCGCGCGAGGCGGTGACGATCTACGAGATCTTTGCCGGCGATCCCGAGCCGCATGCGCGCGCGCTCTATTCCTACCGCTGGGAGCCGCAGACCGATCCGGCCGGAGTCGTCCACGCGACCTACGACTATCCCGGTGTGCCGGTGGCGCCCGGCAGCATCAAGCGCCGCCACGGCGTGCTCGACAACATCCGCATTCCGCTGCGGCCGCATTTCGGCGTGATCGCGGTGGCGCCGCGCGAGGTCGACTTCGTCGATTCGATTCCGCCGTCCTATTTCGGCGGCAATCTTGACAATTGGCGGCTGGGCAAGGGCGCGACCGTGTATCTCCCCGTCGCGGTTCCCGGCGCGCTGCTGTCGGTCGGCGACCCCCACGCCACGCAAGGCGACGGCGAGCTCGGCGGCACGGCGATTGAATGCTCGATGACTGGCACGTTTCAGGTCATCCTGCACAAGAAGGCGCAGCTCGCGGGGCAGCCGTTCGCCGATCTCTCTTACCCGCTGATCGAGACCGCGACCGACTGGGTGCTGACCGGCTTCAGCCACCCGAACTATCTCGCCGAGTTCGGCGCGCAAGGCCAAAGCGAGGTCTACGCGACCTCCTCGCTCGACCTCGCGATGAAGGATGCCTTCCGCAAGATGCGCCGCTTCCTGATGCACATCAAAGGCCTCAGCGAGGACGAGGCGGTCGCGCTGATGTCGGCGGCGGTGGACTTCGGCGTCACGCAGGTCGTCGACGGCAATTGGGGCGTGCACGCGATCCTGAGCAAGCGGCTGTTCGAGGATGCGGGCTGACTCTCGATCCAATCGCTGCGTCCCGGAATTCCGTCATTGCGAGCGAAGCGACTTGTCCGCCGAAGCTCGAAGAGCGAAGGCGGAAGCAATCCAGGGCGTCACGCTCGGCCCTGGATTGCTTCGTCGCTTCGCTCCTCGCAATGACGACGGTTGTTGTGTTTCGAGCGAGCCCCGAACAAAGGACCATCCCTATGCAGTTCCACATGATCTCCGGTGCGACCAGGCCGGTGGCGCCGTTCAGCCACGCGGTCGAAACCGACGGCTTCGTGTTCGTCACCGGCCAGATGCCGGACTCGCCGGAGGCGCCGGGCGTGCTGCCGGAGGGGATCGTGAATCAGACGAAGGCGGTGATGCAGAACTTGAAGTACATCCTCCAAGGTCTCAACCTTGGCCTCGAACATATTGTGATGTCTCGGATTTACCTGACCGAGTTCAAGCGGGATTACGCGGCGATGAATGAAACCTATCGTTCATTCTTCCCGCCGGACCGGCTGCCGGCCCGCACCTGCGTCGGCGTCACCGGCTTGGCCTATGACGCGCTGATCGAGATCGATCTGGTCTGCCGAAGACCATAGTACCCATTGGTAAACATCTCCTCAACGCGAGGCCCCGTCATTCGATCCGGGCTGGGGAGCGTCCCGCTGTTGCCGATTGTGTGCCGAGGCCCGGCGGTGTCAATTCGCCGGACCATCAGGCGGGATCGGGGAGTGCCATGCCGTACCAGTTTTCCAATCGTCAGCAGATCCGCAAGCCGGCGGTGACCAGCAAGGGCGGCATTGTCGCGGCGCAGTCACGGCGCGCCGCCGAGGTCGGGGCCGAGGTGCTGGCCGCAGGCGGCGACTGCGTCGATGCCGTGGTGGCGACCGGCTTTGCGCTCGGCGTGCTCGAGCCATGGATGAGCGGCCTCGGCGGCGGCGGCGCCATGCTGCTGTACCGCGCCAGGGACAACCACGTCGAGGTGATCGACTACGGCATGCGCGCGCCCGACAGCCTTGATGCCGCGGACTATCCGCTGGCCAATGACGGCAGCGTCGCGGCAGACATCTTTCCCTGGCCCCGCGTCAAGGACGACCGCAATCTGCACGGCCCCGGCGCGATCGCAGTGCCCGGCGTCGTCGCGGGCATGGAGGCGGCGCATCGCCGCTACGCGCGGCTGCCGTGGCAGGATCTCGTCACGCCGAGCGTGAAGCTCGCCGCCGAGGGCTTGCTGGTGGACTGGTGGACCACCGTGATGATCTCGAGCTGCGCCGCCGACCTGCGCCGCTATCCCGGCAGCGCCGCGGCCTATCTGAAGGATGGCTTGCCGCCGAATCCGCAATGGGGCGCCAAGGCGGTGACGCGGCTGCCGCAGGAGCAGCTGAAGGCGACGCTGGCACATCTTGCCAGCGCCGGCGCGCGCGACTTCTACCGCGGCGACATCGCCCGCTCGCTGACCCGCGACATCCAGGCCGCCGGCGGCGCGCTCTCGGTGGATGACCTCGCCGCGTTCGAGGCGCATGTCCGCGATCCCCTGCGCATCCCCTATCGCGGCGGCACGGTGTTCGCGACGCCGGAGCTGACGGCCGGCCCGACGCTGGCTCACGCGCTGCGGCTGATGCAGGCGCGCGTGACGGCATCGGGCAAGGCTCCGGATGCAAGCACGTTCATCGCCTATGCCGAGGCGGTGCAGTCGGCGTACCGCGAACGGCTGAACGACATGGGCGATGCGCCTGGCAAGCGCGCGCTTGGCGCCGAATATCTCGCGCCGGCCTGCACCACGCACTATTCGGTGGTGGACCGCGACGGCAACATGGCGGCGGTGACGCAGACGCTGCTGTCGGGCTTCGGCTCGAAATTCCAGGCGCCGCAGAGCGGCATCATGATGAACAACGGCATCATGTGGTTCGACCCGACGCCCGGCACCACGAACTCGCTGGCTCCGGGCAAGCGCTGCCTCACCAACTACACGCCGGTGGTGGCGCAGGCCGCCGATGGCCGTCGCCTCGCCCTCGGCGCCTCCGGCGGCCGCCGCATCCTGCCCGCCGTGGCACAGATGCTGTCCTTCGTGATGGACTTTGGCATGGATCTCGATACGGCGATCCACCAGCCGCGCATCGACGCCAGCGAAGGTGACGTGGTCGGCGCCGACACCCGGCTGCCGGCGGAGGTGATGGACGTGCTGACAGCGAAGTTCGAGACCGTGCCGGCGCCGGTGCAAACCATGCCGATGAAGTTCGCCTGCCCCAGCATCGTGATGCGGGACGGCGACGTGAACAGCGGCGCGACGGAAATCTTCCACGCCTGGGGCGATGCGGTGGCGGAGCGGTGAGGAGGTCAGCGCCGGATTCGAGATATCGCCACGATGACGGTGGACTCCCCTCCCCCTTGCGGGGAGGGGTCGGGGGTGGGGGTCCACGAGTCACGCTCGATGTGAGGAGCGCTGAAGCTCCGCGGCTCCGCGAAGACCATCACCATCGTTGACGCAGGACGCGCTTCCGGCACGTCGCAAGCGGATATCCTGATCCGCGCTTCAAATGGACTCGCATCCTGGGAAATATCGACAGCGCACGTAGTCAAGTTCAGCGCCCGGGGACCCCCACCCCCAACCCCTCCCCGCAAGGGGGAGGGGAGATGAGGTCGCTGCGCCGTCACCGCAGAACGCATGCACGGAGCACGGGGCGAGCGCTGCAATCGACGCTACTTGAGATCACCCCACCAGCGCCTGCACCAACCCACTCTCCGCATCCGCCAGTTCATCGATCACATCGAAATGGTGCCGATCCGGCGCCTCGACATACGCGGTCGTCGCCCCCAGCCCGATCCAGATATTCGCGAGCAATTGGGCCTGGCGGCGGAATTCGTTGCGCTCGGCGCCGCCGACCCAGGCAGTGACCTTGACGTGATCGATCGGCACCAGCAGCGCGGGGCTCTCCTTCGCAGCCGTGGCGTCGTCGATGTGCAGCGTCTCGTTCATCGCGGTCCGCTGCAGCGGGCGCAGATCGTGCAGGCCGGAGATCGAGACCACGCTGGTGATGCGCCCCTGTCGCTCGGGCGGCAGTGGCGCGCCGCGGCAGATCATGCGGCTGACGAGATGGCCGCCGGCGGAGTGGCCAGTCAAAGCCACGGGACCTGCGACCTCGTCCATCGCGCGCGCGATGGCCTGCGCCACATCCGTCGAAATATCGGCGATGCCGACCTCGGGACACAGCCGGTACGACGGCATCGCCACGGCATGGCCGCGCGCGATAGGCCCCCGCGCAAGATGCGACCAGAAGCTCTTGTCCAGCCGCATCCAATAGCCGCCATGCACGAACACGACGAGCCCCTTCGGCGCCCCCTCCGGCAGGAACAGATCGAGGCGCTGCCGGTCATGCGCGCCATAGGCGATGTCGAGCTTGGCACGGCCCTGCCCCACCATGTCGGCGCGATAGCTCTCCGCCGGCGCCACCCACAGCCCGGGCCAGCGCTCGCCGCCGGCGATGTTCGGGCCGTTGGCGTAAGCGTTGTCCCAGTCCTTGACGGCATAGAGCATGAGGATCTCCTGATCGGATTGATGTGCGCGCGGGCTCACAGCCCGGTGCGCAGCTTCCAGAGTTCGGGGAACAAAACGATCTCCAGCATCTTGCGCAGATAGTTGACGCCGCTGGTGCCCCCGGTGCCGGTCTTGAAGCCGATGATGCGCTCCACCGTGGTGACGTGGTTGAAGCGCCAGCGGCGGAAATAATCCTCGAAATCGACCAGCTTCTCGGCGAGCTCATACAGCTCCCAATGCCGCTGCGGATCGCGGTAGACGCTGGTCCAGGCCGCCGCGACCTCCGCGCTCTCAGCGCGCGTGCCGCGCCAGTCGGTGCGCTGGCCGTCGGCGCCGGTGAAGAAGCCGCGCCGCGCCAACAGCCGCAGCGCTTCGTCGTACAGACTGGGCTTCGCCAGGATCGCTTCCAGCTCGGCGGTCAGCTCCGGATGATGGGCATGCGGGCGCAGCATCGCGAGATTGCGGTTGCCGAGCAGGAATTCGATCGAACGATACTGGAACGATTGGAAGCCGGAGGACTCGCCGAGCTTGTCGCGGAACAACGTGTACTCGCTCGGCGTCATCGTGCGCAGCACGTCCCAGGCGCCGTTGAGCTGCTCGAAGATGCGTGACACCCGTGTCAGCATCTTGAACGCCGGCTGCACGTCGTCTTTGGCGATCGCGGCCATCGCCGCCTTGATCTCGTGGATCGCGAGCTTCATCCACAATTCGGAGGTCTGGTGCTGGATGATGAACAGCAGCTCGTCATGCGCGGTCGAGAGCGGCGCCTGCGCATCGAGCAGGCGATCCAGCATCAGATAGTCGCCATAGGACATCCGACCCTTGAAGTTCATCCGCGCACCCTCGGTGGCGGGATCGTAGGGCGCGCTGCTCACGTCACGAGCTCCTTCTGGCGATAGTCGGGCCTGTCCCACAGACTGTTGTCGAGGACCTCCGCGAGGATGCCCACGGCGCCGCGCACCTCGGCCTCGCCGATATAGAGCGGCGTGAAGCCGAAGCGCAGCGCGTCCGGCGCGCGGAAGTCGCCGATCACGCCGCGCGCGATCAGCGCGCGCATGATCGCATAGCCGTCCGGGTGGCGGAACGACACCTGGCTACCGCGCTGCGTCGCATCACGCGGTGACGCCAAGGTCAGCGACGGACAGCGCTTCTCGACCTCGGCGATGAACAATTCCGACAGCGCGATCGAAGCCGCGCGCACGTCCGGCATCGACACGCCGTCCCAGGCGTCGAGCGCGGCATCGAGCGCGGCGAGCGCAATGATCGGCGGCGTTCCGATGCGCATGCGCTCGATGCCGCCGCCGGGGCGGTAGTCGAGATCGAAGGCGAACGGCGCCTCGTGCCCCATCCAGCCGGACAACGCCGGCGGCGCGATGTCTGCGTAACGCGGCGCGACATAGATGAAGGCCGGCGCGCCGGGCCCGCCATTGAGATATTTGTAGGTGCAGCCGACCGCGAAGTCGGCCTCGGCGCCGGCGAGGTCGACCGGCACGGCGCCGGCGGAATGCGCGAGGTCCCACACCGTGAGCGCGCCGGCCGCGTGCGCCTTCTTCGTCAGCGCGGCCATGTCGTGCATGCGGCCGGTGCGGTAATCCACCTCGGTCAGCATCAGCACTGCGACGCTGTCGTCGATCGCCGCCTCCACCTGCTCGGGCTCGACCACCTTCAAGGTGGCGCGGTCGCCGAGCATGCGGACCAGGCCCTGCGCCATATAGAGATCGGACGGGAAGTTGCCGCTGTCGGACAGGATCACGCGGCGGCCCGGATTGAGCGACAGCGCCGCGGCGAGCGCCTGATACACCTTGATCGAGAGCGTATCGCCCATCACGACCGTGCCGGGCGCGGCCCCGATCAGCCGGGCGATGCGATCGCCGACCCGGCGCGGCTGCACCATCCATCCGGCGGTGTTCCAGCCGCGGATCAGCTCCTGTCCCCACTCCGCTTCGATCATGCGGCCAACGCGGGCGGGCACGGCCGACGGCAGCGCGCCGAGCGAATTGCCATCGAGATAGATGACCCCTTCAGGTATCGTGAAGAGCGATCGGGTCCTGGAAAAATCGGTCATGCGGCTCCTGCTTCGTTCACGGCCTGAATGCATGATTCGCGCCGGGTCGGGCCAGATCAAGCCGGTCCCATCGCGACCGGCACCGCGCGGGCCGCATGGCTCGCGAAGACGTGACGATGGCGACACAATCCAGCCGGTCGATCGCCGCCGGCCGGTGACATTGACGCGCCACGGCAGGCTTGTCACGGGCGGCGCGTGGCGCATGATAGATCGATCTGAACTGCCGATGGAGCCCAACATGCGCATTCTGGTGCCGCTCGTCCTGCTGATGGCGCAGCTGATGCACCCTGCCGAGGCTGCCGACGCCAGCGCGGCGCAGAGCGTCATTCGCGCCCAGGAACAGGCTTTGGCGCGCGACGACGGAGCGACCGCCTATGCCCAAGCCGCGCCGGAGATCCAGGCGCTGTTTCCGAGCGTCGAGATCTTCATGAGCATGGTCAAAAGCGGCTATCCGCCGGTCTATCGCCATCGCAGCTTCGAATTCGGCGCCGCGCAGGTCGAGGACGGCAGCATCGCGCAGCGCGTGCACATCGTCGATGCCGAAGGCGAGGCGTGGGAGGCTCTGTACACGTTGCGGACCCAGCCCGACGGCAGCCTCAGGATCACCGGCTGTTCGCTGTTGAAGACGGGCCAGTCGGTCTAGCGCTGAGCGGCTACGTCACGCCGAAGCGCTTCTTGAACTGCTCGACATTGATGAGGCCGCGGCCGTGGCGGCCGTCGCCGATCTTCACGTCGCCATGATAGGCCTCGACCGAGAAGCGGATGACGCGGCGCTCGACCTCGATCACCTCGGCGACCGTGCGGATGGTCGCGCCGACCGGCGAGGCCGCGAGATGGCGGACGTTGACCTCGGTGCCGACCGTGACCCAGCCCGGCGGCAGCGCCGGGTTGATGGCGTCGCCCGACGTCATCTCCATCTCCAGGATCATCATCGGCGTCGCATAGACCATCGGCATGTGCGGCACGAAATGCCCGACGGTGCGCTCCGGCGGCACCACCAGCAGGCGCTCGGCGCGCATGCCCGGCTTGATGATTTCACGTGCGTCCATGACTGCTCCGAACTGTGCTGTCGTCCCGGACAAGCGCGCGGCACGCGCGAGCCGATCCGGGATCCATACGCCGTGGCGGTCGTGATGGGCGAAGGGCCAATGACCAGCGTGCCTCGAGCCGCTCCCTGGGGGTATGGGTCCCGGCGTTCGCCGGGACGACGGCCAACTACTTCTTCTGCTCGGCCAGGCGCTCGACGAAGGTCTTGCCGCCCTTCATCTTGTGCGTCAGCGGCGCCTCGTTGATCTGGATCACCACCGCTTCCGGATCGACGCCGAGATGCGTCACCAGCGCCTTGGTGATGTCGCGCATCATGTTGGCCTTCTGCTCGTCGGTGCGGCCGGCGGCCATGCTCACGGTGATCTCGGGCATTCGTTGCTCCCTGTTGTTGTCTCTGCTGCGTCATCGCCGGGCTTGCCCCGGCGATCCATCTTCTGAAATCGATGGCGTCGTTTGAAGAGATGGATACGCGGGTCTAGCCCGCGTATGACGAATCCCCTACCCCCAGCTCACGTCATGACGCGCGAGCACCTCGCGGACGGCGGCGACCAGTTCGTCCTCCTTGGCTGAGACCTGCGCCGGGCGGCTCTCGCGCCATTCCTGGTTGGAGGCGATCGCGGCCGCCGCCTTGGCGCCCTCGATCAGGTCCTTGATCTGCACCTCGCCGCGCGCCTTCTCGTCCGAGCCCTGGATGATGACGCAGGGCGCGTTGCGACGGTCGGCATATTTGAGCTGGTTGCCCATGTTCTTCGGATTGCCGAGATAGAGCTCGGCGCGGATGCCGTGATTGCGCAGGGTCGACACCATCTTCTGATAGTCGGCGACGCGGTCGCGGTCGAACACGGTGACGACCACGGGCCCGAAGGCGGGGCGCGTGTCGAGCTTGCCGAGCAAGGTCAGCGCCGCCTGCAGGCGCGACACGCCGATGGAGAATCCGGTCGCCGGCACCGGCTCGCCGCGGAAGCGCGAGACGAGACCGTCATAGCGACCACCGCCGCCGACCGAGCCGAAGCGCACCGGACGGCCCTTCTCGTCCTTAGTCTCGAGCAGGAGTTCGACTTCGTAGACAGGGCCGGTGTAATATTCGAGACCGCGGACGACGGAGGGATCTATTACGATACGGCCTGCATCGTAGCCTGCTGCTCCAACGAGCTCGGCGAGCTGGCGCAGTTCAGATATGCCCTCAAGGCCGAGTGCATTCTTCTCAACGGCGCTTTCGAAGTTTGCGAGCGTAATCTGATTTGACCGATTCAAGCTAATCGCACTTGAACCTTTTTCGATCCACCCCGTGAAACCGAGAACACGATTGATGGCGCCTCGATCTAATTGCGCGCCCTTTGTAAAGTCGCCCTTGCCCTCTTCGCCACCATCCCATCGTCCCGGTCCGAGCAGCTTCTCGACCTCTTCGACAGGAAACTTATCCAGCTTATCGATCGCTCTGAGCACCGTGAGCCGACGCCCAGCATTTTCCGGCCCGCCAATGCCGATGCTCTCCATGAGACCATCGAGCACCTTGCGGTTGTTCACCTTCACGACATACGAGCCGCGCGGAATCCCCAGCGCCTCCATCGCATCCGCCGCCATCATGCACATCTCGGCGTCCGCCGCCGGCGAGCCGGAGCCGACCGTGTCGGCGTCGAACTGCATGAACTGGCGGAAGCGGCCAGGGCCGGGCTTCTCGTTGCGGAAAACGTAGCCGGCGCGATAGCTGCGATACGGCTTTGGCAGCGCGTCGAAATTCTCGGCCACGTAGCGCGCGAGCGGCGCGGTCAGGTCGTAGCGCAGCGAGATCCACTGCTCGTCATCGTCCTGGAACGAGAACACGCCCTCGTTCGGACGATCCTGGTCGGGCAGGAACTTGCCGAGCGCGTCGGTGTATTCGAACGCCGGCGTCTCCACCGGCTCGAAGCCGTAGCGCTCGTAGACGGCGCGGATCTTCTCGACCATCTCGCGCGTCGCGGCGATCGCCGCGGGGCCGCGATCCTCCAGCCCGCGCGGCAGCCGCGCCTTCAGCTTCTGCGGTTTCTTGGGTTTGTCGTTCATTTGATACCAGAGCGTAGGGTGGGCAAAGCGTCGCGTGCCCACCATTGCCGGATGACGCCGCAGCGGTGGGCACGGCCCGCTTCGCGGCCCTTTGCCCACCCTACGGGATGGAATGCGTTGCTTGGTTGGTAGCAGCCGGGGCCCGGGGCGGCAACCCGAAGGCCGATCACACGCTGGCGCGTGGCACCGTTTCCAGCATTTCAGTAAGAGCCAAGCTTGCGCCGCGCATTCAGTGCGCCCCTCCCCCGCTTGCGGGGGAGGGTTGGGGTGGGGGCGCCCCAGCGGCAGTCTTTACGGGGCTTCCCCCTCCCCAGCCCTCCCCCGCAAGCGGGGGAGGGAGCAAACCGTCATCGCGGTTCGACTGTGCCCAGAACTTGCCAGCCTAAGCGAGCCCTGCCCCTACTTCACATCCCTGATCCACTGATGCGGATCGGGGCTGCGGCCGTACTGGATGTCGACGAGCTGCTTGCGCAGGCCCATGGCGACCGGGCCGGCCTCGCCGCCGTTGATCAGGACGTCGCCGCTCGCCGAGCACACCTTGCCGATCGGCGAGATCACCGCGGCGGTGCCGCAGGCGAACGCCTCCTTCAGCTTGCCGCTCTTGGCGTCCGCCCGCCACTGGTCGATCGAGTACGCCTCCTCGCGCACCTCGCGGCCGGCGTCGCGCGCCAGCTTGATGATGGAATCGCGGGTGATGCCGGGCAGGATGGTGCCGAGCGGCGGCGTCGACAGCGAGCCGTCGTCGAACACGAAGAACACGTTCATGCCGCCAAGCTCCTCGACATAGCGGCGCTCGATCGCGTCCAGGAACACGACCTGGTCGCAGCCATGCGCGATCGCCTCGGCCTGCGCCTTGAGGCTCGCGGCATAATTGCCGCCGCATTTGACGCCGCCGGTGCCGCCGACCGCGGCGCGGGTGTAGTTCTCCGAGACCCAGATCGAGACCGGCGCCGGGCCGCCCTTGAAATAGGAGCCGACCGGCGAGGCGATCACCGCGAAGATGTATTCCGCCGACGGCTTCACGCCGAGGAACACCTCGTTGGCGATCATGAACGGGCGCAGATAGAGGCTGCCCTCGCCGCCCGGGATCCAGGCGCGGTCGATGCGGACGAGCTGCTCGACCGCCTCGATGAAGACCGCCTGGGGCAGTTGCGCCATCGCCATGCGCTCGGCCGAATTCCAGAACCGCTTGGCATTGGCATCGGGGCGGAACAGGTTCACGCCGCCATCGTCGCGCTTGTAGGCCTTCAGGCCCTCGAAGATCTCCTGCGCATAATGCAGGACGGCTGCGGCCGGATCGAGCGGGAAGTTGGCGCGGGATTCGACCCGCGCGCTGTGCCAGCCCTTGTCCTGGCTGTACTGGACCACGGCCATGTGATCGGTGAACACCCGGCCGAAGCCCGGGTTGGCGAGCTTGGCCGCGCGCTCCTGGTCGGAGGTCGGGTTCGTCGTCGGCTTGATGTCGAATGTCAAAGTCATGTCCTTGCTTCCCCCGCTCTGATCGCCATTCGCGAGTTCTGGCGCCGACCCGTCCGATCGGGCCAGTCGGCTTTCTGAATTTCGGACCTGCCGCGACCGGCTTTGAGCCGGTCACCGGGCAAGCATGCCACCACAGGACATGCTTTTGCGCCCGGCGGAAGTCCAGTATGGTTTGCCGAAATGCCGCTCGACATCACACGGTTGTTCGATACGTCGCCCAAGGATGCCCGTCGGGGTTGCCTACGGCCCGTTGAGACACGCCTGGAGACCATTGCCCGCCGATGAAACGATCTAAAATTTCGCAGCGGGCGATTGTTTTGTAACATTGAACCGCAGAAACGTCAATATGGCTGACATAAATTTCTCGTCTCCGACGTTGAGCCCCGAGCTGCGCGCGGCTGAGCCCTCCGCGACGGCCGGCGAGCCGCTGCGCTGGGACATCATCGAGCTCTTGTTCTTCGCCTATCGCGACTTCGTGGGCGATGCCGACCACGAGCTGGAGGCGTTCGGATTCGGCCGCGCGCATCACCGCGTGATGCATTTCGTCACACGCTATCCCGGCCTGAAGGTCGCCGATCTGCTCGACGTTCTGCGCATCACCAAGCAGTCGCTCGGCCGCGTGCTCAAGCAGCTGCTGGACGAGGGCTACATCGTGCAGAAGACGGGCAACAACGACCGCCGCCAGCGCCTTCTTTTCGCCACGCCGAAGGGCGAGGCGCTGGTCGCCAAGCTGGCCGGGCTGCAGACGCGGCGCATCGATCATGCGCTGGAGCAGATCGGGCCGGCCGGCGCCGAAAAGGTCCGGCAGTTCCTGCTCGCGATGATCGATCGCGACGATCCGGACAAGGTGCTGGAAGCCATCTTCAAGACGCCTGTCGCCGCCGCCAAGGAGTGACCGTGACGATCGCCGCCATCGCACCGCATCCGCCGCAGACGCCGGCCGACGACGCACCGCATCTCCTGCTCGTCGACGACGACCGCCGCATCCGCGATCTGTTGTCGCGCTTCCTGCGCGGCGAAGGCTATCGCGTCACCACGGCGGCGAGCGCAAGCGATGCCCGCGCCAAGCTCACCGGGCTGCATTTCGATCTGCTGATCCTCGACGTGATGATGCCCGGCGAAAGCGGCTTCGACCTCGCCCGCTTCATCCGCACGCAATCGTCGGTGCCGATCGTGATGCTGACCGCACGCGCCGAGCCGGAGAGCCGTATCGAGGGCCTGCAGCTCGGCGCCGACGACTACGTCGCAAAGCCTTTCGAACCGCGAGAGCTCGCGCTGCGCATCGGCAACATCCTCAAGCGCGCCGCGCCGCCGCCGGCGGAGGAAGTCGTCGAGCAGATCGCGTTCGGCCCGTTCGTCTATCATCTGGCGCGCGGCGAGCTGAAGCAGGGCGAGGAGATCGTCCACCTCACCGACCGCGAGCGCGAGATGCTGCGCATCCTCGCCAATGCCCGCGGCGAGACCGTGCCGCGCGGCGCGCTGACCGGCAACGGCACCGTCAACGAGCGCGCGGTCGACGTCCAGATCAACCGCCTGCGCCGCAAGCTCGAAAGCGATCCGGCCAACCCGCTGTTCCTGCAGGCCGTGCGCGGCATCGGCTATCGGCTGATGGTGACGGGCTGAGGCGGTGCAGGTGAAGGTCTCGACGTCATTGCGAGCGCAACGAAGCAATCCAGAGGCCCGCGATGACTCTGGATTGCTTCGTCGCTTCGCTCCTCGCAATGACGGAAGCAGCGAGGGCGTCCCAGCATGAGCACGCTCGACACCGGCCTCACCCTCATCCGCACCGCATCCCGCCGCGTCTCGCGCGCCAACAGCATCGTCGGCAATGCGTTCAAGGGCTGGATGCCGACCGGCCTCTATGCGCGCGCGCTGCTGATCATGATCGTGCCGATGGTGATCCTGCAGACGGTGGTTGCGGGCGTGTTCATGGAGCGGCACTGGAACACGGTGACACGACGGCTGTCCGCCGCAGTCGTGCAGGACGTCGCCGCGCTGATCGACATCTACAAGGGCTATCCGCAGGACAAGGACCGCACCATGCTGCGCCGGATCGCGCAGCAGCGGCTCAACCTGGTGGTCGACTTCCTGCCGGCCGGCGACATGCCGCCGCCGGGGCCGAAACCGTTCTTCAACCTGCTCGATCAGTCGCTGTCGAGCCAGATCGGCCGCCAGATCAGCCGCCCGTTCTGGATCGACACCGTCGGCCGCTCCAACCTGGTCGAGATCCGCATCGCGCTCGATGATGCCGTGATGCGCGTGTTCGCGCAGCGTGGCGCCGCCTATGCGTCGAACACCGACATCTTCCTGTTCTGGATGGTCGGGACGTCGTCGATCCTGCTGATCGTCTCGGTGCTGTTCCTGCGCAACCAGATCAAGCCGATCCTGCGCCTCGCCGACGCCGCCGAGAGCTTCGGCAAGGGCCGCGAGGTGCCGAACTTCCGGCCGCGCGGCGCGCGCGAGGTGCGGCGCGCGGCGCATGCCTTCCTGGAGATGAAGGCGCGCATCGAGCGCACCCTGGAGCAACGCACGGCGATGCTGGCCGGCGTCAGCCACGATCTGCGCACCATCCTGACGCGCTTCAAGCTGGAGCTGGCGCTGCTCGGCGACAGTCCCGAGATCGACGCCATGCGCAAGGACGTCGACGAGATGTCGCACATGCTGGAGGATTATCTCGCCTTCGCACGCGGCGACAATGGCGAGATCGCGCAGCCGACCGACATCTCCAACGCGCTCGAGGAGTTGCGCAGCGACGCCGAGCGCAACGGCCATTCCGCCACGGTGTCGTTCCACGGCCTACCGGTGGTGACCGTGAAGCCGCAGGCGCTGAAGCGCTGCCTCGGCAACCTCGTCTCGAATGCCGCCCGCCATGCCGACGCGATCGCCATCACCGGCCATCGCGACCACCGCTACCTCACCATCACCGTCGACGATGACGGCCCGGGCATCCCGGCCGACATGCGCGAGGAGGTGTTCAAGCCATTCCTGCGCCTCGACGACGCGCGCAACCAGGACGAGGGCGGCACCGGCCTCGGCCTCGCCATCGCCCGCGACATCGCCCGCTCCCATGGCGGCGACATCACCCTCGGCGACAGCCCGATGGGCGGGTTGCGGGCGAGCGTGCGCATTCCGGTGTAGCGCGCCGCATAGCTCATTCCTGCGCGATCACCGCGTCGAGCCAGGCGCAGTTCAGCGGCGGAACGCGTGGGTCCGGCACACGGACGCCGCGTGCGGCGGCGGACAGCCGCATGTCACGCATGCGCTTGCGCTGCTCGTCCGGCAGGTACAATCGCTCGTGCCCCCACAGCGACGGGCCGTCGAAGGTCTCATGCGGCTGCCACGTCGCGGGATCGATCACCCGGCCGCCCCAGCCATATTCGATGAAGAAGCCGGAGGGCGTGTTGACGTAGAACGAGGTCATGTGGTCGTTGGTGTGACGGCCCAGCGTGTAGGCCACGCGCCCCTCGTCGAGCTGTGCCAGGTCGTAGCCCTGGCCGACGTCGTCGAGACTACCTAGTTCCACCATGAAGTGATGCAGTGTGCGGCGACCGGAGCCGACCATCGCGAAGCTGTGGTGGCGGCCGTTGACGTGGAAGAAATAGAGCTTGTACGGCGTCAGGCCGAAGTCGGACACCTTGAAGCCGAGCAGGTCGCGATAGAACCGCAGCATCGGCTCGACGTCCTCGACGTTGAGCACGACGTGCCCCATGCCGAGCGGCCCGGTGCGAAAGCCGGAGATCGGACGTCCCGGCCTGAAGGGATCCGAGGCGACGGCTGCCCCCGAGAACACCTCGATCGTGTTGCCGGCGGGATCCTGAAAGCAGATCAGCTCGCTGACATGACGCTCGTCGGCCAGTGCCTGCGAACCGCGGGCCACCTTCACGCCGTTGTCGTCGAGACGGCTCGCGAGCCGCGCGAGCGCGGCAGCGTCGCCGACCTCCCAGCCCATGACGGCGAGCCCGCCATCGGCGCTGCCATCGACGATCAGCCGCTGCTTGCGATCATCCATCCGATAGGCCTGCACGCTGGCCGCGCGATCCACGCGCTGCATCCCGAGGAGTTCGGTCGCCATGCGTCCCCACTGCTCCGCTTGGGACGACTTGATGCCGATGTAACCGAGCGCCGTTATTTCCATCTTGTTTTCTCCCGAAAGGCGCGGGCGGAATTTCGTATCAGCTCCGCGCGGTCCTGCGGTAGACTGCCGCCCCTGCATCCGGCTCGCGTTCTCAAGACGGTATCGGCGGACGGAAACGAAGAACAGGGAGGATTTTCCAAGTGTCCAAGCAACGGACGCGATCTCCGCAGGCCCGTCCTGCGGAGGGTGTCCGCGCCTTCAAGCGGGGGCTCGACGTGCTGCGCGCGGTCAATCGGTCCGGGGGCATTCGCGCCGGCGACGTGGCGCGCCAGCTCGATCTGCCGCGGCCCACGGTCTATCGGTTGCTCGAAACACTCGAGGAACTCGGCTATGTCGCGCGCAGCGCCAGCGACGACCGCTTCCGGGTCACGCGCCACGCGTTGAGCCTCGGCGACGGCTATGATCCCGGCATCTTCATCTGCCAGGTCGCCGCGCCCTATCTCGCCGAGCTCAGCCGCAGCCTGATCTGGCCGGTCGATCTGTCGACTTATGAGAACGGCGCGATGGTCATCCAGGAGACCACGCATGCGCGCAGCCCGCTCTCGATCGATCGCAGCATGATCGGCAAGCGGCTGCCGATGCTGCACACCTCGGCCGGCCGGGCCTATCTGGCCGCCTGCCCGCCCGCAGAGCGGGACCTCATCATCAACCATCTGCGACGCATCGAGGATGCCGAGGACCTCTTCTTCCTGGCGCCCGAGCGGCTGCAGCGCATGATAACGGAAACGTCTCAGCGCGGCTATGCGATCCGCAACGAGGGCGAATTCAATCCGAAGACGTCGTCGATCGCGGTGCCGATCGTGCGGGGCGACGTCGTGTTCGGCTGCATTTCGATCATCTGGATCCGCTCCGCCATGACCCTCGAGGAGGCTGTCGCTCAGTACGCGGCCCCATTGCGCGACGCCGCGGCCGCGATCCCCGTCCAGGCCTGAGCGTCCGCTGCGCGGACAGTTCGTGACCGCGCCTTGAAGGTGCGAGGCGGTTGCGGAACAAGATGCGGCCATGAGCAACATGGCCGCACATTCCGGAAGCTTCGACGTCGTCATCGTCGGTCGCGGGCCCGTGGGCTCGACGCTCGCCAACCTGCTCGGCCTGTGCGGCATCCGCACGCTGATCCTGGAGCGCGAAGCCAAGGCCTATCATTTGCCGCGCGCGGTGCATTTCGACGACGAATGCATGCGCGTGTTCCAGACCATCGGCCTTGCCGACGCCATCCTGCCCCACCTTACATTGAGTCCCGGCATGCGCTTCGTCGATGCGGGGGGACGATTGCTGCTCGACTGGCCGCGCCCCAGCGAGCCGACCGCGATGGGCTGGAATCTGAGCTACCGATTCCACCAGCCCGATCTCGAAAACGTGCTCAACAAGGGACTCGAGCGCTGGCCTCATGTCGAGCTGCGCACGCGCTGTGATGTCTTCGCACTCGAGCAGGACCGCGAGGGGGCGCGCGTTCGCTATGAGGACCTCGGCACCGGCCGGCTGGTCGACATCTCCTGCGCCTATGTCATCGGCTGCGACGGTGCACGTTCGCTGGTGCGCCGCTTCATCGGCTCGGCGCTGGACGATCTCGGCTTTCACGAGCGCTGGCTCGTCTGCGACGTGCTGCTGAGCGAGGCGCGGCCCGATCTCGGCGATTTCAGCGTCCAGCACTGCAACCCGCAGCGTCCCGCAACCTATATTCGCGGCACCGGCAACCGGCGCCGGTGGGAGATCACGGTTCATCCCGACGAGGACGCGGTCGACATCACCCAGCCGGCGCGCGTGTGGGAGCTGCTCTCGCCCTGGCTCCGGCCCACAGAGGCCGAGATCGAACGCGCCGCCGTCTACACATTCCACTCCGCGGTCGCCCAGCAATGGCGCGGTGGACGGTTCCTGCTCGCAGGCGATTCCGCGCATCAGACCCCGCCTTTCCTCGGTCAGGGCATGTGTGCCGGCATTCGCGACGCAGCCAACCTCGCATGGAAGCTGGCTCATGTGATTGCCGGGAAGGCAACGCCTGATCTTCTCGACACCTATCAGAGCGAGCGCGCGCCGCATGTGCGCGAATTCATCGAGCTCGCGATCCGGCTGGGTGGGCTCATCAACACCAAGGCGGTCGAGGCGGCGCTTGCGACCGGCACGGCACAGGGCGACGGCCAGCTCAAGCTCGACGTGCAGAAGCCAGTGCTCGGCCCGGGCCTTGCCTGCGGCGAACGCAGCATGACGGGAAAGCTGGCGCCGCAATTCCGCAGCCGTGATCACGGTCGCAGCGACGACCGCGTCGGCTATCGCTTCGCGCTGCTATGCCGGTCCGGTCTCGGGACCGCAATGATCGAGCAGCATCATGCCCGCCTGACGGCGGCTGACGTCGCCGTCATTTGCGGCGAGGAAGCTGGCGGCCTCGACGGCTGGCTCGATCAGCACGGCTTCGACGCCGTGCTGATGCGCCCCGACCGCTACATCCTGGGTGCTGTCCGCACGGGCGAAGATCCCGCGGCGCTGTTGTCAGGCCTCGCCTTCCTCGCACCGCCGCCGAGCGCGGCCTGAGCGTTTCCGTTCTTTTTGAGAGGGTTCACGTATGAAGCTGGTTTCCTTTGTGATCGACGGGCGTCCCGGATACGGCGCCGTGAAGGGAGACGGTGTCGTCGACCTCTGCCGGCGGCTCCCGGCGAAGAGCCTGCGCGCGCTGCTCGAGGCGGATGCGCTTCGCGACGCCGCCGCGCTGCTCACCTCCGAACAGCCCGACTATCCGCTCGATGCGATCACCTTCGCGCCCGTCATCCCCGATCCCGGCAAGATCATCTGCGTCGGCCTGAACTATCGCGACCACGTCGCCGAGACCGGACGAACGGTCACCGAGAAGCCCGCGCTGTTCGCGCGCTTTCCGACCAGCCAGGTCGGACATCTGCAGCCGATCGTTCGCCCTGGTGTCTCCGATCATTTCGACTACGAGGGCGAACTCGCGCTCGTGATCGGGAAAGCCGGCCGGCATGTCCGGCGCGAGGACGCGCTCACACACATCGCCGGCTATTCCTGCTACAATGAAGGCAGCATCCGCGACTGGCAACGCCACACGTCGCAATTCCTGTCGGGCAAGACCTTCGACCAGTCCGGCGCATTTGGCCCCTGGCTGGTCACCGCCGACGAAATTCCCGACCCGTCCAAGCTGACGCTGCAGACCCGCCTCAATGGCGAGACCGTGCAGCAGACCACCACGGATCTCCTCATCACCGACGTGCCCGATCTGATCGTCTATTGCTCGACGATCATGACCTTGCTGCCCGGGGACGTGATCGTCACCGGCACGCCGGGAGGCGTCGGCCTCAAGCGCACCCCGCCTCTGTTCATGAAGCCCGGCGATACGGTCGAGGTCGACATCTCGGGCATCGGCGTGCTGCGCAATCCCGTGACTGCCGAACTGGAAGCCTGACGTTTCCGCCTCGCGGAGAACCGCGAGGCGCACCAATCAAACACGACAAAAAGCAAAATCTTCAAATCCGGGGAGGATCATCATGTCGCGCTGTCTCAGATCCAGCATCGCTGGCCTGCTACTGCTTGCAGGCTCATCCGCGCAGGCCGAAATCAAGGGGGGTGCCATCCGTATCGGTGTGCTCACCGACATGACCGGCATCTTCGCGACCGCGATGGGGCCCGGCTCCGTGGAAGCGGCCCGGATGGCCGCTGAGGAGTTCGGTGGCAAGATCAACGGCAGGCCGATCGAGATCCTTCAGGCCGATCATCAGAACAAGCCGGATATCGCGGTCGCGATCGCCCGGCGCTGGTTCGAGCAGGACGGTGTGCAGGCGATCGCCGACGGCGGCAGCTCCGGCGCGGCCCTCGGCGTCCAGGAGCTGGTGCGCAGCAACGGCAAGATCTTTCTCATCTCCGGGGCCGGCGCCAATCAGCTCACCGACGAGGCCTGCGCCCCGACCTCGGTGCAATGGACGCACGACGCCTATTCGACCGCGACAGCCGTCGTGTCGGGCATCATGCAGACCAGCAAGGAGCCGTGGTTCTTCATCACCGGCGACTACGCGTTCGGCCATTCGGTCGAGGCGACCGCGCGCGCCCGCATCGCCGAGCTCGGCGGCACGGTCGCCGGCAGCGTCAAGGCGCAGCTCGGCACGCCGGATTACGGCTCGTTCCTGCTGCAGGCCCAGGCCTCCGGCGCCAAGATCCTGGCGCTCAACGTCGCCGGCGACAATGCCACGGCCATCAAGCAGGCCGAGGAATTCGGGCTTGCGGCCCAGGGCATGAAGATCGTGCCAATGTCGTTCCAGAACGTCGACATCGAGGCCATCGGCCTCAAGGCGACGCAGGGCGATCTCATCGTCACCAGCTTCTTCGAGGATGCCTCTTCCGCCGCGCGCCGCTTCTCCGACGCGTTCTACGCGCGCCGGAAGGCGATGCCGTCACAGATCCAGGCCGGGGTCTATTCGGCCGTGCGGCACTATCTGCAGGCGGTGAAGGATGCCGACAGCGACGACGGCGCAACGGTGATGGCCCGGATGAAGGCCACGCCGGTCTCGGATGCCTATGCGGACCACGGCCAGATCCGCGACGACCAGCGCATGGTGCACGACCTGTATCTGGTCCAGGTCAAGACCCCCGCCGAATCGAAGCGCCCCTGGGACTTCGTCAAGCTGGTGACGAAGATCGCCCCCGATCAGGCGTTTCGCCCGCTCGACCGCAGCAAGTGCAGCCTGGTCGGCAAGTGAGCACATGAGCGACCAAGCATGATTCCGGACGATCAGCGCGCCGTCATCATCACCGCCGCGGGCGGCCCGGAGGTCCTGTCGGAGCGACAGGACTGGCCGGTCCCGCGCCTCGGACCAGACGATGTGCTGATCGAGGTCGCAGCCGCCGGCATCAACCGTCATGACTGCAACCAGCGCGCTGCCGGGCCGTCGCGGGAGCCCAATCCCATACCGGGATTGGAAGCCTCGGGGCGCATCGTGGCCTGCGGCGCCAACGTTTCCCCGGAACGGCTGGGTAGAGCGGTGATCGCACTGACCGACGGCGGTTCATACGCGCAATACGTTGCCACCGATCAGCATCTTGCACTGGACTTGCCGAGCGGCCTCGACTTGATCCAGGGCGCCGGCCTGCCCGAAGCGCTGTTCACGACCTGGTTCAATTTCTTCGAGCTGATGCGCATGATGCCCGGCGAGACGGCCCTGATTCATGGCGGAAGCAGCGGCGTCGGCACGATCGCGATCCAGCTCCTGCGCGCGCTGGGTCATCCCGTCATGGCCACCGCCGGCACCGCAGAGAAGCGCGCCCTGGCACTCGGGCTCGGCTGCAGCGCCGTGTTCGACTATGCCGATCCCGATCTCGCCGAGCAGATCCGCGCGGCGACGGGGACGCGCGGGGTCGACTGCATCCTCGACACCTCCGCCGGCGCTCACATCGCACAGGACCTTGCGGCGCTCGCGATGGGCGGGCGGATCGCCCTGCTCTCGGCCGGACATGGCAAGGAGCTGGCGGTGCCGCTGCGCAGCCTGATGGCGCGCCGGGCCAGCATCACCGGCGCATTCCTGCGGTCGACGTCACTCGATATCAAACTCCGCCTCGCAAGCGAGCTGCGGCAACGCATCTCGCCCCTGCTCGGAACGGCCATTCGGCCGCTCATCGACAGCACCTATCGCCTGTCCGAGGCAGCCGATGCGCACGAGCGCATGGAGACGGGCCGACACATCGGGAAGATCGTGCTTCGCGTCCGCGGATGAACGCCAACCCACGTCTCTGCGCCCGCCACACGCAACGAGCGCCCGCCTACTGCTTCACGCCCGGGATCAGCGCCTTCAGCTTGGCCATGTCCTTGATGTTCATCTTCATGCCGCCAGGCATCACGATGTCGCCGGGCTTCTGGTCGGGCTTGCAGGCGCCGAGCCATCTGGCCTCGATCGTCATCGCGGTGTCCTTCACCCCGGTGCCGGCGGCGCCGCCCGTGACGCGCGACATCGTCTTCACCGTATAGGCCGAGTTGAAGTCGCCGGTGATGTCGGCATGCGACGTCGTATTGATGCCGCCGAAATTGCAGACCGAATCGGAGACGTAGCCGGTCGCGGTCTTCTGGATGTCCTGCTTGGAGCAGACCTGCTGCGCCATCGGCGAGGCGAAGTTGTTCATCTCCTTGTCGGTGGCCGCGTCGGTGCAGTGCTGCATCGTCGCCTCCGGCAGCTGACCGCCGGATCTGATCATCTTCAGCTCCCACAGGCCGGCCTTGCGCACCGGCAGGTCGACGGCCCGTGCCTCATGGCTCGCGGTCACGCCCAGGAGGCAGCAGGCCAACAGCCCAATTGCGATGCGTGTGCAGGTCATATGCCCCGTTCCGGCTCGTTGATCGATGCCGGAGCGAATGCCGCAGAAAAATGGCAATTGGGAGAACGGCAGTTGATGGAAGGTCAGTACAGCGTCCGCAGCGGCCGCTGCGCCGAGCCATAGGGCACCCAGCGGCAGGCGAACGAAACGTAGCCACCGTAACGCGCATCGACGGCGCGGAACTTCGCGACCTTGCCGTAGGAGGCGCAATGATCGACCGCGAGCTGGCGCGCATCCGTGGTCTGGGCCAGCTGGAAGGCGATGATGCCGCCGGTGTCGTTGCCCTTGAAGGGCGGCACCACGTCGGCCTGGGCGGACGCGGCAACCAGCACCATCCCAGCAGCCACGAGGCCTGCAGTCTTCACGAATCCGGCCATCAGCGTCCGCATTGCATTCTCCTCGATCTGGCCTGCCATCCTAAAGGTCCTGTCCGGTCAAGAAAAGAACACCGGCCTCGCGTTAACAGGACTAATCGTGGAGTGTTGCCGCGTTGCACTTGACCTCCTGTGGCCGCCGCGGCACGGTCCACGCTCCCGGATCAGCCTTGCGGACGGCCCATGCGCGACTTCAGCTCACCTTTCAAGATGTTCGGCGCCACCTGTGGCGCGCTGCTTGCCGCCATCGTCGCCACCGCCCCGGCTCAGGCCGCCAACCCTCTCGAGATGAACTTCTGGCTGTCCGGCCCGAAGTATGAAGGCCGGGTCGCGCCTTGCGAGGCGGCCATTCCGACCATCGTCTCGCGGTTCCAGGACAAGGAGAGCACCTTCTGGAATTCCTCGCTGACGATCACCGGCGTCGCCAATGTCCGTGAGATCGCCTTCCGCCCATGGCAGTCCGACAATATTCCGCGCCGTTTCTGCACCGGCAGCGTGATGATCAGCGACGGCAAAGCGCGCACCGTCAACTTCTCGATCATCGAGGATGGCGGCTTTGCTGGCTATGACCAGGGCGTCGAGTTCTGCGTCGTCGGCCTCGATCGCAACTGGGCCTTCAATCCGGCCTGCCGCGCCGCCAAGCCCTGATTCGCCTTTCCCGGCGCCTGCTTTGCGCCCAGGCATCGACGACGAATGGCTGCCATCTGGCGGCCATTTTTGTTCTTGAAATGTTCCCGCGCACTGGTAGGCTCCTGGCATTGTCCGGGGAGTTCGCCATGTTCGATTGCCTGCGCCGACCTGCCGTCCTTGTGTCCAGAACGATCGCCTGCACCGCCCTGCTGCTCGGCGCCCTCGCCGTCGCACCGGCCGAGGCCCAGGACCGCCGCCAGAACACGCCGGGCGCGTTCGACTTCTACGTTCTCTCGCTATCGTGGTCGCCCTCGTTCTGTGCCGAGGCCGAGGAGCGCGGCGACCGCGGCAGCCGGTCCCAACAGTGCGGCGGCCGGCCCTACTCGTTCGTCGTGCACGGGCTGTGGCCGCAATACGAGAACGGCTACCCCGAATATTGCGAGCAGCCGGCGCCGCGCCTGCCGCGCAACATCATGACCTCGATGCTCGATCTGATGCCGGCGCCCGGCCTGATCTACAACGAGTGGGACAAGCACGGCACCTGCGCCGGCGTGTCCGCGAAGGCCTATTTCGAAGCCATCCGCAAGGCCCGCGCCGCCATCAAGATCCCGCCGGAATTCCTCGATCTCGCGCAGACCAAGACGGTGGCGCCGGCGGCGGTCGAGGAGGCATTCATCAAGGCCAACCCCAAGCTCACGACATCGGGCATTGCCGTCACCTGCAATCGCACCAGGCTGAGCGAGGTCCGGATCTGTCTGTCGAAGGATCTGGAATTTCGCAACTGCGACGAGATCGACCGCCAGGCCTGCCGGCGCGACGAGGTCAACATGCCGCCGGTGCGCGGCGGCTAGCGACTGCGAATCGGGCGACCGCAGCGCGTCGGCCTGCGGCGCCGCTCGGCGCGGCCGCTGATCCGTTGCTCTCCTGAGTGCATCCGGCCTGAGTGCATCCGGCGCATCGACGGGGTACCCTTTTGACGCGGAACGGCGTAACCCGGGCGGCATGAACTACCGACACGCCTTCCACGCCGGCGGCTTCGCCGACGTCATCAAGCACATCGTGCTGACGCGCATCCTGGTCTACCTCCAGGAGAAGCCCGCTGCGTTCCGGGTGATCGACACCCACGCCGGCGCCGGCCTGTACGATCTCACCGGCGACGAGGCCATCCGCAGTGGCGAGTTCCTCACCGGCGTCGCTCGCGTGCTGCAGGCGCGCTTCTCCGAGCAGGCCTATGCACTCTTGTCGCCCTATCTCGATATCATCAGATCGTTCAATCCGAAGGCCGAGCTCATCGCCTATCCCGGCTCTCCGCTGATCGCGCGCGCGCTGCTGCGGCCGCAGGACCGCATGACCCTGTGCGAGCTCGCGCCGATCCCCCGCAAGCAGCTGATCGATCAGTTGCGCCGCGACACCCAGGCCCGCGTCGTCGATCTCGACGGCTGGGTCGCCCTGCCCGCCTTCGTGCCGCCGAACGAGCGCCGGGGCGTGGTGCTGATCGATCCGGCGTTCGAGGCGAAGGATGAGTTCGAGCGGCTCGCCGATCGCTTCGCCGCGGCCTTCGCGAAGTGGACCACCGGTATCTACGTGCTGTGGTATCCCGCCAAGAGCCGGCGTGCGACGGAAGAGCTGAGCGATCGTGTCGCGGCGCTCGCAGCCGCGGCCAAGCCGCCGGGCAAGGTGCTGCGGATTGAGTTCAGTGTTGCGCCGCAGATCGAAGGCGAGGCCCTGACCTCGACCGGGCTGCTGATCGTCAACCCGCCCTGGACATTACATGACGAGCTGAAGCTCATCCTACAGGAACTGCAGAAGCCCCTCGGCCAGGGCGGCGCGGCGCGCTTCCGACTCGAATTCCCCAAAGCTTGAAACGGCGACTGGTCGAAAAGCCGTAGTCAATCGGCACGGAACCGTATTATTGTGTCCGATTGTAAGACTGGCTTTACGTTCCGCTTCCGCGAATGGTTGCGGCGGGGTGATCAAGGCCTAACAAGATCCGGCGATCCGGCGCGGCGAGCGCTGGGCGTTAAGGTGGCCAACGCTTTCCGATCAAAGTGATGTCCGGTCGGACGCTGCGCAGGGCGCGCAGTGGAGGAAGCATTGCGGGGGAGGAGTTTCCCGATGGCCATGACTGGGACGGTCAAGTTCTTCAACGGTGAACGCGGCTACGGCTTCATCAAGCCGGACGACGGTGGACGCGACGTGTTCGTGCACATCACGGCGGTGGAGCGCGCGGGCCTGAAGGACCTGACCGAAGGACAGCGGATCAGCTTCGAGGTCGAGCCGGACAAGAAGGGCAAGGGCCCGAAAGCGGTCAACTTGGTGCTGTCGTCTTAGGGCGAGCCCGCCTGGCGGTGGTTCACGCGCCGGCATGATTGCAGCCGGGCGCGCCTCGACGCCACCCCTTCGTTGGTTTGGAAGCTGTCGGCAGCGCCTGCTCGCGTGCACAGCATTGCCGGCTCGTACGTGCAGGCCGCGCGCAATGATGCGCGCCTGCCAGATTGCACAGAGCGCTCCGACAAAAAAAATCCCGGCCGCGCGAGCGGCCGGGAGGTTGTCGTTGGACGTTTCTTCTTCCTATTCCCTCGTTGCCATCAGAAGTGGAAGTTGATGCCTGCGCGCACAATTCCAAACCGATAGTCGTTCTTCGCCCCCGTGATCACGAAATTGCTGCTGTCGAGATCGACGTAGAGATACTCGATCTTGGCGGTCCAGTTCTGTGCCAGACCGAACTCGGTGCCGGCACCGAGCGTCCAGCCGACCGTGGTGTGCGATTCCGAAAGACCGAAGGTCTCGGCGCGCAGGCCGCCAAAGGCGAGGCCGCCGGTGCCGTAGAACAGGATGTTGTTGAAGGCGTAGCCGGCGCGGCCGCGCAATGTGCCGAACCACGGGTTCGAGAACTTCCACGGCGCGAAGGTGTCGTTGGCGCCGGTCAGGTTGATGTCGCCCTCGGCGCCGAACACCCACGGGCCGTTCTGCCAATTGTAACCCGCGGTCACGCCGCCGGTGAGACCGGACGGCTTGGTCGGGTTGTTGCCCACGGTGCCCCATTCATAGCCCAGCGTGCCGCCGAGATAGGGCCCGGCCCAGCTGTAGGCGTTGAGGGGCTGGTTCACGGTATAGGGCGCGCCGCGCCCGTAGCCGAGATCCGCCGCCTGGGCCGAGACCGATCCGAGAGCCGCCGCGCCCAAGCCCGCCGCGGCGGCAGCACCGACCAAGAACCTGTTCATCGCTCACTCCACGCCACTCGCCGTCACCCGCCGGAGCCTGCGCCGCGCGACTGTGGTGCGCGGGCCGGCGTGGTTACGGAACTCTCGCTTCTTTCGTGAGCATTTATCGAGAGTTTTAGGTTAAGCCGTTGTTAAGCCGGGTTACCCGGCCATTAACGTGCTTAACGAAGCGTTACCGCCCTGCCCTGTGCATGGCGCCATCGCAAGCTGGCGAGACGGCGCGGCAGCGCTTAGTTTGCGGACATGACCACCCACAGCTCCGATCCACCCAAGGCGCCGACGCCCCCGAGCCGGCGTGGCGCGGCCGACCTGCCGCCCGAGACCATCGACACGCCCGACCTCGATCCCGCCGCATCGGCTGCGGACGAGGACGATGACGGCCGGCTGCCGGAGCTGGCCGAGGAGAGCCTGGAGGCGGTCGGCGAAGGTCCGCTTGCGATCGGCCACGCGGCGATCGAGAACGCGGTGCGGCTGGCGCCGACCTCGCCGGGCGTCTACCGCATGCTCAACGCGGCGCACGACGTGCTCTATGTCGGCAAGGCCAAGAACGTCAAAAAGCGCCTGTCGTCCTATGCGCGTGCCAACGCGCCGCTGCCGGCGCGCATCCTGCGCATGATCGCAGCCACCGTGACGGTCGAGATCGTCTCCACCACCACGGAGACCGAGGCGCTGCTGCTCGAAGCGAACCTCATCAAGCAGCTCAAGCCGCGCTTCAACGTGCAGCTGCGCGACGACAAGTCGTTTCCCTATATTCTCATCACCGGCGACCATTGGGCGCCGCAGATCCTCAAGCACCGCGGCGCGCAGTCCAGGCCGGGGCGCTATTTCGGTCCGTTCGCCTCGGCCGGTGCCGTCAACCGCACCATCACGGCGCTGCAGCGCGCCTTCCTGATCCGCTCCTGCACCGACTCGTTCTTCGAGAGCCGCACCCGCCCCTGCCTGCTGCACCAGATCCGCCGCTGCGCCGGGCCCTGCACCCAGGAGATCGACTTCCCCGGCTACACCGAGCTGGTGCGCGAGGCGACCGATTTCCTGTCCGGACGCAGCCAGGCGGTGAAGGCGCTGCTGGCGGCCGAAATGGAGAAGGCGTCAGGCGAGCTCGAATTCGAGACTGCCGCCGTCTATCGCGACCGCCTCGCGGCGCTGTCGGCGATCTCCTCGCAGCAGGGCATCAATCCGCGCACGGTCGAGGAAGCCGACGTGTTCGCCATCCACCAGGAGGGCGGCTATTCCTGCGTCGAGGTGTTCTTCTTCCGCACCGGGCAGAACTGGGGCAACCGCGCCTACTTCCCGCGTGCGGAGAAGAGCTATCTGCCGGAGGAGGTGCTGTCGGCGTTCATCACGCAGTTCTACGACGACAAGCCGCCTCCGAAGCTGATCCTGCTGTCGCACGAGATCGAGGAAGCCGAGCTGCTCGCCGAGGCGCTGTGCGTCAAGGCCGGCCACAAGGTCGAGGTGTCCTGCCCGAAGCGCGGCGAGAAGAAGGACCTCGTCATCCATGCGCTGACCAATGCGCGCGAGGCGCTGGGCCGCAAGCTCGCGGACACCGCAACGCAAAGCCGGCTGCTGGAGGCGATGACGACGACGCTCGGCCTGCCGCAGATCCCCCGGCGCATCGAGGTCTACGACAACAGCCACATCCAGGGCACCAACGCGGTCGGCGCGATGATCGTCGCCGGCCCCGACGGCTTCATGAAGAACCAGTACCGCAAGTTCAACATCAAGTCGGAAGGGCTGACGCCCGGCGACGACTACGCGATGATGAAGGAGGTGCTGCAGCGCCGCTTCAAGCGGCTGGTGTCACCGTCGGAGAAGGATGTCGCCCGCGCGGCCAAGGAGGACGACGTGCCGCAATGGCCGGATCTCGTCATCATCGACGGCGGCCGCGGCCAGCTCAATGCCGTCCGCGAGATCTTCACCGAGCTCGGCGTCACCAATGTCGCGCTGATGTCGGTCGCCAAGGGCCCCGACCGTGACGCCGGCCGCGAGACGCTGTTCATCCCCGAGCGCGAGGCGATCAAGCTCGAGCCGCGCGATCCCGTGCTGTATTTCATCCAGCGGCTGCGCGACGAGGCGCATCGCTTCGTCATCGGCTCACACCGCAAGCTGCGCAAGAAGGACATCCGCGAGGCCGGCCTGCAGGAGATCCCCGGCATCGGCCCGTCGCGCAAGCGCGCGCTGCTGCACCATTTCGGCACCTTGAAAGAGATCGAGCGCGCCTCGATCGCCGATCTCGGCAAGGTCCCCGGCGTGAGCGCGGAGAGCGCGCGCAAGATTTTTGAATACTTCCACAGCAACGCGACCTGAGCCCAGCTCGCCGATCCGGCGAACGTCCGCGCTGCGATCCAACTTGAGCCCGGCTCCCTCCACCCGTCATTCCGGGGCGCGCATAGCGCGAGCCCGGAATGACGTGGAGGGGCCGCGGGCTTGGCCATCCTCAGGTGCGGGCGAAGAAATTATTTTACCCGGGCGTAATTATCAGATATACACCCGGATGAAAATCCGGAACCCCATCATGACCCCCGATCAACGCAAGGCGGCTGTGGCCGCCTACAAGGAACGCAAGACCCCTGCGGGCATCTTCGCCGTGACCTGCGCCGCCACCGGCCAGCGCTGGGTCGGCTGCGCGCCGGATCTCGACAAAATCCAGAACCGGCTGTGGTTCACCCTGCGCCAGGGCGGCCACCGCCGCGGCGGGTTGCAGGCGGCCTGGGCCGCCCATGGCGAAGGGTCGTTCAGCCTGGAGGTGATCGAGACCTTCGACGACGAAACGCTGACCTATGTGCGCGACCGCGTGTTCGCGGAACGCCAGGCGCATTGGTGCGCGGTGCATGGCGCGGAGGCGATCTGAGGCTTTCGCTCAAGCCTTCGCGCAGCCGTCACTGCACCGCAACAAGGTCCCAGCCGTGCGTCGCGCCCGCCGATCTGCGCACTGGCGCGACCGCGTCCGGTTGCTTAATGAAGCGTTGCGGGTCGCGTTGCCGCATGCGCAAGAGTTCCTATCTCCGCAAGACTTCGTTGCGAACAGCGTCATATCTGCGTCATCCTGCCGAAGCGGCTCGGCTCGGAGGTTGACGTCCGAACCGCGGCAGTATTGGTACACCGGATGAATATTGCGACCACACGCGTGCCCAGCAAGACGTCGACGTCCCTGCCGAACATCCTGACCTATACGCGCATCGCCGCGATACCGGTCGTGGTCGGTTGCATCTACGCGCAGTCGGTCTGGATGTATCCTTTGTGGCTCCGCTGGGTCGCCGTCGCAGTGTTCATTGCGGCTGGGATCACCGACTATCTCGACGGTCATTTCGCGCGGATCTGGAACCAGCAATCGGCATTCGGCCGTATGCTCGATCCGATCGCCGACAAGCTTCTGGTCGCCTCCTGTCTGCTGATGCTGGCCGCCGACAGCACCATCCAGAACTGGTCGCTGTGGGCGGCCATCGTGATCCTGTGCCGCGAGATCCTGGTGTCGGGCCTGCGCGAATATCTCGCCGCGCTGCGCGTCTCGGTGCCGGTGACCAAGGTCGCCAAATGGAAGACCACGATGCAACTGGTGGCAATCGGCTTCCTGCTCGCGGGCGAGGCCGGCGATGCGGCGGTCGCCCAGATCTCGACGGCCGTTGGCCCGATCGTGAGCGGGATCGGAATTTGGCTGCTCGGCTTGTCGGCGGTCTTCACCATCTACACCGGCTACGACTATTTCCGCGCCGGCATTCACCATCTCATCGAGGCGGACTCGCGATGAAGGTGAAGTATTTCGCCTGGGTGCGCGAGCGCGTCGGCAAGGCCGAGGAGACGGTCGAGCCGCCGGCGGACGTGCGCACGGTCAGCGAGCTGATCGCCTGGCTCACCACGCGCGGCGAGGGCTACGCCTATGCGTTCGAGAAGCCGAAGGTGATCCGCACCGCGATCGACCAGACCCATGTGCAGCCGGATGCGGCCATCGCCGGCGCCCGCGAGATCGCGTTCTTCCCGCCGATGACCGGCGGCTGACGTAACGGAATATCTGTCCATGACCGCGATCGTCACCGTCCGCGTGCAGCAAGAGGATTTCGACACCGCGGCCGAGATCGCGGCCCTCAGCCATGGCCGCACCGACATCGGCGCCGTCGTCAGCTTCTCCGGCCTGTGTCGCGGCAACGACCATGACACGCCGATCAGCGCACTGACGCTCGAGCACTATCCAGGGATGGCGGAAGCCGAGATCATGCGCCATGCCGAGCAGGCGATGGCGCGCTGGCCGCTGCAGGGCATGACCGTGATTCACCGCTTCGGCCGGATACGGTCGGGCGAGAACATCGTGCTGGTGGTGACCGCATCCAGCCACCGTCAGGCGGCGTTCGAGGCGGCTGAGTTCCTGATGGATTATCTCAAGACCAACGCGCCGTTCTGGAAGCGCGAGGAAACCGAGAACGGCGGCAGCTGGGTCGAGGCCAAGAGCCACGACGATGCCGCCGCGGCGCGCTGGAAGTCGTGATGGCGAAGAAGGTCAAGACGGTAGCGCCGCGCAAGGCGGCGGCACTGAGGCTGCCGAAGGTCAATGCGGGCGAGCTGGCGAGCCTGCTCGACTACCTGCGCTACGCGGTGAGCTGCTTCCAGAACGCCGATCTGGTGTTTGCGCACGGCACCACCGATCCGGTGTCGGAGGCCGCCTTCCTGATCGGCGAGGCGCTGCATCTGCGCCCCGATCAGTTCGAGAGCTTCGTCACGGCCCGGGTCACCACGGCCGAAGGCAAGACGATCCTCGACCTGATCACGGCGCGAATCACCACGAGGAAGCCGGCGGCCTATCTGGTCAACAAGGTCTACATGCGCGGCCTGCCGTTCTACGTCGACGAGCGCGTCATCGTGCCGCGCTCGTTCATCGGCGAGCTGCTGGAGACGCATTTCGGCGGCGCCGAAGCCGACGGCACCTCGCTGATCGACGATCCGCTGGCCGTGGACAGCGTGCTGGACCTCTGCACCGGCTCCGGGTGCCTGGCGATCCTGGCCAGCCGCCACTTCCCCAATGCGGTGATCGACGCCGTCGACATCTCCAAGGATGCGCTCGCAGTTGCGGCGAAGAACGTCGCCGACTACGACCTCGGCGAGCGCATCTCGCTGCACCGCGGTGACCTGTTCGCACCGCTCAGCCAGCGCCGTTACGATCTCATCATCACCAACCCGCCCTATGTCGACGCCGAGGGCATGGCCGGCCTGCCTCGGGAATGCCGCGCCGAGCCGGCGCTGGCCTTCGACGGCGGCACCGATGGGCTCGACATCATCCATCGCATCCTCAGCCAGGCGCGCGACCATCTGACTGCGGAGGGAGGGTTGTTGTGCGAGGTCGGGCGCGACCGTCCGCAGATCGAGGCGGCCTATCCCGACCTGCCGCTGCTCTGGCTCGACACCGAGGACTCCGAGGGCGAGGTGTTCTGGATCACCGCGCGCGATCTCGTCTGAGACGCGGCGGCCCGAGGCACGCCGGCGCGGTTGGCGCGAAATGACGCAGCGACTTCCAATATGCGGCACAATCTGCTGCTGCTGTGCAGAATCCGCTCACCAGGGCAGCGGGAACGCTGGACCTTTGACATTTCCGTCCGTCCGCGAAGCTGATAGCTTGGCGTCGGCCCGGATCAGCGGCTGACAACGTCGGCGCACGCATTCAGGCCCATCAAGCACGATCCGTTTCGGCAAGCTTTTCTGGCACCGGTTCGCCACCTTTCCGGATCATGCTGCCGCCGTCGCACAACCGTCCGAGAGGTCCCCATGCTGGACAAGAGCCCCCGCCCCGCCGTCACCGTTCCGAATGATCTTGCCGCGCATTGGATGCCGTTCACCGCGAACCGCGCCTTCAAGAAGAACCCGCGCCTGCTCGCCGGTGCCAAGGACATGCACTACATCACCGTCGATGGCCGCAAGATCATCGACGCCGCCGCCGGCATGTGGTGCTGCAACGCCGGTCACGGCCGCAGCCAGATCGCCGAGGCGATCGGCCAGCAGGCCGCGGCGCTCGACTACGCACCGCCGTTCCAGTTCGGCATTCCCCAGGCGTTCGAGCTGGCCAACCGCATCGCCGATCTCGCGCCCGCCGGCCTCGACCACGTGTTCTTCTGCAACTCCGGCTCGGAGGCAGCCGACACCGCGCTGAAGATGGCGCTCGCCTATCACCAGATCAACGGCCAGGGCAGCCGCACCCGCCTGATCGGCCGCGTCCGCGGCTATCACGGCGTCGGCTTCGGCGGTACCTCGGTCGGCGGCATCGTCAACAACCGCAAGCTGTTCGGCACCTTGCTGACCGGCGTCGACCACATCCCGGCGACCTATGACCGCGAGAAGCAGGCCTTCACCAAGGGCGAGCCGGAGTATGGCGCGCACTTCGCCGACGAGCTCGAGAACCTCGTCAACCTGCACGGCGCCAACACCATCGCCGCCGTGATCGTCGAGCCGATGGCCGGCTCGACCGGCGTGATCCCGGCGCCGAAGGGCTATCTCAAGCGGCTGCGCGAGATCACCCAGAAGCACGGCATCCTGCTGATCTTCGACGAGGTCATCACCGGCTTCGGCCGCCTCGGCTACGCCTTCGCCGCCGAGCGCTACGGCGTGACGCCTGACCTTCTCACCTTCGCCAAGGGCGTCACCAATGGCGCGGCACCGATGGGCGGCGTGCTGGTGCGCGACACCATCCACGACGCCTTCATGAGCGGCCCCGAGCACATGGTGGAGTTCACCCACGGCTACACCTACTCGGCGCATCCGATCGCCTGCGCGGCCGGCCTCGCCACGCTCGACATCTATCGCGACGACAAGCTGTTCGAGCACGCCCGCGCGATCGAGCCGAAATTCGCCGACGCCGTGATGTCGCTCAAGGGCCTGCCCAACGTGCTGGACATCCGCACGGTTGGTCTCACCGCCGGCATCGACCTCGCGCCGCTGCCCGACGCGGCTGGCAAGCGCGGCTACTCCGCGATGGAGACCGCCTTCCACAACAACGACCTGATGCTGCGCATCGCCGGTGACACGCTGGCGCTGACCCCGCCGCTGATCGTCAGCGAGGATCAGGTCGGCGAAATCATCGAGAAGGTCGGCAAGGTCATCAAGGCCGTGGCGTAAGCCGCGCGCGGACATCGTCAGCCAACAACAATGGCGGCCCCGGTGGCCGCCATTTCCTTATCTGGACTGCTTCCCAGCAGCGGTCATTCCGGGGCAATCGTCAACGCGGCCACGCGTTGGCGATTGAACCCGGAATCTCGTACTTGTTGGGAAGGGACGCGAGACAATATCGGGATTCCGGGTTCAAGGCCTGCGGCCTTGCCCCGGAATAACGTTGGTTGGCATAGCTATTCATACGGTCTCGCTCTGGCTCCGCATCGGTCATGTGCCGCCATCACCTTATGAAGTCCGCTCCTACCCGGCGTGCGGGAGAGCATCCCCGATCGCAAATAGCTTGCCCTGCAAGGATTGCCGCAGAACGGCACGCCTGATTGCCGGGAACCTTCGCAAATCCTCCACGTTCATGTCGCGAGCCGGCGGTTTGCGCGCGGCGAGCGGATTGTCGGAGGACGCGCATGCTTGCACCGCCAGGAGAGCTGCTGCGATTGGGGCTCGAACAGAGGCTCAACCGCGTCAAGCGCGCCACCCAATCCTACATTCGGGATCGCGCCCGGCAGGCCACCGGAACGGTGACGTCCTACGCCGTCGCCGCCGGGCTGTTCGCCACCGCGGGCATCTTCCTGATCGCCGCCTGCATCGTCGGATTGACCGCGCTGTTCCGCTGGGTGGAAATGACCTACGGCCTGTTCACCGCGTTCGCGGTTGTCGGCGGCATCCTGGTCGCGCTGGCGGCGATCTGCGCGATCGTCGCGGCAGTCAAGCTCCGCAGCCCTTCGCCGCACTATCCGTCGCTCTCCAGCCGGTTGCGCGTGGCGATCGCAGCGCCCGTGGCCCGGGAACCCGACGCGGACGAGATCGATCCCGACACCATCCCCTTGGCACCGTCATCGACCTCCACGAATCACGCGAGCGGAGTTGCGGGCGCACTCGGACGGATCAACGTGCCCGTCGGTGTCGCCGTTGCGGCACTCCTGCTCGGCGTGGCCGCCCTGCGCAGACGTCACCGCAGCACGTGAGCCTGCCCGGACAGCGGCAGGCGCGGTTCGACGGACATCGAAGAATCACCGGCTCAATTGAGCTGCTCAGCAACACGCGTTGATCAGCTCATGGCACCGCGCGCATGTCTAAACATGTCTGGAATCCGCGAAGCGCTTCCCCCGGTGTTCTACGGATCGGCAACACTACGATGACACTCAGCTTTCCCGCGTGAACTTGCGTAAATGACACGCAGACGAGAAATCATCGGCGTCTCCCGGTATTTGAATCCCGCCCACTATCCTCGCGAATCAACAGAAGTGCTAAGGTTGCGTTCGGTTGGGAGCGTCGCCAAGCATGATCCGTATCTCCACGATTTTCGTTGCCATTTGTATGGTTCTGGTCGCGGCCTCGCTCGGCCTGATCCTGTATTCAGTGGCCGGTATCAGTGGCTCGGAATCCGCGATCGTCGCGCTCGCCGCACTGACGTTCCTGATTCTCTACAATGCCGTATCGATGCGACTGCGCGACCGCACCGATATCGGCAGCCAGATCG
The DNA here is from genome assembly GCF_051167875.1 of Bradyrhizobium sp. HKCCYLRH3097. NCBI lineage: Bacteria > Pseudomonadati > Pseudomonadota > Alphaproteobacteria > Hyphomicrobiales > Nitrobacteraceae > Bradyrhizobium > Bradyrhizobium sp. HKCCYLRH3097. The sequence goes on from NZ_JBNPTX010000003.1 coordinate 441,050, forward strand.
CCGATCTGTCGCGCGGTACCGCCGACCTCGCGCGTCAGGTCGCCGAGTTCGGCCGCCGCCTGTCGGCGGTGGAGGGACGCATCGTGTCGTCGAGCTCGGTCAGCGCCGATCGCCTGCAGGGGGTCATCGGCGAGATCAACGAGCTCGGCGGACTGATGAAGCAGCTCGCCGTCACCGTGGCCCAGCACGAGGACCTGATCGCGGCCATCCCGCCGGCAACACCGCCGGGAGCTGGGGCCGGCACGGTTCGCGACGCCGATCGCCCGCTCCCGGCCGCCGCTTCCTCCAGCGGCGCGCTCGAGATGAACGCGGTGCCGTCGCGCGGCGTCGAGCAGAAGGTGGCCGAGACCTCCGGCACGTTCAGCGCGGCACCGGCTGCCGCCCCCCTGCCGCCCAAACCGCAGGCCCCGGCGGTCACGGCCGTGCCGCGCAGCCAGCCGCAGATCCTCGCCGCCGTCAAAGGCGCGATCGAGGACAACCGCCTCGACATCTATCTGCAGCCGCTGGTGACGCTGCCACAGCGCAAGGTGCGCTTCTACGAGGCGGTGACCAGGCTTCGCGACGAGCGCGACCAGGTGGTTGCGGCCGAGGACTTCATCGGCATCGCGGAAGCCGCCGGCCTGGTCGGGCGCATCGACCACATGGTTCTGCTTCGCTGCGTCCAGGTGCTGCGCCGTCTGATGGTTCGCAACAAGGACGTCGGCATCTTCTGCAACATCTCCTCGGCGACCCTCAGCAGCCCTGCAAACTTTTCACAATGCCTCGATTTCCTCGAAGCGAATCGCGCCCTGGCGCCGTCCTTCGTGCTCGAATTCAAGCAGTCGACCCTTCGCAGCCTCGGTCCGACCGGGACCGAGCATCTCGCGGCCCTGGCACAGCGCGGCTACCGCTTCTCGATCGACCATGTCACCGACCTCCGGTTCGAGCCGCGCGAGCTCGCCGATCGCGGAGTCCGCTTCATCAAGGTCCCGGCCGCGCTGCTGCTCGACCCGAAGCAGAGCTCGGCCTCCGACATTCACCCGACCGATCTCTCCGATCTGCTCGGCCGCTTCGGCATCGACCTGATCGCCGAGCGGATCGAAGGCGAGAACAGCGTCGTCGACCTGCTCGACTACGACGTCCGCTTCGGCCAGGGCTTCCTGTTCGCGCCGCCCCGCCCATTGCGACCCGAGGGCGCATCTGCTACCGGCGAGGCCGCCGCCGGCCCATCGGGCGGGCAGGACATCAAGATTCAGGACCCCAATGCCGCCGGCACCACCTCTCTCGACGCGTCACACACCAATGCTCCGACGCGCAGCGGCAATGCCGCCCTCGCCCGCCGTGCCGCCGGGACCCTCTGAGATCAGCCGGCTGCCATGACCGTTCTCCGCTTCGAAGAGCGGCTGCGCGATCTGGTCGGCCGCAAGCAGGTGCTGCTGAGCGACATCTGGGGCGTGGTCCATAACGGGCTGGAGTCCTTCCCCGACGCCTGCGACGCGCTGCACCACTTTCGCCGCCAGGGCGGTACGGTGATCCTGATCACCAACGCACCCAGGCCGGCCGATTCGGTCCAGCGCCAGTTGCGCAAGCTCGGCGTCGCCGACGAGGTCTACAGCGCCATCGTCTCCTCCGGCGACCTGACCCGCCACTACGTGGCCGATCATCCCGGCGGCAAGGTGTTCTGGCTCGGCCCCGAGCGCGACAATTCCATTCATCGCGGTCTCGACCTGGCGCTGTCGCCGCTCGAAGAAGCGTCCTACATCATCTGCACCGGCCTCTACGACGACGAGACCGAGACCGCCGAGGACTACCGGCCGATGCTGCTGCGCGCCCGCGAGCGCAAGCTGCCGCTGATCTGCGCCAATCCGGACATCGTGGTCGAGCGCGGCGACCGGCTGATCTACTGCGCCGGCGCCATCGCCGAGCTCTACCGCGAGCTCGGCGGCGAGGTGATCTTCTACGGCAAGCCGCACCGGCCAATCTACGAGCGGGCCATGATGCTGGCCGAGCAGCACGCCGGCCGGCCGGTCGCGCGCGAGGAGGTGCTGGCGATCGGCGATTCCGTCCGCACCGATCTCGCCGGCGCGCACGGCTTCGGTATCGACTGCCTGTTCGTGACCCGCGGCATCCATTCCGAGGAGTTCGCCGGCGTCGAGCAGCTCGACCCGGCCTCGATCAAGGAGCTGTTCGGCCATCCGCCGCGCGCCCTGATGCGCGAATTGAAGTGGTGAACGGATCCTGAAACGCAAAACGCCCGGCCGAGTGCCGGGCGTCTTTCGTTGGAGTGGATCAGGCGGGCGTCAGGCCGTCGCCATGTCCGGGAACACCGCGTCGATCTTGGTCTTCAAGGTCGCGGCATTGAACGGCTTGACGATGTAGTTGTTCACGCCGGCCTTCTTGGCCGCGATCACGTTCTCGGTCTTGGATTCCGCCGTGATCATGATGAACGGCGTGGTCGCCAGGTTCGGATCGGCGCGGACCTCGCGGAGCAGGTCGTAGCCGGTCATCGGCTCCATGTTCCAGTCGGAGATCACGAGGCCGTATTTCTTGGCGCGCATCTTGTTGAGGGCCATCGAGCCGTCGCTGGCATCGTCGATGTCCTCGAAACCGATCTGCTTGAGAAGATTCCTGATGATACGGATCATGGTGCTGTAATCGTCGACGACGAGCACCGGCATCGTCAAATCAACCGCCATCTTGACTCCCCCAGACGCGAACACAACGCGCAGACTGTTACAAAAAAGCTCATGCGGCACGGGTCGTAACCGACCCCGCCATCCGCTTTCAGCAGTAGCATCAGCCGTTAAACAGCGCGTTAACTGCGCTGCGGCTGCATGTCGCTATTGCTGCGCTGCATGAGCGGAGGAACCCCTTCGGCTTGACTTCGCGGGGCCGGCCGCCCACCGTCACGGCAACCACCGTCCGCCGGTAGCCCACCGAAATCCGCGAGATATTTCCGTCACATGCTCGATTTCAAGATCATCCGCGATTCCACCCCGCCGTCGGACATCCTCAAGGGCGCGGTGGTTGCGATGGGCAATTTCGACGGCGTCCATCTCGGTCACCGGGCCGTGATCGAGGCGGCGATCGAGATGGGCAAGGCCAAGGGGCGCCCGGCGCTGGCGCTGACCTTCGAGCCGCATCCGCGGCGCTTCTTCAGCCCCAATACCCCGCAGTTCCGCCTGACCGACGAGACCGCCAAGCTGCGACTCCTGGCCGGAACCGGCCTTGCCGGCGCCGTGGTCATGGCCTTCGACAAGGGCCGCGCCCAGACCTCGGCGCAGGATTTCATTCACCATGACCTGATCGGGCGGCTCGGGATCGCCGGAATCGCGGTCGGCTACGACTTTCATTTCGGCAAGGGCCGCGTCGGCTCGCCCAGCCTGCTCGCCAACGAGGCCCCCAAGCTCGGCATCGAGGTCGACATCCAGGCCCATGTCGACATCGACGAGCGGCCGGTGTCCTCCACAGCGATCCGCGAAGCGCTGGCGGAGGGCCAGGTCAGCGAGGCGACCGCGATGCTCGGCGGCCCCTGGTTCGTGAGCTCCGAGGTCATCCACGGCGAGAAGCGCGGCCGCGATCTCGGCTACCCCACCGCCAACATGCGGCTCGATCGCGATTGCGGGCTGCGCCACGGCATCTATGCCGTCCGGGTCGGCCGCGGCCGCGGCGCTGAGCGGGTGCTGATCGACGGCGTCGCCAATTTCGGCCGCCGGCCGACCTTCGACAACGGCGCGCCGCTGCTCGAGACCTTCCTGTTCGACTTCAAGGACAGCCTCTATGGCGAGGTCCTGGACGTCGCCTTCATCGGCTTCATCCGCGAGGAGGCCAAATTCAGCTCGATCGAGGCCCTGATCCGGCAGATGGACGACGACAGCGCCAGGGCCCGCGCTTTGCTGGCGGCCCATCCCGGCCTTTTCCCCCGGCTCGGCGAGATCGGCTGATCCTCCTGCTCCATCGGTGACGTCATTCCGGGGCAGCCCGCCAGGGCTGAACCCGGAATCTCGAGATTCCGGGTTCGATGCCAGCGCATCGCCCCGGAATGACGCTGAACGACGATCCCGCAGCGCTGCTGCCGTAGGATCGCTTTGCGATTCCGCAGTCCGGCTGCTATGAGGAGGCCCCATGTTGATACGGCGCATCATCGGCATTAGCGGCCCGGCTTCCGCCTGAGCTTTGAGCTCGGCGCAAGACCGGGATGTCTCTGCTCGTTCCGCCGCCCGCGATCGAAATCGCGTCTCAGCGCCTCATCTCTCAGCCAGCCAGATCACGATGTCCGAAAAGCCGCAAAAGCCCGACGCCCAAAAATCCGACGCCAAGGACTATTCCAAGACCCTCTACCTGCCGCAGACGGAATTCCCGATGCGCGCCGGCCTGCCGCAGCGCGAGCCGGAGATCCTGAAATACTGGAGCGACATCGACCTCTACGGCAAGCTGCGCGACACCGCCAAGAACAGGCCGAAATTCGTCCTGCACGATGGCCCGCCCTATGCCAACGGCAACATCCACATCGGGCACGCGCTGAACAAGATCCTCAAGGACGTCGTGACCAAGAGCCAGCAGATGCTCGGCCACGATTCCAACTACGTGCCCGGCTGGGACTGCCACGGCCTGCCCATCGAGTGGAAGATCGAGGAGGAGAACTACCGCAAGAAGGGCAAGACCAAGCCCGACTTCCGCGACTCCGCCGCCATGGTCGCGTTCCGCAAGGAATGCCGCGCCTATGCCGACCACTGGCTCAACGTGCAGCGCGAGGAGTTCAAGCGGCTCGGCGTGATCGGCGACTGGGACCATCCCTACGCCACCATGACCTATCCGGCCGAGGCGCAGATCGCCCGCGAGCTGATGAAGTTCGCCGCCAACGGCACGCTGTATCGCGGCTCCAAGCCGGTGATGTGGAGCGTGGTCGAGAAGACCGCGCTCGCCGAGGCCGAGGTCGAGTACGAGGACTATCAGTCCGACACGGTGTGGGTGAAGTTTCCGGTGACGTCGCCGGCGCATGGCGCGCTCGCGGGCGCCTCGGTGGTGATCTGGACCACCACGCCCTGGACCCTGCCCGGCAACCGCGCCATCTCGTTCTCGCCGAAGATCGCCTACGGCCTCTATGAGGTCGCGGACGCGCCGGCAGACAATTGGGCCAAGACCGGTGACAAGCTGATCATGGCCGACGCGCTGGCCGACAGCGTGTTCAAGCAGGCGCGCGTCACGAGCTACACCAAGCTGCGCGACATCCCCGGCGACACGCTCGACGCCGTCGAATGCGCCCATCCGCTGAAAGGTCTCGCCGGCGGCTATAATTTCGTCGTCCCGCTGCTGCCCGGCGACCACGTCACCGACGACACCGGCACCGGCTTCGTGCACACCGCGCCCGGCCACGGCCGCGAGGACTTCGACGTCTGGATGGCGCATGCCCGCGAGCTCGACGGCCGGGGCATCGCAACCACCATCCCCTACACCGTCGACGAGAACGGCGCGCTGACCGACCACGCGCCGGGCTTCACAGGAAAACGCGTCATCAACGACAAGGGCGAGAAGGGCGACGCCAACGAGGCCGTCATCAAGGCGCTGACGGATGCCGGCATGCTGCTCGCGCGCGGCCGGCTCAAGCACCAGTACCCGCATTCCTGGCGCTCCAAGAAGCCGGTGATCTTTCGCAACACGCCGCAATGGTTCATCGCGATGGACAAGGACATCGCGGACCAAGGTCAGGCGAAGTCCGGGGATACGCTGCGTGCCCGCGCGCTGCGCGCGATCTCGGTCACGCAATGGGTGCCGGCCGCCGGCCAGAACCGCATCACCGGCATGATCGCCAACCGTCCGGATTGGGTGATCTCGCGCCAGCGCGCCTGGGGCGTGCCGATCGCCGTGTTCGTGCGCGAGACCGGCGACGGCTCCGCCGAGATCCTGCAGGACGAGACCGTCAACACCCGCATCACTGAGGCCTTCGCCAAGGAAGGCGCCGACGCCTGGTACGCCGACGGCGCACGCGAGCGCTTCCTCGGGTCCCGCGCCAACGAGGACTGGAACAAGGTCGACGACATCTGCGACGTCTGGTTCGATTCCGGCTCGACCCACGCCTTCGTGCTCGAAGACCCCGTGCACTTCCCCGGCCTCGCCGGCATCAGGCGCAAGGTCGATGGCGGCCAGGACACGGTGATGTATCTCGAAGGCAGTGACCAGCACCGCGGCTGGTTCCACTCGTCGCTGCTGGAGAGCTGCGGCACCCGCGGCCGCGCGCCTTACGACGTCGTGCTGACGCACGGCTTCACGCTCGACGAGAACGGCCGCAAGATGTCAAAGTCGCTCGGCAACACCGTCGAGCCGCAGAAGGTGATCAAGGAGTCCGGCGCCGACATCCTGCGCCTCTGGGTCTGCGCCACCGACTATGCCGACGACCAGCGCATCGGCCCGGAGATCCTCAAGAACACCATCGAGACCTACCGCAAGCTGCGCAACAGCATCCGCTGGATGCTCGGCACCCTGCATCACTACAAGCGCAGCGACGCCGTGGCGTTTGCCGACATGCCGGAGCTGGAGCGCTTGATGCTGCATCAGCTCTCGCAGCAGGCCGAGGTCATCAGCCGCGCCTACGCCGCGTTCGACTACAAGACCGTGATCGCGAGCCTGGCTGCGTTCATGAACACGGAGCTGTCGGCGTTCTATTTCGACATCCGCAAGGACACGCTGTATTGCGACCCGCCGTCGTCGGTGGCGCGCAAGGCGGCGCTGACCGCGATCGACCTGATCTGCGATGCCGTCCTGAAATGGCTGGCGCCGGTGCTGTCCTTCACCACCGACGAGGCCTGGCGGATGTACAGGCCCGACGCAGAGCCGTCGGTGCATCTGACGCTGTTCCCGGAGGCGATGGACCAATACCGCGACGATGCGCTTGCCGCGAAGTGGGAGACGATCCGTAACGTCAGGCGCGTCGTCACCGGCGCGTTGGAGCTCGCCCGCGCCGCCAAGACCATCGGCTCCTCGCTCGAAGCCTCGCCGGTCATCTACGTCGCCGACCGCGCGCTGCTCGGCACCTTGTTCGACACCGATCTCGCCGAGGTCTGCATCACCTCGAACTACGAGGTCCGCGAAGGTGACGCCCCGGCCGATGCGTTCCGGCTCGATGCGGTGCCGGGCGTGGCGGTCGTCGTCGAGAAGGCCGTGGGCAAGAAGTGCGCCCGCTCCTGGAAGATCCTGGAGAGCGTCGGCGACGACCCTGAGTACCCGGACGTTTCCCCGCGCGACGCGAAGGCGCTGCGCGAGTGGAAGGCGCTCGGGGTCGGTATGTGACGCGTGATCGCGCGACACCCACAACTGTCGTCCCGGCGAACGCCGGGACCCATCACCACCGGCGTTCATGTTGACGAAGGACGATGACCCAGACTTTCTCCGCCAACACACATCACGCGGTATGGGTCCCGGCGGTCGCCGGGACGACAGCGGTATTTGCCGCGAGTTGCTTGGCATGATCGCGCTCACCCCATGACCCCCCGCCTCCACCTCGGCCTCATCGCCGGCTTCGCCACCCTGGTCATCGACCAGGCCTCCAAGCTGTGGCTGCTGTACGTGTTCGACCTGCCCAACCGCGGCACCGTCAAGATCACCCCGTTCTTCGACCTCTACCTCGCCTGGAACATCGGCATCAGCTTCGGCTGGCTGCAGAGTGAGAGCACGCTGGCGCAATATGGACTGATGGCGGTGAAGGCCGTCGCGGTGATCGCCCTCGCCATCTGGATGGCGCGTGCGGAAAGCAAGCTGGCGACGGCGTCGCTCGGCCTGATCATCGGCGGCGCCATCGGCAACGGCATCGACCGGCTGGCCTATGGCGCGGTGGTCGATTTCGCGTTGTTCCACATCCAGATCGGCGGCACGGTTTACAACTGGTACATCTTCAACATGGCCGACGTGGCGATCGTTGCCGGGGTGGCGGGCCTGCTATATGACTCCTTCTTCGGGGCCCCCGCCGCAAAAGCGCCCTGATCCGGGTCGATACCGGCCGGTGCCGATCCTGGGTCAAGAGCCTGATGATCTTCACGTTTTCGAGATCGGCGCGATGCCTGGACGGCCCCCCGTCGAATCGAGGATCGCAATCGGTGGGTCGCGGCCGGTTCGTCGGAGCACGAGCACTGGACAAGCGAGGACAGGGAAAGCCATGCGCAAGACCGAAGTCAGCGGCCGGATCATGACCCACGCGGCCATTCGCGTCCTGCGGCTGTCCGCCGTTGCGCTCGGCATTGGCCTCGTCATGGCCGCCGGCGCCGCCCGTGCCCAGGACGACGAGGAAGACGACAAGACCTTCGAAGAGAAGATCATCGACAATCTGATGCGCGGTCTCGGCGGCACCAACATGGAGACGCCCTCCATCGAATACCGCGAGCGGTCGCCCCTGGTGGTGCCGCCCAAGCTCGATCTGCCGCCGCCCGCCGCCGCGGCGCAGGCGACCGCGCCAAACTGGCCGAAGGACCCCGACGAGCAGCAACGCCGGGCCGCTGCCGCCGCGCGCAAGAAGGAAAACAGGGATCCGGTCAATGCGGCCCGTCCGCTGACCCCGGCCGAGATGAAGATGGGGCGGACGGCCGCCGCCAAGCCGACTGAGCCGATTCAGCCCGGCGTGGCCAACAACCCGATGATGAGCCCGTCGCAGCTCGGCTTCAAAGGCGGCCTGTTCGGCATGTTCAAGGGCAGCGACAGCGAAACCAAGCCGTTCACCAGCGAGCCGCAGCGCGAGAGCCTGACCCAGCCGCCGCCGGGCTATCAGACGCCGTCGCCGAGCTATGCCTATGGCACCGGCAAGCAGGAGCCGATCGGCGGCAAGCAGCTGGACATCATGACCGGCAAGGAACGGTGACGGCGGCAGCCGTTCGCCCGGAGATGCCGGCTTCGCTGGCGTTAGCGAAATTTAATGTCTCGCGGCGGCACGATGTCGCTGTTTTGTGACGCCGGGCGCCGTCCGGCGCGATGTAGCATGCTGCGCTCAAACCCGATCGCCCCTCCCCGCGGGCCTTCAGAAGGATCATGATGTCCTCGCACCGGTTCAAATCCGTCGCCGCCGCGCTCGTCTCCCTCATCGCGTTCACGGCCGGCGCTTCGGCGCAAACGACGTTCGCCTCCGAGCCCCCCGCCAGCTTCACCCTCCCCAACGGCCTGCAGGTCGTCGTGATCCAGGATCACCGCACGCCGGTGGTGACGCAGATGATCTGGTACAAGGTCGGCTCCGCCGACGAGACGCCCGGCAAGTCGGGCCTGGCGCACTTCCTCGAACATCTGATGTTCAAGGGCACCGAGAAGCATCCCGCCGGCGAGTTCTCCAAGACGGTGCTGAAGATCGGCGGCAATGAGAACGCCTTCACCTCGGTCGACTACACCGGCTATTTCCAGCGCGTGCCGCGCGATCAATTGCCGAAGATGATGGAGTTCGAGGCCGACCGCATGACCGGCCTCGTGCTGAAGGACGAGAACGTGCTGCCCGAGCGCGACGTGGTGCTCGAAGAGTACAACATGCGCGTCGCCAACTCCCCGGAAGCCCGCCTCAACGAGCAGATCATGGCGGCGCTGTACGTCAACCACCCCTATGGCCGCCCGGTGATCGGCTGGCGGCCGGAGATCGAGAAGCTCGGCCGTGAGGATGCGCTGGCGTTCTATCGCCGCTTCTACGCGCCCAACAATGCCATCCTGGTGATCGCCGGCGACACCGACGCCAAGGAAGTGCGCCCGCTCGTGGAGCAGACCTTCGCCAAGATTCCCGCGCAACCCGACATCCCCGCGCGCCGGTTGCGGCCGCAGGAGCCCGAGCCGGTGGCGCCGCGCACGGTCACGCTGGCCGACCCGCATGTCGAGCAGCCCTCGATGCGCCGCTTCTATCTGGTGCCCTCGGCCACCACCGCGGCCCCCGGGCAGTCGGCCGCGCTGGATGTGTTGGCGCAACTGATGGGTAGCGGCAGCAACTCCTATCTCTACCGTGCGCTGGTCGTCGACAAGCCGCTCGCGGTCAATGCCAGCGCGTCCTATCAGGGCACGTCGCTCGATCCGAGCCAGTTCTCGATCGCGGTCGCGCCGCGTCCGGGCGTCGATTTCGCCCAGGTCGAGGCTGTCGTCGACAGCGTCATCGCCGAGATCGCGCAAAACCCGGTCCGCGCCGAGGATCTCGAACGCGTCAAGACGCAGCTCATCGCCGAGGCGATCTACGCCAATGACAACCAGGCCACCATGGCACGCTGGTATGGCGGCGGCCTCACCACCGGATTGAGCATCGAGGACATCCGGAGCTGGCCCGACCGCATCCGTGCCGTGACCGCCGAGCAGGTGCGCGCCGCGGCGCAGACCTGGCTGCAGAAGAAGCGCTCGGTCACCGGCTATCTGATCAAGGACAATGCGGCCAAGCGCGAGGAGAAGCGGTCGTGATGAACACAATGACCTTCGCCCGCCGCTTCGCCTGCGTTCTCGCCGTCGGCGCCGCCGCGCTCACGATCGTTCCCGCCGCCCACGCGGCGACCAAGATCCAGCACCTGGTGTCGCCCGGCGGCATCGAAGCCTGGTTCGTACAGGACGCCACCGTGCCGCTGATCGCGATGGAATATGCGTTCCAGGGCGGCGCCTCGCAGGACCCCGCAGGCAAGCCCGGCGTCGGCAATCTCGTGGCCGACCTGCTCGACGAAGGCTCCGGCGATCTCGACTCCAAGACCTTCCACGAGCGGCTCGACCGCCGCGCCATCGAGCTGAGCTTCCAGATCTCGCGCGATCAATTCCGCGGCTCGCTGCGCATGCTGCGCGACAACAAGGACGAGGCGTTCGAGCTGCTGCGCACCGCGCTGACCTCGCCGCATTTCGACAGCGCCGACGTCGAGCGCATCCGCTCGCAGGTGATCTCCGGCCTGCGCCGCGAGACCACCAATCCGAGCTCGCTGGCGGGCCGCAAGTTCCTCGAGCTTGCCTTCCCCAACCACCCCTACGGCCGTCCGGCCAACGGCACGCTGGACAGCGTGCCGACGATCACCGTCGACGATCTCAAGGCCTATGTCGGCCGCGTGCTCGCCAAGGACACGCTGAAGGTCGCGGTTGTCGGCGACGTCGACCCGGCCACGCTCGGCAAGCTCCTCGATCAGACCTTCGGCAGCCTGCCGGCCAAGGCCACCTTGACGCCGGTGCCCGACGTCGTCGCCACCATGCCGCCGCAGCGCGCGCTCGTGCCGCTCGACGTGCCGCAGACCGTGATCACCTTCGGCGGTCCCGGCATCCGCCGCCACGACCCGAACTTCATGGCGGCCTATGTGGTCAACCACATCCTCGGCGGCGGCGGCCTGTCGTCGCGGCTCTACAAGGAGGTGCGCGAGAAGCGCGGCCTCGCCTACTCCGTCTACGACGCGCTGCTGTGGATGGATCATTCGGCGCTGTTCATCGGCAACACCGCCACCCGCTTCGACCGCGCCGGCGAGACCATCGCGGCCGTCGAGCAGGAGATCCGCCGCATGGCCGAGGAAGGCCCGACCCAGCAGGAGCTCGACGAGGCCAAGTCCTACATCAACGGCTCGCAGATGCTGGCGCTCGACACCTCCTCCAAGCTGGCGCAGGCGATGCTGCAATATCAGCTCGACAAGATGCCGATCGACTACATCGAGAAGCGCAGCGAGATCGTCAACGCCGTCACCCTGGACGACGCGAAGAAGGCGGCGAAGCAGCTCTGGAGCCAGGGCCTGCTCACGGCCGTCGTCGGCCGCACCCCGCAGGCCGCCGCCGAACCGTCCCAGGCGCCGGCCACGGCCCCGGTGACCAAGACGAACTGAGCGGGGCGCGGAGCTTCTCTCCTACGAGCACGTTGTTAGTTGCTCGGCATGCCCGGGCTTGTCCCGGGCATCTACGTCGTTCCGAGGACGCTGGGCCACGTGGATGGCCGGGCCTTCGCTGCGCCGAAGCGGCTTCGGCCGCGCAGGCGGGACAAGCCCGGCCATGACGAACGATCGTGGCCAACCACCGCTGGCGCCACAAAAACAGTGTCGTCCCGGCCTTGAGCCGGGACCCATACCCCCAGGGCGATGTTTGAGGCAGCTTGGTCATTGGCATCTGCCGCCCCACCTCGGCTGCGGCGAATGGGTCCCGAGTCGGCGCCGTCAGCCAGGCTTCGCGTCGCTGACGGCTTGCCCGGGAGGAGCGCGGGAGGACCGCGCGATGACTTCCGATAAAAATAATATTCTTGCTATTTTTCGGAATTCATGATTTGATCCGCCCATCCCGTCTCACTGCGGAGGGGCGTTGCGCGCGATCGTCACGACACGCGAGGCGGGGAGCGGTGGCCGCGAGAGATCGCAGCGTCTTCTCACGAGGACGCGGACGAACGATGTCTTGCGGACGTGAAGTCGCAGCGTCCTGATACCCCGATGCTGGTATCACGCGCTGATGCGCAAGCATCATGCGCAATGGTGGCCAACACGCCCGGCGCACCAGGGAGACTGCGTATAAGCGTGAAGCCCATCGCGCGGGGAATGCCGGGATGCCTCGGCTGAACCTGTGGTACCTGCCGCCTGCATTTTTTTCGCAGGCGGGCCATGGGTGCGGCCAGCGCCCGGCATTCCCCGCGCCCTCTGCATGCTCGCGAGGGACGAACTGATCGCAGACCTCGGGCATCAGATGCCGCGAGAACGCGCTGACATGTCGTCACCTGCGGCCGCTGTTTGAACCGTGAATCCGCCTCGCACACCGCTGTCGTCCCGGACAAGCTGCGACGCGCGCCAGCGCGGCGCAGATCCGGCACCCATACGCCGCAGCCGACGTGAGGCGGGAGGTGTCAGCGGCCAGCCTGCCCCAAACTGCTCCCTGGGGTTATGGATCCCGGCGTTCGCCGCGATGACAGTGGAGATTCTGGCGGCGGTCTCGGGCCGCCAACCGCGCCTCGCCATGACGCCCCGCGCACACCTCCCCTAAACCCGCTATGGTGGGCGCGAAAACCTCGATTCCACTGGTGCCCCATGCTGCGGATCTCCCGCGACCTCGCCATCAACGAAGACGACATCGAGATCTCGTTCGTCCGCGCCTCCGGCCCCGGCGGCCAGAACGTCAACAAGCTGTCGACCTCGGCGCAGCTGCGCTTCGACACGACCCGGATCACCCTGCCCGAGGACGCCGCCGCACGGCTGGCGCGGCTCGCTGGACAGCGCATGACCAAGAACGGCGTCATCGTCATCCAGGCCGAACGCTTCCGCACCCAGGAGCGCAACAAGGCCGATGCGATCGAGCGTCTCGTCACGCTGTTGAAGGAGGCGATGATCCGGCCGAAGGTGCGGCGCCCGACCAAGCCGACCTTCGGCTCCAAGCAGCGCCGGCTCGAAGGCAAGAAGATCCGCAGCGACGTCAAGGCGGGACGCGGTGGGCGCCGCTTCGACGATTAGTCCGCAACGCTGACATATCCTGCGGCTGGACGAGTCCTGCGCACGCTTTGTTCCGGCCGAAACAGCCCGCTACTACCACGGCGCTCTCGCTGCGACCTAGTCTCATCAAAAATGATGAGAGAGGATCGATGTCGGGACGGCGTACGGCGCAAGAGCTGCTGCTTGTTTTAGGACTAGGATGGTGCGGCGCAGTCCTGAGCACCACGATCGCATCGGCGCAGATGGCCTTGCCGTCGCCCAAGCCTGCCGACGGCGCGACCTTGTTCAAGCAGCAATGCGGCGTCTGCCACACGCTGAGCAGCGCCGAGCCGATGCGCCAGGGGCCGCCGCTCTCGAAGGTCGTCGGCCGCCGCGCCGGCTCCGTCGAAGGCTTCCGCTATTCGGCCGGCTTCGCGAAAGCTGATTTCACCTGGGACGAGACCAAGCTCGATGCCTGGCTGACCAACCCGCAAGAGCTGATCCCCGGCGCCGTGATGGCGTATCGCCAGGCCAAGCCCGACGTGCGCGCCGCGATCATCAACTACCTGAAGGACAATTGAGATGGCCAAGCCCGTTCATTCCATGATCCGCGTGCTCGACGAGGCCAAGGCGCTCGACTTCTACAAGCGCGCCTTCGGCCTGGAGATATCAGACAATCTGCGATTCGACGGCTTCGCGCTGATCTATCTGCGCCATCCGTCGTCGCCCTTCGAGGTCGAGCTCACCGTCAACTACGACCGCAAGGAGCCGTATACGCTCGGTGACGGCTACGGCCATCTCGCTGTCGTGGTCGACGATCTCGATGCCGAGCATGCCCGTTTCGAGCGCGAGAACCTGGCACCAGGCCCGTTGCGCGATTTCAAGCACAATGGTGCGACACTCGCGCGCTTCTTCTTCGTCACCGATCCCGACGGCTACAAGATCGAGGTCATCCAGCGCGGCGGCCGCTTCGGATGAGCCGCTGACCACGAAAATACACCAAACAAAAACCCAACGGAGGATACCCATGAGAGAAGTCGATCGCCGCAACAAATACGACCGCCGCGTCTTTCTCAAGGGCGCGGCCTCGACCGTGCCGGCCGCAGCCGTGGCTTCCGCGACCGGCCTCGGCATTGCCGATGCCTGGGCGGAGGATGCCAAGGCGCTGACGCCGGCCACCCTGAAGACACTCGTGAAGGTCGCGCGCGACATCTATCCGCACGACTTCCTCGCCGACCGCTACTACATCACCGCGGTCAAGCCGTGGGACGGCAAGGCCGCGGAGGATGCCGCCGTGAAGGCAATGATCAATGACGGCGTCGCCCGGCTCGACCAGGACGCGCGTGACCGCCACAAGGTGCCTTACGCCCAGGTGCCGTGGGAGGCCGACCGCGTCGCGCTGCTCCAGGGCATCGAGCAGACGACCTTCTTCAAGACGCTCCGCGGCGACCTCGTGGTGTCGCTCTACAATCAGAAGGAGCTCTGGCCGAAGTTCGGCTACGAGGGCTCCTCCGCCGAGCATGGCGGCTACATCAACCGTGGCTTCTCCGACATCGACTGGCTGCCGAAAGCCTGACGCCGGCGAACAACAGAAAACACGGAGGAAACCACCATGGCAAAATTCGACCAGAACGATTCAAGCGTCGTCGTCATCATCGGCTCGGGAGCCGGCGGCGGCACCCTCGGCAACGAGCTCGCGCAGAAGGGCATCAAGGTCGTCATTCTCGAGGCGGGCAATCGCTACGAGATTCCCGACTTCATCAACGACGAGTGGGAGAGCTTCACCCAGCTCGCCTGGACCGACATGCGCACGACATCCGGGACCTGGCGCGTGGCGAAGGACTTCGCCAACCTGCCGGCCTGGATCGTGAAGGCGGTCGGCGGCTCGACCGTGCACTGGGCCGGCGCCTCGCTGCGCTTCGACGAGCACGAGTTCAAGGCCCGCACCACCTATGGCGCGCTGCCCGGCGCGAGCCTGTTGGACTGGCCGGTGACGCTCGCCGAAATGGAGCCGTGGTACGCCAAGGCCGAGTTCAAGATGGGCGTGACGCGGACCAACGACATTCCGGGCCTACCCGGCAACAACAATTTCAAGGTGCTCGAAGCCGGCGCCCGGAAGATCGGCTACAAGACCGTGCACACCGGCAACATGGCGATCAACTCGCAGCCGCGCGACGGCCGCGGCGCCTGCCAGCAGATCGGCTTCTGCTTCCAGGGCTGCAAGTCCGGTGCGAAATGGTCGACCCTGTACACCGAGATTCCGAAGGGCGAGGCCACCGGCAATCTCGAGGTGCGGCCCAACAGCATGGCGATCAAGATCGAGCATGACGCCTCGGGCAAGGTCACCGGCGTGGTCTATGCCGACGGCCAGGGCAAGATGCAGCTGCAGAAGGCACGTATCGTCGCCGTCGCCGGCAACTCGATCGAGAGCCCGCGGCTGCTGCTCAACAGCGCCTCGAACATGTTCCCGGATGGTCTTGCCAACTCCTCCGGCCAGGTCGGACGCAACTACATGCGGCACATGACCGGCAGCGTCTATGCGACGTTCGAGAACCCGGTGCACATGTATCGCGGCACCACGATGGCCGGCATCGTCCGCGACGAGGCGGCGTTCAATCCGAAACGCGGCTTCGTCGGCGGCTACGAGATGGAGACCTTGTCGCTCGGCCTGCCGTTCATGGCGGCGTTCCTCAATCCCGGCGCCTGGGGCCGCAGCTTCACCGCGGCGATGGAGACCTATCCGCGCATGGCCGGCATGTGGCTGGTCGGCGAGGACATGCCGCAGGAGACCAACCGCATCACGCTCGATCCGGTCGCCAAGGACAAGTTCGGCATGCCGGTCGCCTCAGTGCATTTCGACGATCATCCCAACGACGTCGCGATGCGCGCCCACGCCTACAAGCAGGGCTCGGCGATCTACGAGGCGGTCGGCGCAACCGTGACCTACCCGACCACGCCCTACCCCTCGACGCACAATCTCGGCACCAACCGGATGAGCGAGAAGGCCAAGGACGGCGTCGTCAACAAGTTTGGCCAGACCCACGACGTCAAGAACCTGTTCGTCTCAGACGGCAGCCAGTTCACTACGGGGGCTGCGTGCAATCCGACGCTGACGATCGTGGCGCTGGCCATCCGTCAGGCCGACTACATCGCCGGTGCGATGCAGAAGAAGGAGATCTGATGGGCAAGTCGTTGCTGTGTTGAGTACACGGCTTGCGACGATGACGGTCAGCGCCTCCCCCGCTCGCGGGGGAGGTCGCATCGAAGATGCGATGCGGGTGGGGGAACGCTCCGGCGGGACTACCCGTGTGGCGCCCCCACCCCGCCCTCCCCCGCAGGCGGGGGAGGGAGACGAGACAGCGGGGCCGCGGCTACTCAGCCGCGTCCATGATCGCCGCCTCGCGGAAGTCCGGCGTCGCAGCAGTGGCCTTTGCTCGATAGATCAGACAGGAGCAGCGCAGCAGCGACGCAAAATTATTCACCTCGCCGTGATGATCCAGCACCTCGGCGTACAGCGTGGTCACGAACTTCGCGAGGCTCATGCCTTCCTTGGCGGCGATCTCCTCGAGCGTGTCCCAGAACGCCATTTCGAGCCGGATCGACGTGCTATGGCCGCCGATCCGCAAGGAGCGGGTCTGCGACTCATAATCGCGCTGAGGCTGGTGTGCGAACAGATGGCACATGGGCTTCCTCCGGCTGATCGTTATTTTTGCGAAACGATATACTGGCCCCGCCCGCCTCACAATCCCGTTGGAGAAGGTTGCTTTTCTCTGCCGCAGCGCATGAAAAAAGCTATTCTCGCCGAGATTTGCAGCGTGACCGCCGCAGCGCCGCGCGCCTTCAAGATCCGAGCCAGCCAGCTTTCAAGTTCGTTCGCACCATGCCCGTCCGCCAGCTTCCCGAACAGATCGTCAACCGCATCGCCGCCGGCGAGGTGGTCGAGCGGCCGGCGAGCGTCGTCAAGGAGCTGGTCGAGAACGCGATCGATGCCGGCGCGAGCCGCATCGACATCTTCACCGACGGTGGCGGCCGGCGAAAGATCGCGATCACCGACGACGGTGGCGGCATGACGGCGGCCGATCTTGCGCTCGCGGTCGAGCGCCACGCGACATCGAAGCTCGACGACGAGGACCTGCTGCAAATCCGCACCCTCGGGTTCCGCGGCGAGGCGCTGCCCTCGATCGGCTCGGTGGCGCGGCTGTCGATCACGACGCGGCACAAGAGCGAGCCGCATGCCTGGGCGCTCGCGGTCGATTGCGGCGACAAGTCGCCGATCGTGCCGGCCGCGCTGAACCAGGGCACCCGCGTCGAGGTCGCCGATCTCTTCCACGCCACCCCGGCCCGGCTGAAGTTCCTCAAGACCGACCGCACCGAGGCCGAGGCGATCCGCGAGGTGGTGCGGCGGCTGGCAATGGCGCGGCCCGACATCGCCTTCACGCTCGCCGGCGAGGAGCGCGCGCCGGTGACCTGGGCCGCCGCGCTGCCCGGCGCGCCGGGCCAGCTGACGCGGCTCGGCGACATCCTCGGCGCCGACTTCCGCAGCCATGCGATCGCCGTGCGCAGCGAGCGCGATCATGTCGTGGTCGAAGGCTTCGCAGCGGCCCCGGCGCTGACGCGCGCCAATGCGCTTGGGCAGTATCTGTTCGTCAACGGCCGCCCGGTGCGCGACAAGCTGATCCTCGGCGCCGTGCGCGCAGCCTACGCCGACTATCTGCCGCGCGACCGCCATCCTGTCGTGGCGCTGTTCGTCACACTCGATCCGCGCGAGGTCGACGCCAACGTGCATCCGGCCAAGACCGAGGTACGCTTTCGCAATGCCGGCCTGGTCCGCGCGCTGATCATCCACGCGTTGAAGGAAGGTCTCGCCCGCGAAGGCCGCCGCACCGCGGCCAATGACGGCGGCGCGACCATCGCCGCGTTCCGCCCGGCCTTCGCGCCACCGCGGCCCAACCTCGGTCCGATGAATTGGGACTGGCAGCGCTCGCCGTCGGCGCCGGTGATGCCGCATTTCGGCGGCTCCGTCCCTGCGGCGGCGCCCTCACCAGATCTCGGGTCGTTCGGGCTTGCGGAATCCTCTCAAGCGGCCTTCGACGTCGGCACGCCCCGCGCCGATCTTCGACTGCACGAGCAGCCGGCCGCGCCCGACCTGCTCGACCGTCCGCTCGGCGCTGCGCGCACCCAGATCCACGACACCTACATCGTGGCGCAGACCCGCGACGGCCTCGTCATCGTCGACCAGCACGCCGCCCATGAGCGCATCGTCTATGAGCGGCTCAAGGCCTCGCTCGCGGCGCATGGTGTGCAGCGGCAGATCCTGTTGATCCCGGACATCGTCGAGCTCGATGAAGCCACCGTCGAGACGCTGCTCGCGCGGACTGATGAGCTTGCCTCATTCGGCCTCGCGATCGAATCGTTCGGTCCTGGCGCGGTCGCGGTGCGCGAGACGCCGTCGCTGCTCGGCAAGATCAATGCGGCGGGGCTGCTGCGCGATCTCGCCGAGCACATGGAGGAATGGGGCGAGGCGCTGCCGCTGGAACGCCGCCTGATGCACGTCGCCGCTACCATGGCCTGCCACGGCTCGGTGCGCGCCGGCCGCCGCCTCAAGCCGGAAGAGATGAATGCGCTGCTCCGCGAGATGGAGGAAACGCCCAACTCCGGCCAGTGCAATCACGGCCGCCCGACCTATGTCGAGCTCAAGCTCGCCGATGTCGAGAAGCTGTTCGGGAGGAGATAGCGCCGACGACTTCCGCAACGAGCCATTCGCAAGGATCAAGAGCCACGCAAGAACACGAACTCGGTGTCGTCATAGGCGCGGCGCTCGAGCTCTTCGAACCCCTCGGGCGCCTTGAACGCGGCGGCCTTGGACTCTTCCACCACGAGCAGCGCCGATGGCACCAGCCAGCCGCCGTCGCGCAACGAGGCCAACGCCTTCTCGGCCAGACCCTTGCCATAGGGCGGATCGAGAAACACCAGCGAGAACGGCTCGACCGGGCGCGCCGGACCCAGATTGGTGGCATCGCGGCGGTAGACCTTGGTGACACCGCCGAGGCCGAGCGCCTCGACATTGTTGCGCAGCAGCGCCCTTGCCTCGGCGCCGTTGTCGACGAACAGCGTGAACGCTGCGCCACGCGAGGCCGCCTCGATGCCGAGCGCACCGGTGCCGGCAAACAGGTCGAGGACGCGTGCGCCCTCGATCGGATCCTCGTAGGCGTGCACGAGGATGTTGAACAGCGCCTCGCGCAGCCGGTCCTGCGTCGGCCGTATGTCGCGCGAGGCGGGCGAGGCGATGTTGCGGCCCTTCAGCCGTCCACCGACGACACGCATCGCACCACCCTACTCGTCCTGCGGCGTGATATCGCGCTTGCCGTGATAGCCGCGCTTCGGCCGCCGCGGCGGCCCGGGAAAGCGCGCCTCGGCCTCGTGGCGCTCGCGTGCCTCCTCGCTGCCTGTGCGCTGAACCAGCACGCGCCGGCCCTTGCGGTCGGCGACGACCTCGCGCTTCGGCTTGGGCTTCGGATCCGGCAACGGCTCGCGATTACCCTTGCCAGCCGGACCGAGATCGGCGCCCGACTGCGCGATGACCTTCTCGCCGAGCTGCTCGCGCAGCACCCGCGTCTTGACCTCCTGCACCTCGCCCTCGGGCAGCTCCAGGAGCTGGAACGGACCGTAGGAGACGCGGATCAGGCGGTTCACCTCGAGGCCGAGATGGGCGAGCACGTTGCGCACCTCGCGGTTCTTCCCTTCGCGGATCGCAACGACCAGCCAGACATTGGCGCCCTGGTCGCGCTCCAGCGTCGCTTCGATCGGGCCGTATTTCACGCCGTCGACCTCGACGCCTGCGGTGAGCTGGTCGAGCTGCGCCTGCGTAATCTCGCCATGGGCGCGGACACGATAGCGGCGTGTCCAGCCGGTGTCCGGCAGTTCGAGCACGCGCGCCAACCCGCCGTCATTGGTGAGCAGCAGCAGCCCCTCGGTATTGAAATCGAGCCGGCCGATCGAGATCAGGCGCGGCAGCCCTTCCGGCAGATTGTCGAACACGGTCGGGCGCCCCTCGGGGTCGCTGTGCGTCGTCATCAGCCCGCGCGGCTTGTGGTACAAAAACAGCCGTGTGCGCTCACGCTCCGGCAACGGCGCGCCGTCGACCTGGATCACGTCGTTCTCGGTGACGTCGAGCGCCGGTGAGTTGATGATGCGGCCGTTCACGGTGACGCGGCCCTGCGTCACCATCTCCTCGGCATCACGGCGCGAGGCGAGGCCGGCACGCGCCAGCACCTTGGCGATGCGCTCGCCAGCCTTGCCGGGCTTCGGCGCCTCGTCGGGCACGACGCGCTTGGTACGCTTGTCGGTCTCAGGCTTGCGCTCGCGATACGCACCGCGGCCGCCGAACGCCGGACGCTTGGCGAAGACCCGGCTCTCGTCCTCATTGTCGCGGCGCGGCCGGTCGGCGAAATCACCACCCCGACCTTCGCCACGCGGATGCTCCTGCCACTCGCTGCGGCCTTCGGGGCGTTGACGCGGGCGATCGAACTTCCGGTCGTCGCCGCGATCGCGCGGCCGGTCGAATTTCGGACGGTCGGATGTGGGCCGGTCGAACTTGGGACGGTCCCCCCGTGGCCGATCGGAGGCGGAACGGTCGAACTTCGGACGATCGAATTTGGGGCGATCCTCGCGTGGGCGATCGGACTTGGGACGGTCGAACTTGGGACGGTCGAAGCTGCGCGCACCATCGCGGGGCGGGCGGGCGCTGCGCTCCGGACGATCGCCGCCCTCACGCTTCTGCCAGGGCTTGGACTCGCCGCGGGCCGGACGGTCGCCGAATTCCTTGCGCGGACCGCGCGGGCCGGCACCGAACTTGCGCTCGCCGCGATCGCCGTCAGCTCCGCGGGAAAATGTCTTCTCGCCGCCGAACTTCCGCTCCGGCCGATCGCCACGCGGCGGCCGGTCACCGAAGCTGCGCTCGGTGCGCGGACGGTCGCCGCGATCGCGGGCGCCCCCGCTGCGCGGCGTATAGGGGCGCTTCTCACCGTCACGCTCGCGTGGCGCGTAGGGCTTGCGTTCGCCGAACTTGCGCTCGGAGGATCGCGTCGCCGGACGGGCCTCGTCGCGATCGGCGCGCGGCGTGTAGGGACGCTTGCTGCCGCCACCCGCGTCACGGTCGAATTTCGGCCGGTCGCCGCGCGGCTTGAAGGCGCGCTTCTCGCCGTTCTCACCCCGCGGCGGACGCGCGGCAAACGGACGGTCGCCGCGCGGACGCTCATCGCGGTTGAAGCGCGGCTTTTCGCCAAAGGATTTGCGCGGCGCATCGCCGTCGTCGCGGCGGCGCGGTGCACGGCCCTCGTCGAACGAGCGCTTGCCCTTGGCCCCCGCCGCCTTGTCGCCGAAGCCGCGTTTGGCGAACTTCTTCTCCGGGCCCCGCGCGGCGCCCGAGCGTCCCTTAGTCCCTTCGGAACGCCCCCGCGGGGCGCCGCCGCGGCGGCCGCGGGAATCGTTGTCTTTGTCGGTGTCGCGGGGCATGAAAGTCTCACTTTGAGGTGCGGGACGTCGCGTGGTACGCGCGCTCTGAGCAGCGCCTGTCACGCGGGAAATCGAGGTCCGGTTTTGCTGAAGGGCGATGCAGTACCAGACTTATCCGGGCATTACGAGCCATGAACGCTCCTTCTTTCATGGATCTGGCGTTGAAAGCGGCCGAATCGGCCGCAATTTCCGGCGAGGTGCCGATCGGCTGCGTCGTGGTGCGGGACAATGTGGTCATCGCCACCGCCGCCAACCGCACTCTGACCGACCGCGACCCCACCGCCCATGCCGAGGTCCTGGCGCTGCGCCAGGCCGCGCAGGCGATCGGCAGCGAGCGGCTGGTCGATTGCGACCTCTACGTCACGCTGGAACCGTGCACGATGTGCACCGGCGCCATCTCCTTCGCCCGCGTCCGCCGGCTGTATTATGGGGCCGCCGATCCCAAGGGCGGCGCCGTCGAATCCGGCGTGCGGTTCTTCTGCCAGCCCACCTGCCACCACGCGCCGGAGGTCTATTCGGCCGTCGGCGAGCAACAGGCGTCGCAGATGCTGAAGGACTTCTTCAAGGCGCGGCGCTGACGAGGCCTCGCCCCGGCCGCATCATTCGCGAAAGCGGATGTGGATGGGAAGGCTGCTGACCCCGCTCATGAACGGCGACTCGACCCGGCGCACCCGTCCGGCGAGCGCGATATGCGCCGTGCGATGGAGCAGTTCCGCGAACATCGCGCGCATCTGCATCCGCGCCAGCTGCAGCCCCATGCAGACATGCGGACCGCGGCCGAAGGCGATATGCGGATTCGGACTGCGATCGATCCGGAACGTGCCGGCGTCGTCGAACATGGCTTCGTCGCGGTTGCCGGAATGGAAGAACAAGGCCAGCGCCTCGCCCTCGCGAATGACCTGGCCGGCGACCTCGGTGTCGCCGACCGCCGTCCGCATGAAATGGCGCACCGGCGTGGTCCAGCGCAGCATCTCCTCGATCGCCGGATCGAGCAGCTCCGGCTCGGCGCGCAACCGCTCGAGCTGGCCCGGGTCCGCGAGCAGCGCCTCGAGCCCGCCGGCCAAAGCGAGCGAGGTGGTGTCGTGGCCGGCCGTCACCAGCAGGATGAAATAGGAGATCAGCTCGTAATGCGGCATTGCGGCGCCATGCGGCGCGCTCTCTGCGATCAGGCTGGCGAGATCGTCGCGCGGGCTGGTGCGGCGGTCGGCGACCACGGCTTCGAAGTAGTCGCGCAGCGCCAGCATGGCCATGCGCATGGTGTCGCCGGGCGCCTCGGCAAAACGCCGCTGCGGATCCTCGGCGGCCACGAACGCCTGGGCGAGCCGGGCAAGCCGTGTGTCATCGGCTTCGGGCGTGCCCAGCATGCGACCGATGACGCGGAAGGTGAAAGGCAGCGCGACGTCGCGTGCGAAATCGCAAGCATCACCACGCACGGCAACCCGGTCGAGGATCTCGGCGGCCCATTGCGTCAGCCAGCTCTCCATCGCACGCAGAGCCGGCGGCGCGAAGGCGCCCTGGATGACCGCGCGATAGGCGGCGTGATCCGGGGCATCCATCTCGGTGAGGCTGCGGACGGCCTGCGGCTTGCCGGTGACCCGCTGCAGCACGGCCTCCGAGGCTTCGCTGGCAAGATAGGTGCGGGGTCCCGCAGCGAAATCCTTGCTCCGCGTCTCGATCGCGACGATGTCGGCGTGGCGCGTGACGGCCCAGAACGGACGCACGCCCGGGCGCTCGACCCAGTGCAGCGGCGCGTGCTGGCGCAACAGTGCGCAGGCCCGTTCAAGCCGCAAGGGGCTGGCGTGACCTTTCGAGGAGATCAGCACATCCACCGCGCGCGCGATCGCGGCAGCGTGTCGACCGGGCTTGGATGAGAGCAACGGAGCTGCGGACATCAGTGCGACGGATCGCCGTCCGAGACGGCCGCCTCGGGTCTGCGGCGCACCAGCAGGGTGAACTCCTTCATGCCGTAACCGCCGATGACCTCGACCGGCGCGGCAAACTCGCGCTCACAATGGGCCACCCAGATCTCGGGCGTGGTCCGGTACAGCCGCGCCGTCGCGGCATCGGAGGCCTCGTCGTCATCGTCACCGTGGGCCCGCATGAAGTTGACGCCGAAGCCGCGGCGGCTGGTGGCGAACATCTGCCCCAACAGGCCCTTGATGTAACTCTCCCAGGCCTGGCGCGGATAGCCGACATTGACGTTCATGATGCCGGACGCGACCGAGTAGTCGGCGATGCGCGGGCTCTCCGCGGCAACGACGAAACGCCGCTGCGGGCCAGCAAAGCGCCGACGGGCGCGGCTGATCATGGCGCGCGACAGATCGATGCCGAGATAGTCGATCTCGCAGGTCGGATAGCGCGCGGCCAGAAAGGGCACCAGCGCGCCATAGCCACAGCCGATGTCGTTGAGGCTGAACGGCGCCGACGCATCGCACAGCTTCATCAGCTGCACGAAGCGCAGGCCCTGCGTCGCCTCGCATGACCAGTCGACGCCCCGCGGCGTCGCGCCATGACGCGCGACGCATGCGGTGTAGTAGGCATCGACGTCGGAGCAAATGGCCTGAATAGAAGGAGCCTTTTGTCCGGCGCCGTCGCCTGCGGTCAGGCTCATTTTTTGCCGCGCTTCTGAACACGCCTGGTGCGAGCAACTTCGGCCAGGTTCTGACGCGCCTCTCGTCCGGGAGTGGTCGGTATCGAAACGATCACATGCGTTTCGAGCGAGAACACGACCGGACGGCCTTGCGTAACCGTCACCCGAGGATCGTCCGCTGCCGAATGGCAGACAATCGAAACAGGAAGCGGCTTCTCGGATTCCAGGTCGTCCTTGAACGCCCGGATGACACGGTCGTGACCATTCACGCCATCAAGATCGGAGGGATAGGTCCTGAGGTGTTCCAAGAAACGGTACCACCGGCGACGCTCAGTCCAATCCTGCGGCACGATCCCCAGCAAAGCGAACGATTGCTGCAAGCCATGCTGCAATGAAAAAACTCCAAACTCGCGCTGCAGCTCGACCATTTCCGGCAAAGCTTCAGCCTCGAAACGCCTATTCAACTGCACGAGAATATCGAGCGTCGTACTGTCTTTAATCATCATCCCCATGTGCCCAGCCTCCTAATAATGCTTCATGGAAAGCGGGCATACTGCACGGGTCATCTAGTACCTTCAAGGGAGGATCGGCACGCTATCAACATGGGTTTGTAGACCTCGGCACCCGAGACTTCCAGCAGGCGCTCGGCGTCGAGCAGCGATCCGACAGCTTCTGCGTCGTTCCGAAAATCGGAGTCGGACGAACTGATCAAACATCGCAGCAGCACCGCGTGGAGTTCACCGATCCTATCCGTCCTGCGTCGGGCGATGACGCTGGCTTCCTCAGCAACGTCGAGTGCACCACGGAGGTCTCCTGCGCGATAAAGGACGTCAGCCAGATCGCTCATCATGCGCGCTTCGAACTCGAGGCCTGCCCTGGCGCGCCTCGAGTACTCGATCGCTTCCCTGAGATCATACGCGGCGTGAGTGAAATCGCCTGCAGCCGCCCGAGCAAGACCAGCCCCTGCCAACGCCTGCACCCGAATGTACGGCATGCCCGACGCTTCAGCGATCTGAAGCAGCTCGGCCGAGTGCAGAGCCGCGGCCTCAGCACGACCTTGCCATCGAGCAAATTCAACAGCGGCAAAGTGCGGGATAAAACGGACCACCGGAGCCAACTGTTCGGGAGGGGTATTCAACAATTCGAAAAGCTGAATTTCGAGCTCAGCGAAACAGCCGAGCTGGACCAGGATTCGCGTCCTGAGGCACTTGATCCAATATTCAACATCGAATCCCAGGATCTGATTTGGCGTCAGCCCCAGGGTTACACTACTGTCAAAACCACCTTGGTTAGCGATCGTCGCCTGCGCCGTGTTCGCCGCTGCTAGCGCGTCTCGTGCTCTCCCCGACAGCAGAAGCGCCTGCGCCAGCATGGCGTTGACGGTCGCATAGCGGCCGACATCGCCCTCCTCCGAGGTCAGCTTGACCGCATTCTGCACGAGGTTGACGTAGTCGTCGGCTGCGCCGGTCGAGGCGAGGACGCGGCCGTAAGCGCCGAGCAGGATCGGCTCGTGCATCTTGTCCGAGGAGCGCGCATAGCGCAGCGCCTCCTCGGCGAAAGGCCTCACCTCCTCGGCCGAGATGCCCTCCCGCCATCCGCAATTGAGGATCTGGCCGCTGGCAAGCGCCCTGAGGCGATCGACGTGCTCGGATGGCGGCACCGTCTGCAGCATGGAGCGGATCTTTTTCCAAAGCCGCAGTGCCTCGGCCGTATTGGTGCGGCCGATCCAGCGCGCCGCGCGCTGCAGATGCTCGACGGCCTGCATGGTCTGGCCGGCGAATTCGTAGTGCGAGGCGATCAGGGCGGCGAACTCGTCCTGCGTGCCCCAATCCAGCGCCTCGATCGCCTTGGCCACGGCCACGTGCACGCCGCTCAGGCGCGAGCGCAGCTGCATGGCATAGGCCACCTCCTGGATCAGCGGATGGCGGAAGGCGAGCACGCCCATGTCGAACGGCGGCATATCATAGAGAAGATCGGCATGCCTCAGTTGTGCGAGCGCGTCGAACAGGTCCGCCTCGCTGAGCCCCACGACAGGCTTGAGCACGGCGAGCGCGACCGAGCGGCCGATCACAGCCGCTGTTTCCAGGACGCTCTTGGCGGTCTCGCTCAGACGGTCGATGCGGGCCGCTACCACGGCATGCACCGTCGGCGGCAGCGGAATCGGGCCGATCCCGCCCTTCAGCCGATAGGCGCCGCGCTCACCCTCGAACCCGCCGCTCTCGGAGACCGCGCTCGCCAGCTCCTCGAGGAAGAAGGGATTGCCCTGCGCGCGCTCGATGATGTCGCCGACCAGCGCCTCGAGCGATGCGTCGTCGCCGAAGACGCCGCGCAGCAGTTTGCGCGCCTCGGCGGATGCGAGCGGCACGATGTGCAGCTCGTGAAACGGAGCCCGCTGCATGAAGGACGCGGCAAAACCAGGCCTGTAGTTCACGACCAGCAGCGTCTTGGTGCCGATCGAGGCCTCCGCGAGCGCCTCGACGAACTCCTCGCTGGCCTCGTCGAGCCAATGCAGGTCCTCGATCATGATCACCACGGCGCCATCCGCCGGCGCCGAGCGGAACAACGTCTTGAACACGTTGAGGAGACGCGTCTTGAACACGCCCGGATCGAGCCGAAGCGCAGGACGAGACGGATCGGCAAGGCTCATGAAGTCCAGCAGCAGCACCAGCGCCGTATCGGGAATGCCGAGGGCCTCGAGTCTGTCGACCACGCGCTGTCGCGACACCTCGACGGGCTCCTTCGCCCGGATGCCGAAGAAGTCGCGCAACAATTCGAGCACCGGCTGGAACGGGGTGGCGCGGCCATGTGCCAGCACGCGCGCCTCGTAGACGCGAATGCCCTGGCGGCGACAGTGCTCGGCGAACTCGAAGCACAGCCGGCTCTTGCCGATGCCGGCCTCGCCGACGATGCCGACCACAGCGCCACGCGCCGCCAGGACGTCGTCGAGCTCGCGTTCGAGCACCGCAAGCTGAGCGTTGCGCCCGATCAGCGGCAACAGGCGTTGGCCGCTGCGGAAGACGTCGCTCGCCGGCGCGTTCAGGCGGCCGATCAGCTTGTAGATCGACACCGGCGAGGCAATGCCGCGCAGCGTGCGGGTGCCGAGCGGCTCGGCTTCGACGAACTGCCTGGCGCCGGTGTAGGTCTCCTTGCTGATGAGGATGGTCCCTGGCTCGGCCATGTGCTCCAGACGATTGGCCAGATGCACGTTGGCGCCGGCCGCATCGTAGGTCTGGTACATGCTGTTCTCGACGACCTGGACGATCACCTCGCCGGTGTGCAGTCCGACGCGGACCTGCAGATGCGGATCCGCCAGGCGGGCGATCGAGTCCTGCATCGCGAGCGCGCCGAGACAGCCGCGCACGGCGTGATCCTCGTGCGGCACCGGCGCGCCGAACAGGGCCATGACGCCGTCGCCCTGTGTCTTGTTGACGACGCCGTCATAGCGGTGGACGGCCTCTTTCATGAGGTTGAGGACCGGATCGAGCCGTTGCATCGCGAGTTCGGGATCGCCGAGACTATCGATCAGCTGGGTCGAGTCACGAATGTCGGCAAACAGGATGGTGAGTCGCTTGCGCTCACCGCCCTTGCTGCTCAGGGTCCGTAGCACCCGCTGGGCGTTCTGATCCGGCTGAGCCAGCCGGCCCGGCAACGGCGCGCCGCATTGGCCGCAGAAGCGATTCGACAGGCTGTTGGTCTGGTTGCACGCCTCACATCTGAGGCTGAGCGGCTCGCCGCACCGGTCGCACGAGGCTCTCCCGGGCTGATTCTGCCTGCCGCACCGCGCGCATTCCATGGCCCCTCCGTTCCACGGCGGAACTGATTCATCCCATCACGGCATGAGTCTATGGAACTGCCACAATTCTCGCGGGAAAAATAGCCTTGCGTGGCCGAGTGCGGCGATCACGATGCTCAGCCCCGGCCGCTTTCCTGCGCCACCGCCTGCCAGGCAATGTCGCGCCGGCAGAAGCCGTCAGCCCATTTGATGCGGTCGACGGCCTGATAGGCCCGCGCCTGAGCCTCGGCGACGCTCTTTCCCGACGCGCAGACATTGAGGACGCGCCCACCATTGGCGAGAATGGCGCCGTCCTTCGCGACCGTGCCGGCGTGGAAGATCTCCACGCCCTCGATCCTCGCGGCATCGTCGAGTCCCTCGATGACACCGCCCTTCGCGTAATCGCCGGGATAGCCCTTCGCGGCCATGACCACGGTGACGGCGGCGTCGGGAAACCAGCGCAGGTCGAAATTCTTCAACTGCCCATCGCAGGCGGCCAGCATGGCGGGCACGAGATCCGACATCATCCGCAGCATCAGCACCTGACATTCCGGATCGCCGAAGCGCACGTTGTATTCGAACAGCTTCGGCCCCTGAGCCGTCAGCATCAGGCCGGCATAGAGAATGCCCCTGAAGGGTGTGCCCCGGGCGCTCATCCCGGCAATGGTCGGCTGAATGATCCGATTCATGATCTCGTCATGAATCTCCTGCGTCACGAACGGCGTCGGTGAATACGCTCCCATGCCGCCGGTGTTCGGTCCCTGGTCGTGATCGAACACCCGCTTGTGGTCCTGGGCGGAGGCCAGCGGTATCGCGGTCTCACCGTCGCACAGCGCGAAGAACGACACCTCCCGCCCTTCGAGAAACTCCTCGATGACGACCTCGGCGCCAGCGACGCCAAAGCCGCCCTCGAACATCATCTTGATGGCGTCCTCGGCCTCGGCAACCGTCTTGGCCACGACGACACCCTTGCCGGCCGCGAGCCCGTCTGCCTTGACGACGATCGGAGCGCCATGCTCGCGGACATAAGCGAGCGCCTCGGGGGCGTTGTCGAAGCGGCAGTAGGCGCCGGTCGGGATGTCGTATTCGGCGCAGAGATCCTTGGTGTATCCCTTGGAGCCCTCGAGCTTGGCGGCGAGCCTGGATGGGCCGAACGCCTTGATGCCGGCAGCCTCGAGATCATCGACGATGCCGGCGGCGAGCGGCGTCTCGGGGCCGACCACCACCAGATCCACCTTGTTCGCCCGGCAGAAGGCGATCACCGCCGCATGATCGGCGACGTCGAGCGCGACACATTCGGCCTCCTTGGCGATCCCGGCATTGCCGGGCGCGCACCACAGCTTGGTGAGCAGCGGCGAGCCGGCAATCTTCCAGGCGAGCGCGTGCTCGCGGCCGCCGGAACCAAGGAGCAGAATGTTCATCGTCGATGCCGTCGCAGGGGTGGGCCAATTTGGACGCCCCAATTGCCCGGCCCTCGCAACGGAGTCAAATCATGGCTCCGGCGGCTTCGCGGCAGCGCCGGCAATGATGCCCTGCAGGTTCGCGACATAACGGGCGAACGCCGCACGGCCGGCCGCGGTCGCCGTGACCGTGGTCTGCGGCTTCTTGCCGACGAAGGCCTTGTCCACGGCGACGTAGCCGGCGCGCGCCAGCGTGTCGATATGCGCGCCGAGATTGCCGTCGGTGGCGCCGGTCAGCTTCTTCAGCCGGACGAATTCCAGCCCGGCCACGGCAGGCAGGGCATTCAGCGCCGCCATGATCTTCAGCCGCAGCGGTTGGTGGATGATCTCGTCGAGCTCCGCCAAACCGTCAGCTCCGCCGCATCCACAAGCCGCCGAGAACCAGGCCGCCGCCATTGACGAACGCCATCCACAACGGGAAAGCCTTGCCGATGAAGAGGTAGCCGACCAGGGTCAATGCGGTGACGCAAAGGCCGAACACCGTGAACGCCGCGCCGAACCACAAGCCGGCGAGGCCGTAGAACAGCATGAAATAGATCGGCCAGAATGCGCCCATCTCGCGCGGTCCGAAATGGCCGATCGCTTCGACGAAGAAGCCGAACGCAAAGAACATGACGAAGGCGAGCAGCGCCCGGAGATCGAAGCTGCGTACGCCGGAACGCGCCTTCTCCGTCGCGCCCAACGCCAGCGACCCGGCCAGACCGAGGACATAGACCGATAGCCAGGCCTTGTCGGCGTATTTGGGCGCGAGATAGGTCACGAGATTGCCGGCGAAGACGAGAACGCCCCAGAGGATCATCAGCAGGCTCGACAGCCGATAGATCTGCGACTGCCGCACGCGCTTCGTCACATCCTCGATGTCGCTGAGCGCCCGCGCGGCTTCCAGGCTGTCGATCATGCGGTTTGGACCTCTAGTGCGTCGCCACGTCCTCGGCGATCGCGCTCACCGCCTGCGGTGCCGACACGATCTCCATGTGATTGACGCCGGCGATCAGCTTCACGTCAACGCCCGGCACGACGGCGTGCACCGCATCTGCATATTTGTCGGCGCGCATCAGCTCGTCATCGGCGCCGGCGATGACGGTCACCGGGTGCTTCGCCGCAGTGAAATCGGCCTTGTAGCCACGGGTCGCGAAATTGCGGAACAGCCGGTAGCTGTAGGTCGGCGCCAGGAATTTCTCCGAGTTCGGCCTGACAGCAAAGGCCAGCACAGGCAGTGCCTCGCAACACGGCATGCCGATGCGCCTGAGCACGCCGAGCGCCAGGATGCGCGGAATGTCGGGACCGGCCCAGCCGCCCGAATTCTCCCGGTTGGTCGGCGCGTCGTAACCCAGATAGGGCGCGAGCAGCACGGTGCGCGTGAACAGATCCTGGATCGGGGCGCTCGCCGCGCGCAGCGCGAAGCCGCCGCCAGCCGAATGGCCGAGCAACACGATCGGCTGGGCCGGAATCGACCTCCTGACCTCGGCGACGAGGTCGGCGAGATCGTCTTCGAGCTGTCCGAGATGGCCGATGTCGCCGCGGGTGCCGGAGCCGCCATGGCCGCGAATGTCGGGCGCGAAGGTATCGATGCCGCGCGCCGCCAACGCATCGGCAAGGGCATGCACGGCGACGCTGGAGCCGGAGGAGCCGTGGACCACGATCGCGACCTTGCCGACAGCCGTTCCGCGCGCCGGGTAGTGGCGATAGGCGAGCTCGGTGCCATCGCGGGCGCTGAAGCGCTGCAGGCCGGGCATGGTGCTGCGGTCGACCTGGCCGGCCGTCTCCGAGATCGACTTGAGCTCGGGCGGGCGCACCAGTGGCGTCGCGATCATCGCAGCCAGGGCCAAAGCGAGCATGCCCAGGAGGCAGAGCCCCCATCCTAGGACCCGAAACAGGAACTTCGCGCCGCGTCGCACGCTGTCCTCCAGCTTTTCTGCATTTTACAGAGTACTCTGTATTATAGAGTTATCGAAATGGCAACGGCTTGATTGGCGGCGGACGCGGAAAGCCCCTACCTTGGCTGCTGCTCCCCGAACCGAATCAAACAGCGATGCCGCCTGCGGAAGCCTTGCCCAACGCGCCCGAATTCACCGTCACCGAGCTGTCCTCGGCGCTGAAGCGCACGGTCGAGGACCAGTTCGGCCATGTCCGGGTGCGCGGCGAGATCACCGGCTTTCGCGGGCCGCATTCCTCGGGGCATTGCTATTTCGCGCTCAAGGACGAGAGCGCCAAGATCGAGGCGGTGATCTGGAAGGGCGTGCATGGCCGCATGCGCTTCAAGCCCCAGGAGGGGCTCGAGGTGATCGCCACCGGCAAGCTCACCACCTATCCGAACTCGTCGAAATACCAGATCGTCATCGAGGCGCTGGAGCCGGCGGGGATCGGCGCGCTGATGGCGCTGATGGAGCAGCGCAAGCGGAAGCTCGGGGCCGAAGGACTGTTCGATCCCGCACGCAAGCAACTGCTGCCATGGCTGCCCGAGGTGATCGGCGTCGTCACCTCGCCGACCGGGGCCGTCATCCGCGACATCCTGCACCGGCTCGAGGACCGCTTTCCTCGCCGCGTGCTGGTCTGGCCCGTGAAGGTGCAGGGCGAAGGCTCGGCCGAGCAGGTTGCCGCCGCGATCCGCGGCTTCAACGATTTGCCGCAGGCAGGCCCGATCCCGCGGCCCGACGTGCTGATCGTCGCGCGCGGCGGCGGCTCGCTGGAGGACCTGTGGTCGTTCAACGAGGAGATCGTGGTCCGCGCCGCGGCCGAGAGCATGATCCCGCTGATCTCGGCGGTCGGCCACGAGACCGACGTGACCTTGATCGATTTCGCCGCCGACAAACGTGCGCCAACGCCGACCGCAGCCGCGGAAATGGCGGTGCCGGTGCGCAGCGAGCTGATGCAGGAGGTCGCAAGCCTCGCGCGCCGTGTCGGCGTCTGCTGGCAGCGCAGCCAGGAGAGCCGCCGCAACGAGCTGCGCGCCGCCGCGCGCGCCCTGCCCGGCCCTAGCGATCTGCTCGCCATTCCCAGGCAGCGGCTGGATTCGGCGGCCGCCGGCCTGCCACGCGCGCTGAAGACCAACACGCATGTACACTTTCGCCAATTCGCGGCGGCGAGCGCCAAGCTCACTCTGCGCGTGCTGCACGCGCAGATCGCGCAATCACGCCATCGTCTCATCGCGTCGTCCGAGCGGCTGTCGCTGTCGTCGCGCGGCCAGTTGCACCGGCGGCGCGAGCGATTCGAGGCGCTCGACGCCCGCTTCAAGGCCTCGCGCCAAGCCTACGCCCAGGCCAAGCGCCAAGCCATCGGTCGCGAGCGCGACCGAACCGAACGTCTTGCCGAGCGGGCCCGGCGCGCGTTGCTGACCCAGCTTCAGCGCCTGTCGGCCCGCGTCGGCCAGAACGAGAAGCTCCTCACCGCGCTGTCCTATCGCAGCGTGCTGGCCCGTGGATTTGCCCTGGTGCGTGACGAGGCCGGCCACCCGCTGCACCATGCCGCGAGCATCGGTCCGGGCGCCGCGCTCTCGATCGAATTTGCGGACGGCAAGGTCGCGGCCACGGCGGGCGCGGACCGCCCGCTTCCGCCGGCAGCGCCGTCATCGCCGAAACCTGCGCGCGAGGCCAAGCCTTCGGCACCGAAGCGCACGCCCGATCCCGCCGACCAAGGCAGCCTGTTCTGAGTAGCCTTCAGCGCGCCAGCCAATCGGCCACGAGCTTCTGCGCATCGGCGCGCGCCTCGGGATCCGAGCCGACATGGCCGCGCTCGGGCGCCCCGGCGTCGGATCCCGCGACCTGATGCAGCGGCAGGTTCACACGATCGAAATCGTGATAGGCGCCGGGATAGATGACGATGCGGGTCAGCGCGCTGCGGCCGCGCGCGCCATCGATCATCTGCCGGCACGCGGGCGGCGAATAGACGTCGTCCAGGCCGCCGATCAGCACCAATGTCGGAACGCGCGTGCTCCAGCCGAGGCCGGACGAGGCGCGGCAATCCGGATAGAACGCCACCGCCGAGCGAAAATCCGGCGAGACATGCTCGGGCAATTGCGGGCGCACCGCCCACAACAGCGCGCTCGCGCCGGCCGCCCAGCCGACCAGGCTGACCCGGTCGGGCATCGCCCAGGCTTGCTCGGCCAACCATTTCTGCGCGATCACGATGTCGGCGACACGCTCGCGCCGGCCGCTGATACGACGCTCCTTGACGCGGCATTGCGGGCCCAACCCGCGCGAGCCGTAGCTGTCCGGCAGCAGGACGGCCTTGCCGTCCCTGACGAGTTCCTCGGCCCAGTCGCGATAGCGCGGCAGCACCGGCTCCGAGCGGCCGGAAAGCCCGCCGCAGCCGTGGAGCGCGACGACGACCGGAAATGGGCCGGCCCCCTTCGGCCGGTAGAGCTGGGCGTGCAGCACATAGCTTCCCGAGGGGATCTCGACCGCGACGGGCGCTGGCAACGGCTCTGCCAAGGCTGGAAACGCCGTGGCGCAGAGCAGTGAGACGACGATGGCGACGAGGGAGCGCATCAAACCAGCCGGGCGGGACAAGCGGCGGATATCGCAATCTAGCTAGCACGGAGTTTCGAGCAGAAGCATCACAAATCAGTGGGTTTGCGCGGGGGGACAGCGTCCCCCATCTATGCTAGGAAATCGTCGAAATTCGGCCTGTCGTGTGCGCGCGGCGCCCACGTAGGGAGACTTCACGTCAAGGAATTGGAGATCGCGGACGTGCTCAACAAGTTTGGTCCCTCGGGCCAGGGCGAGGCGCAGGTGCAGTATCTGGATGGCGATTTCCGGGTGATCTCACCGGGTAGCTATGTGCGCTGCGCGGTCACCGATGTGCGGATTCCGCTGGACGAGCTGAAGTATTGGAGTGTCGATCTGCAGGAAGCCTACGCCCTGCCGAGCGCCGTGCTGCAGCGGCATTATCCGGGCGCATTGAAGGCCAACGGCTGATCTTTGCGCTTCGCTGACAGCCGCTGCACAACCAGCGCGCGCAACGCGGCGAGATCGTCGAACTGCAGTGTCACCGGGAATGCCGTGACATCGGGCGCGGCCTCGTGGCCGCGGAACCGCACGAGATCCTTTTCCGTGGTCACCAGGGCAAATCCATCACGTCTGGCTTCATTGGCGAGGGCTACGACGTCGCCCGCCGTGAACGGGTGGTGATCCGGAAAGGTACGCTCGCGCCTGACGTCGAGACCAGCGCCGCGAAGGGTGCGGAAGAAGCGGGCGGGGTCGCCGATCCCGGCAAACGCCAGCAGCGGCCTGCCCCGCAGCGCCGCAACGATCTGCGGATCTGGCTGCAACGCGGCTGAAAACACCGGCTTGCCGGCCGACAACACATGTGAGGCGACCGCCTCGCTGGCTCGGCCGCTGCCGATCACGACCAATGCGTCGGTGCGCGCCAGTTGCGGCGGCAGCGGCGCGCGCAATGGTCCGGCGGGAAACACCTCGGCATTGCCGAGGCCGCGCGCGCCGTCGATCACGATCAGCGCGAGATCCTTCGCGATTGACGGATTCTGGAAGCCATCGTCCATCAGGATGACGGAGGCGCCTTGCGCCTTGACGAGACCGATGCCGTCGGCGCGGTTGCGCGCCACGACGACCGGCACCCGCGCGGCCATCATCAGCGGCTCGTCGCCGACATCGGCAGCCTCATGGACCGCAGGATCGACGACGACGGGACCGCCCAGCCGGCCGCCATAGCCACGGCTCAGCACCACCGGCCGCTCGCCGAGGTCACGCAGAATATCGGTCAGCGCCAGCACGGTCGGCGTCTTGCCGGCTCCGCCGACATGGAAATTGCCGACGCAGATCACCGGCAGGCCGGCATCGACGCCGCCTTGCGCCATCCGGCGTGCGGCAACGGCGCCGTAGAGTGTCGAGAGCGGAGACAGCAGACGCGATTGCCAGGAGGCCGGCCGATGCCAGAAGGCCGGCTCACGCATCGCCGGCGGCCCCCATCTCGAGCCTGACCTGCAACAGATACGGCTCGAGCGCTGACAGCGTCCGCTCCAGCGCGCCACCGAGCTGATCGACCACCCGCGTTCCTGCCGCAACCAGGCTGTTGCCGGCTGCGGGATCAGCGAGCAGTTGCCGGAGTTGGCGGATCAGCGCCTCCTGATCGTGGGCGAGCCTGGCTCCCCCGGCTTTGTCCAGCGACTCATAGACGTCGGTGAAGTTGAACACGTGCGGCCCGTGCACGATGGCCGCACCCAGCTTGACGGCCTCGATCGGATTCTGGCCGCCATGCTCGACCAGCGAGCCGCCCATGAACACGACCGGCGCCAGCCGGTAGAACAGGCCGAGCTCACCCATCGTGTCGGCGACGTAGATGTCGGTGCCGGCGAGCGGCTGGTCCTCCCGCGACCGCAAGGCGCCCCGCAGGCCGGCACTTGCGACGAGCTCGGCGACCGCCGGGCCACGATGCGGATGGCGCGGCACGATCACGGTGAGCAGCGACGGATAGGACACCGACAAGGCCCTGTGGGCCGCAATCAGGATCTCGTCCTCGCCGGGATGCGTGGAGGCGGCGACGACGACCGGACGGCCGCGCGTCATCGCCGTGAGCCGATCGAGCTTCGCCGGATCGGCGGGCGGCGCCGGCACGTCGAGCTTGAGATTGCCGGTGGTGATGACGTTGCGCGCGCCGAGCGCGGCGAACCGGTCGGCATCCGCCTGCGACTGCGTCAGGAAGAGATCAAAGCGTCCGAGCAAGGCGGAGATGGTGCCGGACATGCGGCGCCAGCGCGGGAACGAGCGCGGCGACATGCGGCCGTTGATCACCACCATCGGCACCCGCCGCGAGGCGCCGGCGAGGATGAGATTCGGCCAGAGGTCCGACTCGATGAACAGCCCGAGCGAGGGACGCCAATGATCGAGAAACCGCTCCACGAAGCGCGGCGTGTCATAGGGCACGTATTGGTGGATCACGTCGGGCGGGAAGCGCTTGGCCACGATGGCGGCCGACGTCACGGTGCCGGACGTGATGAGGATGCGGATATTGAGCTCACGCAGCCGCTCGATCAGCGCCGCCGCCGCCAGCACCTCGCCGACGCTGGCACCGTGAATCCAGACCAGCGGACCCAGCGGGCGCGTGTCATGGCTCAGGCCGCGCCGCTCGTCGGTCCGCTCGGGATCCTCCTTGCCGTGCTTGAGCCGCTGTCTGATCAGTGCCGGCGCAAGCGGCACCGCCGCCGAGGACAACCCGCGGTAGACACGCAGGGCCATCGGCAGGGGGCTAGGCACTCGATGCTCCCGACGCGACCGGCCGAGGACAGGCCTCGGGACGGCCGACGATCTCATAGGCGCGGCGCATGCATTCGTTCAGCGTCGCCTCGAGGTCGAGACGTGCCTCTTCCATCATCGCGGCGTCGGCATCGCGCGGCACGTTGATTTCCTTGATTCCCACCAATGCGCCGCGGCCGAATGGCAAATTGATGGTGGTGCTGTCCCAGTTCTTCAGGCGGATGAAGCGGCTCGTGACCATTGCGAACGGCATGATCGGACGTCCTGATTCGCGCGCGAGCATGATGATGCCGAGACCCGCAATCCGCGCCCGCTTCGGCACATCGGCGGTCGATGCAACATTATAGTTGTCTTCGAGCGCCCGCACCATCTCCTTGAACGCCCCCACCCCGCCTTTCCGGTGGAAGGAGGAGCCATGATCGCCGGAGCCGCGGATGGTTCCGATGCCGAGCCGCTCGGCGGCGATCGCGTTGAACTCGCCGTCGCGATGCCGGGAGATCAGCACCTTGGCGCGATAGCTCGGCTTGTTCTTGATGAAGGGGGTCAGCAGATGCTGGCCGTGCCAGAACGCGAAGATCGCCGGCATCTGCGGCTCGACGATGTCGTAGACCTCCGGCGGCTCATAGGTGAAGCGGTTGGTCAGCCACACCAGCCGCAGGTACTCGGCCGCGAGAAACCCGACGGCGCGCTGGAACCAGCCGCTACGCAGCGTATTACGGATCAGATGTTTCAAGTCGCGAGCTTTGCGTCTTACTTCGCATCCTGACCGGGATCGAGCAGCCGGTGCAGGTGAACGATGAAATAGCGCATGTGGGCGTTGTCGACCGTCATCTGCGCCTTGGCTCGCCAGGCGGCGTGGGCCGCCGCGTAGTTCGGATAGACGCCGACGATATCGACCTTGTCGAGATCCTTGAATTCGTTCTTGTCGAGATTGATGAGCTCGCCGCCGATCACGAGGTGAAGGAGCTGCTGCGAGGCGCTATCTGTCATCGGTATCGTTTCCTAGTCAACGCCTTGCAGGCGACGTGGAGGGTGCGATCCAGGGCGATCAGTCCGGCGGTAACCTGCGATACTGCGCGACGATGTCGGCATGTCGGTCGCGGCCCGCTGCCACCAGCACCCCGTGCACCACCTCCGGACGATTATAGAGGATCGCCTCGCCGGACAACGCGGTCATTTTACCCCCCGCTTCCTGCACGATCAAATGAGCCGCCGCAAGATCCCAATCGCGGCTTTGCCCGCCTGCAAAAGCGGCATCGAGCCCGCCATGCGCGACACGGCACAGGCGCAGCGCCAATGATCCGATTCGCGGATGGAGTTCAATCCGCGCAGAATCCGGAGCCAGCCGCTCAACCAACGGTTTTGGACCGGCCACGCGCGAGAATTCGAGCTCTCGTCCGGGCGCCACCCGAACCGGCTGTTCGTTCAACGTGGTGCCACTACCGCGGGCGGCGAAGAAGAACTCCTCGCTGACCGGGACATGCACGGCAGCGAGTATCGGCGCACCGTGCTCGACCAGCGCAACGCTCACGCACCAGTCGTTGCGGCCGCCGAGATAGGACCGCGTGCCGTCGATCGGATCGACGATCCAGACCCGCGACCGGCCGAGTCTTTCCCGATCATCCGCGCTCTCCTCGGACAGCCAACCGTAATCCGGCGTTGCGGATCGCAGCCTGCGTTCGAGCAGTGCATTGACCGCCATGTCGGCTTCGGAGACGGGCGACGACGCCCCCTTGGTCCATTTGCGCAGCTCCGTTCCGAACATCGAACGTGCGAGCTCGCCGGCTTCGCGGACCGCCTCCTTCAGGAGCCTGGCGTCTGCCGCGAGGCTGGTCTCGTTCGGTTTCTCGATCTCATCGTCCGCCAAGCGTCAATCCTTCGATGCGCACCGTCGGCGCATTGACGCCATAGCGGAATTCCAGATCGCTGGCGGGCGTCATCGACTTGAAGATCTCGAACAGATGCCCGGCGATCGTCACCTCGCTCACGGCATAGCCGATCTCGCCATTCTCGATCCAGAAGCCGGACGCGCCGCGGCTGTAGTCCCCGGTGACGCCGTTGACGCCCGAGCCGATCAGGTCGGTGACGTAGAAGCCCTGCTTGATGTCCGAGATCAGCTCCTTGGCTGTCACGACGCCGGCTTCGAGATGCAGATTGAACGGACCGGGCGAAGGCGACGACGACACGCCGCGATGGGCGTGGCCGGTCGTCACCATGCCGAGCTCGCGCGCGGTGCCCGAGTCCAGCAGCCACGTCGTCAGCACGCCATCGTCGACCAGCGCGGTCTGCTTCACCTTCACGCCCTCGGCGT
This sequence comes from Bradyrhizobium sp. HKCCYLRH3097, assembly GCF_051167875.1. Classification (NCBI taxonomy): domain Bacteria; kingdom Pseudomonadati; phylum Pseudomonadota; class Alphaproteobacteria; order Hyphomicrobiales; family Nitrobacteraceae; genus Bradyrhizobium; species Bradyrhizobium sp. HKCCYLRH3097. The sequence continues at coordinate 480,221 of NZ_JBNPTX010000003.1, forward strand.
CGAACGGCTGCGACCGCAGTCCGCGCTTGCGCAGCGGGTCATCGATGATGCGGATGCCCTTGGCGAAGAGCTGCGCGCCGAGCTTGTCCTTGAGGAAGCTGGTCTTGCGCGCGATCGAGGCGCCGTTGATGGCGCCGACCAGATGTCCGACCAGCGAGCCGGACACGCGGGGATCGAACACCACCGGCACCTGGCACGTCGCAACCTTGCGCGGATTGGCGCGCGCCACCGCGCGTTCGCCAGCGCTGCGCCCGACGGCCGCGGGCGCCAGCAGGTCGGCGCCGTGCGGAGCCGCCGTGTAGTCGTAGTCGCGCTCCATCCCGGTGCCTTCGCCGGAAATGGCGGTCGTCGAGATGCTCTGGCTCGAGCGCAGATAGGCGCCGTGAAAACCGTCGCTCGTGACCAGCACCATGCCGCCGATGCCGGTCGAGGCCGACGCACCACCGGACTTCGTCACGCCCTTCACGCCGAGCGCGGCGGCCTCCGCCTCCTGGGCACGGCGCTCCAGCTCTGCGGTCGAGGGAATCTGCGGATCGAGCAGGTCGAGCTCGGGAATATCGCGCGCCAGCAGCGCCGGATCGGCGAGGCCGACATATTGGTCGTCAGGCGCCACCCGCGCCATCGCCACGGCCCGCTCGGCCAGCCGCGCCACGCCGTCGCCGCTGACGTCGTTGGTCGACACCACGGCCTGGCGCTTGCCGACGAGAACGCGCAGGCCGACATCGTCGCCTTCCGAGCGCTCGGATTCCTCGACGCGCCCGTCACGGACCTCGACGCCTTGCGAGATGCCGCGCACCGCGATGGCATCGGCGGCATCGGCGCCGGCCTTCCTCGCGGCTTCCACCAGCCGCTCGGCGAGCGTTCGCAGGGCGGACTGGTCGAGCAGATCTGATTGGGCTGATGTCGACGATGAGGCTGGGGAAGAGGTCACGAACACGATCCGATCGATGTCAGGTGGGCGGCGAAGACGGCTCAATCCAAACGAAATGTGGCCTGTTCACGCCGACTTCAAGCAGGACGGCAGACGGCACATCGGATTGTCGGCAAATCGGCAAGGTCTCGTCAATCATGCGGGGCAAGCGCTTGTCAATCATGACGGTAGGAGGATCATGCGTGAGATCTGATTAACCAGGCTTGTTAAGCCGATACGGGCGATCCGCGTGGCAAGGTCACACGCATCGACCGGGAGCATAATCCCGGCGGGGAGACCAAGCCGTGAGGCGTCAAACAGCAACAGGCGGAAGCAATTCCGCTGGGTCGGGCCGCGTCCTGCGGCTCGACCCTCTTTCCCTGCCCGTCTCGTACAGCGCGCACGATACCCGTGCTGATGGCGGGATCCGGCAGATCGAATTGCACCGGGAGCGCGTGGTCCTGCGTCGTGCCGTCAGCGGCATGCGCATGGCCCTGAACCTCCGCGTCAGCGACTTCCTCGGCATCGGCGTGCGCGAAATCGACGCCACGCAGGTGATGCTGGTGCTCGTCCACCGCGACCCCTCCCTGACCATCCCGCTCTGCGTCAGCGACGACCAGAACGAGATCGTTGCTGCGTGGGCGATGTGGAGCGAGACGTTCGCGCTGCCGCAGTTGCAGGACGCGCGCCGCGAGGCCACGCCGCGCCGCCGCCGCCGCAACGCGATCCGCTCGCGCCGCCCGCGCTTCCTGATGCGCCGCCGTGTCGGCTGCCAGCTCAATCCGGCCTCGGTCCATCGCGGCGAGCGCGAGATCATCGCGCGCAACTGATCAGGTTGCGCGCAGCACGGCATCGACCAGCAGCCCTGCGAACATCAGCAGCCCAGCATCGCGGTTCGACTTGAACACCCGCAGGCACAGCGCCGGATCGGCGATATCCAGACGCCAGATCTGCCAGCCGAGATGCGCGGCAAAGCCCGCGAGCCCGAGCCACGCCGCGACATGCACATGGGCGGTCGCGAAGGCGGCCCCTATCAGCATGACGGCCAAACCGTAGAAGACGACCAGCGCCAGATGGGTGCGCTCGGCAAACAGGCGCGCGGTCGACTTGATGCCGATCAGCGCGTCATCCTCGGCGTCCTGATGTGCGTAGATCGTGTCATAGGCGATCACCCACGAGATCGACCCGGCGTAGAGCAGCAGCGCGGTTGCATCGATGCGGCCGAACGCAACCGCAAATCCCATCAGCGCGCCCCACGAGAAGGCGAGACCCAGCACGACCTGCGGCCACCAGGTGACACGCTTCATGAACGGATAGATCGCGACGATCAGCAACGAGGCGATGCCGGTGGCGATTGCGAACCGGTTGAACTGTAGCAGCACAACCAAGCCGATCAGGGCCTGCGCCACCAGGAAGGCGAGCGCCTGCTTCACGCCGACCTGCCCGGCCGGAATCGGTCGCGAACGGGTGCGCTCCACCTTGGCGTCGAGATCGCGGTCAGTGATGTCGTTCCAGGTGCAGCCGGCGCCACGCATGACGAACGCGCCGACGAAATAGAGCCCGATCCACGCAGGCAGCATGGACAGATCCCCGCCGATCCCGGCCGCCAGAGCGGCCGACCACCAGCACGGCATCAGCAGCAGCCAGGATCCGATCGGGCGATCGAAGCGGGCGAGCCGCAGGTAAGGCCGGCTCCACACCGGCGCCAGCGTGTCGACCCAGTTGCCGGTCGCGTCAGCAACGCGGACGGCGGTCGTGCTCATCGGGTGAGAACGTTGCCAGTCATGGTGTCGAAGGCGGAACCGCCCTTCTTCGTCGTGTTGGCCTCAGGCAGCGCAGCCGACGAGCCCAGCACGTCGCTCAGGCTCGGAGCCGCGGGCCTTCCGGCCCCCGACTGCATCTGCGCCGCCACGGCACAGACCTTCTTTTCCAGCGCGTCGGTGTTCTTGTGACCGGCCTTCAGCTGATCGGAGATCTGCTGGGGGATGCCGCAGCTCGCCGCATGCGCCTCGACATATTTGATCATCTTCACTTCGGCCTTGCCGAAATTGGCGATCAGCTTGCAGGCCTCGTCAGGCGAGGCCTTGCGGTCGCTCGCGGCCTTGATCAGCTTGCCGCGACGCTCGGCTTCCTCGCGCAGCGGCATGAACTCCTTCATGCAGCTCTCCGGCGGGCCACCCTGCGGCGCGGCTCCCATCGGGGCCGGCTGGAAGCCGCCACCGCCACCGCCGCCGAACGCCGAGGCGCCTGGACTGGGGAACGGACTTGCCGGGGCTGCGGCCCGGGTCGGCGCCGCACCGTTGATGGGTGGAAACGGCGAATTGCTGGTCTGGGCCTGGCCAGGCATCGGCGCGGGAAACGAGCTCTGCGCGAAGACCTGCCCTGTGGAGAGCACCAGCGCGGCAATGGCGAGCGGCATGAAAGACTGGCGGACGATCAAGGCTGGTTCTCCGGCAAGACCAAGAATCCTCAACACTTCCGGATGAAAGCACGATCCGATCCGGGGCTTTTACGATTCTCGCCCGTCCAGCACAACCGCGGATTTGATCACATCCGCGGCGCAGAGACGCAGCCGGGTTCCAACCGGCGCGGAGGCCCAAAACGAGGCCCTTCCCGAACGTCGGAGCCCAAAAATCCGTTCACTCCGCGCCCTCGCCCACCTGGTCAAGCCGGAGTCGCCAGTTCAGCGGCCGGCGGGACGGTTCACGTCGCCGTGCACACCTTGCGCATCACGGCCAGGGTGTTTTCGTGATTCGCCTTCAACTGATCGGTGATCTTGGCGGGGATTCCACATAGCGAGGCATGCGCGACGGCGTAGTCGATCATCTTGGTCTGGGCGAGCTCGTAGTCATGCACCAGCTGACAGGCCTCGCCGGGCGCAAAGCGCCGCTCGGTCGCCGCCTTGAGCAGCTTGGCCCGGCGGGCGGTCTCGTCCCGCAGCGGGGTAAACTCCTTCAGGCAGGTCTCGGGCGGGCGGAAGCCAGCCACGCCGGCACCGCCCGGAACCGCGGGGGCCGCCCGTTGCGGCGGCGCGGCGACCGCCTTGTCATCGGCCCGGGACGGCGCGGCGACCATCACCGCGATGATCGCGACCAGCGCCCAGATCGCAAGCGCCGAAGTCGAATGTCTCAAGATCAAGGCCGTTCTCCGCATCGAGGCTTACGGAATCGTCGGATGTCCGTCCCGGGGGACGACCGGCGGGATCGAAACGGTAAAATCTGTCGACAGCACGGCCGAAAGGCGCCATCGCCGATATCCGATACAACCCCACGTGACGGCTCTTCCGGCTTTGCGGCTGGCGCGTGGGTCCGGTAAGCAACGTCCATCATCGGCTCCGCTTCGCTCCATGCCCGCATACGACTTCAACGCCCCGCGCCTGTTCGTCGACGCGCCCCTGCAGGAGGGAGGCTCGGTCGCGCTCGACCGCAACCAGGGAAATTATCTCGGCAACGTCCTGCGCCTTGGCGCCGGCGATCACGTGCTGGCCTTCAACGGCCGCGACGGCGAATGGCGGGCCGTGATCGAGGGCCGCAAGCGGCCGGATGGCCTGACGATCCAGCAGCAGAGCCGGCCGCAGGATCAGCTGCCGGACATCGCCTACGTCTTCGCACCGCTCAAGCACGCGCGGCTGGACTACATGGTGCAGAAGGCGGTCGAGATGGGCGCCGCGCGGCTGGAGCCGGTGATCACCCGTCGCACCCAGGTGTCGCGCGTGAATGGCGAGCGCATGCGCGCCAACGTGGTCGAGGCCGCCGAGCAATGCGGCATCCTCAGCCTCGCCGACGTCAAGGACCCGGTGCCGCTGGAGCGCTTCCTCGCGCAGCGGCAACCCGAGCGGCTGCTGGTGTTCTGCGACGAGGCGGCCGAACTGGCCGATCCGCTGCAGGCCCTGCGCGGCGGCCAGAATGCGGCCGGCATCGACCTGCTGATCGGACCGGAGGGCGGTTTCGCCGACGATGAACGGACGCTGCTGCTGCGCCAGCCGCATGTGATCAGGTTGCCCCTGGGCCCACGCATCCTGCGCGCGGATACGGCCGGCGTTGCCGCCCTCGCCGTAATTCAGGCGACGCTCGGAGACTGGGCCGGAGCCCGCGGTTAAGGCATCCGACCAATTGTGGCGCGCCGCGGCCATTCCCAGTCGAAACCGTCAAACGGCCATGCTAAGGGGCAGCCGCCGCTTCCAGCGGGCGCCCAAGCCATTTTGGAACTCGAATCGACATGACCGGACCCGCTCCGACCGGACCCGCCGCGTGGGCGGACACGCTGCTGCAATCCTTCGCCCAGGCCGGCTATGAGCGGGCCGAGCCGGCGATCCTGCAGCCGGCCGAGCCGTTCCTCGACCTCTCCGGGGAGGACATCCGCAAGAGCCTCTATCTGACCAGCGACGCCGCTGGCGAAGAGCTGTGCCTGCGCCCCGACCTGACCATTCCCGTCGCCCGTGACTACCTCGCCTCGGCCCGCGCCGGGCAGCCGGCCGGCTTCAGCTACCTTGGTCCAGTATTTCGCTACCGCGAGGGCCGCCCGAGCGAGTTCCTGCAGGCCGGGATCGAATCGTTCGGCCGCCAGGACCGGCCCGCTGCCGATGCCGAGATGCTGGCGCTGGCGATCGAGGCGACCGCCGCCGCCGGCCTTGCCGCGGTGGAGATCCGCACCGGCGACGTCGCGCTGTTCACGGCCTTGATCGACGCCCTCGATCTCTATCCGGTCTGGCGGCGGCGGCTGATCAAGGACTTCAACCGCAAGCGCACCCTGGCGCAGGACCTCGAGCGGCTGGCGATCGCCTCGGTGGCGCCGCGCAACGAGTATGAGGGCGTGCTCGCCGCTCTGGCCGGCTCCGACCGCAAGGCGGCGCTCGCTTTGGTCACCGACCTGATGTCGATTGCCGGCGCAACCGCCGTCGGCGGCCGCACGGTGGCGGAGATCGCCGACCGCTTCCTCGAGCAGTCCACCCTCAAGAGCGGGGCGCTGCCGCGTGACGCGCTGGACCGCATCAAGCGCTTCCTGGCCATCAGCGGCAGCCCGACCGAAGCCGTCCAGCAGCTTCGCGCCCTCGCCGCCGATGCCAAGCTCGACATCTCGGCCGCGATCGACGCGCTGGAGGCCCGCGCCCGCTTCATGGCCCAGCGCGGCATCGACATCGCCAAGGTGCGCTTCGCCACGTCGTTCGGCCGCGGCCTCGACTACTACACCGGTTTCGAGTTCGAGCTGCATCATCCTGACAATGGCGACGAGCCGCTGGTCGCCGGCGGCCGTTATGACGGCCTGCTGAGCCAGCTCGGCGCCGCCGAGTCGATTCCGGCCGTCGGCTTCTCGATCTGGATCGAGCGCCTGGCCCAGAGCAGCGCCGTGGGCAAGTCCCCGGTCGGGAGAGCATCATGAGCGGCCCCCTCGTCCTCGCCGTTCCCTCCAAGGGACGTCTGCAGGAGAATGCCGAAGCCTTCTTCGGCCGCGCCGGGCTGAACCTGTCCAAGCCCGGCGGCGCGCGCGACTATCGCGGCACCATCGCAGGTCTCGACAATGTCGAGATCGCCTATCTCTCTGCGAGTGAGATCGCTTCGCAACTGGCGCGCGGCAGCGTGCATCTCGGCGTCACCGGCGAGGATCTCGTGCGCGAGAGCATCACCGATGCCGACAAGCGCGTGCTGCTGATCGATACGCTCGGCTTCGGCGGCGCCAACGTCGTCGTCGCGGTGCCGCAGGCCTGGATCGACGTCCGGACCATGGCTGATCTCGATGACGTCACCACCGGTTTTCGTGCCCAGCACAATCGCCGGATGCGCGTCGCCACCAAGTACATCAACCTGACGCGCAGCTTCTTCGCCGCCCACGGCATCGTCGATTACCGCATCGTCGAGAGCGCCGGCGCCACCGAGGGCGCGCCCGCGGTCGGCACGGCCGAGCTGATCGTCGACATCACCAGCACCGGCTCGACGCTCGCCGCCAACGGGCTGAAGGTGCTGGACGACGGCGTGATCCTGCGCAGCCAGGCCAACCTGGTCGCCTCGCGCGACGCCGAGTGGTCGGAGGGTCCGCGCGAGAGCGCCCGGATCATTCTCGACCACATCCATGCCCGCGCCCGCGCCAGCAAATACCGCGAGGTCCGCACCCGCTTCAAAGGGTGCGACGCAGCAATGCTGACCGAGGCGCATAACCGTTTCGGCGTCGTGGCGCCGTTCGGCGGCCCGACCTCGTCCGGCATGCTCACCCTGCACTGCCCGCCAGCGCAGATCTACGCGCTCGGCAGCTTTCTGCGCGCGCATGGTGCCGAGACCGTCTCGGTCGCCTCGCTCGACTACGTGCTCGACCGCGAGAATCCGCTGTTTGCCCGCCTCGAGGCCTTCCTGCGATCATAAATCGCCGTTCATCGTAGCGACAGGTGAGCGCGACTACCATATGTTGGTAGGAGAACGAGGACTCTGAGCGATGCTGGGAACTGACGTGTCCGACCTGACCACGACCGCGGCCGACGCCGCGTCGCAGGGACTGTCGATCGTTATCCCCGTCTATAACGAGGGCGCGGGACTGACGGCGCTGCACGAGCGGCTGAATAATCTCGCACGCACCCTGCGTCAGCGCTTCGGTCTCGCCTGTGAGCTCGTTTATGTCGACGATGGCAGCCGCGACAACACACTCGCGATTGCCCGGACCCTGCAGGCCGATGCGCTCGATGTGCAGGTCGTGTCGCTGTCGCGCAATTTCGGCAAGGAGGCCGCGCTGATGGCCGGCCTCGATCATGCCCGGCGCGGCGCGGTGCTGTTCATGGACGGCGACGGCCAGCATCCGCCGGCCCTGGTCGAGCAACTCGTCACGCACTGGATCAAGGACGGCTACGACGTCGTCTATACCGCCAAGGCGCATCGCGACAACGAGCCGTTCCTGCGCCGGGTCGCCGTTCACGGCTTCTACGCGCTCATCAACTGGGGGGCGCGGCAGAAGATTCCGGAGGATGCCGGCGACTTCCGCCTGCTCTCGCCGCGCGCGGTGGCCGCGCTACGGCAGCTGCCCGAGCGCAACCGCTTCTTCAAGGGCCTGGCGAGCTGGATCGGCTTCCGTCAGATCCGCGTCGACTATGAGCCAGCGGCCCGCGCCCATGGCGTCACGACCTTCAACCTGACCGGCCTGCTAGGCCTGTCGATCGAAGGTCTCACCTCGTTCTCGGTCGCGCCCTTGCGCTTCGCCAGTCTGCTCGGAATCCTGCTGGCCTCGGCCGCGTTCCTGTTCGGCCTCTCGATCCTCTGGGAGACCTTCACAACCGGCAAATCGGTGCCTGGCTATCCCTCGCTGATGGTCGGCCTGATGACGATCGGCGGCGTGCAGCTGATCATGATCGGCATCATGGGCGAGTATATCGGCAAGATCCTGTCCGAGCTGAAGGCGCGTCCGATCTACTTCGTCGCCGAGCACAGCGAGAAGCGTGCAGCGCTCGATGCACGGAGCGACGGCGCCGAGAGGAACGCCGCCGAATGAACGCGACGCCGCACCGGCGCATCTGGCTGTGCGCCGATGACTATGGCATCAGCCCCGGGGTCAACAGCGCCATCCGCGACCTGATCGCGCGCGGTCGGCTGAACGCCACCTCGGTGATGACCGTGGGCGCCGCGATCGGGCGCGACGAGGTGACGGAGTTGACCAAGGTCGCGTCCGACAGCCCGCGCTGCGCCATCGGCCTGCATGTCACGCTGACCGCGCCGTTCCGGCCCCTCACCATGCACTTCCGCCCGTCGGAGGGCGGCATGTTCCTGCCCTTTCCCAAGCTGCTGCGCGCCGGAATGTCCCGCCGGCTCGATCCCGAGCTGATCCGCGCCGAGGTGCTGGTGCAGCTTGCGGCGTTCGGCGAGCTGTTCGGCCGCGCCCCGGATTTCGTCGACGGCCATCAGCACGCCCAGCTCTATCCGCAGGTGCGCGAGGGCTTCCTCGCCGCGGTCAAGGAAGCCGCGCCGGCGGCCTGGGTGCGTCAGGGGGGGCGGAACGTGCCGCTGATGCAGCGGCTGACGGCACCGAAGGCGCTGCTGCTGGACGTCCTGAGCGCCCAATTCCGCCGTCATGCCAAGCGGGCCGAGATCGCCTTCAATCCTGCCTTCGCCGGCGCCTACGACTTCAGCAAGACCTCGGATTTCGCCACGTTGATGGACGGCTTCCTGGAGGAGCTGCCCGAGGACGGGCTGGTGATGTGCCACCCCGGCTTCGTCGACGACGTCCTGATCGAGCTCGATCCCTTGACCGTCCAGCGCGAGCACGAGCACGCCTATCTCGCCGGCGAGCATTTTCCAGCGCTGCTCGACCGCCGGCGGATGACGCTGGCCTGAACGGATCTTGCGGGTCTGCGACGAACAAAAGGCCGCCCGGCTGCGTTCCTCCTGTAGTGCGGGCAACATCGAGGTCCAAAACGCTGCGCAAGCCCGAGAGACGCTGTGTCGCATACGGAAATTTAATCCGCGCCCCGGCTGGCCGGGCCACAAAGTCCCCCTAAATCTTGGCCGCGCTTGGCCGGAACAAGGCAAGCGGCAGGAGAACGACATGACACCGCAAGAACGCCAACTCATCGACGATCTGTTCGACCGGCTTGCCAAGTTGGAGAGTGCACCGCGTGATCCGGAGGCCGCCGCCGCCATCGCCCAGGCGCTGCAGCGGGCTCCCAATGCCGTCTACGCGCTGGTGCAGACGGTGCTGGTGCAGGACGAAGCCTTGAAGCGCGCCAATGCCCGCATCGAGGAGCTGCAGCACGCCCAGGCCCCGCAGCAGGCCCAGTCCGGCGGCTTCCTCGATTCGATGCGCGACAGCATCTTCGGCTCGGGCAGCCGCGGTTCGGTCCCCAACGTGCCGCCGCCGTCGCAGAGCCGACCGGTCTGGAACAGCGGTCAGGCGATGCCCCCGGGCTACCAGGGCCAGCCCGGCTATCCCGGTCAGCCCGGCCCTTACGATCAGGGCGGCTTCGGCCAGCCGCGTGGCGGCATGTTCGGCGGTGGAGGCGGCTCGTTCCTCGGAACGGCGGCGGCCGCTGCGGCGGGCATGGTCGGCGGCTCGCTGCTGCTCGGCGGCATCCGCTCGATGATGGGCGGCGGGTCGCATCAGGCGTTCGGTGACACCACGATCATCGAGGAGCGCGGCGGTGGTGCCGGCCCGTGGAGCGGCGACCAGTCCAGCGGCTCGCTGGCGCGCGACGCCGGTCTCGACGACATCGGCCGTTCGGGCGGCGACGGTGGCCGTGCCGGCCTGTTCGACCAGGCGAACTATGACGACAGCGGCAATGACAACGACGCGGCCGACTTCGACGCTGATGACGGCTATGGCGACGACGACGGTGGCAGCGACTACGCTTGATGCTCCCAGGTCGCAGCGAACTGAAGAATGCGAAAGGCCGCCCCACGGGCGGCCTTTTTCAGTTGCGGATGTCGTGCAGCGGCGGTCGTCAGAGCACGATGACCCGAGCACCGACGTTCACGCGGCCATAGAGGTCGATGACATCCTCGTTGCGCATCCGGATACAGCCTGACGAAACGTTGGTGCCGATCGTCCATGGCTCGTTCGAACCGTGGATCCGATACAGCGACGAGCCGAGATACATCGCGCGTGCGCCGAGCGGGTTCTGCGGTCCGCCCTCCATGTGCCGCGGCAGGTCGGGCCGGCGCGCGAGCATTTCCGGCGGCGGCGTCCAGTCCGGCCATTCGCGCTTGGCCGAGATCGTCTTCACGCCCGACCAGGTGAAGCCGGGGCGGCCGACGCCGATGCCATAGCGGAGCGCCCTGCCCTCGCCCTGAACCAGATAGAGGAACTTGTTCGGCGTATCGATGACGATCGTGCCCGGCCGTTCTTTGCCGTCGTAGTCAACGATCTGTTTCTCGTATTTCGGATCGAGCGGCCGCTGCGTCTGCTCATAGGCCTCCTCATCCGGTACTCCCTGCTGCGGGACCATGCCCGGCGCCAGCCGCTGCGGCTCGTAGTAGGACGGCTGCTGCTGGTACATCGGCTGTCCCGGCGGAGGCGCGCCGCGGCCGCCTTGCGGATCCCCGAACAGGAATTCGATGAAGCCGCCACCCATGCGCGAGCGTTCGACATAGGCGGTGCGCACCGGCGCGGACTGCTGCGGCGGCCCGCTGTAAATCACGGTCGGCTGCTGAAATCCCTGGGCCGCAGCCCGATCCAGACCTGAATGGAATGCGCATGCGCCGGCCAGCAGCGCTGTGGAGAATGATTTGAACATCGACGTACTCTGTACTGTTTCGTCTGGAGACTGTTCGTCGCGCGAGGCGGCAACGCCGCCGCGTATCGTCAATAAAGAGCAAAACCCGATCGCTTTGGTAAACGCGGGAGGCGCCGGGATTCACCATCGCTGCATACGTCGGCGGTTTTGATCGCTAGCGTTTATTTTGCGTGAAGGCCGGCGGAGCGTGGTTAATAGTTGACGCACGATGCACGCCAGCGTTGCCCAACGGCGGTTCCTGGCGTGAACGCGATGTTAAATAGCCTCTGCGTAGAACTGATCCGAGCAAAAGGTCAGGGATACTATCATGGCTGTTCGCAAGCGTTTCCGTATCGAAGAAGCAATCGTCGGCCATATGCCGGAGCCTGAATTCGTGGGCGGCGAGATCGGCCCCAACCACAAGGAAATCATGGACGAGCTGCGCGCGATCCGCTCCCAGATGGCCAATGCGATCCGCAGCGGCGGCAGCAACACGGCAAACGCCGCCATCGAAGAGTCCGCCGCACGCGAGGTCGCCGAAGCGCGCGCGCTGCTCGAGACCTATCGCGCCCAGATCGAGCAGTGCGAAAAGCTCAAGGTCGAGCTCGACCTGATCCACGACGCGATCAACCGCACCAAGGGCGAGATCGCGACCCTCCATGCCAAGAGCTTCAACGGCGAGGAGATGGCCAAGGTCAACGGCGAGCTCGGCGCGGTCGTCGGCGGCACCGAGCAGGCGACGCAGCAGATCCTGGAAGCCGCGGAGGCGATCGACCAGGCCGCCAGCGCGCTGTCCAAGGTGGACTCGGCCGACCAGCAGAAGATCCTGAGCGAAGAGATCCAGGAGCGCGTGGTCTCGATCTTCGAGGCCTGCAACTTCCAGGACCTGACCGGTCAGCGCATCAACAAGGTCATGACCACGATGAAGTTCATCGAGCACCACATCGTGGTGATGATGGACATCTGGGGCGGCGTCGACGCCATCAAGGCGCATACGCCGCCGATCGTCGACCACCGCGAGGGCGACGCCCGGCTGCTGAACGGCCCGAAGGCGGAAGGCGACGTCGGCCACGCTTCGCAGGACGACATCGACGCGATGTTCAACTGACCTCGGCCAGTCCCAGCGACCGCTCCAGGCAACGTCACCATACAGGAACGCCGGCGCTATCGCCGGCGTTTTTCGTTCGACTCTCGACCTTTGCGGGATGTTCGCCCGGATCTCAGGCGCGCGGTCCGCAGCGGACGTAGACCATCGTCTGGTAACGGGTCGCCGCATCCTTGTCGACGAAGCGGGTGATCAGCACACGGCCGTCGAAGGAGACGACCTCGCGGTCCTGCTCGCCGCCGGGCGGTCCGGCCGGGCCGATGTAGTTCTTGCCGCTGGCCGATCCCTTCAAGCGCAGTTCCTGGGGAGTCGCCTGGTCGGCCAGGTGCATCACGACACCACCGGACGTGCCTGCCCCGATGACGTAGGGCTGTTTGCACTGCGCCAAAGCCATCTTTTCGGTGCGCGGGCGGTCATTCGGGTTGTTGTAGGCGGCAAGCCCCCATTTGCCCACGAGATCCTCGGCGCGAATCGTGGCCGGCACCTCGGGCTCGACCGGCGCCTCGGTCTGCTGCATGGGGGTCGACGGCGACAGGCTGAAGCCCGTGCACGCTCCCAGAAGCATCGTGAGCGCTGACGCGATCGCGAGATTGGCAACCGGCCGCGCGCACCGTGAACTCGTCATGGCATCCCCTTAGGAACAAGATCATGGCTGCCCCGTCCGGCAACCAAGCGCAAAACGCTCGTCAGAGCAATGACGTCGGATGACGACGCCGCTCCACTAACATGTCTGGCCCGGGACAACATCCCCTAACAGCCTCAAGAACGGCTTAACGGCTGGCCGTTGCTTGACAGGAACAGCCGCAAGCCATATTTCCCCGAGCGGTCTTTAGCACTCGGAGGGCGGGATTGCTAAGGCTGCGAGCCAGTTGGCGCCAAGTGGGCGTTCAATGTGGCCGCATTCAGATTTCCTCCGACAGCAACACTTATCCAAGCACCCCAAAAGGGATCCGTCATGGCCAAATCGAAGTTTCGTCCCCTGCACGACCGCGTCGTGGTTAAGCGCATCGACGCCGAAGAGAAGACCAAGGGCGGCATCATCATTCCCGACAGCGCCAAGGAAAAGCCCTCGCAGGGCGAAGTCGTCGCCGTCGGCCCGGGCGGCCGCGACGAGAGCGGCAAGCTGATCCCGATCGACGTCAAGGTCGGCGACCGCGTGCTGTTCGGCAAGTGGTCCGGCACCGAGGTCAAGCTGGACGGCGAGGAACTCCTGATCATGAAGGAGTCCGACATCATGGGCGTCGTCGCCTGATCCCGACCTGTCGGGGGCGGCGATCAGCCGCCCCGGGCGAAAATGCTCTGCAACCTCGTTCCGGCGACAGACGGGCGATCACGCCCCTCGCCGTCGAGGTCTACTCCAGGAGAATTCTGAAATGGCAGCCAAGGACGTCAAATTCGCCGGCGACGCACGCGACCGCATGCTGCGCGGCGTCGACATTCTCGCCAACGCCGTCAAGGTGACGCTCGGCCCGAAGGGCCGCAATGTCGTCATCGAGAAGAGCTTCGGCGCTCCGCGCATCACCAAGGACGGCGTCACCGTCGCCAAGGAGATCGAGCTGGAGGACAAGTTCGAGAACATGGGCGCGCAGATGCTGCGCGAGGTCGCCTCCAAGACCAACGACACCGCCGGTGACGGCACCACCACCGCGACCGTGCTGGCCCAGGCCATCGTGCGCGAGGGCGCCAAGGCGGTTGCCGCCGGCATGAACCCGATGGACCTCAAGCGCGGCATCGACATCGCGGTGGCCGCCGTGATCAAGGACATCGAGAAGCGCGCCAAGCCGGTCGCCTCGTCCTCCGAGGTCGCCCAGGTCGGCACCATCTCCGCCAACGGCGACGCCGCGATCGGCAAGATGATCGCCCAGGCGATGCAGAAGGTCGGCAACGAGGGCGTCATCACGGTCGAGGAGAACAAGTCGCTCGATACCGAGGTCGACATCGTCGAAGGCATGAAGTTCGACCGGGGCTATCTCTCGCCCTACTTCGTCACCAATGCCGAGAAGATGACCGCCGAGCTGGACGACGTCTACGTGCTCCTGCACGAGAAGAAGCTGTCGGGCCTGCAGGCCATGCTGCCGGTGCTCGAAGCCGTGGTGCAGTCGGGCCGCCCGCTGCTGATCATCGCCGAGGACGTCGAGGGCGAAGCGCTGGCGACGCTGGTCGTCAACCGCCTGCGCGGCGGCCTCAAGGTCGCCGCCGTCAAGGCGCCGGGCTTCGGTGATCGCCGCAAGGCCATGCTCGAGGACATCGCGATCCTGACCGGTGGTCAGCTGATCTCGGAAGATCTCGGCATGAAGCTCGAGAACGTCACGATCAAGATGCTCGGCCGCGCCAAGAAGGTCGTGATCGACAAGGAGAACACCACGATCGTCAACGGCGCCGGCAAGAAGGCCGACATCGAGTCGCGCGTCGGCCAGATCAAGGCGCAGATCGAGGAGACCACCTCGGACTACGACCGTGAGAAGCTGCAGGAGCGTCTGGCCAAGCTCGCCGGCGGCGTCGCGGTGATCCGCGTCGGCGGCGCGACCGAGATCGAGGTCAAGGAGAAGAAGGACCGCGTCGAGGACGCCCTCAACGCGACCCGCGCTGCGGTGCAGGAAGGCATCGTCCCTGGTGGCGGCGTGGCGCTGCTGCGCGCCAAGAAGGCCGTCGGCCGCATCACCAACGCCAATTCGGACGTTCAGGCCGGCATCAACATCGTGCTGAAGGCGCTCGAGGCTCCGATTCGCCAGATCTCCGAGAACGCCGGCGTCGAAGGTTCGATCGTGGTCGGCAAGATCCTGGACGAGAAGTCCGAGACGTTCGGCTTCGACGCGCAGACCGAGGATTATGTCGATATGGTCGCCAAGGGCATCATCGACCCGGCCAAGGTGGTCCGCACCGCGCTGCAGGACGCCTCGTCGGTCGCAGGCCTCCTGGTCACCACCGAGGCCATGGTCGCCGAGCTGCCGAAGGATGCTGCTCCGGCGATGCCGGCCGGCGGCGGCATGGGTGGCATGGGCGGCATGGGCTTCTGAGCCCTGCTTTCGACATCTCACATTCAGGAAGGCCGCCTCCGGGCGGCCTTCTTTTTGGCCGAGTGTCCGCACCGGGGGTGCAGCGACCGCAAATCGGCGCTACAGCTTAAAGCCGATTCTGCTCCCACAAGGATTTTCAGATGCGCGCGATTTTGCTTGCGCTGGCCGTGATTGCAGCGGCCGCGCCGGAACTCGGTTGGGCCCAGAGCAAGAGCGGGACCAAGGCCCCCGCCAACGAGACTCGGTATTTTACCGCGATCGACGGCCTGATGGACGGCAATGCCGACGTGATCCTGAAGGAGACGCGCCAGGGCAAGACCGTCACCGCCGCCACGCTCGACGTCTGCTATCCCGTCGCAAAGAATTCGGATCGCAAGGACCGCTTCGTGGTCAGCCTCACCGTCAATGGCCAGACCTTGACCGGTGCGACCCAGAGCAACGGCGCCAAGGAGCCGGTCACGGTGAAGCTGAATCGCAAGCCGACCGGCGACACGTTCGAGTTCCGCGGACAGATCGCGATCGGCAAGACCGTCACCGAGGTGGCGTCGACCGACAATTCCGACGTCAGCGAGAAAGAGTTCCAGGAGAGCCAGTCGAGCGACGACGGCATCAGCGCCCAGCCGAAGGACTTCACTGACGTCTCGCCCGAGGCGATCTCGGTCCGGCTCAAGCTCGACGCGGTGACCGATTTCCTCAAGAGCCTGAAGGGCGAGAACGTCGAAGTTTCGCTGTCGAGCCTCATCGTGAGCTGCGACGCACTGCGCGCGGGCGAGCAGACCATCAGCATGACCGTCGACCCCGAACGAGCCGGCGCGCTGATCGCGAAGGCGCGGACCATGAACGGCGTCGTCACCGCCGGCTGGACCGCCGGCACGGTCGAGATGGACCGCACCATCCGCTTTGCGGCGGCCGACTGGCGCGACGGTGACAAGATCAACAAGGACAAGCTGGCGGGCGCCATCTCCGACGTGCTGGCCAAGACCTACAATGCCAAGCCGACGAGTGCGGCGTGGAATCCGGTCAGCGGCAAGCTGAAGCTGACGTTGAAGCGGCCGAGCCAGCTGATGCCGGTGCTCGAGCTGACCGACGTCATCGAGGTCACCGGCCTCGTCTCGGCGGACAAGCCGGGCGGCGCCGACGCGCTGATGCTGTGGATCAGCAGCCCGACGACGACCACCATCGATGAGGCCTCGAGCGCCAAGCTGATCCTGTCGGACGAATCCTCGGGCGACGAGGAAGGCGACACGCGGGATGATGGCGGCGCCATCGACGAGCTGGCGAAGGCCTTCAAGGCCAAGCGCTGGGATGCGGACAACTCGGTCTGGAAGTAAGGCGAGCCATGACGGCATGGCGCCGCGATCTCAGATGCCACCCTCCCCTGGAGGGGGAGGGTCGATCGCGCGCGAAGCGGGCGAGCGGGGTGGGGTGACGCCGCGGGCACCGGGGCACGTGGAGAGATCACCCCACCCCGCCTCCCATTCGCTGCGCTCATGAGAGGCGACCCTCCCCCTCCAGGGGAGGGTGACAGCGGGGCTGAGCTCAAAGCTGCGTGCTGCGGAATCGCGAACGTGCATGAAGCGGGACCAGGAGCCGGACCATGACAGCGATATCCACATGCCGATATATCGATGTGACCAAGACTAGGACTTTCGATACGGCCGTCTCGGCTCAATTGGTGTTGAGCCGGAAGCGCAGCGTCTTCGGTCCGATGAAGATGATCAGGTCGCCCTGACGCTTCCAGTTCGTCACCGCGCTCAGCGCCGCGATCAGTTCGTCGTCGGCCTGCGCGCGCGCCGCCGGGCAGTTGCGGTCCTCGATCTTGCCGGCGATGAACACGATGGTGTTGCCGGCGACCGAGAACTGCCCCTTGCCGCCCTTGCACCACAGCTCGAGCACAGCATCACCGTTGTCGCCGATGTCGAGATCCGGCACCCGCTTCGAGCCCGGCTGCGGCAGCGCATCCAGCGTCATCTCCATGCCGAAGGGAAATTCCTCCGCCGAGGCGGCGGCAAGGGGCACAGCCGACATCAACAGGGCCGCAGCCAGTTTGGCGCAAGCTCGCTTCACTACTCGCATCGTTCCTCTCGACACATCATCACGTGCAGGGCTCGCCTCTTAAGCGATCGGCCCGGCGACCGCCAGCACGGCTCCCGCACAAATGTGTTCCAAACATAGCAAGCCCCGCGCCGCAGCTACGGCGCGGGGCTTTTGTCGCTGCCGGTGTTGCTACTTCAGCACCATCGCCGTGAACGGATAGACATAGGCCTGCAAGGTGACGAACAGGCCGACCAGACAGGCCAGCACGATCGAATGCAGGAAGACGTAGCGCAGGATCGAGCTCTCGTGGCCGTACCAGTTGGTGGCGGTCGAGGCGACGACGATCGACTGCGCATCGATCATCTTGCCCATGACACCGCCGGAGGAGTTGGCGGCCGCCATCAGGACAGGGGACAGGCCGAGCTGCTCGGAGGTGATCTTCTGCAGGTTTCCGAACAGCACGTTCGAGGCCGTATCCGATCCCGTCAGCGCCACGCCCAACCAGCCGAGCAAGGTGCCGAAGAACGGATAGAGCACGCCTGTCGCAGCGAAGGCCAAGCCGAGCGTGGCATCGACGCCGGACAGCCGGGTCAGCGTGCCGATCGCGAGCATCGCCGAGATCGTGATCAGCGAGATCGCGCAGAGACGGATGGTGCGGCCGTATTCCGCGATCAGCTTGCCCGGTCCGACACCCATCAGGAAGCCGGAGATGATCGCGGCGATCAGCATGCCGGTGCCGGTGAAGGTCAGGTAGGTGAACGAGAACACCGCGCCTTCCGGCGTCGGCTTCGCAGCCACCGGCGGCATCTTGTTGATCAGCTTGTCGAGCTCGGGCACCGGATAGTTCCAGGTGAAGATCGAGTTCGCCCAGGCCTTGAAGGCGCCGTTGCCCCAGATCAGCATGATGACGCAGACGATGATCCAGGGCAGCAGCGCGCCCCAGAGCTCGGCTTGCGTCAGCGGCGTGCGGTCCAGCGGCTTCGCCGCCGTCATCGTGGCGGCCGATTCGTCACGCCCGCGCAACGCTGGCGACAGCCACAGCTGCCTTGGCTGCCAGACCTTCAGGAACAGGATCAGCGCGCCCATCGAGATCAGCGAGGCGCCGATGTCGACGATCCACGGATTGATGTAGTTCGAGATCAGGAATTGCGGCACCGCGAAGGAGACGCCGGTGACCAGGATCGCCGGCCAGATGTCCTTCATGCCCTTCCAGCCCGCGAACGCCCAGATCACCCAGAACGGCACGATCAGCGAGAACACCGGCAGCTGCCGGCCGACCATCGCGCCGAGGATGTAAGGGTCGAGACCGGTGACCGAGGCGAGGCCCTGGATCGGCGTGCCAAGCGCGCCATAGGCGACCGGGGCGGTGTTGGCGATCAGCGACAGGCCGGAGGCCGCGAGCGGCGAGAAGCCGAGACCGATCAGCACGGCACCGGTGATCGCCACCGGGGTGCCGAAGCCGGACGCGCCCTCGAAGAACGCGCCGAAGGAGAAGGCGACCAGCAACAGTTGCAGCCGCCGGTCCTCCGTGACGCCACCGATGGCGCGCTTCAGAAGCTCGAACCGTCCGGTGGAAACCGTGACCTGGTAGAGGAAGATGACGTTCAGGACGATCCAGCCGATCGGAAAGAACCCGGTGATGACGCCCAGAAACGTCGCGCGCAGCGACATGTTGGCCGGCATCGTAAAGACGAAGATCGTGATCAGGTTGGTCAGGATCACGGCGATGATCGCCGCGATGTGTGCCTTGACCTTGCCGCTGGCGATCAGCACCAGCAGCGTCACCACCGGGACGGCGGCGGCCAGCGTCGACAGCGCCGGGCTCCCCAACGGGTCGTAGATTTGATTCCACATCGTGACTTCTCCCCCCACGTTCTTGTTGTTGGACCTGAGGCCGGCGGGACGGATCAGGTCTGCTCGCCCGGGCCCCCAAGCCTGGCACAGGTCGGAAAAGCAGATCACAAAACCGGCAACGCCCAACTCTGCTCAAATTCTCGCGAAATCTGGCGGCGGTCGCAGTCCCTCTCCCCTGCCCCATGCTACGGTTTGTCACACGCGACCGACAAGCCGGCGGCCACCCGCCAGATTACGACTTTAGTCTAGGCAGGCGGCGACACCAGCGATTTTCTCGTTTTTCGCCAGCCTGTTAAGACCTTTTCTCAGGAGCAGCCCCTCTGTGAACAATCTGCGCTCGACCGTCGCCACCGTCTGGCGGATCGCCATTCCCTACTTCCGCTCCGAGGACAAGGTCGCCGGCCGCGTCCTGCTCGCCGCCGTCATCGCTATCGAACTGGCGCGGGTCGCGATCGACGTGATGGTGAACCAGTGGCAGAACCGGTTCTACAACGCGTTGCAGGAATACAATTGGGAGAGCTTCATCTGGGAGATCGGCGTCTTCGTGGTGCTCGCCACGAGCTTCATCGTCCTGTCGATCTATCAGCTTTATCTCAACCAGTGGCTGCAGATCCGTTGGCGGCAGTGGATGACCGAGACCTATCTCCGCCGCTGGCTCAGCGGCGCCAATCACTACCGCATGCAGCTCAAGGGCGACGCCGCAGACAATCCCGACCAGCGCATCGCCGAGGACGTCAAGCAGTTCATCGAGCAGACGCTCGCCATCACCGTCGGACTATTGAGCTCGGTCGTGACGCTGGCCTCGTTCGTGGTCATTCTCTGGGGCCTGTCCGAAGCGGCCCCGCTCACGCTGTTCGGCATCGAATATCCGGTTCCCGGCTATCTGGTCTGGGCCGCCCTGCTCTATGCGACCCTCGGCACTGTGCTGACGCACTGGATCGGCTCGCCGCTCGTCAATCTCAATTTCGAACAGCAGCGCTTCGAAGCCGATTTCCGTTTCAGCCTAGTCCGGGTTCGAGAGAACTCCGAGCAGATCGCAGTGCTGCGCGGTGAAGGCGCCGAGCAGAGCCTGCTGTTGAACCGGTTCGGCAGCGTGGTCGGCAACTGGTATCAAATCATGAGCCGGACAAAACGGCTGACGGCGTTCACGAGCAGCTATTCGCAGGCCGCCGTGATCTTTCCCTATCTCCTGGTCGCACCGGCCTATTTCAGCAAGAAGGTCCAGCTGGGCAGCCTGATGCAGACGGCCTCGGCCTTCTCGAGCGTGCAAGGTGCACTATCGTTCTTCGTCACGGCCTATCGGACGCTCGCCGACTGGCGCTCGACGGTTGCCCGGCTCGACGGATTCGACATGTCGATCGACAGTGCAACGTCGCTCTCGGCCGAGCCGCAGACGATCGACGTCGTCAGCCATGCCGGCGACAGCATCGATCTCGCCCAGCTGCTCCTGAAGCTGCCGAACGGCCTGCCGCTGATCGCGGCCGATGGCTTCAGCATCAAGAGCAGCGAGCGCACGCTGCTGACCGGGCCCTCCGGCGCCGGCAAATCGACCTTGTTCCGCGCCATCGCCGGCGTCTGGCCGTTCGGCAGCGGCGCCATCAGCGTGCCCTCGCATGCCAAGCTGATGATGCTGCCGCAGCGGCCCTACTTCCCGATCGGCGCGCTCAAGGCGGCGATCGTCTATCCCGCGGCGGCGGACGCTTTCAGCGTCGAGCAGGTCAGGGAGGCGCTGGTGGCCGTCGGTCTGCCGCAACTGGCGGACCGCCTGGACGAGGACTCGCACTGGAACCGGATGCTGTCGCTCGGCGAGCAGCAGCGGCTCGGAATTGCCCGCGCGCTGCTGCACGCGCCCCAATATCTCTTCCTCGATGAGGCCACGGCCTCGCTCGACGAGCCGAGCGAAGCCAGGCTCTATCGGGTCATCGCCGAACGGCTGCCGCAGACCACCGTCGTCTCGATCGGCCACCGCTCGACCCTGCACGAGTTTCACGATCGGAAGGTCGAGCTGATTCGGGATGGCGACCGGTTCTCGCTGCGGCCGGCCGGACAGGCGGCCGACGCGACCGCGGATGGAGGCAGCTGACGCGAGCGCCGCTGCGCTAGCAAAGCAGAAGGGCGGCAGATTGCTCTGCCGCCCTTCGTGATGAGTTCGATCCGCCTTGCGGTGATTACTTCAGGTTGGTCATCGCCGTCAGGTCGACCGAGAGCTTGGCGATGCCGGTCGCGCCGCACCACTTCGAGCCGACGCCGGTCGGGTTGATCGCGGTCACGTTGGTCGTGCCGCTGCCGGTGAAGTCGCTGGTGAAGGCGTTGCAATCACCCTTGGAGAGGTTGGTGTCGGAGTAGCGCAGGTCCAGCGTGAACACCTTGTAGGTGAAGCCGACACCGATGTTCCAGGTGTTGTAGTCGGCATACTTGATACCATTCGGGAAGGCGGCCGTGCCGTAGAACGAGTCGGAGGTGCCGAACCACTGGCGGCCGAACTCACCCGACACATACATGCCGACGCCGCTGGAGCCGAAGGTGGTGCTGGGCGCGGTCCACTTGCCGGTGACCGATGCGTAGTTGCCCCAGGCGCCGGTGTTCAGGAAGCTCGGCGAGTAGAACTCGGTGATGCCGAACGTCCAGTTATCGTTCACCGTGTAGTTCATCTTGCCGTAGACTTCGAAGAACGAGACGTCCTTCTTCATCACGTTGAGGTTGGTCAGGGTGTTGGCCTGACACTCGGCGCTCAGGGCGCGGCCGGCGAAGTCCGTCGTGGCGCCACCGCCGTAATAGCAGGTCCCGCCCGGATACAGATAGCCCCAGACGCCGATGTCGAAGGCGAAGGCGCCGAAGGTCGGGCGGACACCGCCGTAGATGTCGATCTCGGCAGCAGCGCGGTTCGGGAAGGAAATGCTCTCGCCGGCGACGCCGACGTAGAACTGCAGGTCCTTGTTGACGTTGAAGCGCGGCTCGAAATAGGCGGCCACCGACGGCTTGTGGTTCGACTGGGTGACGCCACGGAAGACGTAGTCGTTCATGATCGCCGCGCCGAACGCGATATCCCAGGGATCGAACGCGACCGGAGGCGGAGCCTTGTAGGCCTTGACCGCCATGTCCGCCGCCGAAGCCGATCCCGAAACCATTGCCAGCGCCGTTGCCAGCAAAGCCCACTTCTTCATGACGATCCCCATTACCTATTTCGAAAAGCCTGCCCCACCTTGGCCCCCCAGGGCGCAAACAAGACCGGCTGCGTCATCCAGACACAATTTGTGCCAGGGTCTCGCCGCACGTGAAGCAAAAAAGCGCGGCATCTGCCGCCTTTTTGGGCGTTTTGACAATTCTACGGCAGGTAGTCAGCGCGTGTTGCATTTGAACAACAAATCCCCGTGTCCGAACGCACGCCAGGACGCACATTCGGTTGGGCCGACGCGCTGGAATCGTGGTGTCCCAAGCAAAACGACACGGCGTAGCGAGGTCGGATTCGCCCGGCCGTAGATCTGCGGGGCGACGGCTCCGACGAACAGATCCATCGGCAATTAGGACAGCCGACGCAGACGACAGAAGCCAGACGACAGGCGCCGGCAACAAACGAGAAGGCCGCAGCGTTGCCGCCGCGGCCTCCCGATGTGAATTCGTCTGGTGGTGAGAACGATCCGGACCGGAAAGATCAGTTTCCGGGGGCGGTCCCCTCGCCGTCTTCGTGCTCCTCGGGTGCCGCGCTCGGCATCGCCCAGCTGGTCTCGGCAGCCGATTCGGTCTCGTTTACCGCCGGGGTCTCGACCAGCGGAGCCATCTTGGGAGCCCGCTTCTTGGCGGCCTTCTTCTTCGGCGCGGCGGGAGCCTTTGCGGCCGACGTCTTGGCCTTCTTGGCGGGAGCCTTCTTCGCAGCAGCCTTCTTGGCAGGCGCCTTGGCCGCCTTCTTCGCCGCGGCCTTCACGGTCTTCTTCGCCTTCTTGGCGGGCGCCTTGGCAGCCTTCTTGGCGGCCTTTTTCGCGGACTTCGGTGCAGACTTCTTCGCAGCCTTCTTGGCGGACTTCTTCGTCGCCTTCTTCGCTGACTTGGCCTGCGCCATCAGCTTCTTCTTTTCTTTCTTGTCCTTCTTCGCCTTCTTGTCCTTCGCCATCAGAAACCCTCCAGTTGCCGCCGTTCGATCAGCTCGTCCGGCGGGACGGGCCGGCAGTCAGCACGCGCCCATCCGTCAAATCATTCCTGGCCGCGGACCGCCCGTCGCCCAGTCGAGAAGCTCAACGGTGTGCACGACGGGGACAGAGGTGCCGCTGGCAATCTGCATCATGCAGCCGATATTGCCCGCCGCGATCACATTCGGCTTGACGGTCGCGATGTTGGCGACCTTGCGATCGCGCAGCTTCATCGCGATGTCAGGCTGGAGAATGTTGTAGGTCCCCGCCGAACCGCAACACAAATGACTCTCCGGTATATCTTTCACCACGAATCCGGACTTGGAAAGCAATTCTTTCGGAATGCTCGTGATTTTCTGCCCATGTTGCAGTGAGCAGGCCGAGTGATAGGCGACGACGATGTCGTCGCGCCGAGAGGCGGAGGCCAGTTCGAGACCGGCGAGATACTCGGTGATGTCCTTCGCCATCGCCGACACGGCGGCCGCGGCCGCCGCATATTGCGGGTCTTCGCGCAGCATGTGTCCGTAGTCCTTGATGACGGTGCCGCAGCCCGAGGTCGTCACCAGGATGGCGTCGAGACCGCCGCGTTTCATCTCCGCGGTCCACGCGTCGACATTGGCGCGCGCCCGCGCCAGCGCGTCGGCATCCTGCCCCATGTGGTGGGTCAGCGCACCGCAGCATTGCTCGTCCCTGACCAGCACGACCTCGACGCCGTGCCGCGTCAGGACGCTGATCGCGGCCTGGTTGATGCGCGGCGCCAGCGCCGCTTGCGCACAGCCCTGCAGCAGCGCCACGCGGCCGCGCCGCGCGCCCTGCGCCGCGAACACGCTGCCGCCCGCCGGCCCCGGCGGCGGCAGCGCCGCGGCAGGCGCCAGGTCGAGCATCGCCCTGACGCGCCGCAGCAGACCCGGCGCAGGTGTTCGCGACGCGGAGGACGCCGGCAGCAGCGCCTTCAACGGCCGGCCGAGCCGCGCCAGGGTCATCGCCAGCCGAAACTCGCGCGGCCGCGGCAGCACATAGGCGAGCACGGCGCGGAGCCACCGGTCGGTCAGCGGGCGCTGGTAGCGCTGCTCGATTCGCACCCGCGCCTGATCGACCAGATGCATGTAGTGGACGCCCGACGGGCAGGTCGTCATGCAGGACAGGCACGACAGGCAGCGGTCGATGTGCTTGACCACGTCGGCGGTCGGGGCCTGATCCTTCTCGAGCATCTGCTTGATCAGGTAGATGCGCCCGCGCGGGCTGTCGAGCTCGTCACCGAGCAGCACGTAGGTCGGACAGGTCGCGGTGCAGAAGCCGCAATGCACGCAGGCGCGCAGGATCTTGTCGGCGACCGCGATGTCGGGATCGGCGAGCTGCGCCAAAGTGAACTCGGTCTTCATGGCGCAACGCTCCGCCGGATACGGCCGCGGTTGAGAATGGTCTTGGGATCGAAGGAGACGCGCACCCGCTCCTCCAGCGCGGCGACACCCGGCGGCTGCGGGTGGAAGACGTCGACCGCCAGACGCATCTCGTCCCAGGCGCGCAGCAGGGTGGCGTGGCCGCCGACGGCCTCGGCCTGCTTGCGCACCAGCCCCGCGGACGCATCGGGCTGCGGCGGCAGCGCGGCCCAGATCAGCCCCCCGCCCCAGTCATAGATCACCTCGCCGCCGGTCTGGCGCGTCAGGGCCTGCCCGATGGCGCCGCCCGACACCGGCGGGCAGACGATCCGCCACACCGTCCAGGCCCCGAGCGGCCCGTCGGCCGCGAACGGCAGCACGTCGCGGACGGCGCTCCAGACATCGGCGGAGGCGTCGTCCGCGATGATCTCGGCCGCACCGAAGGCCGCGAGCTGCCTGGCGAGCGACGCCGCCCGATGCGCCGCGGAGGCCGTGATGCCCTCCAGCCTGATCACCGTGACCGCCTCGCGCGGCGAGCCGGTCGGGCTCAGCCCGGCGACCTCCGGCCGCAACGTCGAGGCCGGCAGATGCGCGGCTCCGGACACATCGAACGGCGAGCCGAGCGCCGCCGTCATGGCCCGGTTGGCCTTGAGGTCGTCGAGCCCGCGCAGCACCAGGCTGCGCTCCGCCTCCGGCCGCGGCATCACCTTCAGGGTCGCCTCGGTCATGACCGCCAGCGTGCCCCAGGAGCCCGCCAGCAGCTTGCAGAGATCATAGCCGGTGACGTTCTTCACCACCTTGCCGCCGGTCTTGAAGCTCTCGCCGAAGCCGGAGACGGCATGCGCCCCGAGCAGGTGGTCGCGCACCCCGCCGGCGCGGATGCGTCGCGGACCGGCCAGCCCCGCCGCGATCATCCCGCCCAGCGTGCCTCTGCCCGTCGTCCCGAGCAGCGGCCCCGTGTCCATCGGCTCGAACGCGAATTGCTGGCTCTTCGAATCGATCAGCGACAGGAGGTCGGCGAGCGGCGCGCCCGCCTGCGCGGTGATGATCAGCTCGTTCGGCTCGTAGGCGACGACCGCGCTCAGCGCCGAGAGGTCGAGCACGGCGTTGGTCGCGGTGACCTGCCCGATCCCACGCTTCGAGCCATGGCCGATCACGTCGAGCGGCTGCTCATTGGCGATGGCCGAGCGGACCACCTCCTCCACGTCGGCTGCGTTGCGTACTTTCAGGGCGTCCACCACTGCTCGCCTTGCTCGTTGATGATGACCGGCGGCCCAGCGCAACGCGCGGCCACCAGCGTTGCAGCCCTTCTAAAGCGTTGCGGGCCGGACACAAGGGCGGCCACGACGGAACGTTCACGCGCGATCTGCATGGCCCCGCCGTCGTGCTCTGCGGCATCGAGACCTCGCTGCCCTGCAGGACCATCGCATATGACGCCGTCAGAGTCCGGCCGAGCTGTTTCAACGTCGTCATGGCCGGGCTTGTCCCGGCCTGCGCGGCCGAAGCCGCTTCGGCGCGGCGAAGGCCCGGCCATCCACGTCGTCGAACCCGGAGAAGGAAAGACGTCGATGCCGGGCCTTCGCCCCGCGAGGCGCCGGGCCGCGCAGGTGGAACAAGCCCGGGCATCGCGTGCTCCCCAGCCCGTAGGGCGGGTAAGCGAAGCGTAACCCGCCGCCCTTCCGAGACATATGGCGGATGACGCCTTCGGCCAATCCGCCCTACGCCCCTCATGTGCACATCCATCCTTCGGCCGCCATCGAAGGATTTGGTGCAGGAACTGCGGTATCGTTGCCCTTGCAGCACTTCAACGAAAGGACCGATCACGATGACCGGATATGCAATCGAGACGAAAACCGTGAGCGAGGCCGTCAGCGGCGGCGGCCTGCTGGTGGTGGCGCAATGGGAGGCCAAGGACGGCGAAGCCGACCGCGTCGCCGAGATCCTGTCGCGCTTCCTCCCCGAGGCGCAGCGCGAGCCCGGCGCCGAGTTGTTCCTGATCTCCCGCGCCAAGGACAACCCGGCGCAGTTCCTGTTCTACGAGCTGTTCCGCGACGAGGCGGCGTTCAAGGCCCACCAGGAGAGCGACCACTTTAAGACCTACATCGCGGGACAGGCCCTGCCGCTGCTGGCACGGCGAGAGAGGATGCAGTACGGGCTGATTTAGGTCGTGACCCGTCGAGATCGGATTGGGTGGATAGCGGTCTGTCCGTTTCCTGCTATTGAAGGGACAGGCCGCGTCAGAGGACGCCATTCAGCGGAAAGGTCCGGCGCTGCGCTTCGCCTTGAGTTAAGTGCACTGGACGTCGCAGCAATTGCACTATTTTCGTTTGAACTGCCACCGCTGGATCGGGAATGGTTTAGAAGCCGCCGTACCGTCAATTGTCAGAACGAGCGCTCGCGCTCCGCACTCACCGTCTGGCGCGGAAAGTGTGAACTGCACAGTTGGCTGAGCGTACCTCTCCACCATCAAGGCCTCCCACATTTCGGGACCGAGTGCATACTGGAATCGGATTCGATCGAGGCTGACATCGTTACCCACCACTCGAATCCTGGCCTTCTCGAAGTCTGTTCTGAATGGAGCCACCCAGATCGCGCCACTCTGAAAAGAGAGCCGTTGAATTGGCTGAAATGCAATCGACCCCACCTCCATTCTTGCTTTCGGCGGGAGTGGATCTGCCTCAACCCCCCATTCGCTGTCAGATCTCATCAGGTTTGCGTAAAGCTGAGGCGCACTACATTTCTGCTCGTCCGCCTGAGTGGGCTCGCTATAGAGACCACCCAAAACGAGTAGGATAAAAAGCCTCATATGGCCCAAAGCGCGTAAGCTCATTTTAGCTTCCAGAACCAGATTTCTTTCGCCAAGTAATATCCAGAGCATTACGGAGGAAGTGCACTTGTAGATGTCGGTAGGGCGAATGCCTCAGAACTTTTTGAATTGAATGCACTGTCACCGCAATATCAAGGACCGAAGAAACGGGCGCGGTTCAAGTCCGACGGCGAGAGAAGATGATCGGCTGCATTTTGGCAGCGTAGGCTGCCAAAACAAATCTCTGCGTCCACTTGACGAACGGCCGGCTAATGGGTGTCACCGTAGTCCGGGAACCCGTCAAGATCAAAACTAGGTGGAGAGCGGCCCGTCCCTTTCCCGCGATGAAAGGGGTGGGCGCCTTCAGAGGCCGCCTTTTCAGTGGCAACGCCCGCTGAACCATTTAATAAAATGCACCGTCACCGTAATTCCCGGATATTTAATACCTCTACTTGCCTCTAGGCACCCTCTGAGAGGGGTTTGCGCTTGTACCCCTGCACAAGCTCTGTCCCGACCTCCTGGAAGAAACGGACGAGTTGCGGATCTGCATTGGAAAATTGATTGGCATACATAACCGCCGTAGGACCGAGCCGCAGCACCATTTCTTCCAGCCACGCAATCAGAAACTTTCCATCGACGAACGGCCCGAGCTCCGCAAATTGACCGCGGCTCGTTAAGCGGAAACCTCCGTAGTTTGCATGAGACGCCAATTCAGAAAGCTTGTTGTATTCCTCCGCTCGCTTCTTCGTCGTGTCGCCGTCGCGCGCATCTAGCGAAATCCTGATTTTTACGGGATCGAATTTCTCCCTGCGCTCTTTCCTGTCCGCCCTCTTCCACACCCCGCGTTCCGCCGGTGATGTGCGGAAATAGTCCATAAGGTAGCCAACTTCTAGGATGTCGCGCGTCTGATGAAATGCAGTCTGGTAGTAGCCGGAAAGAGCAAGCTTGATACCAGACGCCGCTGCATTGAACAGCCGTACGCCCAACATCTGCATTGTATTCTCGTCTTCGGATTGAGATTTGTGGTCGATAGTGTAGACAAAGATCAGCGACATTAGCCTTTGTATCATTTCCAGCCGTCGCGCCAGTTCCGGGTCAGCGCGCACCAGGGCCAGGCTTTCCTCGCGTAGCCTTTCCTCATGGCCATGCGTCGTCTCGATGTCCTCGAACTGCGCCTTCGCCATCGACTCTCTCCGAAAAAGCGACACCAAGAACCGCCAACCGCGCCGGATTTTATCAGTAATCCACACCCACATCACCGCCCTCCCCCGATGAGATCCAGAACCGGGCAAGCACCCAGAATGTCGGCGGCGCCCCAATCTTCCGCGCTCGACGTGATTCAGAAGCGAAGGTGTTCGAAGGTCGCCCCGGCCCTCCACTACTGGCAGCGCACGATTCCTGACTGAAAACAAGCCGCTCAACCTTTAAGGCTGGAAGTGCGCCCTGACTTCATCCTCAATCTGAGCAACAAACTCATCAATTTGATTTTCTTCGAAAACTTCAGGACTATTGGGCGCTTGTCGTAGTATCTTTTTTGCGGCCTCATAGGCATCGTGGAGCTTAGGCTCAGATGGAGCTCCAACAAAGAAGTGCGGCTTGAAGGACTCCGCCGTACCATCCGCGACCACAGCAGACAGATGCCCGAGCCACTCGCGCGCCTTAGCTTTTATGCCGTCTGCTTCAGCTAGGTCGAAGGAAACAGGTTCATAGACATGCCATTGACCATTCTTCCAAGCATGCTTGAAGGTAACGTCATCGACGGTACTCGCAATTACCTTCTCCTGAAGCTTACTATCGAGATTTAGCTCGGCAAGCCGCACGAGCACCGGTCGCCAAACCTCGTCATCGGTACGACGGTGAGTCGCCTTTTGATCATAACGACTGACGAACTGATAATAGAGGCGCTCGAAGGTTTCTTGGGGATTCGAGGTGAAGCCACCTCCCACGGAAGACCATTGCAACGAACTATCGTCGTGCGGAACGGCCTCCCTTGCAATCGTCAGCACCGACTGATTGGAGGAGAACATGTCAGCGGCCGGTCTTCGTCTCGCGATTTTCCGAAAGCCCCTACTCACGTTTCTCATCGCCGAAAGGAAAGCAGCTCGATCCAGATCAGGAAACACCCCCCTGAGCCTGCCCATGGTGTGTCGCGTCCTAGCGAGGATACGACCATCCTTCGGCAGGTACATGACCAAGCCTACATTAACGAATTCAGCAGTCAGGACGTCATGCACATAGCGCAAGACCGTGAAGCCGTATTGTTGCTTTTCCTTCATGATAGAATCCGCCTGATTTCGTCTAGGCAGCCATCGATATTGTCACGAGCGTCACGAATGAGCTTCAGTGCCGAATCGACGTCCGCAGAGATGTTGCCCCACTGCATCGGAACGGCTGCCCGGTACTCGGCGAGTCGCTCGTCGCTTATGGCGCACCAACTCGTTCGGACAGCGGCAAAATCAGCTCCAGAGCGCTTTAGGTCCGCAAGGAAAATATGACTCCCCTTCCTCTCAATCCAGTTAAGGCCTCCGGGCGTCCAGGGCGGTCGCCAGCCTAGAATTAGGCGGTGGGCGAAAGCTAACTCGTGATCGAAAATACGGATCTCTTCACCTCGGACCAGACAATTCGGATTCTCGCTTCTCCGGTCAGAATTTTGAATGATCGCATCAAAGGCAAAGATCGCCGTTGCGTTATCGATCATCCCGGCCGTTATCCGAGTATCTGGCGTCCAGGCGTTATAGCCACCCGTAACCAGCAATGAACCGAACGCGAATCCTCCGCTTGCTCGCACCTTCGCTTGCCGGACCGGATCAGGGATGACGTCGGCCCAACCACCCGGCACCGCAACGAGAAACGGAACAGGGATCGGAAGCCCGAGATCGGCTGCAAGACACGCCGCCACTATCTCTCTCGCCAAATGAACTTCCTTCTGGTCACAAAATTCAGAGAACTTCGCGACGACCGCGACAATTTCCCCGTCGGCCTTCTCGCAATTTACGAGTAGCGGACTTGTCCGGCCCGCGTCCATAGGACGCACATATTCCGCGGCCGTTGCGGTCGCTAGCATTAAATCCCCCGCGTTTAGGGCGATTGTGACCCATCCGCGGTAGGAAAGTCCAGGACGTTGCAACCCTCACTGGCGCCATGCCGTTGCGGTCGCGCTTCGCAACTCAGATCCGCTGCTGCGTATTCATGGCCACGCATCGTCGGCCGGGCCGCTCACGAGCCGACAAGAGTTTCTTGCTCCGGCCGTTCGACAAAGGTCGCAGCACTTCTCCACGAGCTTTCGCGCGCGATTAATTTCCACCCGGACGGACACCGAGTCCGCCCTGGGCTCACCACCCTCTGAAGGTCCTCGGGTGAATATTAGAACATAAAAAGAACAAAAGGTCTAGCTGCCAGTTTCGAGGCGAGGTCACTTGCAAGACGATCTTCGTTTCAAGATCAAAGTGACAATCCAGGAAGCGGCGTGCTCGGTAGCGCTCACCCGGTTTTACAGCGGCTCCAATCCACGCTCGCCCGGCTTGAGCCCACATCTCAACTTCTGACTGTGGCGCAGGAAATTCATTCCGTGAGCATTTTCAACGCCGAGCGAAAAGACGCCCAGCAAACAGAAATTAATCTTCCGATTTTTCGAAAACCATGCCATACTCCACCCATCCCGCCTCACCGAGAGGGGCGTACGCGCGGTCGTCACGATATGCGAGGCGGGGATGCGGTGGCCGTGTCGGGTCGCAGCGTGGCTTCAGTCATGCCGACGAACGACTGTGATGCGGACGTGAAATCGTGTGGTCCTGGCCTCCCGGTGCTGAGGCCAAGCGTGCGATGCCCCGATAGGGGCACGCAGGCGACGGGGGCAAGAACGCCGGTCCCCGAGGAGATCACGTATAAGCGTTAAGACCGCCGGGCGGGGAATGCCGGTTGTTCGGCTGAACCTGTGGTACCTGCCGCCTGCATTTTTTTTCGCAGGCGGGCCATGGGTGAGGCCTTCACCCGGCATTCCCCGCGCCCTCTCGTTTGCTTCGAAGGGCGATGTCGATGGCATGATCCGGGCGTCAAGCGCCGCGGGGATGCGGACGTGTGTCTGCGGAGTGGAGATGGATGCGATGAGGACAACTCTCTCGTCGTCATTCCGGGGCATCGCGCAGCGATGAGCCCGGAATCCATAACCACAGGCGGATGTTGGTCGAGCGGGATGGAGCTGCCCGCGTGCCTCACGTATCGGCCCGTGGCTATGGATTCCGGGCTCGCCCTGCGGGCGCCCCGGAATGACGCGGGGAGAGAGGTTCGCGTCAGATCCAGCAGACGTAGTTGATCGGGCAGACGTCGGATGACGCCGCCCTGCTCTCCCGTCCGCGCCTCAGAATCTCGGCAGATCGGGAAACGCCAGCTTGCCGCCGTGGACATGCATGCGGCCGAGCTCGGCGCAGCGGTGCAGGGTCGGGAACACCTTGCCGGGATTGAGCAGACCCTGGCTGTCGAACGCGCACTTCACCCGCTGCTGCTGGTTGAGGTCGATCTCGGTGAACATCTCCGGCATCAGGTCGCGCTTCTCGATGCCGACGCCGTGCTCGCCGGTCAGGACGCCGCCGAGCTCGACGCAGCAGCGCAGGATGTCGGCGCCGAACGCCTCGGCGCGCTCCATCTCGCCCGGCTTGTTGGCATCGTAGAGGATCAGCGGATGCAGATTGCCGTCGCCGGCATGGAACACGTTGGCGCAGCCGAGCTGGTACTTCTCCGAGAGCTCGCGGATGCGGGCCAGCGCCTTCGGCAGCGCGCCGCGCGGGATGGTGCCGTCCATGCAGAGATAGTCCGGCGAGATACGCCCGACGGCCGGGAACGCCGCCTTGCGGCCGGCCCAGAACAGGTTGCGCTCGGCCTCCGAGGTCGAGATGCGGCAGGTGGTCGAGCCGCAGGCGTTTGCAATGGCCTCGACGCGGCCGATCAGCTCGTCCACCTCGACGCCGGGGCCGTCGAGCTCGATGATCAGGAGCGCCTCGACGTTGAGCGGATAGCCGGCATGGACGAAGGCCTCGGCGGCGTGGATCGCCGGCTTGTCCATCATCTCCATGCCGCCGGGGATGATGCCGGCGCCGATGATGCGCGCGACGCATTCCCCGGCCGCCTCCACTTCGGCGAAACCGACCATCAGGGCGCGGGCCGTCTCCGGCTTCTGCAGGATGCGCACCGTCACCTCGGTAACCACGCCGAGCAGGCCCTCCGAGCCGGTGATCAGGCCCATCAGGTCATAGCCGGCGTTCTCGGCGCACTTGCCGCCGATGCGCAGGACCTCGCCGGTCATCAGCACGAACTCGCAGCCGAGCACGTTGTTGGTGGTCATGCCGTATTTCAGGCAGTGCACGCCGCCGGAATTCTCGGCGACATTGCCGCCGATCGAGCAGGCGATCTGCGACGACGGATCCGGCGCATAGTAGAAGCCGGCATGCGCCACCGCCTGGCTGATGGCGAGGTTGGTGACCCCTGGCTCGGTGACGACGACGCGGTTGTCGAAATCGATCTCGCGGATGCGCTTGAACTTGCCGAGCCCGAGCAGCACCCCGTCGGCGAGCGGCAGCGCGCCGCCGGACAGCGAGGTGCCCGAGCCGCGCGGAACCACCTTGATGCCCTGCCCGTGGCAATATTTCAGGACCTGCGAGACCTGCGCGGTGGTCTCCGGCAGAACCACGACCATCGGCGGCTGGCGGTAGGCCATCAACCCGTCGGACTCGTAGGGCAGCATCTCGGCGGCGCTGTCGATGACGCCTTCGCCCGGCACGATCGCGCGCAGTGCAGCAACGATCTCGTCGCGGCGCGCCAGCACCGCCCGATCAGCTTCCGGCATCATGATCGCCATCGCGTTCCTCCGGCCCTCGATTTGTGCTGGCATATCAATCACAACGGAAACGGTTTGGATAGGCAGCGGATCCGCATCGAAGTTTGCGGCAGAGCAACAAGCTCCGCCATTATGCTGATTTGCCTCAGTGCTTCCCCGCTTGTGCGTCGCCTGAGGCCATGCCACAACCTGCGCGCAAACTCGTCTCGTAACCCACAGAGCCTGATCCATGAAGAAAATGACTTTGAGCGCGCTCGTCGTCCTCGCCTCGTCGTCGCTGGCATCTGCCGCGCTGGCGCAGGATGCCGCCGCCGGCAAGACGTCCTTCAACAAGTGCCTGCCCTGCCACGCGATCGGCGAGGGCGCGAAGAACAAGGTCGGCCCGGAACTCAACGGCCTCGACGGCCGCAAGTCGGGCAGCGCGCCGGACTACAACTATTCGGAAGCCAACAAGAACTCGGGCATCACCTGGAACGAGGCGGTCTTCAAGGAATACATCAAGGACCCGAAGGCCAAGATCCCCGGCACCAAGATGACCTTCGCCGGCATCAAGAACGAGACCGAGATCAACAACCTCTGGGCCTATGTCTCGTCGTTCGACAAGGACGGCAAGCAGAAGCAGTAAGCGGCCGCCGGCCGACACGTCACCTCGACTGCAAAGCCCCGGCGGACCGCCGGGGCTTTTTCACATCACGGCGCCAGGGCGTCGACCGGGATCACCGCGGCGACGATCCGGTCGACCTCGCCCGCCACCAGCTCCGGCACCGCGTTCTGGACCATGTGCCCGAGGTCGGGCAGCACGATCAGGCGGCTCTGTGGCACGACCCGCGCGAGCGGGCGGGAATGGATGTCGGTATGGACCGTCCGGTCGGCCTCGCCCGCCACGATCGTGACCGGGACCTTGATCTCGCCATAGCGCGGCGCCTGCTCGATCACCGCCTGCTTCAGGGTGACGAGATCGCGGGCATTGGCCATGAACTCGCGCGGGCGCAGCAGCAGCGGCGTCGCGGTCCGGTCGACGAAATCGTCCGGCATCGCCTGCGGCGCGAACACGCCGCGGGCGCCAGGCGCCATCAGCGCCAGGCCGAGCGGCAGCGTGATCGTGTGCGCCAGCAACGGCCCGACCACCGGCGTCGTGACGGCCTCGTTGTAGCGCCCGACCCCGCCCCGCCAGGGATAGGCGACCGGCGCCAGCATCACGAGGCCCGCAACCCGGTCGGGGAAGTCGAGCGCCATGCGCAGGCCGAGCGCGCCGCTCCAGGAATGCACCACCAGGACGACCTGGCCGACGCCGAGCCGGGCCAGCACCTCGTCCAGCATCCGGGCCTGGGCGGCGGGCGTGGAATCCTCCGGCCGCGCGCGCGGGCTCCAGCCGTGGCCGGGACGGTCGACCAGGAGCACCCGGTGGCGCTGCGCCAGGAGATCACCCAGCGGGCGGCGCATGGCTTCGAGGTTCGAGCTCGCCCCATGGAGCAGCAAGAGCGGCGGTCCAGACGCGTTGCGCGGCCCGATATCCACAAGATTGATGGTCGCACCGGCGACCGGGATCGCCTGCCCTTGCTGCGGATAGCGCTTTTCGACGATCGCTATACCGGCCCGCGTGGCCAGCGCGAGCCCTCCCAGGACGACAGCAATAGTGATTGAAATCATTGATACTTTTCTACGTGTCACGCTGACAGATACGGTGCAGAACGAAGGCGGTTGCGCGGGCAAGCGCGCAATTCCACGTCCCGTCAAGCCAGTCCTGTCATCATGGCGTCGTCGGCCATTTTATAACCATGGTCGGGACATTTCCTCGCAATCGGCTGATGCCCGTGAATTACTTGCGGTCAGATCATTGCGTCGTTTGAACACGATGACCGGCCCTGTGTTTTGTTTGGTGTTTTGGGAGGGGGTTACCGATGAGTTTTCGTTCGAGCGAGGCTGCGATCGACGAGATCGTCGCAAGTTGCAATGGCGATCTCCGCGGCGCGCTGAAGGCCCTGCTGCTGGTCAACGAGCATCTCGAGGCCGAGATCGCGCAGCTGTATGCCGCAGCCGCGCAGTACGGCATGCCGGACCGCCGCAGTACCGCATTTCACTGAGCCGGCTGACCGGGCCGGATTGCGCCGATCAGTCCTCGGACGTGATGTCCTTGTTCGGGCACGCGTTGATCGTCGATCGCGCCAGCTTGGCGTCGTCTTTCGACTTGAACGGCCCGGACGCGAACCAGATGTCACCCATGGTGGGGGTGACGATCGGATTGCTGGTCACGATCTCGCAGCGATTGGTGGCGCGGTTGCCGACCACCCAGAACATATCCGGATCCTCGGCCCAGGCGGCCGTCGCCGTCATTCCGATGAGCGCTGCCGTCAGCACTGCACGCGTCATTGCGCCACCTCCTCGCCGGATGTCCTCCGATCAACGGCAGGTGGGATGGCGCGGATCGGCCGGCAAGGACGGCCGTCCTGACATGGTTAATCGACCGCCAAGGCTAGATGTCGCGGCCTTCGACCTTCTCGGTCAGCGTCTTGACCAGCTCCGGCACCTTGTCCAGGTGCGGATTGACCTCGAGCGCCTTGCGGAACGCGTCCAGCGCCCGCTTCTCCTCGCCGAGGTCCTGCATGATCATGCCGAGACCGGCGAGCGCGCCGAAGTGCCGCGGCTCACGCAGCAGGACCTGCTGGATGTCGGCAAGCGAGCGACCGTAATCGTTCTGGAGGTAATAGATCGTCGCGCGACGGTTCCAGGCCTCGACGTAGTCCGGCCGGAGCTTGATGACCGAATCGAGCAGCTTGAGCGCAACCTCGTTCTGCTTCGCGTCCATCGCCGCCTTGGACCGCGCCATCAGCAGGGCGACGGTGTCACTGGGGGTCTGCAGCCAGATCGCCCAGATCCGCGCCTCGACGTGCTTGGCGCTGATCTCGTCGGGTGCGGCCTTCAGGGCGCCGAACAGGAAATCGAGGCCCTTGGTCTTGTCGGCTCCGACCTTGGGCAGCTTGGCCGGAGCCTCGGGCGGCTTTGGCTTGGGCGTCGCGCGCGGCTCGCCCTGCGCAAAGGCAAGATGCGGTACCGAAATGACGACAACGGCGAGAAGAATCGCCCGCAAGGATCGCTTGGCCATGCTCCAAGTCTAAACGCAGTCGGCGCGTCCTGCAAAGCAGCACGCGCCTCAAAGACCTGTGAGGAGGCCCCTCCTCTCGAGGGGAGATCTACGGGATCAGCCCTGGCGCGCCTTGAAGCGGCGCTGGACCTTGTTGATCACGTAGACGCGGCCCTTGCGGCGGACCAGACGGTTGGCGCGATGGCGGCCACGCAGCGACTTCAGCGAGTTACGGACCTTCATGGGACATCCTGATACGTTGAAAGGCCGTGTTGGACAGGCCGGAAGTGGCAAATACAAAGGGAGTTCCGCAAGCGACCAAGTCGCCCGGATTGGCCGGTTTCTAACCACCAGCCCGCCGGATGTCAATCATGGCGGGCCCCGGCTTCAACAGAACCGGCCGGCGACGCGCCCCTCGATCCAACTTGGCGATTGCCAAATTTGTTATATCCTATAATCAATTTTCCAAAGCCAAGAACCAACCGCCGGGAACGCCCATGCCCAAGCTCGCTCTGCCCAAGATCGACGACGTCGTCGCCATCGACATCCACACCCACGCCGAAGAGCCCTGCGGCATGCATGCGGATGACGGCTACGACGATTTCCAGGCCCAGATGGCCGACTACTTCAAGTCGCCGCACAAGCACCCGCCGACGGTGCCGGAGACGGCGGCCTATTACCGCTCCAAGAACATCGCCGCCGTGATCTTCCCGGTCGACGCCGAGCGCGAGACCGGCTTCCGCCGCTACAACAATTACGAGATGCTCGAGGTCGCTTCCGACCATCTCGATGTGCTGATCCCCTTCGTCAGCATCGATCCGCACAAGGGCAAGCTCGGCGTCCGCGAGGCGCGCAAGCTGATCGAGGAGTATGGCGTCCGCGGCTTCAAGTTCCACCCGACCATGCAGGGCTTCTACGCCAACGACCGGCTGGCCTATCCGCTGTATGAGGCGATCAACGACGGCGGCGCGATCGCGCTGTTCCACACCGGCCAGACCGGCGTCGGCTCGGGCATGCCGGGCGGCATGGGGATGCGGCTGAAGTACTCGAACCCGATGTACATGGATGACGTCGCGGCCGACTTCCCCGACCTCAAGATCATTCTCGCCCACCCCTCCTTCCCCTGGCAGGAGGAGGCGCTGTCGGTCGCGACCCACAAGCCGAACGTGTACATCGACCTCTCCGGCTGGTCGCCAAAGTACTTCCCGCCGATCCTGGTGCGCTACATCAACTCGATCCTGCAGGACAAGATGCTGTTCGGCTCCGACTGGCCGGTGATCACGCCCGACCGCTGGCTCGCCGATTTCGCCAAGCTCGACATCCGCGAGGAGATCCGGCCGAAAGTGTTGAAGGCCAACGCGCGCAGGCTGCTCGGGATCTGAGGCCGTCCGACGGCTCGTATCGTCGAGGATCGTGCTATCATCCGCGGGCGCGGTGGCCATCGGCCATCGCGCCTGCCTCTCTGATGAGGTGAGCGCCGTGCCCTTCAAAGCCGTGGTCTTCGATGCCTATGGCACGCTGTACGACGTCCAGTCGGTAGCGGCGGTCACCGAGCAGGCCTTTCCCGGCCACGGCGACATCATCACCCAGATCTGGCGCATCAAGCAGCTCGAATACACCTGGCTGCGCTCGCTGATGCAGCGCTACGAGGATTTTTCGGTCGTTACCCGCGAGTCGCTGCTCTATACGCTGCGCGTTCTCGGCCTGCAGGCGGATGCGATCACACGCGATCGCATCATCGCCAAATATCTCGATCTCGATCCCTACCCTGATGCACGTGCCGCGCTCGCCGCGATGAAGGACCGCCGGCTCGCGATCCTCTCCAACGGCAGCCCAGCGATGCTCGACGGCCTGGTGAAAGCCAGCGCCTTCGACACGCTGCTCGATGCCGTCATCAGCGTCGATGCCCACAAGATCTTCAAGCCGAGTTCGCAAGCCTATGCGCTGATCGAGGAGACACTCGGGCTTGCGCCCGACGAGGTGCTGTTCGTGTCCTCCAATCCCTGGGACGTCTGCGGCGCCAAGGCCTTCGGCCTCAACGTTGCCTGGATCGAGCGCGTCACTCCCGAAGCCATGGCGGCGGCCTGCATCGAGACCGATCTCGTGTCCCCGCTCACGATGTTCAAGGCGCTGCGGACCCAGATGGACGAGTTGGGTTTTGCGCCCGATCATCGTATTGCTGCGCTTTCCGAATTGCCTGAGATCGTCAACACGCATGAGCCTTGAATCCGTCCGCGCCTTCTTCGCCGAAAAAGCCCCCGACATCGACGTTCTCGTCTCCAGCCAGAGCTCCGCAACCGTGGCGCTCGCGGCGGAAGCCTATGGCGTGGAGCCGGCCCGCATCGCCAAGACGCTGTCGTTGCGCGTCGGCGAGCGCGTCATCCTGATCGTCGCCGCAGGCCACGCGCGCATGGACAACAAGAAGGTGAAGGCACTGTTCGGCGGCAAGCCGAAGATGCTCGGCCTCGACGAGGTCGCCGACATCACCGGACACGAGGTCGGCGGCGTCTGCCCGTTCGGCTTGAAGTCGCCGCTACCGGTGTATTGCGACGTCTCGCTGAAGGCCTTCGACATCGTGGTGCCCGCCGCGGGCTCGACCCACAGCGCGGTGAAGATCACGCCGGATCGCTTGGCCGAGCTGACGGGAGCCGCATGGGTCGATGTGTGCGAGGTGCAGTCCTGATCGGCTGGGATCGGCGGCCGCGATCATCGCTTCTTCCCCTTCGCGAGTTCCTTCACCAGAAACTCCGTCAGCACCTCGACCCGCGCGGGGCGCGGGCCGCCGGGCGGCATCACCAGATGCATTGCGCCTTCGGGCTGGCTCCAGCCCTTCAGCACCACCTCGACCTCGCCAGACGCGATCGCGTCGCCAACGATGAAATCCGGCAGGTCCGCGATGCCGAGCCCGGCGAGCACCGCCGGCAACAGCGCTTCGCCATTGTTGACGCGCAGCTGTCCCGCCGGCCGTACGCTGGCCTGCTCGCCGGCCGCATTGGTGTAGTGCCAGACGCCGGCGGTGGAGAGATAGGCGTAGCCGAAGCATTTGTGCTCGGCGAGATGCATCGGATGCGTCGGCCGTCCGTGGCGCTTCAGATAGGACGGCGCCGCCACCGTGTAGCGCGGCATGGGGCAAAGGCGGCGCGCGACCAGCGACGAGTCCGGAAGCCGCGCGATCCGCAGCGCGAGGTCGAACCCTTCGCCGATGAGATCGACGGTGGCATCGCTCATGTGGAGGTCGATCGAGACCTCCGGATATTGCTCCAGAAACGCCGGCAGCAGCGGCGCGATCTTCTTGACGCCGAACGTCATCGGCACCGCGAAGCGCACCAGGCCGCGCGGCGTCAGCGACTGCGCGAGCGCCTCGGTCTCGGCAGCCTCGCCATCGGCGAGCAGCTGCGCGGCGCGCTCGGACAGGCGCTGGCCGGCGTCCGTCAGCGCCAAGCGCCGCGAGGTGCGGTTGAACAGCCGCGTGCCCAGACGCTCCTCCAGCCGGCTCACCGCCTTGGAGACGGAGGCCTTGGAGAGGCCCAGCTCCTGCGCGGCGCCCGCGAAGGAGCGCAGCTCGACGACCTTGGCGAAGATCGCCATCGCCTCGAAATCCGGAAGTCGCGCCATCGCCTCAAATCTCGTTTTTGGAAACAATAGGTTTCAATAGTTTCTATTTCTATACTCCGGTCGCTTCCTTATTCCAATGCCCAACAGCACGGCGGCCCCGGCCGTCCGTTGCAACCACAGGAGCAGACCCATGATCGAATTGAAGCCCTTTGCGGCGCTGGGCGGCGCCGACCACGGCTGGCTGAAGGCCAAGCACCATTTCTCGTTCGCGAGCTACTACGACCCCAGCAACATGGGCCACGGCGCCCTGCGCGTCTGGAACGACGACGAGATCGCGCCGAACACCGGCTTCCCGGCGCATCCGCACCGGAACATGGAGATCATCACCTATGTCCGCGAGGGTGCGATCACCCATCAGGACAGCCTCGGCAACAAGGGCCGCACCGAGGCCGGCGACGTCCAGGTGATGAGTGCGGGCAGCGGCATCCGCCACTCCGAATACAATCTGGAGCCGACCACGACGCGGATCTTCCAGATCTGGATCGAGCCGACCACCGATGGCGGACAACCGACCTGGGGCGCCAAGCCGTTCCCGAAGTCCGACCGCTCCGGCAAGCTGGTCACGCTGGCGAGCGGCTTCGCAGATGACGGCGACGCGTTGCCGATCCGTGCCAAGGCGCGCGTACTCGGCACCACGCTGAAGGCCGGCGAGACCGCCGAGTACAGCGCCGACAAGGCCCGGCACATCTATCTGGTGCCCGCAGCCGGCAGCGTCGAAGTGAACGGCGTCCGAGTCAACGCCCGTGACGGCGCCGCCATCCGCGACGAGGCCACGCTCAAGATCACCGCGCTCGAAGATTCCGAGCTGGTGCTCGTCGACGCCGCCTGACCTCTCACGCGATCCCGGCCGGGCATCCGGCCGGGACGCTCTCCCCGATCATCCTCGTCCCCACGGAGACTGCCATGACCAAGGTTCTCGTTCTCTACTACTCCGCATACGGCCACATCGAAGCGATGGCCAACGCGGTGGCCGAAGGCGCCCGCGAGACCGGCGCCACCGTCGACGTCAAGCGCGTGCCCGAACTGGTGCCGGCCGACGTCGCCAAGGCCTCCCACTACAAGCTCGACCAGGCCGCTCCGATAGCAAAGGTCGAGGAGCTCGCCGACTACGACGCGATCATCGTCGGTACCGGCACCCGCTTCGGCCGCATGGCCTCGCAGATGGCCAACTTCCTCGATCAGGCCGGCGGCCTGTGGGCCAAGGGCGCGCTCCACGGCAAGGTCGGCGGCGCCTTCACCTCGACCGCGACCCAGCACGGCGGCCAGGAGGTCACGCTGTTCTCGATCATCACCAACCTCTTGCATTTCGGCATGACCATCGTCGGCCTCAACTACGGCTTCGCCGGCCAGATGAAGCTCGACGAGGTGACCGGCGGCTCGCCCTATGGCGCCACCACCATCACCGGCGGTGACGGCAGCCGGCAGCCGAGCGCGAACGAGCTGGCGGGGGCGCGCTATCAGGGCCGCGTCATCGCCGAGACCGCAAAGAAGCTGCATGGCTGATGCGACTGGGGCGGCACTTCCGTAAACGAAGTGCCGCCCCATCTCGCAAAAGTCGGAAGGATGCCAAGGAGTCTGCAATGCCCGCCATGCTCGAACTGGTGACGCTGGCCCGGTTGGCCCGCCATCCCCTGCAGATGATAGCGCGCCGCTGGTACTGCAAGAGCCTCTACCGCGCCAGCCGCGGCCAGCGCCGCTGCCCGGAATGCACGGCCGCTACAGCGGCTTGATCTGCACCTTCCTGAACTTCACGACGCCCGAGCCGTACTGCAGGGCGATCGGTCCCGCCGCGTGCTTGCTGTCGTCGACATCGGCGGTCTTCTCGCCGTTGAGGATCACGGTCAGCCGCGTGCCCTTGGCGGTGATCTCATAGGTATTCCACTTGCCGCCGGCCTTCGGCATCGGATCGACCTTGGACACGTCGACGATCGCGCCGGTGCCGTATTTCGGATCGGGCCGCTTGTCGAAGATGTTGACCTCGTAGCAGATGTTGGAGTCGATCTTCGCCGACTGGTCGCAGCGGATGAAGATGCCGCTGTTGGCGGCGTCATCGACCCAGAACTCGGCCTTGATCTGGAAGTCCTTGTAGCTCTCCTTGGTCACCAGATACGATGGATCCTTGCCATCGAGCTTGTCGGCCGACAGCGCGCCGTCCTTCATCTCCCAATTGGCCTTGCCGACCTCGGTGAAGTCGGCCTTGGTCGTGGAGTCGACCAGGGTCACCCAGCCGTCATCGGCCAATGCCGCTCCCGTCATGCCTGCGCCCGCAATCAATAGTCCGGCCGCGAGCCCTCTCAAGCGATACCGCATCGAAACTCCTCCCTGATTTCTGTTTCGTTCGTCGCCACGATAGCAAAGCGCCGGACAATGCAAACGGGTTTCGATGCTGCACCTGCTCTATCGTCTCCTCCAACTACACCGCCGTGGCGCGCGCAAAATCGACATAGATCTCGCGCAGCCGCGCCGCCACCGGTCCCGGCTTGCCGTCGCCGACGGGCTTGCCGTCGATCGTGACCACCGGCTGCACGAACGAGCTCGCGCTGGTGATGAAGGCTTCCTTCGCCGCGAGCGCCTCCTCCACCGTGAACAGCCGCTCCTCGACCTTGAGCTGGCGCTCCTCGGCGAGCTTCACCACGGCCTTGCGGGTGCAGCCCGGCAGGATCGCGTTCGAGTTCGGCCGCGTCACGATGACGTCGTCCTTGGTCAGGATGAAGGCCGAGGACGAGCCGCCCTCGGTGACATGACCGTCCTCGACCATCCACGCCTCGCCGGCCCCGGCCGCGGCGGCCGCCTGCTTCGCGAGCACCTGCGCCAGCAGCGCCACGCTCTTGATGTCGCGGCGCGCCCAGCGGATGTCGGGCACGGTGATGACGCCAATTCCCGTCTTCGCCGAGGGCGCATTGATGATGTCCTTGGCGGTGACGAACATCACCAAGGTCGGCTTGACGTCGCCCTTGGGAAACGGGAAGTCGCGGCCCTTGTCGGCGCCGCGCGTCACCTGCAGATAGACCATACCCTGGTCGAGCCGGTTGCGTGCGACCAGCTCCTTCTGCAGCTCCTCGATCCGCGCCAGGCTCTCCGGCAGCGCCAGCCCGATCTCGCCGACCGAGCGCTTCAGGCGGGCAAGATGCGGGGCACTGTCGACCAGCTTGCCATCGAGCACCGCCGCCACTTCGTAGATGCCGTCGGCAAACAGGAAGCCGCGATCGAGGACCGAGACCTTGGCCTCGGACAGGGGCACGAAGGCGCCGTTGACGTAAGCGATCGGGTCCAAGGACGTGTCTCCATTCTCATCTGCGCACGCAAAGCCATCTGCGTACACCAATTGTTACTCTCGCCGTCATTCGGGGGCGATGCGCAGCATCGAACCCGGAATCTCGAGATTCCGGGTTCGCCCTGCGGGCGCCCCGGAATTACTCACCGGACTAATGCGACAGGATCTTCGACAGGAACTGCTGCGCGCGCTCGCTGCGCGGCTGGCCGAAGAACTCCTCCTTCTTGGCGTCCTCGACGATCTCGCCGCGGTCCATGAAGATGACGCGGTGGGCGACCTTCCTGGCGAAGCCCATCTCGTGGGTCACGACCATCATGGTCATGCCCTCGCGGGCGAGATCAACCATGACATCGAGCACCTCGCTGATCATCTCCGGATCGAGCGCCGAAGTCGGCTCGTCGAACAGCATCGCGATCGGATCCATGGCGAGCGCACGTGCGATCGCCACGCGCTGCTGCTGGCCGCCGGAGAGCTGCGCCGGAAACTTCTGCGCCTGCTCCTTGAGACCGACGCGATCCAGGAGCTTCATGCCCTTCGCGGTCGCTTCCTCATGGCCACGACCCAGCACCTTCTGCTGGGCGAGGCAGAGGTTGTCGATGATCTTGAGATGCGGAAACAGCTCGAAGTGCTGGAACACCATGCCGACCCGCGAGCGCAGCTTCGGCAG
Organism: Bradyrhizobium sp. HKCCYLRH3097; assembly: GCF_051167875.1. NCBI lineage: Bacteria > Pseudomonadati > Pseudomonadota > Alphaproteobacteria > Hyphomicrobiales > Nitrobacteraceae > Bradyrhizobium > Bradyrhizobium sp. HKCCYLRH3097. The sequence continues at coordinate 524,101 of NZ_JBNPTX010000003.1, forward strand.
GTTGGTCTTGGAATCATTGACCTTGAGGCCGTCGATCGTGATCACGCCGTCCTGGAACGGCTCCAGCGCGTTGACGCATTTGATCAGGGTCGACTTGCCGGAGCCGGAGGGGCCGCAGACCACCACCACCTCGCCCTTGGCGACCGAGGTCGTGCAGTCCTTCAGCACCTGGAAGCTCGGGCTGTACCATTTGTTGACGTGGCTGATTTCGATCATGGGAGCCGACTATCTGATGATGGAGATGCGCGACTGCAGGCGGCGGACGCCGTAGGACGCGACACAGGAGATGGTGAAGTAGACCAGGGCCGCGAACAGGTACATCTCGACCAGGCGGCCGTCGCGCTGGGCGACTTTCGAAGCAGCGCCGAGGAAGTCCGGAATCGAGAGCACGTAGACCAGCGACGTGTCCTGGAACAGCACGATGGTCTGGGTCAGCAGCACCGGCAGCATGTTGCGGAACGCCTGCGGCAACACGACGTAGCGCATGGTCTGCGCATAGGTCAGGCCGAGCGCCGAGGCCGCGGCCGGCTGGCCGCGCGAGATCGACTGGATGCCGGCGCGCATGATCTCGGAGAAATAGGCCGCCTCGAACAGGATGAAGGTGATCAGGGAGGACGCGAACGCGCCGACCTTGATCGGCCGCGACGAGCCGGTGATCCACTGCCCGATATAGGGCACCAAGAAGTAGAACCAGAAGATCACCAGAACCAGCGGCAGCGAGCGCATGAAGTCGACATAGAGCCCGGCGATAAAGCCCATCACCCGATAGCCGGACAGCCGCATCAGCGCGATCAGGGTGCCGAACACAAGACCGCCCGTCGCCGACAGCGCCGTCAAGGTCAGCGTGAAGGTCATGCCGTCGATGAAAAGATAGCTCAGCGAGCGGCGGATGACGTCGAAATCGAAATTGGCCAGCATCTCATTTGCCCGTGATGTAGCCAGGGACCGCCACCGCGCGCTCCAAGAGCCGCATGCCGATCACGACGATGACGTTGATGACGAGATACATCAAGGTGGCGGCGCTGAAGGCCTCGAACACCTGGAACGAGAATTCCTGCATGGCGCGCGCAGCGCCCGTCAGTTCGATCAGACCGATCGTGATTGCGACGGCGCTGTTCTTGACCGTGTTGAGAAATTCGGACGTCAGCGGCGGCAGGATGATGCGGAAAGCCATCGGCAGCAGCACGTAGCGGTAGGCCTGCAAGGTGGTGAGGCCGAGCGCGGTCGCCGCCAGCTTCTGGCCGCGCGGCAGCGAGCCGATGCCGGCCGCCAATTGCACGGCGACACGCGCCGACATGAACAGGCCGATGCCGACGGCCGCCGTATAGAATGGCGCATTGGGCATCTGCTTCAGCCACAGGCCGATCGTGGGCGGCAACAGCTCCGGCAGCACGAAGAACCACAGGAACAGCTGCACCAAAAGCGGCATGTTGCGGAAGAACTCGACATAGGCGAAGGCGATCCAGGTCGCCAGCTTGGACGGCAAGCTGCGCAGGATGCCGACGATCGTGCCGCAGATCAGCGCGATCACCCAGGCCGACAGCGAGGTCACGATGGTGACCTTCAGCCCCGCCAGCAGCATGTCGAAATAGGTGCCGGCCCCGGTCGGGTTCGGCTCCAGGAAGATGTGCCAGTTCCAGGTGTAGTTCACGGGGACATCCTGAGAGGGAATTAGCTCGCAAGTCGCATTACACAGTCTTTGCCAAAAACTCGCTGCGCTCCCTCCCCCCCTTGCGGGGGAGGGTCGGGGTGGGGGGTCCACACGGGCAGTCTTTCCTGAGACCCCCACCCCCGACCCCTCCCCGCAAGGGGGAGGGGAGCACATCGAATTCGGCGCGAGAGCTGCGGCCTCACGTTACGGCTTGTACGAATCCGGATCCGGCGAGTCCGACGGCTTGGCGAACTCGGCCTTCAGCTCGGCCGACAGCGGGGTGTTGAGGTTCAGGCCCTTCGGCGGGATCTTCTGCATGAACCACTTGTCATACAGCTTGGCGCCCTCGCCGCTGGTGTAGATCTTGGCGGTCGCCGCATCGACCACCTTCTTGAACTGCGGATCGTCCTTGCGCAGCATGATGCCGTAGGGCTCGGGCTTCGAGAACGCGTCCTTGGAGACGACATAGGCGGCCGGATCCTTGGAGCCGGCGACGAGGCTCGCCAGAAGAATGTCGTCCATCACGAAGGCGACGGCGCGATCGGTCTCCACCATCAGGAAGGCCTCGGCATGATCCTTGGCCGGAATGATGTTGATGCCGAGATTGCGCGCGGCATTGGCCTCGGTCAACTGCTTGATGTTGGTGGTGCCGGCGGTCGACACGACCGATTTCCCCTTCAGATCGTCGATCGAGTTGATCTTGCTCGCCTTCTTCGAGACGTAGCGGCTCGCCGTCAGGAAGTGGGTGTTGGTGAAGGAGATCTGCTTCTGGCGCTCGGCATTGTTGGTGGTCGAGCCGCATTCGAGATCGATGGTGCCGTTGGCGAGCAGCGGGATGCGGGTCGACGACGTCACCGGGTTGAGCTTCACATCGAGCTTGTCGAGCTTGAGCTCCTTCTTCACGGCATCGACGATGCCCATGCAGATGTCGATGGCAAAGCCGATCGGCTTCTGATTGTCGTCGAGATAGGAGAACGGGATCGAGGAGTCGCGGACGCCGAGCGTAATGGTGCCGGTCTCCTTGATGTTCTTCAGGGTCCCCGTCAGGTCCTCGGCCTGCACCTGGCCGGCGCAGAGCGCGGCGGCGACGGCAAGACCGAATAGGCGAAGCTGCTTCATAACTGATCTCCTCAATCCGGCTGATCGCCGGATGCTTGCATAAACCACAGCGAACTCAAAATGGCCCCCGCCCCCGGACGATCTCCGGCCGGACGAGCGCGGGCACCATAGACCGCCCCGCGGCGGGACGTCCTCGGACGATTGCGACAAATTGCCTGTCCCGCGTCCCCTTCGACAAGACGTCCGGGCTGAAACGGCAGCGCCGAACGTCGGGATGGTAAACTACGAGGGGCTCGCAGGCCCCGCGACCAGACGAAAGTTGCAGGCGGGTTCCCGCACGCGGCAATGCAACCGCACGGCACACGGACCTCATGGTTCGAGACGCGCCGCGCCCAGCAAGCCCGCCTTCCGTCTTCCTGGCCGGCGCGCGCTCCTCACCAGACGCCAGGCGATGTGTGCTCATGCCTCCTTCTCGGCTCACAGCGGCTTCCGCAATTCACCAAGATCCCAGAACAGCCCGGCCATCAGGCCGAGCGCCTCGTCCGTGACATCCAGCAGGATGTGCTCATCCGGCGCGTGCTGCGAGCAGCCCGGATAGGAATGCGGCACCCACATGGTCGGCATCTTCAACACGTCGGCAAACACGTCATTGGGCAGCGAGCCGCCGAAGTTCGGCAGCACCGCGGGCGCCTTGCCGGTGCTCATCTTGATGGACTCCGCGGCCCATTTGATCCAGGGGCTGTCGATGTCGGCGCGCGAGGCCGCGAAACCTTGCGTCATGCTGACCTCGACCATCGGGAAGCCGTGCGCGGCGAGATGGCTCCTCACGTCCTCCACGATGCTGTCGACCTTGGTGCCGACCACGAAGCGCAGCTGCAGCACGGCGCGGGCGCGGCCGGGGATCGCATTCGCCGGCTTGTCGATATTGCCGGAGGAGATCGCGAGCACCTCGAGCGTATTCCAGGCATAGAGCCGCTCCGCCGGCGTCAGCCCCTCCTCGCCCCAATGGTCCGACAGCGCCGGCTCGTCGGCGGTCGGCTCCACCTTCACGTCGGCGAGGATGGCGCGGATGGCATTGGTGAGGCGCGGCGGCTTCAAGGTATCGAGCTTGATACGGCCATGGCCGTCGACCAGTGTGGAAATGGCATTGGCAAGGATGGTCGCGGGATTGGCGAGCACGCCGCCCCAATTGCCGGAATGGTTGCCGCCCTCGCGCAGGTTGACGTCGAGATGCAACCGGATGCCGCCGCGGCAGCCGAGAAAGATGGTGGGGCGTGCGGTCGACAGCCGCGGGCCGTCCGAGCCGATGAAGACGTCGGCCTTCAAGGCGTCGCGATGCAGATCGGCCACCTTGGCGAGATCGGGCGAGCCGATCTCCTCGCCCATCTCCATGATGAACTTGGCATTGAAGCCGAGCTTGCCGCCGCGGGCCTCGCGCACCGCGCGCAGCGCCGCCATGTTGATGCTGTGCTGGCCCTTGTTGTCGGCGGTGCCGCGGCCATAGAGACGATTGCCCGCTGGCGTCACCGCCCAGGGATCGCGGCCGTCGCGCCATTCGCCGGCCATGCCGTCGACGGTGTCGCCGTGGCCATAGCTGAGCATCGTCGGGGCGCTGTCGCTCTCGTGGTAGGTCGCGATCAGGAACGGCGACTTGCCGCTCGGCGAGGGCACGAGCTCGGAGGAAAAGCCGAGCGCTGCAAAGGACGGCGTCAGCTCGTTGGTCAGATACGCCGCGAGCTCGTCCTTGCGCTCGGGATTGAGGCTCTCGGTGCGATAGGCGACCCGGCGGCCGAGCTCGGCCAAGAAGTCACCGCTCGTCAGGCTCTGACGGGCACGGGCGATTGCATCAATCCTGGTCATGGCGCTTTTCCAGTCACAACGAAGGCGGCGTCATATCGGGATCGCGCGACGAGCGGAAGGGGCTGGGTTTGAATTCAATGCTGACATCAAGCAAGTCTCGGATTTCGGAACTTGTCGCAGAGATCGATGATGGGCGTGTGTCGGGATGCGCGCTTCCGTTCTCGCGGCGCCAGGAGCGTCCGAGGTTTGCCGGTGCGGTGCCTTCGCAAGGCGGAGGGCGCGGGGATGCCCGGCGAAGGCCTCACCCATGGCTCGCCCGCAGAAGAAAAGCAGGCGGCAGTCACCAAAGGTTCGGCCGGACGTCCGGCATTCCCCGCGCGACGGGAGTAACGCTCAGTTCACCGCGTTGCTGACCATCACCTCGATCAGCTTGGCGCCGGGGCGGCGGAACGCCGCCGAGAGCGTCGGCTGCAATTCACGAGGATCGCTGATGCGCATTGCCTCGCAGCCGAGCGAGCGGGCGAGCCCGGCAAAATCCACCTGCGGATCGACAAAATCCATGCCGATATAGTTGTCGTCACCGTGGAACGACAGCAGCCGCTGCTTGATGATGCGGTAGCCGCCATTGTTGACGATGACGACCGACAGCGGCAGCTTGTGATGCGCTGCGGTCCACAGCGCCTGGATCGAATACATCGCGCTGCCGTCGCCGGAGTAGCAGACCACGGGGCGATCGGGATTGGCGAGGCTGACGCCGACCGAGGCCGGCAGGCCCCAGCCGATGCCCCCCGAGGCGAGCGCGTGATAGTTGTAGCGGTCGCGATACGGCCACAGCGCCGTCATGTAGCGCGCCGAGGTCAGGCCCTCGTCGACCATGATGCCGTGCTCCGGCATGGCCTCGGCGACCTGCAGCGCCAGGTAGTCCGGATCGATCGGCGTCCGCTCGCGCGCCGCTTCGATCTGCGCGGCCAGCTTGCGCCGCCGCGCGCTCCAGTTCTTCGAGGACAATTCGGCCACGCGCTCCTGCGCACGCGCCTGCAGGGCCGCGCCGCCGAGCTCGCGCAAGAGCGGCGTGAGCTGAAGCAGCGTCTCGCGAACGTCGGCCTTCAGCGCGATCTCGGCACCGAAATTCTTTCCCAGCTCCCAATCGACGAGGCCGATCTGCACGATCGGCAAGCCCTCGGGCAGCGGCTCGATCTCGCTGTGCACGGACATCCGCAAGGGATCGGCGCCGAGCACGATGAGAAGATCGTGTGGCGCGAGCAGGTCGCGGACCTGCTGCTGCGCGCGCGACAATGAGCCGATGTAGCAGGGATGCTCGGACAGGAAATGCGCGCCATAGGGCGCGGACTGCTGATGCACGGGAGCGCCGATCGCCGACGCGAACTCGGCCGCCTCCCGCAGCGCATCGCTCTTGACGACCTCGTCGCCGGTGATGACCACCGGCCGCTGCGCCTTGAGAATGCGCTGCGCCAGCCCCTGCAAAGCGTCCGCGGCCGGCAACACGCGCGCATCGACCCGGGTGGAACGGCCGAGCTCGATGCCGGCTTCGGCATTGAGGATATCGCCGGGCAGCGAGATGAAGACGGGACCGGTCGGCGGCGTGGTCGCCACCTTGGCGGCGCGCCTGATGATGCGCGGCAGGTCCTCCAGCCTCGTCACCTCGACCGCCCATTTCACCAGCGGCTCGGCCATCCGCACCAGCGGGCCGTAGAGCAATGGCTCCATCAGGCCGTGGCCCTGCTCCTGCTGGCCGGCGGTGAGGATCATCGGCGTGCCGGTGAACTGCGCATTGTAGAGCGCGCCCATGGCGTTGCCGAGACCCGGCGCGACGTGGACGTTGCAGGCGACGAGGCGTCCCGAGGCGCGACTGAAGCCGTCGGCGATCGCCACCACCAGGCTCTCCTGCATCGCCATGACGTAGGTGAGATCGGGATGGTCCTTCAGCGCATGCATGATCGGCAATTCGGTGGTGCCGGGATTGCCGAACAGATGCGTGATGCCCTCATCCTTGAGCAGCGCGAGGAAGGCCGAACGTCCGGTCGTGCGGTTCTTCATGGGGCGGTGTCCTCCCGGGCTCAGGCTTATTGGTTGACGCGAACTCTCGCTCCACCGTCATTGCGAGCGAAGCGAAGCAATCCAGGGTGGCGCACGCGACTCTGGATTGCTTCGTCGCTACGCTCCTCGCAATGACGGCGGAGAGAGCGCGGACTACACCTTCGCCATCTCCTGATACACCGGATAGTCCGTGTAGCCCTTCTCCTCGCCGCCGTAGAAGGTCGGGCGGTGATAGGGCGTCAGCGGCCAGCCGTGCTGCAGCCGGGCGGGCAGGTCCGGGTTGGAGATGAAGGTGCGGCCGAAGGCGATGGCGTCGGCGAGGCCGGCCCGGATCGCGGCGTCGGCCGGCTCGCCCGTGAAGCCGCCGGCGCCGATCAGGACGCCCTTCCACACCGGCCGGAACAGAGCGATGGCCGACGGCACGTTCTGCCAGTTGACGTCGGCGCGGCCGGCGCCGGAGGAGCGCGGCTCGATCAGGTGTAGATAGGCGATGCCGAGCTTGTTGAGCGCCTCGATCGCATAGGTATAGAGCGGCATCGGCTCGGCTTCGCCGGAGCCGTTGGCGATGCCATAGGGCGACAGCCGCACGCCGACCTTGTCGGCGCCGCAGGCATCGATCACCGCCTGCGTGACCTCGAGCAGGAAGCGGCAGCGGTTCGCGATTCCGCCGCCATAGCGGTCGGTGCGCTGGTTGCTGCGGGTCTGCAGGAACTGCTCGATCAGGTAACCGTTCGCACCGTGCACCTCGACGCCGTCGAAGCCGGCGGCCATCGCATTGCGCGCGGCTTGGCCATAGGCGGCGACAAGCGCGGGGATCTCGTCGGTGTCGAGCGCACGCGGCGTCTCGTAAGCTGCGCCTTTGCCTTCCGCCGTCATCGCCTTGAGATCGTCGCCGATCGCGATCGCCGACGGCGCCACCGGCAGCACGCCGCCGGGCTGGAACGAGGAGTGCGAGACGCGGCCGACGTGCCAGAGCTGCAGGAAGATGAATCCGCCCTTGGCATGCACCGCATCGACGACCTGCTTCCAGCCGGCGATCTGCGCCGCGCTGTAGATGCCCGGCACGTTCGGGCTGCCGGTGCCGGTCGGCAGCACCGGCGAGGCCTCGGCGATGATCAGGCCGCCCGGCGTCGCGCGCTGCGCATAATACTCGACGTTGAGCGGCCGCGGCGCGAGCGTCTCCCTTGCGGCGCGCATGCGGGTCAACGGCGCCATCACGACGCGGTGCTTGAGGCGATAAGGACCGATCGTGAGTGGTGAAAACAGCGCAGGCAGCATTTCGTCCCCAGATGTCGTTGCGATTGTCGATTTGGATCATCTTGTTCGCAAAACATGATGGTGGCAATGTCCGCCCCACGTCAGTACGAGCAGACCCTCCATGCCGAAAGCGAACGCCCTGCCCTCGCTCAGCCTGCGCATCGATCTCGATGACGGCGGCCGGATCGGGCCGGGCAAGATCGCGCTGCTGGAGAACATCGCGCGACACGGCTCGATCTCTGCGGCCGGGCGCGCGATGGACATGTCCTACAAGCGGGCCTGGGACCTCGTCGACGAGATCAACCGGGTGTGCCGGCAGCCGGCGGTGGCGCGCCAGACCGGCGGCCGCAATGGCGGTGGCGCGGCGCTGACGGCGTTCGGCACGCAGTTGGTCGAACGTTACCGGCGCATCGAGCGTGACGCAGCTGACGCCGTGAAGAAGGATCTCGCCGCGCTGCGCAGCGACATCGAGAAGCCAAGGAAGACCCGCGGGGCCAGGGCCGCGTCGTAAGCCGGTTCCAGCCGACGCGATGCATCCGCGACCGGACTGATGCGCCTCGCGTTGCAGCCGCAAAAAACCGTCTTGCCGTCAGCCGGATGATCTTGCGGCCGCGCCAAGACGTCATACACCAGCATCTCGTCGTCATGCCGGAGAACCTGCCGTGTCTCACCCTGCCTTGTCCGCCGACCACACCGCCGTCGTCACCGGAGGCGCCTCCGGCATCGGGCTCGCCGCCGCCACGCGCTTCGCAGAGCGCGGCATGAACGTCTGCATCGCCGATGTCGACGAGGCCCGGCTGCGCGACGCCGCCGCCAGGCTCGCGGCTGCGGCCAAGCGTGGCGAGGCTGCGGTCATGACCGCCACGGTCGATGTGAGCAACCGGGACAGCGTGGTCGCGCTCGAAACGGCGGTGCGGCAGCGCTTCGGCGCGATCGACGTGCTGATGAACAATGCCGGCATCCAGCCGGGCAGCAAGATGCTTGCCGAGGAAAATTGGCAGCGCATCCTCGGGGTCAATCTGTGGGGCATCATCCATGGCGCGCAGGTGTTCGCGCCCAACATGATCGCGCAGAGCAAGCCGGCGCTGATCATCAATACCGGCTCCAAGCAGGGCATCACCACGCCGCCCGGCGATCCCGCCTACAACGTCTCGAAGGCCGGCGTGAAGGCGTTCACCGAGGCGCTGCAGCACGAGCTGCGCAACACGCCCGGCTGCCAGGTGACGGCGCATCTGTTCATTCCGGGCTTCGTGTTCACGCCGCTGACGGCGAATGGCCGCGTCGAGAAGCCGGCCGCCGCCTGGACGCCGGAGCAGACGGTCGACTTCATGCTGGAGCGCGTCGCGGCCGGCGACTTCTACGTGCTGTGCCCTGACAACGACGTGCCGCGCGCGCTGGACGAGCGGCGCATCCTGTGGGCGGCCGGCGACATCGTCGAGAACCGGCCGCCGCTGTCGCGCTGGCATGCCGACTACGCCGACGCATTCGCCGCGTTCGTAAAGAAATCGCCATGATCCGGCCACATCGGAGCGGCGGCGCGTAGCTGCTCCCGGTCTCATCACAAGTTCCCGGACGCGTCGGATCGTCGCAAGGCGGTCCGCGTGCGCTCGGAACGTCTACCATCGACCGAATCGCTACGGTCGAACGCTCTTGCAACTCACTGATTTGCCGCGGGCGCGACATCGTCGCTGAGAGCCGGCTCCCGAAGCGCGCCTCGACCGTCAAGCGGTGAGATGTCGCAGCTCTGCGGGAGCACCACCCGTACGCCGCACGACAATCTGACGCAGACGCATTCCACAATCCCTGCGCGAAGCAGCCACGAAGCAGGCAGCAGATGGCCCTCATCATCCGCACCCGCGTCAGCCGCGCCGCATTGCTTCGGCTCATCCGCAGTGGTGCGCAGCTTTGGGGAGTACGTCGGACATGTCGCGCCATCACCGTCACCATCACGACAGTCACCACGGTCACCATCATCACAGCGACCACCACCACCACCATCATCATCACGATCATCACTGCCAGCCGGCTCCTGCGCCGATGCCTCCGATGCCTCCGACGCCGCCCACACCCACGCCGCCGACGCCCGCGCTCGGCTTTGCCGATCTCGGCGTCGTCTTCAACGACGCGACGCGCTTTCTCGAAGGCGGGCTGTGGCGCAACGTGGTCGAGGAAGGCGGCCAGGGGCTTGGCAGCGTCTACAACTACACCGGCGATCTCACCGTGATTCAGGATGGTCTGAAGGCGATGGTTGCCGCCGGCCAGTTCACCGGGCAGACGCTCACCAACATCAACAAGATCCTCGCCGACATCACGGTCGCGCAGGATGCCGCGATGGCTTCGGTGACCGGCGGCGGCGCGTTCGGCAGCATCGCCGCCGCGGAGACCGCGCTGCGCAACGCGCACCTCGACATCCTCAACGTCGTCAACAACGATCCGAACCTTGCGGGCAATGCGACCAACGCCGACGGCGTCACCGGCTTCCTGCAGGCGCCGGCGCTGCTGCCCGAAGGCGTGACGGCCGCAACCGCCGCCAAGGGCACGCTGGCCGAGCTCGGCCTGATCTTCAACGACGCCGCCAACCGGCTGATCGGCGGCGTCAACGAGAGCAACGTCGACGTCATCCAGGACGATGTCGACGCGCTGATCGCCGGCCTCAATGCGCTGGTCGCCGCCAATCCGCTGCAGTTCGGCGGCCTGACCGGCGTGCACGCGCTCGCCATCATCGACCAGCTCGCGCTCGTCAACACCCACATCAACGGCGCGGCCGGCAATGTCGACATCGGCCGCGCGCTGAACGACGACTTCCTCGACATCATCGACATCGTCGCCGGCGACACCAATCTCGCCAACATGGCGCAGCAGAACGGCCTGAACGGCTGGAGCGGCTTCGGCGACTTCCTCAACCCGACGCCGGCCTATCAGGACAACCAGGCACAGACCGATTTCTGGGCCATGTTCATCGCCCAGTCGAACGCGCTCGGCAAGGCTGCGATCGCGGCCGTCAATTCCGGCGACGCCGCCGCGATGGCGCAGGTCACCGCCGACCTGATGACCTTCAAGAAGGACGTCACCGATTTCGACGCGGCGCAGGGCGGCATCTTCCAGGCCCGCTTCGACAACGAGCTGCTCGGCGACCAGAGCACGCTCGGCGCCGAGATCGCCAAGATCCTCGAGGGCTTCCAGGCCGGCAACAAGGCGCTGGTCGCCGCGGCCGCCGACCAGATGCACCAGAACGCAGCCGATGTCGGCGGCAACAACATCCCGGTCAATGGCGGCGCCTACAATGTCGACGGCACCACGATCGGCCAGGTGCTGGCGACCACCGGCGGCGGCAACAGTGCCGACGCCGCCGCGCTGCTGGCCGCGGTCACCAGCGCGCCGGCCTCGAACGTGATCATGCTTCCCAGCGCCGCGCCGGCAGCACACGCCAGCGCCGCCCCGGCAACCCTGGTCATGGACGGTCCGATGATGGAGGGGCCGACGATGGAGATGTCACAGCATCAGCATCATCACATGTGGGCGTGATCACCTGTCGCTCGGGCGCCTGCACCAGCAGGCGCCTGACGAGCGCGAGCGCGGTTTCCGTGGCCGGATCGGCCGAGATCACGGAGACCGCGAGCACGATGAGATCGACCGGCTGGTGCGACAGCACGATCACATGCGTCGCATGCCGCGCATCCATCAGCGCCACCATGCGCTCGACGGCGGGGTCGGTGGCCGCCCGGCGCCACGGCGCATCGGCCCGGCGCAGCACGCGGCTTGACGCGAGAAAGTCGCGCAGCAGCGGCGGATCATAGGCGGTCAGCTCAGCCTCGCGACAGCGGCGTGCGCTTTCGAAGACCGGCTGGCGCGTGAGCTCGGCGATCAGGTCGTCGGGCGTCGCCGCGATCGACGCCCCGATCGAGTCGAGTACGCCCGGCTCGCGCGCTTGCAGCATCGCGCGCAAGGCATCGCCGATCAGCCCGATCGTGAGCACGCCGGCCACCGCGACCGCGCAGAAGCGCATCAGTTGCGCCGCATCGACGTCCGGCGACAGCGCGGCCGCGGCAGCGCCGAGCAGGGCGGCGCCGAGGATCCGCAACAATGTCAGCAGCCCGCCCTGACGCTGCGTCTCCGCGCTGGCGCCGGCGATGAGGATCGCGGTCACCGCCAGCAGCGCGCCCAATGCGCCGAGCCGCACCGGCATGCTCGGCGCCAGTACGCGAAAATCGGTGATGATGAAGGGGATGACGATGATGGCGCCGAACGCGACGCGATCGATGGCGCGGTTCTCCCAGGCCAGCAGGCGCGCGCGGTCGCGGCGAAGCAGCAGCCAGGCGCAGGTCGCAAAGCCCGCGAGCTGAAAGGCCGACAGCATGACCGTGTGGTGGCTTTCGAACTCGGCCGGACCGAGCGCGCCGGCGAGCGCGAGCACCACGCCGCCGGCCAGCGCGATCGCCTTGAGCGCGCGATGCGCGTGTCGGCGCAGCAGACCTTCCGTCACCACCAGCGCGCCGAGCGGGATCAGCGCCGCCGGAACCAGCGAGATGCGGTCGAGAAAAGCATTGTCCGTCCACCAGGCGACGCCGCGCAGCAGGAACAGCGAGGCGACGGTCCCGAGCAGAACGACGAGCCGCGCCGTCAGCGGTCCCCTCGGGTCGCGCCGGTGCAGCATGGCGGCGGCCACCGCGAGGCCGATCGCGCCGCAGAGGTTGACGACGGAGTCCGCAACGATGCCGGCCGTCATGGCGCGGGCTCGCCGGGCGGCAGGCGCGGACGCAGCGTGCCGAACGTCCTGGTGTCGTCGAGCCAATGTACCAGCGGCAGGATCATCCGCTGCAGCGCCAGCACGCCCGAGGTCGCCAGCAGCGCCGGCAGCGAGCCCGAGGGGATTTCGCGCAGCAGATAGCGCCGGGCGGCGGCGAGATCGATCCGGCCGAGCTGCAGCAGGTCGTCGCCCCTGGTGTAGTCCAGCTCGCGCGCGCAGAAGCCGTTGTAGACGGCGTCGCGATGCTTCGGCGCATCGTCATACGTCTTCTTGAGCGCGTCGGAGCCGCCGGTATAGGCGTTGGTGATGACAAAGCGCTGTTCGTCGAACCCGGCCTCGTCGCCGACACCGAACACCGCGCGATGCGCCCGCATGATGCCGCGCGCGAGCTGAAGATGCGCAAAGCTCTGTCGGGCCTGCGGCAGCGGCGACGGATAGACGTCGGAGAAGGTCTCGCAGACCATGCCGGCCACCGCCGGCACCTGCGTGACGTTGGAGATCCATTTCGGCCGCAGCCCGTCGCGGACGAACAGCAGCAGCGTCGTGAGGCCGTAGAGCACGCCGGACAGGCCTTTGCCGCGCGCTTCCGGATCGACCATGACCAATCCGAGATGGATCACCTGCTGGCTGTCGCCATCGCGCTCGACCTGCATCACCGCGAGCGCATTGAAGGCGATCGGCCGGCCGCCCGCCTCCTCCGACACCACCGTGATGATGGCGCGCGCGAGCGGCTCGCGCGCTCCGGAGAAGATGCCGTAGGTGAGCTCGCCGGCGGGCAGCGTCTTGCCGGCAATGGTGCGGAGATCGGCCACGAGCGCCGCCAGCGCCGCATCGTCCAGGGTCGTGCCCGGGCTCTCGACGATGCGCGTGCGCAACTCCGCATGGGTGCGTAGCGACAGGTCCATCGCCTCCTGGCCGAGCGCGGTCAGCCAGAAGCCGATGCTGCGTCGGATACGCCCCACTGCTGCGACGATGTTCATGCCTCAACCTAGCACGGCGTGATCAGGAAGCGGCGCAGCCGGGATCACGGCCGCCCTGGCCGCCTTATGCCCTGGTGCTGTTAATTCACGATAACGACGCGGGACGGAGCGTGAGCGAGGGTAAACGCAGGTTGAACGACGTGAGCGGCGGACGCCTTCGCGCCCACCGCCTGCCGGCGCTGTCTCGCCGAAGTCGGAGCTTGCCCCGCAAACTTCCCCTCACCCGGATTGCATCTTCGATGCAATCCGGCCTCTCCCCGCATCCGCCTTCGCTCGTCGAGCTACGGTGGACAAGAGCGGGGAGAGGCCAAGAGAGCGAGACGACTGCGGCCGCCCTAAGCTGCCTTCGACACCTCCATCAGCAGGCGCTCGGCGCGAGCGTCTTCGATGCGATTGACGAGCTTGCCGCTCTCGTGGCGGTCGCGCAGCGTCTTGGTCAGGGTGACGCAGGTCTGCACCAGCATGACAATGCCCATCGTCAGATAGCCCTTCATCCAGAGATCGATCGGCATGAAGAAGACGCCGAGAGCGACGAGGAAGGCGGAGGCGGCGAACGAGGCGTAGGAGAAGGTGATGAAGGCGCTGCTGTGCGGCTGGGTGTTCTGGTTCATGGTCGGCTCCTATGATGACGTGGTTGTTGATGCGTTCGATTGGTCGTGACGAAAATCAGTTGGCCGGTGCGGCGCGGCCGGCCTTCAGCCGCGCCAGCACGTCGTCGGCAGTGGTCTTGATGCGTGGGCCAAAGCCCTGCTCGGCGAGCTTCTCGGCCGTGGTGATCGGCCCCGTCGCGGCATCGAGCTCCATGAGCGCCTCGTCGGCGGCCTGCGCCTCGATCTGCCGCTCCCGCAGCCGTTTCAGCGTCGCTTCGGCCTCGGGCAGCGTGCACTCGTAAGGACGCGCCGCCTCGATGCCGCCGCGGCGCAGATTGCGCACGGCCTCGGAGGCGCGCGCAATCCGCCGGCCGCGATCGAGCTCGGCAATGCGCGCCTCGGCGTTGGCGACATGTTTCTTCAGCCTGGTGATCTCGGTCGCGAACAGCGCCCGCGCCGTCCGCGCCGCGTCACACTCGGCCTCGAGGCCGGCGATCGCCTGCGCCGCCTCGCGGGCCAGATCCTCGCGGCCGCCGTCGAGCGCTGCGGTGGCGCGCACCTCGAGATCGGTGATCCGTGCCAAGGTCGCCTCGAGCCGCTTGCCCTCCTGCTGGTCCTGCGCAATGGCCAGCGCCAGCGCGCGCTTGCTGCGATCGACGGCGGCGGCGGCGTCACGCAGCTGCTGATCCAGGATCACCAGCGCGGTCCGGTCCTGCAGCTCCTCCTCCGCGACGGCCACGGTGCCCCGAAACAGCGTGAGAACGGTCTTGAACATTGTGAACTCCCTGTTATGAGCATCGCTCATGACGTTTCTTCTAGCGCAACCATGAGCGACGCTCAAGAATTATTTTGAGCATCGCTCAATATTTTGGTTAACAATGTCCAAGACACTGGAAAGACGTGCGAAACAGCGCGAAGCCTTGATCGAGGCCGCCGAGCGGATGATCCGGACGCGGGGTCTCGCGGGTCTGAAGACGCGCGATCTCGCCCAGGAGATCGGCGTCGCCAATGGCGCGGTCTACAATCTCGTCGCCGACGTCGACGAACTGGTGCTGATGGTCGGATCACGCACCTTGGCGCAGCTCGACGCCGACCTGTCCGCAGCCGAGAGCGCGGGCCCTCCCGGCCCCGAGGCTGCGCTGGTGCGCATCGCGATCGCCTATTGCGACTTCGCCGCCCACAATCTCGAGCTCTGGCGCGCGCTGTTCGAGCACCGCATGCCGCCCGAGAAGCCGCTGCCCGACTGGGCGATCGCCGACCAGATGCACCTGTTCCGTCACATCCACCAGCCACTGGCGGCGTTGTTTCCACTGCGCTCTTTCGACGACATCAGCGTCACCGCGCGCAGCTTGTTCTCGGCCGTCCACGGCATGGTCGCGCTCGGCCTGGAGCAGAAGCTGATCGCTGTGCCGCTCGCGGCCTTGCGCGCGCAGATCGCGACCATGGTGAAGGCGATGGTGACGGGACTGGTGGCGGAGGAGACGACCGGCCGGTGACGCGGAGCTCGGCGTCGGGCGCAGCGTCATCGGATGCTGATGCCAACAACAAGTCCGACTGCTTCACGGCACTTCTCTCCTGCTTGCTGTCAGAGCCAATTTGCCGCCATGGCGGCGCGGCTCCCTCCTTGTTCAGCTGGAATTGACGGCGAGAACAAACAACCGCCCCATTGCTTCGCAGTATCATGCCGACGTTCGGACTTGTTCCAGACAACATGTCTGGAACTGCCGTTCCACCGACGCTCGACGACGAGTGTTAGTTCGTGTGACATGTGCAGATCTCGGCGCATGGCCACGCTCATCCGGCCGGCAGAACCTGCAGCGTATGCCGCGCGATCAAGAAAAAACTCCAACGAGTCCATGACGCGCGAGCCAAGGGGAAAATCGTGAGACATCTGCGTGCGCCCAATGACGACCGCGATCCGCCATTCCCGTCCGGCTACGACGACGGCCGGCGTCCGCTGTATGAACAACCGTGGCGCGACGAGCACGATCGGCCTACCCCTGCTGAATTCGCGTCCCGTTACGGCGTGCAGGAGGTTCCTCCGCCGCCACGGGAACGGCGTCTCCTCGGCGCGTTGAGCGTGATGGGGCTCGTGGCTGTTGCCGCGGGCGTGGCCGGCCTTGCAGCGACGAGACTTCCGACGCGGTGGACCGCTGCGCTCTCCGCCAAGAGCAGCGCGGCGGTGACAACGACGGCAACAGTCCCATCGTCGCCGGTCCAAGCCGCGCAGACCGTTGCGCCAGTCCAGGATATTCTCCGGACCGGAGCGCTCGCGAGCGCCGCTCCGGCGGTCGCGCCGGACCAGAACATGCCGCTGAGGGAGGACGACCGTGTGCCGAAGTTCGACACGCGGGTGGCCAATGCCGCGTCGGCGCAGCCGACCAGCACGCGCGCCCCGGTCCAGGGCGTGACCGATACCGAAATCAGCTTCGGAATGGCGGCGCCGTTTTCCGGGCCGGCCAGGGAGATGGGCCATCAGCTCAAGCTCGGCATCGACCTCGCATTCGCTCAGGTCAACGAGGAAGGCGGTGTGCATGGCCGGCAGCTCAAGCTCTACACGGCCGATGATGCCTATGAGCCGACGCGGACGCTGAACGCGATGAAGGACCTTTACGAGCAGCACAAGGTGTTCGGATTCGTCGAGAACTACGGCAGTCCGACGGCCCTGATCTCGGTGCCGTACGCGCTCGAGCGTCATGCGCTGTATTTCGGCGCCTTCACCGGGGCTCCTTCGCTTCGCCGCGATCCGCCGGACCGCTACGTCTTCAACTACCGCGCCGGCTACGCCGAGGAAGCCCATGCGCTCGTGAACTATCTCGTCAAGATCCGCAAGCTGCGTCCGCAGGAGATCGGAGTTCTCACCCAGCAGGATGCCTATGGCGACGCGGGGTGGGAGGGCGTCAGCAGGGCGATGCACGGGCTGCGCGGCGGCGCGGGCGAAGCCTTCCGCATGAGCTACAGCCGCAACACCGTCAATGTCGACGAGGCCATCGCACAACTGCGCCGGCAGAAGCATGCGATCAAGGCGGTGGTGCTGGTCGCCACCTTTCGCGCCGCGGCCAAGTTCATCGAGAAGACCCGCGACCTGTATCCGGACATGACCTACGCGACGATCTCCGGCGTCGGCAGCACCGGCCTCGCCAGCGAGCTGATGGTGCTCGGCCCGCGCTATGCGGACGGCGTCATCTGCACCCAGGTCACGCCGGCGGTCGACGGCTACGCGTCCGTCACCCTGAACTACAAGAAGGCGCTCGACAGATACTTTCCGGGAGAGCCGGCGGATTACTCGTCCCTGGAAGCCTATCTCACGGCCAACATCCTGATCGAAGGGCTGCGCCGCGCCGGTCCCGCGGTGGACACGGAAACGCTGGTCGATGTCCTCGAATCGATGGGGAACTACGAGCTGGGCGTCGGATCGAAGGTGAGCTTCGGCCCCTCCGACCACCAGGCGCTGCACAAGGTCTGGGGCACGCAGCTCGACAAGTCCGGCCAGTATCACGCGATTGATCTCGAATAGGCGGAATGGCTGAACTGGCCTGAGGCCGCGCTCTGCGCAGCGTGCCTGAGCGGGTTGCATTCATCGGCGGTTTCGGCCATATCGGTCGCATGATCAAGACTGAGACCTTGCACGCGAACACGTGGTGGCGCTCCATCTAGGAGCGGCACGGCCTCGTCATTCATTCGCCCGTCGCCGCCGTTCATCGGCCTGCGACGCGGTTCTTGTTATCAACAGCATCGAAGAGCTCGATCGAGCGGCGGTTCTCACTCCTGGAGAACCACGATGCCTCTCTCAATGCCAGACCGTCCCGTCATCCTGACCGGCGACAGAACCACCGGCCCGCTGCACCTCGGCCACTATGTGGGCTCGCTGCAGACCCGCGTCGCGCTGCAATCGACGCATCGGCAATTCCTGCTGCTGGCCGATGCCCAGGCGCTCACGGACCACGCCCACGATCCGGCCAAGGTGAGCCGGAACATCCTGGAGATCGCGACCGACTATCTCGCCGTCGGCATCGATCCGGAGATGACGACCATCTGCCTGCAATCGCACCTGCCGGCGCTGGCCGATCTCACGCTGCTCTACATGAACTTCGTCACGGTGGCGCGGCTCGAGCGCAACCCGACCATCAAGGACGAGATCCAGGCGCGCGGCTTCGGCCGCGATATTCCGGCCGGCTTCCTGTGCTATCCCGTTGCGCAGGCCGCCGACATCACCGCCTTCAAGGCGACCATCGTGCCGGTCGGAGACGACCAGGCGCCGCTGATCGAGCAGGCCAACGAGATCGTCCGCCGCATCAACCGCCAGGCGGGCACGGAAGTGATTCCCGAGGCACGCGCGCTGATCCCGAGCGTCGGACGCCTGCCTGGCGTGGACGGCAAGGCCAAGATGAGCAAATCACAGGGCAACGCGATTCCGCTCTCCGCCACCGCGGACCAGATTCGCGATGCCGTCCGCCGCATGTTCACCGATCCCGGCCACGTCAGGGCCGCCGATCCGGGCCGCGTCGAAGGCAATGTCGTCTTCACCTATCTCGACGCGTTCGACGACGATCCTGCGGCGGTTGCGGACCTGAAGGCGCGCTATGTCCGCGGTGGCCTCGGCGACAGCGTCGTGAAGCAGCGACTTGATGACGTGCTGCAGGCCGTGGTCGCGCCGATCCGCGACCGGCGGGCGGCGTTTGCGCGTGATCCCGGCCACGTTCTCGAGATCGTCAGGCGCGGCACCCAACTGGCGCGCACCGTCACCGATGCGACCTTGCGTGACGTCCGCGAGGCACTGGGCCTGTTCGCGCTGCATGAGCGGTGCGATGCTAATGCTTGATAACATGAATTAACTAATTTTCGCGCCGCTGCGTCACTTGAACACGAAGCGGCTGTGCGCGTCCGGTCGAATTAGACGCTGCGCTGTCAAGCGGCCGCGAAAGGCGCTATGCTGCGTTCGCGCCTGCCCAACCGTGATGCCGAGATCCGGCTTCGAAGTATCCAGCACTCGCGTTTCACCCGGGAGAACACATGGCGAAGCGACCCATCGTAAAGCCGCCGACGGCCGCAAAGCCGCCGCCAAAGAAGCAGGCTTTCGATCCGGCGGTGTTCCTCAAGACCGAAGGCCCGGGCCGGACGATCGGGAAATACCGAAAGGACCAGCAGATCTTTTCCCAGGGCAGCCCCGCCGATGTGCTGTTCTATATCATCACGGGCACGGTCAAGATCGTCGTCCATTCCGAGCAGGGCAAGGAGGCGGTCATCGCGCTGCTCGGTCGGGACGATTTTTTCGGCGAAGGGTGCCTGGCCGGCCAGTCTCATCGGCTGTCGGCGGCGTCGGCCATCACGGACAGCGAAATCCTGCGGATCACCAAATCGGCCGCGCTGAGCGCCCTGCGTGAGCAGCCGGCGTTCTCCGAGATCTTCGTTTCGCACATTCTCGCCCGCACGATCCGCGTCGAGGCCGATCTCATCGATCAACTGTTCAATTCGAGCGAAAAGCGCCTTGCGCGGGCGCTACTGCTGCTGGCCAATTTCGGCAATGACGGCAAGCCGCAGCGGGTCATCGCGAAGGTTAGCCGGGAGATGCTGGCCGACATGATCGGCACCACCCGCTCGCGCGTCAGTCACTTCATGAACAAGTTCCGCAAGCTGGGCTTCATCGACTACAACGGTCACCTCGAGATCAACAGCTCCCTGCTGAACGTCGTCCTGCACGATCAGCCGCATATCGCAGGCGACAAGTCGGTCGGAGGCAAAGGTCCGCTGAAGAGCTTGTGACCGGGCATCGCGAGATCGAGCTGGGCCGCCCTGCTCGGCTCGATCCACGCCACCATCACATCATTGCAGCTGACTGCGCACCGCCGTCGTAGGCGGCTGGAGAAACGCATCGAACCGCTGCTTGACGATGGCGTAGCATTCGCACGAGGCTGTCTCGAGGCCGGGCCGGTCGAGCACCTGAATGGTGCCGCGACGATAGCTGATCAGGCCGGCCGCCTGCATGGATTGCGCGGCAAGCGTCACCGACTTGCGATTGGCCCCGAGAATCTGCGACAGGAACTCGTGCGTATACGGAAGCACCGCCCCTTCGGCCCGGTCGTGCATCATCAGCAGCCATCGGCAGATGCGCTCTTCGGTCGAATGCATGGCGTTGCAGGCCACCGTCTGCTGAACCTGGGACAGCAGCGTCTCCGAGTAGCTGACGAGAAGATTGCGCACATGTTCGCTGGAGTCGAACTCGTGCTGCAGCAGCTCGATCGGACACCGGACGGTATGCCCTTCGAGTTGAACGATGCAACGGTTGAAGGAGGCCCGGCTGTACATGGCGGCGAAGAGGCCGAAGGCGCCCTCGCGACCGATATTGGCCGTCTCGATGGCGTCGCCGTTCTCCAGCACGGTCAACAGCGACAACACCGATCCTCTCGGGAAATAGGCATGCCGGAGATGGCCGCCCGCCTCGCAGACCACGGCGCCGAGCTTGAAATCAACGGGCTCGAGGTGCGGCTCGATCCGGCCGCGGCTGTCCGGCGCCAGGGCATCGAGCAGCTGATTGCTCCGCAGATCGCGATCGGTTTGCGCCTTGATCATTCCAAAACTGACAAGCCACGATGAGGGACGGAGGCCACGGCGCAGAGGCGGCTGTCCGCGCCGTCGCCCCCGTTTCTTGGGCGCTCTCGACCGGCAAGTCTGAGCAAAATTGCTCACGAGCTCCCGCACGCAAGGCTCCCCCGCCGCGCCGCAACAACGGCCCTGCTCGCTCATCGCGCATCCGGCGATTTCACTGACTCGGATCGTCCGATTCCGCGCCGGGATTTCCGGCGGCCCGATCGGTCCAGAAGGCGGCCATCCGCAGGCAATGCGCCTGCAGGTCCGGATCGACGGCATCGCGCGCAAGTTGCGTGAAATCCGCCGCCAGACGCAGGCATTCACGGATGAAATTGAGGTCGTTGACGGATTCGGACAGGACACACCCCTTCGACGGGATCCATCTGTCACACGCCCCACGGCTCGCTGTCGGTGGGCCACACCACCGAGCGGCCCAAAAGAATGGCCGCCGAATGAGCGGATCTGGCCGGCGCGCCAACCCGGCCTGCCGCCCGGCTCAAGGCTGGCCGATCGCGCATATGGCGGTTTCCGTGAGGATGGTGCCGCCCACCCTCTGACGGGCTGCAAGAGCGCGCGTCGCGCCGCGGCGCCGGTGCCCGCTCTCCGTGGAAGGTCCTCTGGATGAGCGCGCGGGCACGGCAAGCGTCAGGTGCAACTGCCAAGCGCCCCCTCGACGCGAGCCGGGGCGCCTTTCGCCTCGATCCGGCTCGCGACGAATTGCGCTGCGGCAAACTGGACCATGTCCGCTTTTGCTCAGACTCCGGCCGGTGAACGGCAACACAATAGCCCTACAATATCAAATCGTAAGGAAGAGAGCCGCGGGGAATTTGTAGTCGGGGTGCGTTCTGTTTTGGAGAATCCGCGTGTTGGGACATCAGAGCCAAGATACCGCTTTTCCGATCCTTCTCGAGCGCGCGGGCGTCCGGAATGACATGCGCAGCTACAGGCTCATCCAACAATCTGCGCTCGCCGAATTCAGTCGTGCTGCATTGCAGACCCGCGACATCCACGTCGCTCTTCAGCGCGCCGCCGCGCTCGGTGCCAAGGGCCTCAATGCACCGTTCGCGATGGTGATGGAATTCGTGGCGGACGGAAAGAGACAGCTGGTCCGCGCGGGGTACGGATGGCCGAGCTCGGTCGAACAATCATCGTTCGTCGTGGACAGTACCTCGCCTGCCGGGCGCGCCTTCCAGACGGGTCAAGCCATCATCACCGGTCGCGCCCCCCCGGATGGTCGCTTCGAGATACCGGGGCTTCCAGTAGACCGCGGCATCAAGACGTCGATCAGCGTCCGGATCGAACGCGGCGGACGAGGCGGCGGCTATTTCGGCGTGCTCCAGGTCGACAGTCCGGCCCCCCGCCGCTTCGACGAGGCGGACGCTGCCTTCCTCACCGAATTCGCCGACATCGTCGGGATTGCAATCGAGCGCCTGCATGAGGAGACGCGGCTCCGGGACGCCTTGGACCATCAAACCATGCTGACGCGCGAAATGGGTCACCGCGTCAAGAACAGCCTGTCTTCCGTCGTGGCCATGCTCCGGGTGCAGGCATTCGGGACGGATTCCGTTGAGGCCAAGCTTGCCCTCGGCGAGGCCGGATCGCGCGTAGCAGCCATTGCCCAGGTCCATGATCATCTCTCGCGGGCATCACAGATCGGCTTCATCGACGTCGACGTCTTCCTCATAGACTTCTGCAAGAGGCTGCAACGCGTCGCGGGAGCGCATATCCTGAACTGCGATGCCCATCCGATGCGGCTGTCGGCCGATCACGCCGTGCCTCTCGGTCTCCTGCTCAATGAGTTGGTCAGCAACGCCGTGAAACATGCCTATCCTGGCCAGGACGGACCGATCGACATCTCCGCCCGCGACATCGACGGTTGCCTGCAGCTCAGCGTGTCCGATCAGGGCGTCGGTCTGCCCGATGGTTTCGACATCGATCAACCGCGCACAAGCCTGGGGTTCCGGATGATCAAGGGGATGGTCCAGCAGCTTCGCGGCCGTCTCACCCTGAGCGCCAACCAGCCGACTGGCACGCGTGTCCTGTTCGAACTGCCGATCCTCCCCCGCAATGAAGCGGTTGTCCCGGCAGCCCTCGTCACCACAGAGCGCCCGGTGCTGGAGAAGGCCCGGTGATCCCTTGCGCGATCATCCCAACGGCCACCGCGGCCGATGCGATCCGCTGCTGACAAGGCTGGCCGCTTGCTCGAACGGCGCCTCTTGTCAGAGCACCTCGTCCACGCTTCGCTGATGGCGACCAGCGCGCTACGCGCTCCATGGTGAGACCACCTGCGCCGGCGCGGCGGCATTTACCGGGCGGAAACCGTTGCTGTCGTTGAATGCGAGCATGGCACAGTTGCGCATGGAAGTTCGCGATTCGGCCGGCACCATCCTGCCGGGCCATGGCGACGCATTCTTCGACCTCAGGCTCCCCGGCGATCACCGCCGCGTGGCGCAGACCCTGCTCCGGATCATTCGCGGCGACGACTTCCGCTCACCGGTCCACAGCGTCCACTTCTTCCGGGGCGCTTCCGAGATCGGCTGCTGGTCGGTCGACGACGAGCGCGCGGAGATGAGCTTCGCGGACGAGTTCGCCCACACGCCGCCGGCCGCGGCGTAACAGCTTCCCCGACGAGCCCCCGGCACGCGGCATCGGCCTCATGCGATCCGGGGGTGCGCGGTCTGGTGCCAGGTCCAGGCCGAGCGGATGATCGTGCCGAGATCGGACCGATGCGCCGCGAAGCCGAGCTCCTGCTGGGCAAGATGGGGATCTGCGACCAGGACCGGAGGATCGCCGGCGCGGCGCGCGCGCACCACCAGCGGGACCCGCTCGCCGGTCTCCCTGCCGATTGCATCGACGATCTCGCGCACCGAATGGCCGCGGCCGGTCCCGAGATTGTAGGTGCCACCCGAACCGGTCTGCAGCAGACGCTCCATCGCCGCGATGTGGGCTGCCGCGAGATCGTCGACGTGAACGTAATCGCGCACGGCGGTCCCGTCGGGTGTGTCATAGTCGGTGCCGAAGATCGCAAAGTCCGGCACGTGGCCGAGGATCGCCATCAGCGCTCGCGGGATCAGGTGCGTCTCGGGATCGCGCAACTCACCGATCAGGCCTGACGCGTCGGCGCCGCCGGCGTTGAAGTAGCGCAGCACGATGGCCGACAGGCCGTAGGCTGCCTGATAGTCCGCCAGGATCTGCTCGATCATGTATTTCGAGCGGCCGTATGGATTCAGGGCCGATCCCGCGGCGCTCTCGGGAATCGGATCCCGCCCGGCGTCGCCATAGACCGCGCCGGTCGAGGAGAACACCAGCCGCGCGCAGCCGGCCTCGCGCATGCCCTGCAGCAGGCCCAACGTGCCGACGACGTTGTTCAGATAATATTTGTGCGGATCGGCGACGGATTCGCCGATCGTGCTCGGCCCGGCCAGGTGCATCACCGCGTCGACCGCGTGGGCGCGGATGGTGTCAGCCACCCTGGCGCTGTCGGCGATGTCGCCGACCACGAGCGGTCCCCATCGCACGAAGCGGCGATGGCCGGTGGACAGATTGTCGTAACAGATCGGCACGTAGCCAGCCCCGGCGACAGCCTTGCAGCAATGAGCCCCGATGTAGCCGGCGCCGCCGGCAACCAGGATCGCTCCCTTGTGACCCATGCATGAAAGCCTTCTGATCAGCAAACGGCTGGACCCAAGTCGCGGATGAGAAATGTGACCCAGCGAGGCGACCGCTGCAACCGGGCAGCGCGCGCCGGCCGGCGTCACCGACAACCGCTGGGCGGCAGGCCGCTCCGTGCTCTTAACGCTCTCGCACCCAGCCGGTCGTCCAAATTGCGGTCAAGTGACGCCGAATAGCTGATGTCACGCGATGACGGCACGACATCTAGCCGTGAACAGACCTCGTACCGGGCTGCGCCGCTGATTCGGACGCGGTTCGTTCAAGTCACGTTCTGAACGTTAACGTGAGCGCGCGCGACGTCGCATTCTGGGACATCAGGCGCGGGCTGGTCGCGGCAGCGAATCCGGCGCCGATGTCGTTGGCGCGATCCCGGCGCGGCGATCGCGGGCTGTGCCTGTGCTCAACCTGCTGGCCTGTTAGCTGGTTCATCACGGTCCGATCGCCCGCGGGTTCCGTTCGGCGCGCAGATGTCCATGCCCCGCGACGCATGGCTCACAACCCAGAGTCCAGGTGGCACGCGGCGCAGAATGGGATACGAGTCGTCGGACTGATCAGCGTCGGCCGATGCAGGAGGCGTCCCTTGAGTGAAACACCGAGCAACGTCGACGCGGCGGCGCGCGCTGCATCGACGCCGCCCGCCGCGGCGCCCGGGCTCTGGGCGCGTCTCGGCATTCCGCTGCTTGCGGTGATCGCAGCGCTCGCCTTCGTGGCGCTCGCGACCACGCGCTGGAACGCCTGGACCGGCAACGCAACGACCCAATCGACCAACGATGCCTATGTGCGCGCCGACCTGACGCAGCTCTCGAGCCGCGTGGCCGGCGAGGTGACGAAGGTTGCGGTCAGCGATTTCCAGCAGGTCAAGGCCGGCGACCTGCTGGTCCAGATCGATCCGGCCGACTACGAGGCACAGGTGTCGCAGGCCGAGGCCAATGTCGAAGCGGCGCAGGCGGCGCTCGACAACCTCAGCAACCAGGTCGAGCTGCAATATGCGACCATCGCCCAGGCCGAGGCGCAGCAGGTCTCGGCCGGCGCGGCCGAGGTGCAGGCCAGGCAGGAGGAAGAGCGCCAGCAGTCGCTGTCGCAGAGCGAAGCGGGTACCAAACAGCGGCTGGAACAAGCCACCGCCGCCTATGCCAAGGCGCAGGCCGACGTGCGCGCGAGCCGCGCGGTGATCGCCGCGCAGCGTCATCAGCTCGAGGTGCTCACCGGCACCAAGAAGCAGCGCGGTGCCGATCTCGCCGGCGCCAAGGCCGCGCTCGCCGCCGCGCGGCTCAAGCTCGGCTACACCAGGATCACCGCGCCATTCGACGGCGTCGTCGGACAGCGCCAGGTGCAGGTCGGCGACTACGTCAATATCGGCAGCAGCCTGATCGCGGTGGTGCCGCTGCCGCATGTCTTCGTCATCGCCAACTACAAGGAAACGCAGCTCACCCATGTCGCGCCCGGCCAGCCGGTCGAGATCACCGTGGATTCGTTCCCGGGCCAGAGGCTGCATGGCCGCGTCGAGCGGATCGCGCCGGCCTCCGGCTCGCAATTCGCGCTGCTGCCGCCCGACAATGCCACCGGCAACTTCACCAAGGTCGTGCAGCGCATTCCGGTCCGCATCGCCCTCGACGGCGACCAGCCGCTGCTCGCGCGGCTGCTGCCGGGCATGTCGGTCGTGACCCACATCCGCACCACCGGCCAGGCCGATGGCGCCAAGTGAGACCGATCGCGGACCGCTGTCGCGCGGCGGCCAGGCGGCGCATCCGCTGTTTGCCGTCGGCGCCGTCCTGCTCGGCTCGTTCCTGGCGAATTTCGACAGCCGGCTGACCTCGGTCGGCCTGCCCGATCTGCGCGGCGCGTTCTCGCTCGGTTTTGACGAGGGCGCCTGGCTGTCCACCGCGGCGATCGGCTCGCAGATCGTGATCGCGCCGGCCGTGGCGTGGCTCGCGACCGTGTTCGGTCTGCGCCGTGTGCTGGGTATTCCCAGCCTGATCTATGCGGTGCTGTCCCTGATCATTCCGTTCGTGCGCGACTATCCGACCTTGATCGCGCTCGCGATCCTGCACGGCATGCTGCTCGGCACCTTCGTGCCGGCCACGCTCATGATCATCTTCCGCAACCTGCCGATCCGCTGGTGGCTGCCGGCGATCTCGATCTATGCGATCCGGGTCGGCTTCGCGCTGGATACCTCGACCTCGCTGGTCGGCTTCTATGTCGAGCATCTCGGCTGGCAGTGGCTGTACTGGCAGGGCGTCGTGCTGGCGCCGCTGATGGCGCTGATGGTCTATCTCGGCACCCCGGCCGAGCCCGTCAACCGCGCGCTGCTCGAGAACGCCGACTGGGGCGGGATGCTGCTGCTCGGCAGCGCCGTGGCGATGATCTATGCCGGTCTCGACCAGGGCAACCGACTCGACTGGCTGCAATCGGGCACGGTGATGGCGCTGCTGTGCGGCGGCGCCGCGCTGTTCGTCCTGTTCCTCGTCAACGAGGCGCTCGCCCCGCAGCCATGGGCGCATTTCAACGTGCTGTTCTCGCGCAACATCGGGCTGTCGCTGGTCGTGATCCTGCTCTACACGCTGACCAGCCTCTCGAATGCGTCGCTGGTGCCGAACTTCCTCGTCACCATCACGCAGTTGCGGCCGGAGCAGAGCGGCTCGCTGCTGTTGTTCTACGGCGCGCTGCCGATGGTCGTGCTGGTGCCGCTGTCGATCGTCCTGCTTCGCCATCTCGATCCCCGCATCGTCGTCGTGCTCGGTCTCAGTGCCTTCGCGGCGGCCAATCTGCTCGGCACCCAGATCACCCATGCCTGGGCGCGCGAGGATTTCATCGTCATCGTCGTGCTGCAGTCGATCGGACAGGCCCTGACCTTGCTTCCGATCATCATCCTCGCGCTGTCGAATTCCGATCCGGCGCGGGCGACGTCCTTTGCGGCCTATATCCAGGTGATGCGGCTCGGCGGCGCCGAAATCGGCGTCGCCCTGATGGGAACGTGGCTGCGGGTGCGTGAGCAGGTGCATTCGGCCTATCTCGGCCTCAACATCCAGAGCGGCGATCTCGACGTCGCGCGCGCGCTGCAACGACTGACCGGCTATTTCGCCGCGCATGGCGGCGGCCAGGCCAAGGCCCGCGCCGTCGGGACCTTGGCCGCGCAGGTGCAGCGCGAGGCCAACGTGCTCGCTTATCTCGATGCGTTCTGGCTGTGCTTCTGGCTCGCGATCGCCGCGCTCCTGCTGGTCGCCCTGATCACGCGCGCGCCGTCGGGCCCGTTCTCGCCGACACCGATCGGTCTGAGGGCGGCGTGGATGCGACGGTTCGGAACGTCGACGACGTGAGCGGGCCCGCCCGCAGCATGCGGGGGCGTCGCCTTCTCTCCAACAACGCCGGCGCGCCTCTGCGCCTTTAACCTTCTGACGAAAGCCGAGCCGCACGATCAGAATCGCCGGCGCTGCATGTTGCGCGCCATCTCCGAGAGCTACGACATCTAGCCGTGAACAGATCTCAAACTGTGATTCGCAAGCGATTCGGACGCGGTTCGTTCCAGCCGCGTTCCGAACGTTAACGGCGGTGCGATGATCGTCGCATTCTGGGACATCATGCTCGCGATGATTGCGGCAACTCATCGAGCGGCCATTTCGGACGCTTGATCTTCTTGTAGGGCAACGTCGTCACGTCGCGCGCGACCACGCCGGGCGCATCGACCATGATGATGTCGGCCGCGATCGGCGCAAATGCCGCGCGGAAATGCTGGGCGGATTTCACCACGACGAGCTTGCGCGTGGCAGGATCGCAGCCGAGCTGCGTGAAGAAGTCGGTGCCGAACGCCTGGCAGCGGAACGTGGTGATCACGACCTCGACGCCATTGCTCCCGATCAACGCGCAATCGCCGAGCTTGGCGGGCGTGCCGGCAAGGCCCGTCATCACCATATTCTCCTTCAGCGCCTTGATCTCCCAGGTCGCATCGACGGGATCACCCGACAGCGGCCCGATCTTGCCGCCGATCCGCAGCGGCAGCTTGGCGCCGACGCCGGCATCGAAGGCGATGCGCACCGCGATCGGATCCCAGAGCGGACCGAGGCAGGCATTGCCGATGTTGCGGTCGAGCAGCCGGCGCAGGATGAACGTGGAATCGCCGGGCGCACCGCCGCCGGGATTGTCGCTGGCATCGCCGAGCACGATGGTGCCGTCCTTCGCCAAGGCCTGGTCGAGCGCAGCATCGACGCCGGGCATGCGTTCGGTCACCGCCTCGCGCATGCCGATCAGCTCGTCCGCGAGCTTGCGCGCCAGCGCCTGCGCCTTGGCGCCATCGGGATCGACGGCGGCATCGCTATAGACCAGCACCTTGGTGCCCATGTCAGGCGTGTCGCCCCAGCCGAAGCCGTGCACGATCGAGACCGAGACGATGCCGTCCTTGCCTTCCAGCGCGGTGACGCGGTCGACGAAGCTGCGCACCGGCTCGCGCGTGGTGTGCAGGGTCACGATCATGTCGGTGTCGACCAGCGCCTTCTGCAGCTTCAGCCGCTTCTCGGCGATCTCGGTGCAATGTTTCACCAGATCCTGGGCCCGCTCGAGAATGTCGGTGTGCGGATATTCCTTCCAGCAGATCAGCAGATCGGCGCTTCTGACCATCAGCTCGCTCATGTGAACGTGGGGGTCGAGCGTCGCGCCGATGACCACATCGGGTCCGACGATCTCGCGTATCAGCGCGAGCAGCTCGCCCTCGCAATCATCATAGCCGTCGGCGATCATCGCGCCGTGCAGGCCGATCAACGCCATGTCGACCGGCAGCGCGGCTTCGAGGTCGGCGAGGATCTGGTCGCGCAGGGTTTCGAACGCGGCGCGGGTGACGAGCCCGTTCGGCACCGCTGCGGCGACCAGCCCCTCGATCAAGGTCCAACCTTTCGATGGCCC
This sequence comes from Bradyrhizobium sp. HKCCYLRH3097, assembly GCF_051167875.1. Lineage (NCBI taxonomy): Bacteria > Pseudomonadati > Pseudomonadota > Alphaproteobacteria > Hyphomicrobiales > Nitrobacteraceae > Bradyrhizobium > Bradyrhizobium sp. HKCCYLRH3097. Next base: position 553,396 of record NZ_JBNPTX010000003.1, read on the forward strand.
GACCTGCCGCGCCGCCCATAGTGGCCCGCCATGCATCTGCATCTTGTCCGGATGCGTTCCGGCCGGAAAGTAGGCGCGCTCGTGGAAGGTCGCGAGCCCCGTCGGCATCGGCGCAAAAGTGTTGGTCTCGGTGGCAAGGGCGGCGGAGAAGACACGCATGGAGGAATTGCTCTTGGTTCGCGCGATGACAATGAGGCGGCCGCAGGGGATCGCATTGCGCCCACGAGCACAAGACTTTGCGACGGCAGAGCACCCGCCGCTCAGCGCATGATGTCGATCAGTTCGCCGCCGCCGGCGCCCTCACCGACTGATCCTCGATCGCCTTGATCGCGACGACGGCGACCTGGGATAATGCCTCGCGGTCGGCGCCTGACGACGCCATCACGCTCATGCCGGTGATCACGGCGGAAACATAGCGCGCGAGCGCAGCGGGGTCGGCGGCTTCAGCCAGATCGCCTTCGCGCTTGGCGCGCTCGAAACGGTGCCGGAGCTGCTCCTCGGTCTGTGCGCGGCGGGCCGCGAGCTCGAACGGCACGTTGGAAGAGCCGGAGCCGCAGGCGAGACCGCCCTGCACCAGCAGGCAGCCGGGCGGATTGGAGGGATCGGTCTGTTTCTCGGCGACGCCCATCAGCATCCGCGCGGTGACCTCGTGGGCGGTCGGCGCGCTCAGCACCTCGTCCATCCAGGCCTCCCGTCGCGCCGTGTAGCGGTCGAGCGCGGCCCTGAGCAGGGCCTCCTTGCTGCCGAACGCGGCATAGAGGCTGGGCGGGTTGATGCCCATGGCATCGGTGAGCTGGGCGATGGTGGCGCCCTCATAGCCATGGCGCCAAAACACCTCCATCGCCTGGTCCAGCGCGGTGTCGCGATCGAAAGTCCGGGGCCGTCCGATGCCCATCTGCAAAACTCCTGTTCCGTCTCCGCCCCGTCTGATTCTTATCTAGTTGTTCTTGAACGCGATTTCTTTGATCTGGCGCAGTCCGCCGAAAGTCGGGCTACTATTTTCGTAGTATCCGTTACATAAGTCTCTTGCGAACGGGTTGCCAGCGCCACATTTGTAGCGAGCACTACAAATCTGGAGCGCGCCAATGCCTTCGTCCGAAATTCGTTCTTCCGGCCGCCTGAAGCGGTGGCTGAGCACCGTCGCCGCCGCCGGCTTGGTGATTGCCGCCGGCTCCTACGCCGGCTCCCAATATTTCCACTTCAGTTCCGCGCCGAATGCGGCCCGCGCCGCGGCCCCCGAACAGGCCGTCCCCGTTACGGTTGCCGTCGTCGAGCCGCGCCAGGCGAGCCTGTGGGACGAGTTCTCCGGCCGGCTTGAAGCCGTCGAGCGGGTCGAGATCCGGCCGCGGGTGGCCGGTGCCATTCTCGGCACCAATTTCACCGAGGGCTCGCTGGTCAAGGCTGGCGACGTCCTGTTCAAGATCGACCCGGCGCCCTACGCCGCCGAGGTCGACCGGGCGCAGGCGCAACTGGAAGCGGCGCGCGCCCGCGCCGCCTTCGCCGCCAACGAACTGGAGCGCGGCGCGCAGCTGGTTGGCAATTCCATCGTGACCAAGCGCGATTACGACCAGCGCGACAACGGCAATCGCGAAGCCATCGCCAACGTCAAGGCCGCCGAAGCGACCTTGCAGACAGCCAAGCTCAATCTCGACTACACGCAGGTGCGCGCGCCGGTCGACGGCCGGGTCGGCCGGATCGAGGTCACGGTCGGCAACCTCGTCGCCGCCGGGTCGGCCTCGCCGGTGCTGACCTCGCTGGTGTCCGTCAACCCGATCTATGCGAGCTTCGACGCCACCGAAGAGCTGGTGTTGCGCGCATTGTCGGCGATTGCCGACGGCTCGGGCAAACGCGGCAATCTCGACCGCATCCCGGTCGAGATGACGACCTCGGGCGGCATCACGGCATCCGGCCATATCCAGTTGATCGACAATCAGGTCAACGGGCAGAGCGGCACGATCCGCGTCCGCGCCGTGTTCAAGAACGAGGACGGCCGGCTGATCCCCGGCCAGTTCGCGCGCGTGCGCATGGGCCAGCCGCAGCAGCAATCGCTGGTGCTGCTCGACGAGCGCGCCATCGGCACCGACCAGGACAAAAAATTCGTGATGGTGGTCGGCGACGACGAGCGCGCTGTCTATCGCCCGGTCAGCCTCGGCGGCAGCGTCGACGGCCTGCGCATCATCTCCGCCGGCCTCAAGCCCGGCGAGCGCGTGGTGGTCAATGGCCTCCAGCGGGTGCGGCCAGGTGCGTTGTTGAAGACGCAGGTGGCCGCGATGGGCGCACGCGACGGGGCGGCCACTGACAACAAGCGACTGGCGCAGCGCTGATCATGATCGACAATGGCGGTCACCACACACGCGATGCCCACCCTCCCCTGGAGGGGGAGGGTCGACGCGCGCACAGCGCGCGGCGGGGTGGGGTGACGGTCTCAGTTGGTGAAAACCTGCTCGCACCTCCTCAGCATCCGTGCGTCGCGGGTTCGTCTCAATTGAGCACCGCACGCGCGGAGGGGCCGCCACCCCACCCCGTCTCGCATGTCGCTGCGCTCATGCGAGCCGACCCTCCCCCTCCAGGGGAGGGTGAACATCGCGCCCCCTCGACGACCGACGCCAATCAGAGCCACTGACATCTCCCGACCACGGGGCCTCCCATGAACCTCTCCAAATTCTTCATCGATCGGCCGATCTTCGCAGGCGTGCTGTCGACGCTGATCTTCCTCGGCGGCTTGATCGCGCTGTTCTCCATGCCGATCTCCGAATATCCCGACGTCGTGCCGCCCTCCGTGGTGGTGCGCGCGACCTATCCCGGCGCCAATCCGAAGGTGATCGCCGAGACGGTGGCGACGCCGATCGAGGAGCAGATCAACGGCGTCGAGAACATGCTCTATATGAGCAGCCAGGCGACCACCGACGGCGCGATGACGCTCACGGTCACCTTCAAGCTCGGCACCGATCCGGACAAGGCCACGCAGCTGGTGCAGAACCGCGTGCAGCAGGCCGAGCCGCGGCTGCCCAATGTCGTGCGCCAGCTCGGCGTCATCACCAAGAAGAGCTCGCCCGACCTCACCATGGTCGTGCATCTGATCTCGCCGAACGGCCGCTACGACACGACGTACCTGCGCAACTACGCGGTGCTCAACGTCAAGGACCGGCTGGCGCGCATCGACGGCGTCGGCGACGTGCAGCTGTTCGGCGCCGGCGACTATTCGATGCGGGTCTGGGTCGATCCGCAGAAGGCGGCCGAGCACGGCCTCTCCGCCAGCGACATCGTCAAGGCGATCCAGGCGCAGAACGTCGAGGCCGCCGCCGGCGTCGTCGGCGCCTCACCGAGCGTCAAGGGCCTCGATTTGCAGCTCTCGGTCAATGCCGAGGGCCGGCTGTCGAACGAGGACCAGTTCGCCGACATCGTCGTGAAGACCGGAACGCATGGCGAGATCACGCGGCTGCGCGACGTCGCCCGCATCGAGCTCGGCGCCTCCGAATATGGCCTGCGCTCGCTGCTCGACAACAAGCAGGCGGTGGCGATCCCGATCTTCCAGGCGCCCGGCTCCAACGCGCTGCAGATCTCGGACAACGTCCGCGCCACCATGGCCGAGATCAAGAAGACGATGCCGGAGGGCGTCGAGTACCACATCGTCTACGACCCGACCCAGTTCGTGCGCTCCTCGATCGAGGCCGTCGTGCACACGCTGTTCGAGGCGATCGTGCTGGTCGTGATCGTCGTGATCCTGTTCCTGCAGACCTGGCGCGCCTCGATCATCCCGCTGCTGGCGGTGCCCGTCTCGATTGTCGGCACCTTTGCCGTGATGCATCTGTTCGGCTTCTCGATCAACGCGCTCAGCCTGTTCGGGCTGGTGCTCGCGATCGGCATCGTCGTCGACGACGCCATCGTCGTGGTCGAGAACGTCGAGCGCAACATCGAAGGCGGGCTGTCGCCGCGCGACGCCACCTACCAGGCGATGCGCGAGGTGTCGGGACCGATCATCGCGATCGCGCTGGTGCTGGTCGCGGTGTTCGTGCCGCTCGCCTTCATCTCCGGCCTGACCGGGCAGTTCTACAAGCAGTTCGCCCTGACGATCGCGATCTCCACCGTGATCTCGGCGGTGAACTCGCTGACCTTGTCGCCGGCCCTGTCGGCACTGCTGCTCAAGGGCCACCACGAGCCGAAGGATCGCCTCACCCGCATCCTCGACAAGAGCCTCGGCTGGTTCTTCCGCGGCTTCAACCGCGCCTTCGTCCGCGCCTCCGAGAATTACAGCGGCAGCGTGTCCAAGGTGATCACCGGCAAGGCCGCGGTGATGATCCTCTATGTCCTGCTGGTCGGCGCCACCGCCATGCTGTTCAAGCAGGTGCCGGGCGGCTTCGTGCCGGGCCAGGACAAGCAGTACCTGGTCGGCTTCGCGCGGCTGCCGGACGGCGCCACGCTCGACCGCTCCGAGGAGGTGATCCGCAAGATGAGCGACATCGCGCTGACGCAGCCCGGGATCGAGAGCTCGGTCGCCTTCCCCGGCCTGTCGATCTCCGGCTTCACCAACTCCTCCAATGCCGGCATCGTGTTCTCGACCTTGAAGCCGTTCGACGAGCGCAAGGATCCGTCGCTGTCCGGCGGCGCGCTGGCGATGGAGCTCAACAAGAAATATGCGGGCATCCAGGACGCCTTCATCGCGATGTTCCCGCCGCCACCGGTCAACGGTCTCGGCACGATCGGCGGCTTCAAGCTGCAGATCGAGGACCGCGCCGGCCTCGGCTACGAAGCTCTGAACGACGTCACCAAGGCGTTCATGGCGGGCCTGCAGAAGTCGCCGGAGATCGCCGGCGTGTTCTCCAGCTTCCAGGTCAACGTGCCGCAACTGTTCGCCGACATCGACCGCACCAAGGCGCTGCAGCTCGGCGTCCCCGTGACGGAGGTGTTCAACACCCTGCAGATCTACCTCGGCTCCTACTACGTGAACGACTTCAACAAGTTCGGCCGCACCTATTCGGTGCGCGTGCAGGCCGACGCGCCGTTCCGCGCCCGTGCCGACGATATCCGCCAGCTCAAGGTGCGCTCCGCCTCCGGCGACATGGTGCCGCTGTCGGCGCTGCTCAACGTGCGACAGAGCGCAGGTCCCGAACGCGCCATCCGCTACAACGGCTTCCTGTCGTCGGATATCAACGCGGCAGCGGCGCCCGGCTTCTCCTCCGGCCAGGCGCAGGCGGCGGCCGAGCGGGTCGCGGCCGAGGTGCTGCCGCCCGGCTTCGCCTTCGAATGGACCGACCTGACCTACCAGGAGTTCATCGCCGGCAACTCCGGCCTGTGGGTGTTTCCGCTCGCGATCCTGCTGGTGTTCCTGGTGCTGGCCGCGCTGTATGAGAGCCTGACCCTGCCGCTGGCGATCCTGATGATCGTGCCGATGGCGCTGCTGGCGGCGATGTTCGGTGTCTACCTCTCGAAGGGCGACAACAACATCTTCACCCAGATCGGCCTGATCGTGCTCGTCGGCCTCTCCGCCAAGAACGCGATCCTGATCGTCGAATTCGCGCGCGAGCTCGAATTCGCCGGGCGGACGCCGTTGCGCGCGGCGATCGAGGCCAGCCGCCTGCGGCTGCGACCGATCCTGATGACGTCGATGGCGTTCATCATGGGCGTGCTGCCGCTGGTGCTCTCGACCGGCGCCGGCTCGGAGATGCGGCGCGCGATGGGCGTCGCGGTCTTCTCCGGCATGATCGGCGTCACCGTGTTCGGCCTGTTCCTGACGCCCGTGTTCTACGTGCTGCTGCGGACGCTGACCGGCATGAAGCCCCTCACCCAGCATGGCGGCCACGGCACGGTGGCGGCTCAACCCGCGGAGTAAACAAGAATGTGAACGCGCGTGATGTCGAGCGCCCGGAAACGCGATCGTCTCTTGATTCGTAGAGACAAATGGCAGCCGGCGTCCCGATCACGCTCCACGGATGATCCGATTCACGATCAATTCTACACGACTGTGAAACGGATCACAGACCAGCGCAGCGAGATGGAGGACGCCAACTCCAGCACGTTGCGCCGACCCGGCGGCCTGTCCCGCACCAGGCCGCCGGGTCATTTGACCACACGGAGTTGCAACATGGATTTTTTGAATCATCTTGTCGCCGCCAGACTGATGAAGACAGCAGAGGGTTTTGAACGCATCGGCGCCCACGGTGCATCGCGGCGGCTGCCGGCTCCGACCCGTGCGCGGGCGACGAGCACACCGGCGCTCGGTCTCGTCGTCGACAATTCGGCGGGGAGCGAACCGGTGCCGGCGCTTGCCTGCCCGGACGATCAAGGCTGCAGCGCCGGATTGTAGGACCGCAACGCTCCAAACACGTCCCCGGGGGCGTGACCCCCGCCGGACCAGACCATGCGCCGGCAGCGGACGATCTCAACACGCCCTGCCGCAACGCGGCCGGCGCGGCGCCTAGCGCCAAAATGGCATCATCTCACGATCAAAACTCGCGCTTGCCACGGCTGGGAACAGCCGATAGCTTTTTTGAACCTTTCAAAGCGCGACGGATCATCGAGCATGTTTTCACGGCGGACCAGCCCCACGGGTGTGAAGGTGTCGAACGGGACGCCACGCGCGGCCCTCACCGTCTCGAAGACGGTGCTGGTGGCGGCGGCAGCCATGCTGAGCGTCGCCGCGGCGGCGCAGGCGCGCGATCTCACGGTGGTGTCGTGGGGTGGCAACTATCAGGACGCGCAGCGCAAGATCTACTTCCAGCCGTTCGCCGCCAAGCTCGGCGCCACCGTGCTCGACGAGAGCTGGGACGGCGGCTATGGCGTGCTGCAGGCCAAGGTGAAGGCCGGGGTGCCGAACTGGGATGCGGTGCAGGTCGAGGCCGAGGAGCTCGAGCTCGGCTGCAGCGACGGCATCTATGAGAAGATCGACTGGAGCAAGATCGGCGACAAGAAAGGCTTCATCCCGGCCGGCGTGAGCGATTGCGGCGTCGGCGCCATCGTGTGGTCGACGGGCATGTCCTATGACGGCGACAAGATCAAGGATGGGCCGAAGACCTGGGCGGACTTCTGGGACACGGCGAAGTTTCCGGGCAAGCGCGGCCTGCGCAAGGGCGCCAAATACACGCTCGAATTCGCGCTGATGGCCGACGGCGTGCCAGCCAGCGACGTCTACAAGGTGCTGAAGACCAAGGAGGGCGTCGAGCGCGCCTTCAAGAAGCTCGACGCGCTCAAGGCCGACATCGTGTGGTGGGAGGCCGGCGCGCAGCCGCTGCAGCTCCTGTCATCCGGCCAGGTCGCGATGACCTCGGTCTATAACGGCCGCATCAGCGCCATCAACCGCACCGAGGGCAAGCATTTCGGCTTCGTGTTTCCGGGCAGCATCTACGCTGTCGACAGCTGGGTGGTGCTGAAGGGCTCGCCAAACAAGGACGCCGCGATGAACTTCATCGCGTTTGCGAGCCAGGCCGAGAACCAGGCCAAGCTGCCGGAATACATCGCCTATGGCCTGCCGAACATCGCCGCTGCCAAGCTGGTGCCGGAAAAGTTCGCCGCCGAGCTGCCGACCACGCCGGACAATCTGAAGCAGGCGATCGCGCTCGACGTCGCCTTCTGGACCGACAATTCTGAAGAGCTGTCGAAGCGCTTCAACGCCTGGCTCGCGCGCTGAGGCTCGCCGCTTCAGCAAACCGGGCGCGCGATGATCGTCGTCGCGACGCGCGCCTGCCCTCCTCGTGCATGAGTCCCGGCGAGGTCCGCGCCGAAAGCCTCCGTCATGGATACCCCCTTCATCTCGTTCCGGCATGTGGTCAAGCGCTTCGCTGCGCTGACCGTGGTCGACGATCTCGATCTCGATATCGCGCGCGGTGAGTTCGTCGCCCTGCTCGGGCCCTCCGGCTCCGGCAAGACCACGCTCCTGATGATGCTCGCAGGCTTCGAGCAGCCGACCAGCGGCACGATCGAGGTCGGCGGCGCCAGGGTCGACGGGCTGCCTCCGCACAAGCGCAACATGGGCGTGGTGTTCCAGAACTACGCGCTGTTCCCGCATATGAGCGTGCGCGACAACATCGCCTTTCCGCTCAGGATGCGCGGCACGTCCAAGCCCGAGATCGCGCAGCGCGTCGCCCGCGTGCTCGACATGGTCAAGCTGTCGGCCATGGCCGAGCGCAAACCGGCGCAGCTCTCCGGCGGCCAGCAGCAGCGCGTCGCACTCGCCCGCGCCCTGGTGTTCGAGCCACAGGTGGTGCTGATGGACGAGCCGCTCGGTGCGCTCGACAAGAAGCTGCGCGAGCAGATGCAACTCGACATCCGCGACCTGCACCGCCGGCTCGGCCTCACCATCGTCTTCGTCACCCACGACCAGGACGAGGCGCTGACGATGTCCGACCGCATCGCCGTGTTCAACCACGGCAGGATCGAGCAGATCGGCACGCCGCGCGAGATCTACGAGCTGCCGCGCACGTCATTCGTCGCCGAGTTCATCGGCGAGACCAACCTGCTGGCGTGCAAGCTCGACGAGCACGCGGGCGAGGTGATGCGGCTGACGACAGACTCGGGCCTCACGCTGTCGGCGCATGCCGGCGCCGCCCGCATCGATGGCGGCAAGGTGCAGGTTTCGATCCGTCCCGAGGCCATCCGGATCAACGATCATGCAGCGGCGACCGCGAACCGCCTGACCGCGCGCATCCTGGATGCGGTGTATTTCGGCGATCACATGCGTCTGGTCGCCACGGCCGGCGCGCAGCGGCTGATCATCAAGGGCGATCGTGCCGGTCAGGCCGCGGAGGTCGGCAGCGAGGTCGCGCTGTCGTTCGCGGCGTCGGATGTCTGGGTGGTGGGATCATGCGACCAGACCTCCGCCAACGGTTGACGGCAGTTCTGCTGCTGGCGCCGCTTCTGGCGTTCATGCTGTCGTTCTTCGTCGTGCCGCTGGTGACGATGATGAAGTCTGCTGTATCCGATCCAGTCGCGACCGAGTCCCTGCCCCGCACCCACAAGGCGCTGGCGCGCTGGGACCGCACGAGCGTGCCTCCTGCAACCGCACAGGCCGCGTTCATCGACGACATCCGCAAGCTGACCAATGACGAGCAGTTCGGCGATCTCGTTCGCCGCCTCAACAGCGCGCAGTCCGGATTCCGCAGCCTGCTCGGCAAGACCCGCCGCGCGCTCGACGGCACCGGCGCGGTCGACCTCGCCGCAATCGACTCGCGTTGGAGCGAGACCTCCTATTGGACGACCATCGCCGAGGCCGTCGCCTCGCCCTGGACCGACAAGAACCTGCTCGCTGCTGTCGACCTCGAGCGCAACGCCGCCGGCAATATCGCTGCGATGCCGGAGGGCGCCTCGGCCAACCGCCTGATCATGATCCGGACCTTCGTGACCTCGGCGCTGGTGACGCTGGCCTGCATCCTCATCGGCCTGCCGTTCGCGATGGTGGCCGCCTCGGTCGACGGCTGGCGCCGGCAGATCCTGCTCGGCGCGGTGCTGCTGCCGCTGTGGACCTCCCTCCTGGTACGCACCGCGGCCTGGTATGTCGTGCTGCAGGACAACGGCCTGATCAACGCCACCTTGAAGGGGCTCGGCCTGACGTCAGCGCCGGTGCCGCTGATGTTCAACCGGCTCGGCGTCGTCATCGCCATGACGCATGTGCTGCTGCCGTTCATGGTGCTGCCGATCTTCAGCGTGCTGATCGCGATCCCGCGCAATCTGATGCCGGCGGCGGCCTCGCTCGGCGCGCATCCGCTGCGCGCCTTCGTCCACGTCCTGCTGCCGCTGTCGATGCGCGGCGTCGTCTCCGGCGCCCTGCTCGTGTTCATGGCCGCGCTCGGCTACTACATCACGCCGGCGCTGATCGGCGGCGCCAACGATCAGATGATCAGCTCGGTGATCGCCTACTACGCCACGGGAGCCGCGAACTGGGGCATGGCCGGCGCGCTCGGCCTCGTCCTGCTCGCGATGACGATCCTGCTCTACGCCGTCTACATCCGGCTGACCTCGACCGAGGAGCAGCGCGCATGAAATGGCTGCCGCTCGTCAAGCTGCTGTTCGCGATCGCCGTCATCGTGTTCCTGCTCGGGCCGTTGATCGCGGTGCTGCCGCTATCGCTGACCGACAGCGTGTTCCTGAACTATCCCATTCCCGGCTATTCGACGCGCTGGTTTCGCGAGCTGGTCACCGCCGACTCCTGGCGGCTGTCGATCGTCAACAGCCTGCTGATCGGCGCGGGGACCACAGCCCTTGCAACGTTGCTCGGCACGCTCGCCGCGCTCGGCCTGCGCGGCAAGCCCGCCTCGCTGCTGTTCGCGACGCTTCGCACCGTGTTCCTGCTGCCGATGGTCGTGCCGGCGGTGGTGCTCGGCGTCGGCATGCAGCTGATGTTCTCGCGCTACGGGCTCACCAACACCTATCTCGGCGTCATCATCGCGCACACCGTCGTCGCCGTGCCGTTCGTGCTGGTCAACGTCTCCTCGGCCTTGCAGGGCGTCGATATCCAGCTCGAGCGGGCCGCCGCGAGCCTCGGCGCTTCGCCCGCCGTGGTGCTGCGCTCGGTGACGTTTCCCATCGCGCTGCCCGGCATGATCTCCGGCGCATTGTTCGCTTTCGCGACGTCGCTGGACGAGGTGGTGCTGACGCTGTTCGTCGCCGGCCCCAATCAGCGCACCCTGGCGCGGCAGATGTTCGCCACCATCCGCGAGAACATCAGTCCGGCGATCGTCTCGGCGGCGGCCGTGTTCATCGTCGGGACGATCGTGCTGTCGCTCGCGATGCTCGCGCTCCGGCGGCGGATGACGTGAGGGAAGGCACCGGTCCGTAGGGCGGATGAGCGCAGCGTAATCCGCCGCCCCGTGCGCGAACAGCCGCTATGCGCACAACAGCCGGAATAGCGGATTACGCTGCGCTCATCCGCCCTACGGCTGCCCTACCCCGCCTTCACGTATTTCCGCCAATTGTGCGCTTCCTTGAACCCGAGCACCTCGCGCGTCTTGCGGTTCGACAGCGGCGCCTCGTCGTCACCCATCTCGCGGGTCACCGGCACATTCGGGCAATAGCGGCGCAGCAGCTCGCGCGTCGGAACGGTGGCCGTGACGGTGTCGTTGACCGCGTTGAAGACCTGGAAGCCGAGCCCGTCCTTCTCGATCGCCAGATGCACGATCTCGCCGAGGTCGCGGGCGTCGATATAGGACCACGCATTGCGCTTGCGCGACGGCGGGTCGGCGAGGAAGCGCGGGAACATGTCGTACTCATGCGGCTCGATGACGTTGCCGATGCGCAAGCAGTAGATGTCGATGCCATAGCGCATCGCAAAGGCGCGCGCGGTCTTCTCGTTCACGACCTTGGACAACCCGTAGGAATCCATCGGGTCGGTGTCGTAGTCCTCATCGAGCGGAAAGCTCCTGAAGTCCTTGTCGCCTTCCGCAAAGCAGACGCCATAGGTGGTCTCGCTGGAGGCGACGATGATCTTGCGGACGCCGAGCTTCGCTGCGGCCTCGATGACGTTGTAGGTGCTGATGGTGTTGGCGCGAAAGGTCTCGTTGTCGGGCTCGATCAGCACCCGCGGAATCGCGGCGAAATGCACGACGGCATCCGGCGCCTGCGGCGGCCGGCCGGCGTTGAAGCCTGCAAAGCCGAAATGCGTGGTCAGCGCGTTGAAGGCCTGGCCGCTGTCCGTCAGATCGGCGATCAGCGTGCCGATGCCGGGGTGATCGAACGGCTTGAGGTCGACGTTGAGCAGCTTATAGCCCTTGCTCTGCAGATGCGGCAGCACATGCCTGCCCGCCTTGCCGGTCCCCCCGGTGAACACCACGCGCTTGGCTGTCATTGAGCTCGTCATCCCCTGTGAGTGCGTGATCGCTTCTAGCAGTTTCCAGCGAAGCTGCTCCACAAGGAACTTGCAGCGTCGCGCGGGACGCGGCCTGCTCTCAATGCCGCGTGGAAGCCTATTGCCGCACTGCGTTGATAGCTCCGCCTCCCGACGGGTGACGTCAGGCCAACCGCCCGCGGTCCAGCCTGCGCGTCATTCTGCCGATCCGAAATCGCCTCCCGCGACACGGCAATCTCTGGATGCGTCGCCGGCACATCACCCGATCGCGATGCAAACGACGATCATTCGCAGAATTTTTTCGGCGCTGAGTAGCCAAGTTTCCCATTTTCGGATAGGTAATATAGTGCGGTCACAATGTATTGGGACGGCAGGTTCGTCCCTGAAGGGATATTGTCATGAGATTGTCGTCGAGTGTCGTCGCGTCCTCGGCTGCCGCCGTGCTGGCAACCGTCCTGCTGTGCGGTCCTGCCGCATCGCAAATCACACCAGGCTCCGCCCCCTCGCTTCCGGGCGTAACGGTCGACGCACCGAAGCAGGCGACAAAGCTCCAGAGGTCGAAGACCACGGCCGACACCGGGATCTCGCGCCGCACGCGGTCGACGGCGTCGTCGACGGCGCGCGCGCCGTCAGTTGCGTCGGACTCCGTGGAAGCCAGGATCGCCAAGCTGGAGAGAGCCGCCAGCAGCTGCAACGGCGGCTGCGAGACCAGCTTCAAGTCGGGCAATGCGCCTTGGGTCGGATGCAGCTTGTCCGGTCAGGAATTTTCGCATTTCGATACGACCTGCTCCGACACCCTCAGGTACAAGCACTACGCGGACTGTGCGGAGACCAAGGCGTTCCTGGGCTGGGATCGCAACAAGGTCTGGCTGCATTGCAGCAGCCTGCTGGCCGGCGGCAAGTTTCAGGTCGCCGAGATCAAGCGGTTGAAGCGCGCCCAGTAGTTTGATGGCTTCACCTCTCGGCCTCATCTGAGGTCAGCTCCTGTGAGGTGACGTCTGGCGGCCTGCGCTTGCGGCAGGCCGCATTGTTTGCAGGCCGGCTGGCATGTCGGCCTGTGAAGGCCCGTAGGCCGAGGAGTCGAGCACGCGCATGCGGCGAAGCGCTCGCCCAAGGGCGCCGCTTTCACGCGAAGATTTTTTCACGCGAGGACGATGGAAAGCCGGTCCATGAGCCCTGCTGCAACGATCCGGCGCCTGCGGGCCGACGATGCGGCATGCTTCAAGGCCCTTCGTCTGGAGGCGCTGACGATCAGCCCGGAATCGATGGGCAGCACCTTCGAGCTGGAGAACGGGCTTGGCGTCGAATGGTTCGCCAGGCGGCTTGAGGACACCCACACCCTCGGCGCCTTTCGAGACGGCGAGCTTGTCGGCACGCTGGGCTTCGTCGTCCAGCAGGGGCCGAAGCACGCCCATAAGGGCCGGCTGTTCGGCATGTACGTTAAGCCAGCCTTTCGACGGAGCGGGCTCGCGCGCCTGTTGGCGAATGCCATCCTGGATGTCGCGCGCGAGCAGGTCGAGATCGTTCAGCTGATCGTCGTCCAGGACAATGTGCCGGCGCGACGGCTCTACGAAAGCATCGGCTTCGTGGAATTTGGCCTGGAGCTGAAAGCCGCGAAGGACGGCGGCCGATACTACGACGAGGCGCACATGGCGCTCGACTTCAGTCGTGCGGCTGACAGCACCTGACAACCGAGCTGCTGGGATCGGTCGGTTCTCCCATTCAAGGCGATGGCGGCATGGGCCGCAGTCACGAGCTGATGAGATGCGCGCAGCACAGGGGAGCCCGACATCACGATCACCTTCGGACGCCACCGGCCGCTGATCCAGACCCCCTGGGACGAAGCGGCCGTTCGGGTCGCGATCGACGACATTGCAGCCGACACGATCGCCCAGTTCGATCCCGACAATTTCTGGCCGGCCCATCCCAGCGACGACGGGACGGCAGACGGTGACCCCAGCTTCTACAAGGGCGCGGCGGGGGTGATCTGGGGGGCTGGACTACTTGCTCCGTATCGGTGCGACAGGCCGTGCGAAGGACTTCCGCCCCGTGCTGTCGAGGCTAATGGAGCGGACGGTCATCGATCACGCAGCCAACTCGCCTGCCGACTACGAGAAACACGGCTCGCTGCTCCGTGGCGAGGTGGGGGCCGCCCTTCTCGCCATGCGGCTCACGCCACTGTCGAGCCTCGCCGACCTCATTCATTGGCACGCCGAGAAGAACGACGAACTGCCGATCCGGGCAGCTGATGATTTCGTTCCTTTGCACTTGCTCGCTTCGAGACGCCTGACGGTGGGGCTGCCGGCAGAGATTGCGACGCGTTTTGATATTGCTTTGGCTCTTGGCAAGGCGCAATCTGATGACACTGGATGGCCGACTTTTCGTTGGCCTCACGATTTCACCAAAACATTCTTTTCTGGCCCCTTCAATCTCATTCGAAAAGGGAGAATTGTCGTGAGACTTGCGATTTTTGTTGTCGTGGCCCTGTTGGGATCTTCGGGCGCGGCTTTCAGTGAGGCGAGCGATTGCAATATCGAAGCTTTCAAGGCGATGCGCATCGAGGATTCTTCCCTTGCAGTCATGCTCGCCCAGCTCAAGTTGATCAATGAGGCGAACTATGAAGAGGCAAAGAAGTCTGCCTCCGCAATCATCCCCGAATATTTCGCTGGAGATTTCAAGAGCTTCGCGGCAAAGCGCGCCAGCATGTACCAAGAGACGCGGTTCAACTATAGCGTTGACGAAGCGAAGCATCTGGTGACGTCGGGCGTCGATGAAAATGGCCTTGCCGCCTACACGGCCTGCCTTCAGTCGAGATCGCCCCTGACCGCTGTGGTGACCAAGAGCCCCAGCCAGCAGATCGTCAGCTTACGAATCCGCTTCGAGCCTAAGAGCGCGATCCCGAACCCCAATCCCCTCATCATTCAGGTCATTGGCGGAGAGTCGTTTGGCGTTGTCGGCGACCAGAAAGACAAGATCGTCGAGGCTAGCGTCGGTCCCGGAGAGCGGATCTACGTCTTCAAGCGAGTACCAAACTCGGAATTTGTCGCCGTCGTACAGATGCCGTCGCTCAGTCTCGCTGCAAATGACGTTTCGTTACCTCCACCACCGGTCTTGAAGGAGATCGTGCAGACAAAAAGCATATCGGTCAATGGCGGACCTATGCATCTCGATCATCCTACAGGCGCGCCGGTCGGCAAATCAGCAGGCCCGGTGCAAACATGCGCTGCGGCGGACGCAGGTTGGGAGCTGATACCCGATACCGCTGCTCTTTCCTTTTCCGAAACACGTCCGGGGTGCTTTACCGGAAAGAGCGCGGTCGCCGACGAAAGCAAGGTCTGCTTCAACGTGACGCTCAGCATCAACGCGGGTGACTCCTGCGACGTCAATTGGACCGTCTCCACCAAACAGCGTCGCACCGTGAAGGTGTTTCAATAAGCGTGCGGCTCCGGATCTCGCAAGAAGGCGGTTGGATGGCGATCAAGCACTGAGCGACCGTCCCACCGTCGGCCTGGCGCTTGGCACGGCGCTCATTGCCGCGGCAGGAGCGACCGTCCTACGCCACTGCGATGTCCAGCATTTGCCGCCGATCGGCGGTTTCGTCGTCCTGCTCGGGCTTGCCGCCGCCGCGCCTGAGGAGACCGGGCGGCCTTCGTCCAGCCGGGACTTTCGCGTCCAATGCCGGTCAGCATCTGTGCCGAGATGAACCTTCTGCCTGCTGCCTTGACCTACTCAAGGGCGGGAGGAGATCGAGGTCGCAATGACGGCTCTGACCAAGGCATTTCATAAGGCATTTTCCGAAGCATCCGACAGTACGAAACACGAACTGCTCAAACAGTTCCTTCTGCTCTGTGCCGCCATATTGCTGGTGTCGGCGATGGCGCTGACCTACGGGACGGATCTGAGCCACGGCTTTTTCTGATCGGTCTTTTCTTGCTCCGCGTCGGTGAACGGCGGCCGGTGATCGGCATACCCATGTTTGCCGCGGGCATGAGCGGAACGCCCGGCCTATCGCGCCTCGACGAGCGCCGCGAGCTTCGCGAGCGCCATCCGCCAGCCGGCCTCGTTGTCGGCGGGCGATACGCCACGGGGCAGTCCATCATGCGTGGCAAGGAGTTTGGTCCCGCCATCCGCATCGGCGAGCGTGATCGTGATGGTCATCTCGCCGCGTAGCGCAGGATCCGTGGTCTCGAACTCGTCCACTTCGACAACCTGCTCATTCGGGACGAGCTTCACAAAGCGACCGCGATACGTATCCGTGTGCGCCGTCGTCTTGCCGGTCCCGGTCGGCACGTCATAGGTAAGCGAAATCCGCAACGCGCCGCCTTCACGGGCGTCGAACGCATGCACGTCGCAGGTCATCCCGTCCGGCACCTTCCATTTTGCGATCGCGCGCGGATCGAGCAGCGCTCGATAGACCGCCGGCCGAGGCGCGGCGATGTAGCACCGTATCGAAAGGGTCTCGCGCATGTTCATTCCCCGCGGACCTTGGGCATCGTCTCGAGCCATCATCCGATAGGACCGATGGTGTACCGACGGCAGGCTTTTGGATAGGCTGGTTGCCAATCATGCGCCCCGCGGCCTGCCTGCTTGACGCGACCGACGGACAGCACCCGAGAGCCCGACACGATGATCACCCTGGGACGACATCGGCCGCTGGTCCAGACTCCCTGGGACGAAGCGATTGCCCTGGCCGCGATCGAAGACATCGCGGCCGATGCGATCGCCCAATTCGATCCCGATCATTTCTGGCCGGCCCACCCCAGCGACGACGGGACCGCCGACGGCGATCCCAGCTTCTACAAGGGCGCCGCGGGTGTGATCTGGGCCCTCGACTACCTGCATCGTGTCGGCGCAACCCGAGCGACCAAGGATTTCCGCCCCGTGCTGTCCAGGCTGATGGAGCGGACGGTCATGGACCACGCGGCCAATTCGCCTGCCGACTACGAAAAACATGGCTCGCTGCTCCGTGGCGAGATGGGGGCCGCCCTGCTCGCCATGCGGCTCACGCCACTGTCGAGCCTCGCCGACCTCATTCATTGGCACGCCGAGAAGAACAACGAGCTGCCGATCCGGGAGCTGATGTGGGGCCTGCCGGGGTCGATGGTCGCGGCGGTCCACATGGCGGGGATGACCGGGGAAGCGCGCTGGCGCCGCCTGTTCGAGGGGCAGGCGGCACGGCTGTTGGCCGAGCTGGAGGACACACCGCAGGGCCCGCTCTGGACCCAGGATCTATATGGCGCCAAGGACCGCTTTCTCGGACCCGTTCATGGTTTCGCCGGCAACGTCATCCCGTTGTTGCTCGGATGGGACTGGCTGACGGCGGCACAGCAGGCTCACGTGGCCGCCTTCGTCCCGAAGGCGCTCGCGGCGAACGCATGGCGCTATGACATCGGAACCACATGGGGACCGCGAAGCAAGCGTGAGAAGCGGCTGTTCCTCTGTCAGCACTGTCATGGTGCCCCGGGCATGGTGACGACCTTCGCCGACGCGCCGTTCGCGACGCCGGACTTCGACGCGCTGCTGCTGGACGGCGGACGCTTCACCTGGGCCGCCGGACCACTGACCAAGGGCTCGAACCTCTGCCACGGCACCGGCGGAAACGGCTACGCCTTCCTCAAGCTCTATCGCCGCACCCACGACCCGGTCTGGCTCGACCGCGCGCGCCAGTTCGCGATGACCGCCATCGTGCAGGTTCGCGGCGGCCAGATGGTCGCCGGCCGCGGACGCTATTCGTTATGGACCGGCGACGTCGGCCTCGCCGCCTACCTCTGGGATTGCATCACCGGAGAGCCACGGTTTCCGACGATCGACGTGTTCTGAAGCAAGTTGGGGACTGCTATCAATGTCTGTTTCGAGCAGATTCCGTTGAAAAAGTCGGCAGTAGTTTCGTCGTGAACGCCATCTGTTTCGAGGACGAATTGGCGCGTTGTGGTTC